>NZ_JBVIVP010000002.1:0-761952 GCF_055595445.1 Streptomyces sp. NPDC040432 | reverse complement strand
GTCGAAAGGTCGTTACCGAAGGACGCCGTCTCCGAAGTGAAACGGTCACCCGTCAGCTGCATACCGTCACCCGAATCACCCGCGAAACGGATGATCACACGATCGACACGGCGGATTTCCTTGCCGGATCCATCCGTCAGGGGCGCTGTGCGCTGCCCCGCGATGGCTCCTCCGGCCCCGTCGGCCTGCTCGGCCGGGCTACTGACCTGGCTGGTCACTGAACTGGACCTCCTTCGAGGCTGGGCGTTCGTTCCCAAGGCCAACCCTACGTCCGTGGGGATGTCCGACCCTGGGTTTCCCACATCGTGGAACATCTCGCTGGACCATGTGTCCAGCGGACGTCGTGCTCTACACGGATATTCCTAACCCCCCGGGGGCGGCATCGGCGGCCGACCTGCGCGACCCGCCGATACCGCCACCGTTCTTCCTCGACCGTTCGTACCTGACAGAGTGTCAGTCGATCAAGATTTCAGATAGGTGAGCACCGCCAGAACGCGCCGGTGATCCCCGTCACTCGGGGACAACCCGAGCTTCATGAAGATATTGCTGACGTGCTTCTCCACCGCCCCGTCGCTCACCACCAGCTGTTTCGCGACGGCGGAATTGGTCCGTCCTTCCGCCATCAGCCCCAGCACCTCGCGCTCGCGGGGGGTCAACCCGGCCAACACGTCCTGCTTGCGGCTGCGGCCCAGCAGCTGGGCGACGACCTCGGGGTCCAGGGCCGTACCGCCCCGAGCCACCCGCACCACCGCGTCCAGGAACTCCCGCACCTCGGCCACCCGGTCCTTCAGCAGGTAGCCCACACCGGTGGTGGAACCGGCCAGCAGTTCGGTGGCGTACTGCTCCTCCACGTACTGCGACAGCACGAGCACCCCGATCCCCGGGTACTCGCGGCGCAGCCGCACGGCCGCCCGCACACCTTCGTCGGTGTGCGTCGGCGGCATCCGCACGTCGGCCACCACCACGTCCGGCAGCGCGTCCTCCGCCGCCAGCTCCGCCACCGTCTTGATCAGGGCTTCCGCGTCCCCGACGCCTGCCACGACGTCATGCCCCCGGTCGGTCAGCAGCCGGGTCAGGCCCTCACGCAGCAGCACTGAATCCTCGGCGATGACCACCCGCACCCTGTCGTCCACGTTTCAGCAGCTCCCGCATCGTCACTCGTCGTCCGCACACCCGCATCCGTCACCGGGCGTGCCCGGCATGGCCAAGCATCCCAGCCCGGTGGCGCGGAACGGCCCGGTCCGGCCAACACGTCCGCAGACGGAGGGAGTTTCCGCGCACGCGAAGGGCCCCGGCGGCGCGGCGCGCGGGGCCCTGAGCAGGTGGTGCGGTGGTGCGGTCGTGCCGTGCGGGGCGGGCAGCGTCGCGAGCCCGGGGTCAGGGACGCCAGGGAAGTTCCGCCGTCACCGTCGTCCCGTGTCCGGCGGCGGAATCGACGACCAGGACGCCGTCCACGGCCTCCAGCCGCTCGGTCAGCCCCGCCAGCCCGCTCCCGGCGCCGACACCCGCCCCGCCCCGCCCGTCGTCCGAGACCTGGATCAGCAGGCGCTCCCCGGACTTCCACACGTCGACGGAGGCAGAACCGGCCCGTGCGTGCTTGCTGACGTTCTGCAGCAGCTCGGAGACGGTGAAGTAGGTGATCCCCTCGATCGCGGCCGCCGGGCGGGCCGGCAGGTCCACCGCCACCCGGACGGGAACCGCGCACCGCGAGGCCACCGACGACAGGGCCGCGTCCAGTCCGCGGTCGGTCAGGACGGCGGGGTGGATGCCGCGGGCGAGGTCGCGCAGCTCCTGGAGGGCGACCTTCACCTCTCCGTGTGCCTCGTCGACCATGCGGGCGGCGGCCCGCGGGTCCTCGGTCAGCTTCTCCTTGGCCAGCCCCAGGTCCATGGCCAGCGCGACCAGTCGGGCCTGGGCCCCGTCGTGCAGATCGCGCTCGATGCGCCGCAGGTCCGCGGCCGCCGTGTCCACGACCACCCCGCGGTCGGCCTCCAGCTCCGTGACCCGGCTGTCCAGGCGGGACGGGCCCAGCAGCCCGACGACGAGGACCCGGTCGACGGTGGCCAGCGCGCGGATGACCCAGGGCGTGGCCAGGGTGACGACGAGCCCGACCAGGCTGGTGACCACGATGGCGAGCGGCGAGTCGAGGTAGAAGGAGTAGTCGTCGTTCTGGAACACCTGGAGGCCGGGCTGGTCGGTGAAGGCGGGGAACACCCAGAACCACAGCGGGTACAGCAGGTAGACCCACCCGGCCGACCACAGCGTCAGCGACAGGACGAACGCGAACAGCGCCCACGGGAAGTGGAGCACCGAGTACAGCAGGTGCCGCCAGGCGCTACCGCTCTTCAGCAGCGCCCCCACGGTCGGCAGCAGCCCGCTCCTGGCCGCCCGGATCGGAGCCGGGTCGGCGAGCGGCACCCGCAGCAGGCCCCGCACCCGGGCCCGCTCCACCTGCCCGAACCCCCGGCACATCGCCAGCACGCCCGCCAGCACCGGCACGCCGACGAAGGTCACCAGCAGCCCGGCCCCGAGGCTCACGCCGGTGATGGCCAGCGAGAAGTACAGGGTGCTCAGCGGCAGCCCGATCAGCAGGTATCCGAACTCCCGCCAGGTCCGCGCCGCCAGGGGCGCCCGCAGTACCTCGACGGCCACCCGACCGCTGTCCTCGCCGTTGCCCATGTCCCGACCCGCCCTCTCACGTCATGCCCGGTGTCCCGGTATGCCTCCACCCTGCCGCCGCGGTCCCGGTCCCGACCATGCGGCAGGTGGGCGTCCGCGCCGGGGGGTTATCCCCACCCCGCCGCCCGGTGCGGGCCCCGCCGGGTGTCCGGGAAGCGGACGCGCACCCCGGCCGGGACCCCGATGCGGACGCGATCCCGCCGGGGCCGCCGACGGCAGGTCCGTGGTGCGGACCCGACCCCGCCCCGATCCGGTGCGGTCCGTGTCCCCGCCCGGTGCGGGCGAGGCCCTGCCCCCGGATCCGCAGCGGGCTCCCCGCCCGGATTCGGGCAGGCGGGGTGCCGGGGACGGCGCGGGTGCCCGGGAGAGCGGGGTGCCCGGGACGGCGGGGACCCCCGGCCGGCGTGCGGACGGGGGTCCCGGGTTCGGTGCGCGGAAGAGGGGGCCGGGGTTCGGTGCGCGGAAGTGGAAGGGGCCCCGGGGCTCGGCGCGTGGACGGGGGTCCCGGGTGCGGTGCGCGGACGGGGGTCCGGGTTTCGGTGCGCGGCAGCGCCTACGCGCGGTCGCGCCACGGCAGCTCCGCCGTCACGACCGTGCCCCCGCCCTCGGGGGAGTCCAGGACGAAGACCCCGTCCACCGCCCCCAGCCGCTCGGCGAGACCGGCCATGCCGGTGCCGCCGGACAGCCGTGCCCCGCCCCGCCCGTCGTCCGACACGCGGATCAGCAGCCGCTGCTGCGACCGCCACACCTCGACGCTCGCCCCCCGCGCCCGCGCGTGCTTGCTGACGTTCTGGAGCAACTCCGACACCACGAAGTACGCGATCCCCTCGATCGCCTCCGCCGGCCGACCCGGCAGGTCCACCGACACCTTCACCGGAACCACGCACCGGGACGCCACCGACGACAGCGCCGCGTCCAGCCCACGGTCCGTCAGCACCGCAGGATGGATGCCCCGGGCGAGGTCGCGCAGCTCCTGCAACGCCAGCTTCACCTCACCGTGCGCCTCGTCGACCATCGCCGCCGCCCCCTCCGGGTCCTCCAGCAGCTTCTCCTTCGCCAGACCCAACCCCATCGCCAGCGCCACCAACCGCGCCTGGGCCCCGTCGTGCAGGTCCCGTTCGATGCGCCGCAGGTCCGCCGCCGCCGTGTCCACGACCACCCCCCGGCCCGACTCCAACGCCGCGATGCGCCGCTCCAATTCGTCCGAGGGTGACAGCAACCCCCGCACCATCGCGCGGTCCACGTTCGCCATGCCCCGCACCAAGTACGGCAGTACGGGCCACAGCACGAACAGCCCGGTCAGCGCGACGGTGAAGGTCAGCACCCCCCACGGCAGCCTGACCAGCTCGTACAGCACGGTCCGCCAGGCCACCGGGTCCTTGACGGCCGCCCACAGCCAGGGGAAGAACCCGCCCGACCGCTTCGGACCGGGCAGCGGCGTCGGCTCGTCGACCCGTACGCCCAGCAGCCCCCGCGCCCGCGCGCGATCGAGCTTCCCGAGCTGCCGTGACCCGTAGAGCACGCATGCGAGCAGCGGCAGACCGATCGCGGTCACCGACAGACCACCCGCCGTCGAAATCATGACAACCGTGTAAACGAAGCCGACCAGCGCCACCGGAAGGTTGCTCAACAGGTAGGCGATCTCCTTCCACGTCACCACGTCGAAGGCCGGACGCACCGGGGGAGGGGAGGCTTGATCGTTCACTGTCATGGGCCACAGCCTGCCAATTCGCGGGCGCCGGTGCCATGGGGTGGCCAGGGGCCGGTGAACGGGGGATAACCCCACCCTGCGGGGCCCAGGCCCTAGACTCCCGTCCGTACCGGATCAACAACATCGTCGACAGTGGCCGAGAAGCGAGGAACGGACGTGCCCGACCCAACGGTATCGACCGTGACCGTGCTCGCCGCGGACTATTTCCGGAGCTATTCGGTCGTCGGGCTCCTCGCCGTCCTCGGCGTGCTGTTCGTCGCCGTGGCCTTCGGCGCCGGCCGCCTGCTGCGGCCCGTCGTCCCGACGCCCGAGAAGCTGCTGACCTACGAGTGCGGCGTGGACCCCGTCGGCGAGGGCTGGGCCCACACCCAGGTCCGCTACTACGTCTACGCGTTCCTCTACGTCATCTTCGCCGTCGACTCCATCTTCCTGTTCCCCTGGGCGACGGTGTTCGCCGCCGCCGGCTACGGCGCCACGACCCTCGTCGAGATGTTCGTCTTCCTCGGGTTCCTGGCCGTCGGCCTGCTCTACGCGTACAAGAAGGGCGTCCTCGAATGGACGTGACACCGGCCCCCGCAGCGGCCGCGAGCCCCGCCGAGCCCCAGCTGCTCCCGGAACCCAAGCGCCTGGGAGTCCTCTCCCGCCTCGCCCCGGAACCGATGAAGGTGGTCCTCAACTGGGGACGCCGCTACAGCCTCTGGGTCTTCAACTTCGGCCTCGCCTGCTGCGCCATCGAGTTCATCGCCGCGTCCATGGCCCGGCACGACTTCATCCGTCTGGGCGTGATCCCCTTCGCGCCCGGCCCCCGCCAGGCCGACCTGATGATCGTCTCGGGCACGGTGACGGACAAGATGGCGCCGGCCGTCAAGCGGCTCTACGAGCAGATGCCGGAGCCGAAGTACGTCATCTCCTTCGGCGCCTGCTCCAACTGCGGCGGCCCCTACTGGGACTCGTACTCCGTGACCAAGGGCGTCGACCAGATCATCCCCGTCGACGTGTACGTACCCGGCTGCCCGCCGCGCCCCGAAGCCCTCCTCCAAGGCATCCTGAAGCTCCAGGAGAAGATCGCCAGAGAGTCCCTCGCGGAACGCTATGCCGCGGGCCCCTCCGTCTCCCAGCTCACCAGCGGCCTGGTCACACCACCGCCCGCCACCCCCGGAGCCGGCGCGTGAACCTCTACGACTCCCTGCCCGACGCCGCCCCGGCCGTCTTCGGCGCCGAGGCCGTCGCCTCGTTCGCGTACGAGGTCCTCACCGTGGACGTCCCCGTCGGCTCCTGGGTCCCCTCGCTCGAAATCGCCCGCGACAAGCTGGGCTGCACCTACTTCGACTGGCTGAGCGCCGTCGACGAACCCGGCACCGGCTTCCGGATCTGCGCGCACCTCGTCTCCCTGGAGAACCACCGCGTACGCCGGCTCCTGCTGCGCACCACCGTCCCGCACGGCGCCCCCTCCCTGCCCTCCGCCGTCGCCGTCTACGCCGGCGCCGAATGGCACGAGCGGGAGACCTTCGAGATGTTCGGGGTGACCTTCACCGACCACCCCCACCTGGTGCCGCTGCTGCTCCCCGAGAACTTCGAGGGACACCCGTTGCGCAAGGACTTCGTCCTCGCGGCGCGCGTCGCCAAGGCCTGGCCCGGCGCCAAGGAGCCCGGCGAGGGCCACGACCCCGACGCCCCCAAGCGCCGCCAGATGCTCCCGCCCGGCGTCCCCGACCCGAACGACTGGGGCCCCCTCAAGGGCCAACTGCCCCCGGCCCCCGCCCGCCCGGCCCGCACCCCCCGCGCCGGCGCCCCGACCCGCACCCCGCGCGAGGGCGCCCCGACCCGACGCCCCCGCCCGGGCGCGGAGGGCACGCCCCCCGAAACCCCGGCAACCCCCGCGTCCCCGGAGTCGGACGCCCCGGTGCGCCCGGTGCGTCGTACGCGTTCGGTGACGGAGGGTTCGGCGAGCCAGGCGGCGGATGCCGTCGTGTCCCCGGAGTCGGACGCCCCGGTCCGGCCGGCACGTCGTACGCGTTCGGTGGCGGACGGTTCGGCGAGCCAGGCGGCGGATGCCGCGCCGGCGCCGGACCCCGAAGCCCCGTCCGGCTCCGCGCCCGAGGGCGCGTCCGCCCCGGACACCGGGACCCCGACCCGCCCGCCGCGTCGGACCCGTTCCGGCGCGGACGGTTCGAGCGGCCAGGCCGCCCCGCCGGGGGCGGAGCCAGCCCGACGCACCGCCCCGCGCAGCGCGGACGCGCCCTGGCACAACCCGAAGCCCGCCTTCGAGGACGCCGCGGCACCCGCCACCGCCACCGGCGCCGCACCCACCCCCGCCGCACCCGAGCCGAAGGGCGCGCCCGAGCCCGAGCCGGGCACGGATCCCGCTCCGGCCCCCGAGGCCGCTCCGGCCCCCGAGGCCGCTCCGGCCCCCGAGGCCGCTCCGGCTCCCGAGCCCGCGCCGGGCTCGGAACCCGCTCCGGCTCCCGAGCCGAAGCCGGCCCCCGAGCCCGACGCTGAACCGAAGCCCGGCCGGGGCCCCGGCTCGGACCCGGACCCCGAGCCCGAACCGAAGCCCGGCCAGGGCAACGGCCATCCCGACCACGACACCACCGGAGGCGACGCGTGAACGACGTCCTCGACGTCGCCCTGCGACTGATCGTCGTCTTCGCCGTCTTCCTCGTGCTCCCGCTCGTCGTCGGGCAGGCCGAGCACAAGGTGATGGCGCACATGCAGGGTCGCCTCGGCCCCATGTACGCCGGCGGCTTCCACGGCTGGGCGCAGCTCGTCGCCGACGGCGTGAAGTTCGCGCAGAAGGAGGACATCGTCCCGGCCAACGCCGACCGACGGATCTTCCAGCTCGCCCCCGCCGTCGCGCTGCTCCCGTACCTCCTGGTCCTCCTCGCCGTCCCGGTGGGACCGGGCGAGGGCGCCGTCGGGCAGGTCATCGACGCCGGTGTCTTCTTCGCGCTCGCCGTCATGGGCGTCGGAGTGCTCGGTTCCCTCATGGCCGGTTGGGCCTCCGCCAACAAGTTCTCCCTCCTCGGAGGCCTCCGCACCGCCGCACAGCTGCTCGCGTACGAGCTGCCCATGCTGCTCGCCGCCGCCTCCGTCGCGATGGCCGCCGGGACGGTGTCCCTGCCCGGCATCGTCGAGGGCTTCGAGTGGTGGTGGCTGCCCTGGCAGATCACCGGCGCGCTCGTCTTCTTCGTCGCCGGCCTCGCCGAACTCCAGCGTCCGCCCTTCGACATGCCCGTCGCCGACTCCGAGATCATCTTCGGCGCGTACACCGAGTACACCGGCCTGCGCTTCGCGCTGTTCCTGCTCGCCGAGTACGCGGGCATCGTCGTGCTCTGCGCCCTCACCACCGTCCTCTTCCTCGGCGGCTGGCACGGCCCCTTCGGCGGCGACGACCTCGGCTGGGTCTGGACCCTCCTCAAGGTGGCCGTCCTCGCCTTCGTCGTGATCTGGCTCCGCGTGAGCTACCCCCGCCTGCGCGAGGACCAGCTCCAGAAGCTCGCCTGGACCGTACTCATCCCCCTCGCGCTCGCCCAGATCGCGCTCACCGGCATCGTGAAGGTGGCGATCCAGTAATGTCCCCGGTTCCCGGATCCGGCCTCGCCAAGGGCCTGGCCGTCACCCTGCGCACGATGACCAGGCGTGCGCACACCGCCCAGTACCCCGAGGTCCAGCCCGAGCTGCCGCCCCGCAGCCGCGGTGTCATCGGACTGTTCGAGGAGAACTGCACGGTCTGCATGCTGTGCGCCCGCGAGTGCCCCGACTGGTGCATCTACATCGACTCCCACAAGGAGACGGTCCCGGCCGCCACCCCCGGTGGACGCGAACGCAGCCGCAACGTCCTCGACCGGTTCGCCATCGACTTCTCGCTCTGCATGTACTGCGGCATCTGCATCGAGGTGTGCCCCTTCGACGCCCTCTTCTGGTCGCCGGAGTTCGAGTACGCGGAGACCGACATCCAGGACCTCGTCCACGAGCGGGACAAGCTCCGCGAGTGGATGTGGACGGTCCCGGCGCCGCCCGCGCTCGACCCGGCCGCCGAGGAGCCCAAGGAGATCGCCGCCGCCCGCAAGGCCGTGGAGAAGGCCGAAGCCGCGGCAGCGGCCGCCGCCGCGGCCGCCCCCGAACCCCCGACCACCCCGGAGGGAGACGCGTGAGCCCCGCCGCCACCCTGGCCGCCACCACGACCGGCCCCGGCTTCCTCTCGCCGACCGGCGTCGAGATCGCCTTCCTCCTCGTCGGCCTCGCCACCCTCGGCGCGGCCGTCATCACGGTCACCACCAAGCAACTCGTGCACGCCGCCCTCTGGCTGGTCGTCGCGCTCGGCGGCATCGCCGTCGAGTACCTGCTGCTGACCGCCGAGTTCATCGCCTGGGTCCAGGTCCTGATCTACCTCGGCTCCGTGGTCGTCCTCCTGCTCTTCGGGCTGATGCTCACGAAGGCCCCCATCGGCCGCTCCCCGGACGCCGACTCCGGCAACCGTCCGGTCGCGCTCGCCGTCGCCGTCACCGCGGGCGCCGCACTCGTCTGGGTGGTCGTCGACGCCTTCCGCACCACCTGGATCGACCTCGACGGACCCGCCCAGGGCTCCACCGAGGTGACCGGCGAGATCCTCTTCCAGCACTGGGTGCTGCCCTTCGAGGCGCTCTCCGTGCTCCTCCTCGCAGCCCTGATCGGTGCCATCGTGCTCTCCCGCAGGAACACCCCCGCCGAGGACGCCGCCGACGCGGCGGCGGCCACGGCTCCCGCCGATACCGGTGACGACACCGGCGCCGACTCCGACACCGGCGACCGGAAGGGGCAGCGCTGATGCACCTCGTCTACCCCGCCGTCCTGGCCTCGCTCCTCTTCGCCATCGGCCTCTACGGAGTCCTCGCGCGCCGCAACGCCATCCTGGTCCTGATGTCCGTCGAGCTCATGCTCAACGCCGTCAACCTCAACCTGGTGGCCTTCGACGTCTGGCTGCGCGACGCCCTGCACGCCGGCCAGGCCCTCACCCTCTTCACGATCGCCATCGCCACCGCCGAGATCGGCATCGGCCTCGCGATCGTGCTCATGGTGTACCGCAACCGCGGCACCTCGGACGTCGACAGGCTCCGCGACACCGCGGAAGGCCACGCACCGGCCCGGACCGACGACACCACCGCCCGGCCGGAGGTCGCCGCGTGAGCACCACGACCCTCGCGGTCCTCGTCCCCGTCCTGCCGTTCCTGGGCGCGGTCGCGGGACTCCTCCTCGGCCGTGCCGCCCCCGGGTTCGTCCGGCCGCTCGCCGTACTGCCGACCCTGGCCGCCGCCGTCCTGGCCGTCCTCGTCGCCGTCCGCCTGGGCCCCGGCGGCACCATCGACACGGCCACCGAACTCACCCCGACCGGCTCCGTGCCGATCGAGCTGTCCCTGCACATCGACGGCTTCGCCGTGCTCGTCGCCGTCCTCGTCGGCGTCGTCGCCACCTGCGTGCAGCTCTACTCGACGGCGTACCTCCGCGAGGACCCCCGCTACCCGTCCTACGCCGCGCTCGTCTCCCTGTTCACCTCCGCGATGCTGCTCGTCGTCTACTCCGGCGACCTGATGGTGCTGCTGGTCGGCTGGGAGGTCATGGGCATCTGCTCGTACTTCCTCGTCGGCCACTACTGGGAGACCGAAGCCGCACGCTCCGCCTCCCTCAAGGCGTTCCTCGTCACCAAGCTCGGCGACGTCCCCTTCCTCATCGGCCTGTTCGCGCTCGCCACCGACGCCGGCTCCTTCCGGATCACCAAGATCCTGGACACCGTCGCCGCGGGCGGACTCGACCACCCGACCCTGATCGCGCTGCTCCTCCTCGCCGGAGTCGCCGGCAAGTCCGCGCAGTTCCCGCTGCACACCTGGCTGCCCGATGCCATGGCCGGCCCCACCCCGGTCTCCGCGCTGATCCACGCCGCGACGATGGTCGCCGCCGGCGTCTACTTCATCGCCCGGCTCCTGCCCGTCTTCACGGCGTCCGGCGCCGCGCTGGTGGTCATGGCCGTCATGGCGGCCGTCACCATGATCGGCTCGGCCCTCGCCGCGCTGGCCCAGGACGACATCAAGCGGGTCCTCGCCTACTCGACCGTCGGCCAGCTCGGCTACATGACCGGAGCCCTCGCCGTCGCCGACCGCGGTGCCGCCGTCTTCCACCTCCTGTCCCACGGCGCCTTCAAGGCACTCCTCTTCCTCGGCGCCGGCGTGATCATCCACGCCGCCGGCACCAACTCGCTCGCCGCGATGTCCCGCATGGACGGCCTCGCCAAGCGCATCCCCGACGCGTTCTGGACGATGACGCTCGCCCTGCTCGCGCTCGCCGCGATCCCGCCCTTCGCCGGCTTCTTCTCCAAGGAAGCCGTCCTCGTCGCCGCCGAGCAGGCCGCCCTCGGACACACCGGGTCCGCGCCCTCCTCCGCCGGCTGGCTGGTGCTGGTCGCCGGAGTCCTGACCGCACTGCTCACCGCCGGCTACGCCACCCGGCTGTGGCTGATGGCGTTCCGCGGTCGGGGCGCCGCCGCACCCGACCACGGCAAGGAGCCCGTCGCCATGACCGGCGTGCTGTGGCTGCTGGCCGTTCCCACGGTCGGCCTCGGCCTCGCAGCCGGCCCCCTCGGCGACTGGTTCGGCGGCGTGTCGCTCACCCCGACCGTCACCACCTCGCTCGTCGGCACGGGCGCCGCCCTCATCGGCGTACTCCTCACCCTCGGCCTCTGGCAGCGCGCCACGGCCCGCCTCGCGACGGCACCCGCCCCCGTCGGCCCCGCCGCGGCGGCCGCCGCGACGGACGCCCCCGCCGTCACCGCCACCGTGTCCGCGGCCACCGCCGCCGCCGAGTCCGCCGCCGAGGCCCCCGAGGTCGCGGAGGTCACCCACGAACACCCCGCCGTCCCGGCGGGACCCGCCCCCGACCCCGGACGCGCCCTCCTCGGCCCCCTGCACCGCCACGCCGCCGACGGCTTTCACCTCGACGCCGTTTACGACCGCCTGTTCGTCCGCCCCGTCCGCGGCGCCGCGAGCCTGGTGCGCTTCCTCGACCGGGAGGTCGTGGACACGTACGTCCGTGGCGCGGGCACCGGCACCAGGCTGCTCGGCAGCCTCGTACGCCGCGCCCAGACCGGCAACGTGCAGACCTACCTGAGCGCCCTGCTCGCCGGCGCCGTGGTCCTGGCGATCGCCACCGCCGTCCTCGCCAACGTCAACGCCGGATCGTGAGCCGTGAGTCAGCCGTGATTGATATCAGCCCGTCCGTGATGCAGTTCCTCCTGGCGTTCATCGTGGCCGCACCGCTCCTCGGGGCCGTCGCCGCCCTCCTGCCGGCCCCGCCCGGACTCAAGGGCAGGAGCCCCGAACAGGCGGTCCTGCGCCACGGCGTGACCGTCACCGGCGTCATCCTCGCCGCGGCCATCGCCCTCACCGCGGGCTTCGACCACGACGCCCCGTCCCGTTTCCAGGCGACGACGGACATCAGCTGGATCCAGGCGCTGAACATCCGGATCCACCTCGGCGTCGACGGCATCTCGCTCCCCCTCCTCCTGATGACCGCGCTGCTGTTCTTCCTCTGCGCGGTGTACAGCTACCACAAGCTCCCCGACGGCCCCTCGGCGAAGGCCTTCGTCGCGCTGCTCCTCGTCCTCGAATCGGGGACGCTCGCGACGTTCGCCGTCCTCGACCTGCTGCTCTTCTTCCTCGCCTTCGAGATGGTCCTCATCCCGATGTACTTCCTCATCGCCCGCTGGGGCGGCGCCCAGCGGCAGGCCGCCGCCTGGAAGTTCATCCTGTACACCCTCCTCGGATCCGTCGTCATGCTGCTCGGTCTGCTGCTGATCGGACTGAACGGCGGCACCTTCGACATGGTGGCACTCGCCTCCGACAACGGCCGCGAACTGACGCACACCACGCAGCTCCTGGCGGTCCTCGCCATCGGCATCGGACTCGCCGTAAAAACCCCCATGTGGCCGCTCCACAGCTGGCTGCCCGACGCCCACACCGCCGCCCCCACCGTCGGCTCCGTCCTCCTCGCGGGCGTCATGCTGAAGATGGGCACCTACGGCTTCGTCCGGATCCTGCTCCCCGTCACCCCCGACGGCATGCACACCTTCGCCCCGTACCTCGGCGCCTTCGCCGTCGTCGGCATCGTCTACGGATCCCTCGCCTGCCTCGCGCTGGCCCGCAAGGGCAACAAGGGCGACCTGAAGCGCCTCATCGCCTACTCCTCCGTCGGCCACATGGGCTTCGTCCTCCTCGGGATCGCCTCCATGACCCCGACCGGGGTCAACGGCGCCCTCTTCGCGAACATCGCCCACGGCCTGATCACCGGCCTCCTCTTCTTCCTGGTCGGCGCCCTCAAGGACCGCTACGGCACCGCCGACCTCGACACCCTCGCCGGCGCGACCGGCGCAGCCCTGTACGGCCGCGCCCCCCGCCTCGGCGCGCTCCTCGCCTTCGCCGCCGTGGCCTCCCTCGGCCTGCCCGGCCTCGCCGGTTTCTGGGGCGAGATGCTGGCCCTGTTCGGGTCGTTCGACCCCGCCGCGGGCCTGTCCCGGCCGGCCTTCCTCACCTACACGGCCGTCGGAGCGTTCGGCACCCTGCTCACCGCCGCCTACCTGCTGATCGTCGTACGGCGCGTCTGCATGGGCGACCCGAAGGCCGAACCCGGGATCACCGTCGCGGACGTCCAACGCCACGAGTTCGCCGCCTGGACCCCGCTCGTCGCCCTCACCGTCCTCGCGGGCCTGTGGCCCGCGGTCCTCCTCGGCCTCACCGACCCGGCCGTCCAGAAGCTCCTCGCAGGAGGCAACTCATGACGGCCCCGACGGTCCTCGCCGCCGACACCCCCAGCCTCGTCCAGTCCGTCGACTGGCTCGCGATCACCCCCGTCGTGGTGCCCGCCGCCGTCGCCCTGCTCGTGCTCGTCGCCGATCTGTTCCTGCCCGAACGACGCAAGCCGCTCCTCGGCTGGATCTCCGTCGCCGGCCTCGCCGCCGCCACGGCCTCCCTGCTGCCCCTGCGCGCCGGCGACCGCACCACCTTCTGCCTCACCGGCGACCCGGCCGCCTGCTCCTACACCGCCGACCACTTCGCGCTCGTCGTGCAGTTCCTGGTCCTCGCCGGCGCCCTCGTCACCGCCCTCATGTCGGTCACCGCCGTCCGCGAGACCCGCATGCCCGCCGGCGAGTACTGGTTCCTGCTGCTCTCCTCCGCCGCCGGCGCCGCCCTGCTGCCCGCCGCCCGCGACCTCGCCACGCTGATCGTCGCCCTCGAAGTGGCCTCGCTGCCCGCGTTCGCGCTCGTCGGCATGCGCCGCGGCGACCGGCTGTCCTCCGAGGCCGCCCTCAAGTTCTTCCTGTCCTCGGTGACCGCCACGGCCGTGTCCCTCCTCGGCGTCGCCTTCGTCTACGCCGCCACCGGATCCCTCCACCTCGACCAGGTCGCGGACCGCCTCGAAGACGTCCCCGCGCAGTTCGACACCCTCGCCATGGTCGGCGTCGCCCTGACCCTCGTCGGCTTCGCCTTCAAGACCGCGGCCGTCCCCTTCCACTTCTGGGTCCCCGACACCTACGTCGGCGCCCCGCTGCCCATCGCCGGCTACCTCTCCGTCATCGGCAAGGCCGTCGGCTTCACCGGCCTGATCCTCGTCACCGTCATCGCCTTCCCCGCGTACTCCGACATCTGGGGCCCCGCCCTGGCCGTCCTCGCCGCGCTGACCATGACCCTCGGCAACGCCGCCGCCCTGCGCCAGTCCACGGACCGCCCCCACAGCGCCGTACGGCTCCTCGCCTGGTCCTCCGTGGGCCAGGCCGGCTACCTGCTGGTCCCGATCGCCGCGGCCGCGTACTCCGAACGCGACCAGATCGGCTCCACCGTCGCCTACGCCCTCATGTACGGGGCCGTGAACCTCGGAGCCTTCGCCGTCGCCGCGCTCGTGGCCCGCACCAAGCCCCTCCACCGGATCGCGGACTACCGCGGCCTCTACGCCGAGCGCCCGTTCGCCGCCCTCGCCCTGGCCTTCTTCCTGCTGTGCCTCGCCGGCCTGCCGCCGGGCATCATCGGCCTCTTCGCGAAGGTCACCGTCTTCCGGTCCGCCGTCGACGCCGGGCTCGGCTGGCTCGCCGTGGTCATGGCCGCCAACGTCGTCGTCGCCCTCTACTACTACCTGCGCTGGACGGCGCTGCTCTTCCGCACGCCCGAGGAGGAGGCCCCCGCCGGACGGCCCGCCGCCACGAAGGTCCCCTGGCCGGTCACCGCCGCGATCGTGCTCACCGCGGCCACCGCCGTCGTCCTCTCCGGAGCCCCCCAGCTCGTCCTCCGGTTCGCCTCGGGCAGCCTCTTCCCGCAGTAGGACGCGGTACCGGGCCGCGGCAGGACCCGCAGGTCGGAGCACATTCACCCGCACGGCCCAACGCCCGCCGGCACCCCCCGGCCGGTCCCGCCGGGGCGCCGGGCCCGCCGCGCCCCGGGAACCGTACGGCCCCATCTGGCGTTGACCAGGAAGGGAGGGTCCACTGGACCGTAGACCCTCAGACCTTGGACGGGGTCCCCCCTGCCGCACCACTTGGAGGGCGTACCGTGCACCGCCGGCACAACGGGCTCAAGACCGCCGTACTCCTCGGCGGGCTGTCCGCACTCATCATCGTCATCGGAAGCCTCTTCGGGCGGACCGGCCTGATCGTGGCCGTCGTCGTCGCCCTCGGGACGAACGCCTACGCGTACTGGAACAGCGACAAGCTGGCTCTACGCGCGATGCGCGCCCGGCCCGTCAGCGAGTTCGAGGCCCCCGAGCTGTACCGCATGGTGCGCGAACTCTCCACCTCCGCGCGCCAACCCATGCCACGGCTCTACATCTCACCGACCGAAGCACCCAACGCCTTCGCGACCGGCCGCAACCCGCGCAACGCCGCGGTCTGCTGCACCGAGGGCATCCTGCGCATCCTCGACGAACGCGAGCTGCGCGGGGTGATCGGCCACGAGCTGAGCCACGTCTACAACCGGGACATCCTGATCTCCTCGGTCGCCGGCGCACTGGCCTCCGTGATCATGTTCCTGGTGAACTTCGCCTGGCTGATCCCGATCGGCCGGTCCAACGACGACGAGGGCCCCGGGCTCCTCGGCATGCTGCTGATCATGATCCTCGGCCCGCTGGCCGCGTCCGTGATCCAGCTCGCCATCAGCCGCTCGCGCGAATACGAGGCGGACGCCTCCGGAGCCCAACTCACCGGCGACCCGCTCGCCCTGGCCAGCGCCCTGCGCAAGCTCGACGCGGGCACCAAGCAGCTCCCGCTGCCCGCCGAACCGCGCATCGAGACGGCGAGTCACATGATGATCGCCAACCCCTTCCGGCCGGGCGAAGGACTGTCCAAGATGTTCTCGACACACCCTCCGATGGCCGAGCGCATCGCCCGGCTCGAACAGATGGCAGGCCGCAGTCAGTGAAGACCATCCTCAACATCATTTGGCTCGTGCTCAGCGGGATCTGGCTGTTCCTGGGCTACTGCCTGGCCGGCGTGATCCTCTGCATCACGATCATCGGCATTCCCTTCGGCATAGCGGCGTTCCGCATCGCCGTGTACGCCCTCTGGCCGTTCGGCTACACCACGGTCGAACGCCGTGACTCCGGCGCCGGCTCCTGCGTGGGCAACGTCCTGTGGCTGATCCTGGCCGGCTGGTGGCTGGCCCTCGGCCACATCGTCACCGGCATCGCGCTGTGCATCACGATCATCGGCATCCCGTTCGGCATCGCCAACTTCAAGATGGTGCCGCTCTCCCTGCTCCCGCTCGGCCGCGAGATCGTCCCGACGGACGCCCCCTTCGCCTCGCGCTGACCTCGGCGTTCCGAGGTTATCCACAGGCCCCGACGGATGTCGGGGACGTGCGTCACCATGAACGCATGAACGAACCCGAGCAGTTGCTGGAGCAAGTCACCCGCCGGCCGCGCGGCCGCGCGGGCAGGCGGCACGAACGTCTGCCCGCGCGGCCCGACCCCCGGCAAACAGCCCGCGCCGGGCCCGCGCCCGGCGGCCCACCCTGCCCTGCCGGCGCCGTGCCCGGCTCCGCCCGCTGCCCCCTGCCGCTTCCGCGGCACCCGCTTCCGTCGGCCACCGCGCCTGTGCGTGCCCGTCGTCGCCGGACCGGGCCCGCCGCCCCCATGCCGGGCGGCCTCGCCCCACCCGTGGCCCACCGGGTGCCCCGCACCCGTGGGAGCCCGCCCCCACCCGGTACGCCACCTTCCCGAGCGCCTCCCGGAGCCCCGTCCCGCCCCGACGTCGCACCCCGAGCCGCGCTGCCTCCGTATGCCGCGTGCCGGCGCCCCACGGCCCGCGCGCCGGCGGCTCGCGCCCACGCCGCGCACCCACGGCCCCCGCCACGCCTCGTCACCGCTCACGCGCGGGCGGCTCACCGGCCTGCACCGCTCGGCGGGACGCCCCGCCCACCGCGACGCCCCGCCCACCGCGACGACGGTCCGCTCCTTGACAGCTGAATCGAGAGCCCGCGAATCATTCGCGATCGCGTAGGAGCCCGGCACCCGGAGGAGGGCCGGAGCCGACACCCGCACCGGCCCGCACCCGGTGATCACGGAGGGGGCGCCAAGAAGCGCACACCGCTCACCCCCGCGCTCACCCGCCGCCCACACCCGCCGCACCCACCCTCCGAGCACCGACGACCAAGGGCACGACACGGGCGCCCACCGCGACCTCCCCGGCGTACACCCCCGTCGTGCCCTCGGGGTTCGTTCAGTGCTGCGCACACGGGCCCGGAAGCACCGGACCCGCCGATCAGCGGTAGTTCACGAACTGGATCGCGAAGTCCAGGTCCTTGCCCTTGAGCAGCGCCTGAATGGCCTGGAGGTCGTCACGGCTCTTGGAGCTGACGCGCAGTTCCTCGCCCTGGACCTGGGCCTTGACGCCCTTGGGGCCCTCGTCACGGATGATCTTCGCGACCTTCTTGGCGTTCTCCTGGGAGATGCCTTCCTCGATCGTCGCGAAGATCTTGTACTCCTTGCCGGACAGCTGCGGCTCGCCGGCGTCCAACGCCTTCAGCGAGATCCCGCGCTTGACCAGCTTGGTCTCGAAGACGTCCAGGACGGCCTTGACGCGCTCCTCGGAGTTCGCCTCCATCAGGATCTTCTCGCCGGACCAGGCGATCGTGGCGCCCGTGCCCTTGAAGTCGTAGCGCTGCGAGAGCTCCTTGGCGGACTGGTTGAGGGCGTTGTCGACCTCCTGCCGCTCGACCTTCGAGACGATGTCGAAACTGGAGTCGGCCATGTGCTGTGGCTCCTTGAAGTCGGTAGTGACGGCCCCGAAGGGCGCGGCCGGACATCCCCGGTCCGCTCGGCAAAGCCTAGCCATCGCGCCCAGGTGGGGGGCTGATCAATCCGGTGGCGGACCACCCCCGCACATCGGGTATTGTTTACGTCGTTGCCACGGAGCGCCGCCGCAAGGCGGAAAGACGGCAGCGATCATGGCGGTGTGCCCGAGTGGCCAAAGGGAGCAGACTGTAAATCTGCCGGCTCAGCCTACCCAGGTTCGAACCCTGGCGCCGCCACGCGAGTGAAACCCTCGTCCATCCGTAGAAATGCGGTGGGCGGGGGTTTCTTCGTACACCTCGCACCGGGCAGGGCCCCGCCGAACGCCCACGGGGATGCTCCCGCGGGTACCCCCGGTGAGCTCAGGAGGAAGGCGCCACCGTCAGGTGGTAGGTGGTGTCCACCCAGAAGCCGTTCGTCGCCGAGGCCTCGATCTCCAACACGAACTGACC
This sequence comes from Streptomyces sp. NPDC040432, assembly GCF_055595445.1. Lineage (NCBI taxonomy): Bacteria > Bacillati > Actinomycetota > Actinomycetes > Kitasatosporales > Streptomycetaceae > Streptomyces > Streptomyces sp. NPDC040432. Next base: position 743,811 of record NZ_JBVIVP010000002.1, on the reverse strand, counting down.
CGCCGGAAGCGGTTCGAGCGCGCACCACAGGCCCCACGCGACCCGCGGTATCCCCATGGACCGGAACGTCCCGGACGTGAACTCGCGGACCTCCAGCGGGAAGCTGTTCACCGCCGCCGACGCCCGGGTCACTTCCATCCGCCACGCCTTGGTGACCAGCGGGATCGCCGGACGCTGCGTGTTCAGGACCGGGAAGAACAACCGACGGCCCGCCGGAACGGTGCAGCGCCGCACCACCCTGCCGCCGTACGTCCCCGCCAGGAACCAGAGGTCCTCGGGCTGCCGCCAGTCGGCGTACGCCCCCGTCGTATCGCTCACCGGACTCCGGTCGTCCGGAGCGGACAGCGCCCACTTCCACCACCGGGCCGCCAACCGGCCGCCCTCGGCCGCACCGACGTTCCAATCGCCGTCGCCCATGCCCAACCCCGGTACCTCACGCGACCACCCCCTGCGGTCGACATCCGGGTGACCCTATCGGGCGCCTCCGCCGCACCGATGGGGGCGGCCGGTCGTTCACCGGCCGTGACATGGACAACGGACACACGCGGAAAGGTCGGGGGCGGCGTCCTGCTCGCCCTGCTCGGCGCCGGCATCCCCGCCCTGGTCGGAGCCGCACTGCACACCCCGGTCGGAGAGCCGTACCGGGAGACCCGGCTGTACTTCGGCACACAGCGCCCCGACGGCCGGGAGCCCGTGGGCGAGGCGGAGTTCCTCCGGTTCGTGGACCACGACATCACCCCGGCCTTCCCCGAGGGGCTCACCCTCCAGGACGGCCGCGGCCAGTGGCGCGACCCGGACGGCACGACCGTCCGCGAGACCTCCTACGAAGTCATCCTGCTCTACCCCGAGAAGGAGGCCGAGGAGCGCACGGTACGCGTCGAACGCATCCGGCAGGCCTACGAGAAGCAGTTCCAGCAGGACTCCGTCGGCCGCTCGGACGACAAGCTCGACGCCGACTTCTGACGCGCACTCGGCGGCGGGCCGGGCACGCTCCCGATCAGGTGCCCGCCATGTTCTTGACGGCCACCGACACCGGGGTGGAGCCCGCGACCAACTCCAGGGTCAGGCCCGCCGTCGCCGGCGTCTCCACCAGCTCGGCGAGCACCGCCGCGACGTCGTCGCGCGGGACGGACCCACGACCCGTGTCCGCCTCCAGGCGGACCTCGCCCGTCCCCGCCTCGTCGGTCAGCGAACCCGGCCGCAGGACCGTCCACTCCAGACCCAGCCGGGTGCGCACGTACGCGTCGGCCTCGCCCTTCGCCCGCAGGTAGACGTCGAAGACCTCGTCACCCCCGTGCCGCGGGTCCGCACCCATCGAAGACACCATCAGGAAGCGTCGTACGCGCGCCCGTTCGGCCGCGTCGGCGAACAACGTCGCCGCGCCCCGGTCCACGGTCTCCTTGCGCTCCGCCCCACTGCCCGGACCGGCACCGGCGGCGAACACGGCGACGTCCGCGCCCTGCAGGACACCCGCGACGTGCTCGACGGACGCCGACTCCAGATCGCACAGCACCGGTTCGGCGCCGACCCGCCTGAGGTCGTCGCCCTGCGCCGGGTCGCGGATGATGCCCGCGACCTCGTACCCGCGCGCGGCGAGCAGACGCTCCAGCCGCAGCGCGATCCGACCGTGTCCACCCGCGATGACGATGCGCATGTCCCGACCGTACGTCGAGCCGGGCGCGGGCGCCCGCGAACGCCCGTCGGACGCCTCAGGGACCCGCCTCCGTGCGCCCCTGCCTGGGCAGGTCCAGGGCCACCGCGACCGCCGAGTCGCAGTACTCCCGTACGGCACTCGTACGGGCTACGACCCGCCCCCGGTGGATCACGATCCGGCTGTACGCCAACGACAGCACCCCGGCGATCCTGTCCCCGCGCACGGCGAGCAGCTCCGCCGGGAAGCCGGCCTCCACCCGCACCTCGGGCAGCCCCATCGCCTCCCGGGCCGCACCACTGACGGTCTCGTAGGCCTCCGCCGCACGCAGCCCGCCCTGGGAGGCCAGCAGGTACGCGGCTTCGAGCGGATCCCCGCGCCCGACCGGGTTCCCGGCGTCCCGCAGCGCCCCGCTCCCCGCCGTCACCCGCACCCCGGCCGCCCGCAGCAGACGTACGGGAGCGGTCCGCAGGCCGCGCCGCTCCAGGGCCGCACAGTCGCCCTGGGGCAGGCAGGTCACCCGCACCCCCGCCGCCGCGAGCTGATCGGCGGCGCGCGAGGCCACGTCCAGCGGGAGCCGCGACAGGCCCCCGCAGGGGCCGATGCTCACCCCGGGGCGCAGCCCGCCGGCCATCGCCGCGAGCCGGGCGAGGCGCCCCGGGTCGTCACCGTCCGTGTGCAGGTCCACGGGGCAACCGTGCTCCGCGGCCAGCTCCAGGACCGCTTCGACGAAGCCCGTCGGATCGGGATCCAGATCCGGGCACCCCCCGATCACGGCGGCGCCCATCTTGACGGCGTCCCGCAGCATGGCCAACCCGTCCGCGCCGGCAGCCCCCGTCAGCAGCCGCGGCACGGCCACGGCCGTCAGGTCGGCCAGCCCCCGCAAGGACCGGCGCGCCTGGAGGACGGCCTCCATGGGGCCGAGCCCGTGCACGTCGCCGATCCGCACGTGGGAGCGGACGGCGGTCGCACCATGACCCAGCTGGAGCAGGGCCGCCTCCGTGGCCCGGCGCTGCACCTCGTCCGGCCCGTACGAGACGGGTCCGTCCCCGTCGGCGGTCAGGGCGGTGTCCCCGTGCGCGTGCGGTTCGGCGGGGGCGGGGAGCAGCAGGTAGCCGCGCAGGTCGACCCGGGACAGGGTCGGGACGGTCAGACTGCCCGCCGTCCCGACGGCCTGGATGCGTCCGCCGCCGAGCCGGACGTCGACGGTCCGACCGTCGGTGAGCCGCGCCCCGGCGAGGAGGAGACCGCCGACCTCCGGGGCGCCCCCGCCGGCGGGGGCGCGGGAAGGGCCGTCCGCCGGATTCCGCGAGGAGTGGGAGGGCTGCTGCGGCTGGCTGTCGGACATCGCGCTCCTGCGGGGGCTCGGGCGGTTCCTGCGCCGTGGCCACAGCCCGCGGCCCAAGATCACGCAGCGTGGTCAGAGCCTAGGGCGCCCGACTGCCCGCTTCGCGGAAGAGCGCAATAGTCGTACCGGTGTGGTGCCCCCGCGCGCCCCGGCGCCCCGGGCCGCGCCGGCGCGGGGTGGGGCGGGGGAGCGGGCAGCGGTGGGTGAGCGCGCGTGGTCGCCGAGGGCGCGCGACGCGTGCGTGAGCATCCGGGGCGGCGAGAGCTGCGCCTCTCGATGTGACCTCCCGCACAATCGGCCTGAAAACTGCCGGATGCCCGCCCGCGAGGTGATCGAAAATCCCGACCGCCCTCGCCCCGAGCCCAGTCGCCGCAAAGGATTTGGGCGATCGGCGGGCAACCGTGTAATGTCTTCATCGCTCGCCCCAATAGCTCAGTCGGTAGAGCGTCTCCATGGTAAGGAGAAGGTCTGCGGTTCGATTCCGCATTGGGGCTCTGGTGAGAGAGGTTCCCCACCCTCGGGTGGGGAGCGGATCTCATCAAAGCGGCGTAGCTCAGTCGGTAGAGCAAGCGGCTCATAATCGCTGTGTCACCGGTTCAAGTCCGGTCGCCGCTACAACTAGTAGCCGATTGCGGGGTCGGTCTCCCGATCGGCTACTCTTTTATGCGTTCATCCGTCCCATAGTCCGTCAAGGAGCACTCACGTGGCTGCCACCGACGTCCGCCCGAAGATCACGCTGGCCTGCGTGGAGTGCAAGGAGCGGAACTACATCACCAAGAAGAACCGGCGTAACAACCCGGACCGCATGGAGATGAAGAAGCACTGCCCGCGTTGCAACTCGCACACCGCGCACCGCGAGACCCGCTGATCCTGGCGAAGTCTCGAATACAGGCACCGTCATGAGGTCGTCCCCGTCACAGGGGGCGGCCTTGTGTCGTTTCCGCACGGATCCACGATCCGTGTCCTTTCACAGGAGGTAGTGAGCCATGGCCCTCGACCAGACCTTCGTCGGGCGGACCTACCCGCCCACCGAGCCGTACGAGGTCGGCCGGGAGAAGATCCGCGAATTCGCGGTCGCGGTGGGTGATGAGAATCCCGTCTACACCGACCCGGAAGCGGCCAAGGCGTTCGGTCACCCCGACGTGATCGCACCCCCGACCTTTGTGTTCGCCATCACGTTCGCGGCGGCGGGGCAGGTCGTCGAGGACCCCCAGCTGGGTCTCGACTACAGCCGCGTCGTGCACGGGGACCAGAAGTTCTCCTACGTCCGTCCCGTGCGCGCGGGCGACCGGCTCTCCGTGACCTCGACGATCGAGGCCGTGAAGTCGATGGCCGGCAACGACATCATCGACATCCGCGGCGAGGTCCACGACGCCTCCGGCGAGCACGTGGTGACGGCATGGACCAAGCTCGTGTCCCGCGCCCCCGAGGAGGCCTGAGATGACTGCCCGAATCCAGTACGCGGACGTCGAGGTCGGCACCGAACTGCCGGCGGCGTCCTTCCCCGTCTCGCGCGCGACCCTCGTCCGCTACGCCGGGGCCTCCGGGGACTTCAACCCGATCCACTGGAACGAGAAGTTCGCCAAGGAGGTCGGACTCCCGGACGTGATCGCCCACGGGATGTTCACCATGGCCGAGGCGATCCGGGTGGTGACCGACTGGACGGGCGACCCCGGCGCGGTGATCGAGTACGGAGTCCGCTTCACCAAGCCGGTCGTGGTTCCGAACGACGACGAGGGCGCACTGATCGAGGTCACCGCGAAGGTGGCCGTCAAGCTGGACGACAACCGTGTCCGGGTCGACCTGACGGCGATGAGCGCGGGCCAGAAGGTCCTCGGTATGTCCCGCGCGGTGGTCCAACTCGCCTGAGCCCGGTGGGACGGGCGGACACCCCGCCCGTCCCCGGCCCCGGCTGCACCCGACGGAACAGTGAGTCCCGGCGCCACCCCCTTGACCAAGTTAGTGATTGAGCACTAACTTAAGGACATGGCAAGGATGAGTGCGGAAGAGCGGCGCGAGAGCGTCGTGCGGGCGGCCATGTGCGAGTTCGCGCGCGGCGGCTACTACGGGACGTCCACCGAGGCGATCGCCAAGCGCGTCGGTGTCTCGCAGCCGTACCTGTTCCGGCTCTTTCCCAACAAGCAGGCCATGTTCCTCGCCGCCACCACCCGGTGCATGGAGGAGATCAGGCTGGTCTTCGAGGGAGCCGCCGAGGGGCTCAGCGGTGAAGAGGCCCTGGATGCCATGGGGGCGGCCTACCTGGCGTTGATCGCCGAGCAGCCCGACAAACTGCAGATGCAGCTCCAGGTGTACGTGACCGTGGCGGCCGCCGAAGCCGCCGGGGAGCGGGAGTTCGGCGAGTTGGTGCGCGCCGGATGGATGGATCTCTGGGACACCGTCCGGCTGCCCCTCGGCGGGGACAGCGGGGAGGCGGCTTCCTTCATGGCCTACGGAATGCTGATCAACACCCTCGCGGCCCTCGGGTTCCCGCCCGGGCACCGCGTATGGGAGGGGTGCCGCCTCTCCGGCCCCGGAAGTCCCTCGGACGCGGACAGCCCTTCGGACGCGGACAGCCCTTCGGGCCCCGCAGGCCCATCGGGTCCCGACGGCCGCACCGGCACCCCCGAGCCCCCGCAGGCCTGAGCCCGCACCCGACCGCACACCCACCGATCCCCACCCTCAAACTCCGCCACCCGACTCCGCCCCGCCGGCGGATGCGGTCTGGCCGCAAAAGTTAGTAATCAGTCACTACCTGCACCACTGCCCACGCAACGCAGCAACCAGGGGGAAACACCATGAGCGCCCAACCAGCCGCCCAGTCACCCGGCGCCGAGTCGCCCGGTACGCAATCGCCCGACACCAAGGCGCCCGCCCTCGGGGCGGCCGCCGTCTGGGCCCTCGTCATCACCGGCGCCGCCAGCTTCATGGCCGCCCTCGACAACCTCGTCGTCACCACCGCCCTCCCCGCGATCCGCTCCGACCTCGGCGGGAAGCTGGAGGACCTGGAGTGGACGGTGAACGCCTACACGCTGACCTTCGCCGTCCTGCTCATGTTCGGCTCCGCCCTCGGGGACCGGTTCGGCCGGCGGCGGCTCTTCATCATCGGGCTCGGGATATTCACGGCCTCCTCCGCCGCTGCCGCGCTCTCGCCCGGCATCGACGCGCTCATCGCCGCCCGCGCCGTCCAGGGCGTCGGAGCGGCGATCATGATGCCGCTCACCCTCACGCTGCTCACCGTCGCCGTCCCGGCCGCCCGCAGGGGCATGGCCCTCGGGATCTACGGGGCCGTGACCGGTCTCGCCGTGGCCAGCGGCCCCCTCATCGGCGGCACCCTCACCGAGCACATCTCCTGGCAGTGGATCTTCTGGCTGAACGTGCCGATCGGCCTCGCCCTGATCCCCCTCGCCCGCCTGCGCCTCGCCGAGTCCACCGCGCCGGACGCCCGGCTCGACGTCCCCGGCACCCTGCTGATCAGCGGCGGCCTCTTCGGGATCGTCTACGGACTGGTCAACGCCAACGCCCACGGCTGGACCAGCGGCCCCGTCCTCACCGCCCTCATCGCCGGTGGCGCGCTCCTCGCCGCCTTCGTCCGCCACGGCCTGCGCGCCGCCAACCCCGTCCTCCCCATGCGGCTCTTCCGGGACCGCGGGTTCCTCGGGATCAACGTCGCCGGCCTGCTCATGTTCCTCGGCATGTTCGGCTCGATCTTCCTGCTCAGCCAGTTCCTCCAAGGGGTCGTCGGCTACTCGCCCACCGAAGCCGGACTGCGCATGCTCCCCTGGACCGGCATGCCGATGATCGTGGCCCCGCTCGCCGGGATCCTCTCCGACCGGATCGGCGGCCGACCCGTCGTCGCCGCCGGGCTGGCGTTCCAGGCCATCGGGCTCGGCTGGTTCGCGGTGATCCTGAGCGCGGACGTCTCCTACGCCGCCCAGCTCCCGCCGCTGATCCTCAGCGGCATCGGCATGGCCCTCTACTTCGCCCCGGCCGCCAACGTGCTCATGTCCACGGTGCGCCCCGCCGACCAGGGCAAGGCCTCCGGGACCAACACCGCCCTCCGCGAGGTCGGCGGCGCCCTCGGTGTGGCCGTCCTCGCCTCCGTCTTCTCCGCCCAGGGCGGCTACGAGACCCCGCAGGCCTTCACCGACGGGACCGTCCCCGCGCTGTGGATCGGGGCCGTGGCCGTCGCCGTCGCCGCCGGGTTCGCGCTGCTCGTCCCGCGCCGGGGCCGCTCGACCCGCACCGGGTCCCGGCCGACCGCCGAGGCCCGGAAGGTGCCCGTCGCCGGCTGAACGCACCGACACACCGGTTCCGCACCCCACCGGCACCGCTCGCCGGCCGGGCCCGAGGTCGGGCCCGGCCGTGAGGAGCGCAGCACCGCCCGCACGCGAAGTTCCGTACCTCCGTACTCCGTACGACGACGCATTGCGAAGGAGCACCCGTCATGCCCGACATCCCCTGGTCCACGCCGGTCCGCCCCGCCCCCGACGCCGAGGTTTACGTCATGGCCTCCCGCTTCGAGACCGTCACCCTCCTCGGCTCCCTCAGGTTCTTCCTCAAGGCGCCCGGGATCATCGCGCAGATCCGCAAGGCTCCCGGCGCGCACGGAGTCGCCCTCCGGGCCCGGGTCCTGCGCCGGACCTTCCTCACCCTGTCCGCCTGGGAGGACCGGGACGCCCTGTACCGCTTCGCGGGCAGTGAGCCGCACCGTTCCAGCTCCCGCGCCGCGGCCGCCTTCACGAAGGAGGCCGAGTTCACCTTCTGGAGCGTGCGGGCCTCGGAACTCCCCATCGGTTGGGACGAGGCCGAGCGCCGTCTGGCCGAGCGGAAGCGGGCCCACTGAGTGCCCCGCCGGGATGCGAGGGGCACGGACCGTACTCTTGTGCTCGTGCAGGAACTCCACGACGCCCCCCTCGCCCCGTTGACCACCTTCCGCCTCGGCGGCCCCGCGGCCCGGCTGGTGACCGCGACCACCGACGCCGAGGTCGTCGCCGCCGTCCGTGCCGCGGACGCCACCGGCACTCCGCTGCTGGTCATCGGCGGCGGCAGCAACCTGGTCATCGGTGACCAGGGCTTCGACGGCACCGCCCTGCGCATCGCGACGACCGGGTTCGTCCTCGACGGCACCCGCCTGGAGCTCGCCGCGGGCGAGAACTGGAGCGACGCCGTCGCCCGCACCGTCGACGCCGGACTCGCGGGCATCGAGTGCCTCGCCGGAATTCCCGGATCGGCCGGCGCGACCCCGATCCAGAACGTCGGTGCGTACGGCCAGGAGGTCTGCGACACCATCACCGAGGTCGTCGCCTACGACCGCGCCGGCGGCGAAACGGTCACCCTGACCGCCGCCGAGTGCGACTTCCGCTACCGCAACAGCACCTTCAAGGACCAGCCCGACCGCTACGTCGTCCTGCGCGTGCGCTTCGCCCTGGAGGACGCGGGCGGCCTCTCCGCCCCGATCAAGTACCCGGAAACGGCCCGCGCCCTCGGTGTCGGCGCCGGCGACCGGGTCCCGGCCGCAACCGCCCGCGAGACGGTGCTGCGCCTGCGCGCGGGCAAGGGCATGGTCCTCGACCCCACCGACCACGACACCTGGTCGGCGGGCTCCTTCTTCCACAACCCGATCCTGACCGACGAGGCGTACGCCGCGTTCCTCACCCGCGCCCAGGACCGGCTCGGCCCCGACACGGCGCCGCCCGCCTACCCGGCCGGCGAAGGACGTACGAAGACCAGCGCGGCCTGGCTGATCGACAAGGCCGGCTTCACCAAGGGCTACGGCACCGGCCCCGCCAGGATCTCCACCAAGCACACCCTGGCCCTGACCAACCGCGGCGAGGCCACCACCGAGGACCTCCTCGCGCTGGCCCGCGAGGTCGTCGCGGGCGTCCACGAGGCCTTCGGCGTCACGCTCGTCAACGAGCCGGTGACGGTCGGCGTCCGCATCTGACATGAACTGCCCCCAGCACGGGGCCGGCACGGACCCCACGCGTCTGGTGGGCCGCGAGATCAGCCGGGTCGTCGCGTCCTGGCACGTCTGCGAGGGCGAACGCTCCGAGGCACCGCTCGACGTGTGGCTGATCGACAGCGTCGGCGACTCCACGCGGATCACCACCGGTTCCGACCAGTGCCTCATCGTCGAGTCCGCGACCCCGCACGAGCCCTACGACCTGGGCGAGTGGGGCCGCATCGAGGTCGGTGAGGACCTCGGTGACCACCCGTTCCTGCCCCACGTCGGGCGGACGATCGCCTCGGTCGCCGAGTTCGCGCTGCCCGAACAGGGCCGCACCCACCTGGAGATCGGGTTCCCCGGCGGCCACCGGGTACGGGCCGACTGCTACGAGGGGGACCTGCGGCTCACCCGCTGAGCCAGTGGTCGATCCCGTCCAGCAGCTTGGCCTGGACCTCGTCCGGCGCGGCCGAACCGCGCACCGACTGCCGGGCCAGCTCGGCCAGCTCCGCGTCCGTGAAGCCGTGGTGGCGGCGGGCGATCTCGTACTGGGCCGCGAGCCGCGAACCGAACAGCAGCGGGTCGTCCGCGCCCAATGCCATCGGCACGCCGGCCTCGAAGAGGGTGCGCAGCGGCACGTCCTCCGGCCGCTGGTACACGCCGAGGGCGACATTGGACGCGGGACAGACCTCGCAGGTGATCCGGCGGTCGGCCAGCCGCTTGAGCAGCCGGGGATCCTCGGCGGCCCGGACGCCGTGCCCGATGCGGGCGGCGTGCAGGTCGTCGAGGCAGTCCCGGACGGAGGAGGGCCCGCTCAGCTCGCCGCCGTGCGGGGCCGCGAGCAGGCCGCCCTCGCGGGCGATGGCGAAGGCCCGGTCGAAGTCCCGGGCCATGCCGCGGCGTTCGTCGTTGGAGAGCCCGAACCCGACGATGCCGCGGTCGGCGTACCGGACGGCGAGGCGGGCCAGGGTGCGGGCGTCGAGGGGGTGCTTCATGCGGTTGGCGGCGATGACGACGCGCATGCCGAGGCCGGTCTCCCGGGAGGCGGCGTCGACGGCGTCCAGGATGATCTCGACCGCCGGGATCATGCCGCCCAGCAGAGGGGCGTAGGAGGTGGGGTCGACCTGGATCTCCAGCCAGCCACTGCCGTCCCGGACGTCCTCCTCGGCGGCCTCGCGGACCAGCCGTCGGATGTCGTCGGGCTCGCGCAGGCAGGACCGGGCGGTGTCGTAGAGCCGCTGGAAGCGGAACCAGCCGCGTTCGTCCGTGGCCCGTAGTTTGGGCGGTTCGCCGCTGGTCAGGGCCTCGGGCAGGCGAACGCCGTACTTGTCGGCCAGCTCCAGCAGCGTCGAGGGGCGCATCGACCCGGTGAAGTGCAGGTGGAGGTGTGCTTTCGGCAGAAGCGTGAGATCGCGTACGTGCTCCATCAGGTGATCCTGCCGTACTCGTCACCCGATCGGCAGCCGCTTTCCCTGAACGGGACCTTGCCCGAACGTAAATATGAGCCGCCGGCGCCCTGGGACGGGCCGCGGCGCGGCGGCCGGGCGCGGAAACGACGGAGCGGCGCCACCCCGCCGGGGTGGCGCCGCCCGCCGCGCACCGACGATCAGGCCTTGGCCTCGCCGAGGAGCTTCTGCAGCCGGGACACGCCCTCGACCAGGTCCTGGTCGCCCAGGGCGTACGAGAGGCGCAGGTAGCCGGGGGTGCCGAAGGCCTCGCCCGGGACGACCGCGACCTCGGCCTCGTCCAGGATCAGCGAGGCGAGCTCGGCGGAGGTCTGCGGGCGCTTGCCGCGGATCTCCTTGCCCAGCAGCTCCTTGACCGACGGGTACGCGTAGAACGCGCCCTCGGGCGTCGGGCAGAAGACGCCGTCGATCTCGTTCAGCATCCGCACGATGGTCTGGCGGCGGCGGTCGAAGGCGGTGCGCATCTCGTGGACGGCGTCCAGGTTGCCGGAGACGGCGGCGAGCGCCGCGACCTGGGCCACGTTGGAGACGTTGGAGGTGGCGTGCGACTGGAGGTTCGTCGCGGCCTTCACCACGTCCTTCGGGCCGATGATCCAGCCCACGCGCCAGCCGGTCATCGCGTACGTCTTGGCGACGCCGTTGACGATGATGCACTTGTCGGCGAGCTCGGGGACGATCGCCGGGAGCGAGACGAACTTGGCGTCGCCGTAGACCAGGTGCTCGTAGATCTCGTCCGTCAGGACCCACAGGCCCTTGTCGGCGGCCCAGCGGCCGATGGCCTCGGCGTCGGCCTCGCTGTAGACGGCGCCCGTCGGGTTGGACGGGGAGACGAAGAGGACGACCTTCGTGCGCTCGGTGCGCGCGGCCTCCAGCTGCTCGACGGAGACCCGGTACCCGGTGGTCTCGTCGGCGACGACCTCGACCGGAACGCCGCCCGCGAGGCGGATCGACTCCGGGTAGGTGGTCCAGTACGGCGCCGGGACGATGACCTCGTCGCCCGGGTCGAGGATGGCCGCGAACGCCTCGTAGATCGCCTGCTTGCCGCCGTTGGTCACCAGTACCTGGGACGCGTCCACCTCGTAGCCGGAGTCGCGCAGCGTCTTCGCGGCGATGGCGGCCTTCAGCTCGGGGAGACCGCCGGCCGGCGTGTAGCGGTGGTACTTCGGGTTGCGGCAGGCCTCGACCGCCGCCTCGACGATGTAGTCGGGGGTCGGGAAGTCGGGCTCGCCCGCGCCGAAGCCGATCACCGGGCGCCCGGCGGCCTTGAGGGCCTTGGCCTTGGCGTCGACGGCGAGGGTGGCGGACTCGGAAATGGCGCCGATACGGGCGGACACCCGGCGCTCGGAGGAAGGCGTTGCAGAGGTCATGCGGCCAATCGTCCCAGACGGCCCAGAAGGCCCGCACACCGTTTCAGGTACCGGACGGAGCAGGTTCGGAGCCCTTCTGTTCGACGTCAGGGCCCGGACCACGTACACTCACCTGTCGTTGGTCCTCATCAACCGCCCGGAACGTGAGCACTCCGTGCACTCGCTCGGATGCGGTAGGTTGGGGAACGCAAAGGGTCGTAGCTCAATTGGTAGAGCACTGGTCTCCAAAACCAGCGGTTGGGGGTTCGAGTCCCTCCGGCCCTGCTCCACACTCCTTCTCGGATGTGTGCGCAGGTACGTACTTCGATGCAACGCCGTGCGGCGCAACCGGGCGCGGCTACGGCCACGACCCGGATTCAGGTGAGAGACGTGACGGACGCCCTGGGCTCCATCGACATGCCTGACGCCGAGGACGACACTCGCGAGAAGAAGTCCCGCAAGGGCGGTAAGCGCGGCAAGAAGGGCCCTCTCGGCCGGCTCGCGCTCTTCTACCGTCAGATCGTCGCGGAACTCCGCAAGGTCGTTTGGCCCACCCGTAACCAACTCACGACGTACACCTCCGTGGTGATTGTCTTCGTCGTCATCATGATCGGTCTGGTGACCGTGATTGACTATGGGTTCCAGGAAGCCATCAAGTTCGTCTTCGGCTGATCCCCGCGGAGGGCGGCGCCTTGATGGGTGCCGCCCGTTTTCGCATGTTCCACCACCTTTTGTATCCAGGAAGAAGCAGCCACCGTGTCTGACCCGAACCTGAACGTGAGCGACGAGTCCGTCGAGTCCGTCGAGTCCGTTGAGGACCAGCTCGACATCGTCGAGGCTGCCGACGCTGTGGACCCCGACGAGGCCGAGCTCGCCGACGCCGACGCGGGCACCGCCGCCGAAGAGGCCGCGCTGCACGTCGAGGATGAGGTCGACGCCGAGGTCGAAGACGCGGACGAATCCGACGACACCGACGATGCCGACGACGACACCGCCGAGGGCGACGTCGAAGCCGCGGACGAGAGCGACGACGAGGAGGCCGAGGAGGCCGCCGAGGTCGAGCCCGCCGAGCCCGTCGACCCCACCCAGGCCCTGCGCGACGAGCTCCGTCTGCTGCCCGGCGAGTGGTACGTGATCCACACCTACGCGGGCTACGAGAAGCGCGTGAAGGCGAACCTCGAACAGCGTGCCGTCTCGCTGAACGTCGAGGAGTTCATCTACCAGGCCGAGGTGCCCGAGGAAGAGATCGTCCAGATCAAGAACGGCGAGCGCAAGAACGTCCGGCAGAACAAGCTGCCCGGTTACGTTCTCGTCCGCATGGATCTGACGAACGAGTCCTGGGGCGTCGTCCGCAACACTCCCGGTGTCACCGGCTTCGTGGGCAACGCCTACGACCCGTACCCGCTGACCCTGGACGAGATCGTCAAGATGCTCGCGCCGGAGGCGAAGGAGAAGGCCGACAAGGCCGCCGCCGAGGCCGCGGGCCTGCCGGCTCCCGCCGTCAAGCGCACCATCGAGGTCCTGGACTTCGAGGTCGGCGACTCGGTCACCGTCACCGACGGCCCGTTCGCGACGCTGCAGGCGACGATCAACGAGATCAACCCGGACTCGAAGAAGGTCAAGGGCCTCGTCGAGATCTTCGGCCGTGAGACCCCGGTCGAGCTGAGCTTCGACCAGATCCAGAAGAACTGACCCGGATCCGCTGATCCGGACCTTCTGAACGACGCTTCCGAAGCAGGTCAGATCGCCCCGTGAAGGGGGGTCTGACCTGCTCGGTTTTTAGCCCCGCACCTGTACCCGTTATCGTGGTGCGGTATGCCTCCATCCGGATGACCGGTTGGCGGCTGAAAACTCTCACTAGGACCCGGAGAGAGCAATGCCTCCCAAGAAGAAGAAGATCACGGGGCTTATCAAGCTCCAGATCAAGGCCGGTGCGGCCAACCCGGCTCCGCCGGTCGGCCCCGCGCTCGGTCAGCACGGCGTCAACATCATGGAGTTCTGCAAGGCCTACAACGCCGCGACCGAGTCGCAGCGTGGCATGGTCGTGCCGGTGGAGATCACGGTCTACGACGACCGTTCCTTCACCTTCATCACCAAGACTCCGCCGGCCGCGCGCCTCATCCTGAAGAGCGCGGGCGTGGAGAAGGGCTCCGGCGAGCCGCACAAGACCAAGGTCGCGAAGCTCACGCGTGACCAGGTCCGCGAGATCGCCACGATCAAGATGCCCGACCTCAACGCGAACGACATCGACGCCGCCGAGAAGATCATCGCCGGCACCGCGCGTTCGATGGGCATCACGGTCGAAGGCTGATTCAGCCACCCAGCACGACAGTGGTAGGGCCAAGCGCTGGTCCGCACCACGACTCCACGCCTGAAGTCACTACACAGGAGCAGAAGTGAAGCGCAGCAAGACTCTCCGCGCTGCGGACGCCAAGGTCGACCGGGACAAGTTCTACGCCCCGCTCGAAGCCGTCCGTCTCGCCAAGGAGACCTCCGCGACCAAGTTCGACAGCACCGTCGAGGTCGCCTTCCGCCTGGGTGTCGACCCGCGCAAGGCCGACCAGATGGTCCGTGGCACCGTGAACCTCCCGCACGGCACCGGCAAGACCGCCCGGGTCCTGGTCTTCGCGACCGGTGACCGTGCAGCGGCCGCGGAAGCCGCCGGCGCCGACATCGTCGGCGATGACGAGCTGATCAACGAGATCGCCAAGGGCAACCGCCTCAACGAGTTCGACGCCGTTGTCGCCACGCCGGACCTCATGGGCAAGGTCGGCCGCCTCGGCCGCGTGCTCGGTCCCCGTGGCCTCATGCCGAACCCGAAGACCGGCACCGTCACGATGGACGTCGCCAAGGCTGTCACCGAGATCAAGGGTGGCAAGATCGAGTTCCGCGTCGACAAGCACTCGAACCTGCACTTCATCATCGGCAAGGTCTCCTTCTCCGATGAGCAGCTGGTCGAGAACTACGCGGCGGCCCTGGACGAGATCATCCGTCTGAAGCCGTCCGCCGCGAAGGGCCGCTACATCAAGAAGGCCGCCCTGAGCACCACCATGGGTCCCGGCATCGCCCTGGACTCGAACCGCACCCGGAACCTCCTCGTCGAGGAAGACCCGGCCGCTGTTTGATCGGGCCGAGCCTGACGGCTCCCCTGCACCACCGAGCGGGCCCCCCACCACCCTTCACGGGCGGTGGGGGGCCCGTTCCGCGTGTTCCCCGTCACGGAAGGGCCCGGAACCCGTAATGGCCGCGCGTTCGTACGTGACGGGAACGTAAAGTCGAAACCAAATGACGATCACACAAGGGGTGGGGACCTTCATGTCTGCATACCGCAGGAAGACCATCGGCGCCGCGCTGGCCGCCGTACTGCTCGTGGGCGGGGCCACGGCGTGCCAGGACGGCAAGGGCGAGAAGAAGGACGGCGCCGCCGCGCCGGCAGCCTCCACGTCGGCCCCGGTGACGCCCGCGATGGCGCCGGCCGCGTTCCTGGAGAAGACGAAGAAGAAGTCCGCGGAGATCACGTCGCTGCGGTACAGCATGTCCGGCACCGCCGCGGGCAACACGATCTCCGGTGAGGCCTCCATGCGCCTCAAGCCCGACGTCGCGATGTCCATGACGATGGCCTCGCCCGAGACGCCCGGACAGGACGTCGGCATCCGCCTCCTCGACGGCGCCCTCTACCTGGGCAGCGAGGGCAAGTGGATGAAGTTCGACCTGAAGTCGATGGCTCCGGAGCAGGCCAAGAAGCTGGACGCCCTGGGCGGCAGCCAGCAGGGCGAGAACCCGGGCGACAAGGCCAACGACCTGAGCCTGTCCCAGGACCTGAAGACCGTCGGCGAGGAGACCATCGACGGCCAGAAGACCACCCACCTGACGGGCACCATCGGCGTGGACCGGCTGAGGGACACGAGCGCGGCCACCACGCCCGAGGCCAAGGCCCGCCAGGAGAAGAACCTGAAGATGCTGGAGGCCCAGGGCATCAAGGAACTGACGATGGACATCTGGATCGACGGGTCCGACCAGACCAAGCAGTTCCGCACCCGCGGCCAGGGCACCGAGGGCCCGATGGACGTCACGGTCAAGTTCCACGACGTGAACAAGCCCGTCGAGATCACCGCGCCGCCGGCCGACCAGGTCATGGACCTCGCGGAGATGATGAAGGGCGACACGGGCGGCACCGCCTGAGTGCCGTCACCGGCACCGAGGTGCCCGTCCCGATGACGGGGGAGCGCGTGAACAGGGCTGCCCGGACCCTTGACCGACCGGGCGGCCCCCAGCGTTCCTGAGGCGATTTGCCTCGACTGGACCGCTTCACGTACGCTTCACCAGAAGCCAAAGACCGCTGGTCGTTGCCCTGCTCGAAAGAGTCTGGCGACCGAAGGATCCGCTGAGTGCGGACGTCCTGCGCAGGTGTTCGTGGAGAAGCTCCCGGAGTGATTCGGTCGAGCTTACGCCCCGTGCGCATGCGCCGGGGCGTTTCGTTTTGTTCAGCCCCTTCTGAGCGGTCCTCATCACCCGGAAGGAGGCCGACGCTCTATGGCAAGGCCCGACAAGGCTGCCGCGGTAGCCGAGCTCACGGACCAGTTCCAGAGCTCGAACGCCGCCGTGCTGACCGAGTACCGGGGTCTCACCGTCGCGCAGCTCAAGACGCTGCGTCGTTCGCTCGGTGAGAACGCCCAGTACGCCGTGGTGAAGAACACGCTGACCAAGATTGCGGCCAACCAGGCCGGGATCACCGCGCTGGACGAGCACTTCGCTGGTCCGACCGCGGTCGCCTTCATCACCGGTGACCCGGTGGAGTCGGCGAAGAGCCTGCGTGACTTCGCCAAGGAAAACCCCAACCTCATCATCAAGGCGGGTGTCCTTGATGGTAAGGCGCTCACCGCCGATGAGATCAAGAAGCTTGCGGACCTTGAGTCCCGCGAGGTTCTGCTCAGCAAGCTGGCCGGCGCGTTCAAGGGCAAGCAGTCCCAGGCTGCCTCGCTCTTCCAGGCGCTGCCGTCGAAGTTCGTCCGCACCGCGGAAGCGCTTCGCGTCAAGCTCGCCGAGCAGGGCGGTGCCGAGTAATTCGGCTCGCGCACTGATCCACGCCGCCTAGTGCGTGGGTCGTAGCGGGCCGTTACGCCCGCCTCTATATACATCCGGCACCTGCCGATTTAGTGGAAGGATCGCCCATCATGGCGAAGCTCACCCAGGACGAACTCCTCGCCCAGTTCGAGGAGCTCACCCTCATCGAGCTCTCCGAGTTCGTTAAGGCGTTCGAGGAGAAGTTCGACGTCACCGCCGCCGCGGCCGTCGCCGTTGCCGCCCCGGGCCAGGGTGGCGGCGACGCCGCTGCCCAGGTCGAGGAGCAGGACGAGTTCGACGTCATCCTCACCGGTGCCGGCGACAAGAAGATCCAGGTCATCAAGGTCGTGCGCGAGCTGACCTCCCTGGGTCTGAAGGAAGCCAAGGACCTCGTTGACGGCGCCCCGAAGCCCGTCCTTGAGAAGGTCGCCAAGGAGGCCGCTGACAAGGCCGCCGAGTCCCTCAAGGCTGCCGGCGCGGCTGTCGAGGTCAAGTAACACCTCTGAGGCTCTCCGGAGCCTCTTCCAAGGGCGATCACCCGTAAGGGTGGTCGCCCTTTGGCGTACCCGCAGTGCCTGACTTGCCCTGGTCTCGTTGGGGAGTAGGGTGATCATCGTTGCCCCGGAGCAGGGTCCGAAGATGATCCGCTCGGAGCACGGGGCCTTGACGAACGGCCGGCGGCGCGCAATTCTCAGTCCCGTCGCCGACTCCGCCCGGTGGGGATTCGAGATACCAGGCATGGATCGGTTACGAAGAGGGCAGTACTGATACGCGCTCTGTGTGCGATGCCGAGCGTTGGCAGGGGTAGTTCAAACGACATGGGGAAGGCCTGTTGCCGGTTTCCGGAAACCTGGTCTGGACATCAGTGAGCCGAGTGGCTACACTGACCCTTTGCGCTGCCTGTTAGCTGCCCCCTGCCCGTCGCCAGGGGCATGCCCACGCTTGAGCACACTGATTGATCGTCTCCGACCTGGTCTTTTCTGCCGGATCGAGAACGTCCGTCTTCCGTGTCGGCTGGGACCGGTACGCGCGTAGTGAGTCCGAGCCCTCGGAAGGACCCCCTCTTGGCCGCCTCGCGCAACGCCTCGACCAATACGAACAACGGTGCCAGCACCGCCCCGCTGCGCATCTCCTTTGCAAAGATCAAGGAGCCTCTTGAGGTTCCGAACCTCCTGGCGCTGCAGACCGAGAGCTTTGACTGGCTGCTCGGCAACGCCGCCTGGAAGTCTCGCGTCGAGTCGGCGCTTGAGAGTGGACAGGACGTCCCCACCAAGTCCGGTCTGGAAGAGATCTTCGAGGAGATCTCGCCGATCGAGGACTTCTCCGGGTCGATGTCGCTGACCTTCCGCGACCACCGTTTCGAGCCGGCGAAGAACTCTGTCGACGAGTGCAAGGAGCGCGACTTCACGTACGCGGCTCCGCTGTTCGTCACCGCCGAGTTCACGAACAACGAGACCGGAGAGATCAAGTCTCAGACGGTCTTCATGGGCGACTTCCCGCTCATGACCAACAAGGGCACCTTCGTCATCAACGGCACCGAGCGTGTCGTCGTGTCGCAGCTCGTCCGTTCCCCCGGTGTCTACTTCGACTCCTCCATCGACAAGACGTCCGACAAGGACATCTTCTCCGCCAAGATCATCCCTTCCCGGGGTGCCTGGCTGGAGATGGAGGTCGACAAGCGCGACATGGTCGGTGTCCGCATCGACCGCAAGCGCAAGCAGTCCGTCACCGTCCTCCTCAAGGCTCTCGGCTGGACCACCGAGCAGATCCTCGAAGAGTTCGGCGAGTACGAGTCCATGCGCGCCACCCTGGAGAAGGACCACACCCAGGGCCAGGACGACGCACTGCTCGACATCTACCGCAAGCTGCGCCCGGGCGAACCGCCGACCCGCGAGGCCGCTCAGACGCTGCTTGAGAACCTCTACTTCAACCCGAAGCGCTACGACCTCGCGAAGGTCGGCCGCTACAAGGTGAACAAGAAGCTCGGCGCCGACGAGCCGCTCGACGCCGGTGTGCTCACCACCGACGACGTGATCGCGACGATCAAGTACCTGGTCAAGCTGCACGCCGGTGAGACCGAGACGACCGGCGAGTCCGGCCGTTCGATCGTCGTCGAGACCGACGACATCGACCACTTCGGCAACCGTCGTCTGCGCAACGTCGGCGAGCTCATCCAGAACCAGGTCCGCACGGGTCTGGCTCGTATGGAGCGCGTCGTCCGCGAGCGGATGACGACCCAGGACGTCGAGGCGATCACGCCGCAGACCCTGATCAACATCCGGCCGGTCGTCGCCTCCATCAAGGAGTTCTTCGGCACCAGCCAGCTGTCGCAGTTCATGGACCAGAACAACCCGCTGTCGGGCCTGACCCACAAGCGCCGTCTGTCGGCGCTGGGCCCCGGTGGTCTGTCCCGTGAGCGGGCCGGCTTCGAGGTCCGAGACGTCCACCCGTCGCACTACGGCCGCATGTGCCCGATCGAGACCCCCGAAGGCCCGAACATCGGTCTGATCGGCTCGCTCGCGTCCTACGGTCGCGTCAACGCGTTCGGTTTCGTCGAGACCCCGTACCGCAAGGTCATCGAGGGTGTCGTCACCGACGACGTCGACTACCTGACGGCCGACGAGGAAGACCGCTTCGTCATCGCCCAGGCCAACGCCGGCCTGAACGACGAGATGCGCTTCACCGAGAACCGCGTGCTGGTTCGTCGTCGTGGCGGCGAGATCGACTACATCGCCGGCGACGACGTCGACTACATGGACGTCTCCCCGCGCCAGATGGTGTCCGTCGCGACCGCGATGATCCCCTTCCTGGAGCACGACGACGCCAACCGTGCCCTCATGGGCGCGAACATGATGCGCCAGGCCGTTCCGCTCATCAAGGCGGAAGCGCCGCTCGTCGGCACCGGCATGGAGTACCGCTGTGCGGTCGACGCCGGTGACTCGATCCGCGCGGAGAAGGACGGTGTCGTCCAGGAGGTCTCGGCCGACTACATCACCGTCGCCAACGACGACGGCACGTACACCACGTACCGCGTCGCCAAGTTCTCCCGCTCGAACCAGGGCACCTCGGTCAACCAGAAGGTCATCGTCAACGAGGGTGACCGGATCATCGAGTCCCAGGTCCTCGCCGACGGTCCCGCGACCGAAGAGGGCGAAATGGCCCTCGGCAAGAACCTGCTCGTGGCGTTCATGCCCTGGGAAGGTCACAACTACGAGGACGCGATCATCCTGTCGCAGCGCCTCGTGCAGGACGACGTCCTCTCCTCGATCCACATCGAGGAGCACGAGGTCGACGCCCGTGACACCAAGCTGGGCCCCGAGGAGATCACCCGGGACATCCCGAACGTCTCCGAGGAGGTCCTCGCCGACCTCGACGAGCGCGGCATCATCCGCATCGGTGCGGACGTCGTCGCCGGCGACATCCTGGTCGGCAAGGTCACGCCCAAGGGTGAGACCGAGCTGACCCCCGAGGAGCGTCTGCTCCGCGCGATCTTCGGTGAGAAGGCCCGCGAGGTGCGCGACACCTCGCTCAAGGTTCCTCACGGTGAGATCGGCAAGGTCATCGGTGTCCGCGTCTTCGACCGCGAGGAGGGCGACGAGCTTCCTCCGGGCGTGAACCAGCTGGTCCGCGTCTACGTCGCCCAGAAGCGCAAGATCACCGATGGTGACAAGCTCGCCGGCCGTCACGGCAACAAGGGTGTCATCTCCAAGATCCTTCCGATCGAGGACATGCCCTTCCTTGAGGACGGCACGCCGGTCGACATCATCCTGAACCCGCTGGGTGTCCCGTCCCGAATGAACCCGGGCCAGGTCCTGGAGATCCACCTCGGCTGGCTCGCCAGCCGCGGCTGGGACGTCTCCGGTCTCGGCGAGGAGTGGGCCGAGCGCCTCAAGGTCATCGGCGCCGACCGCGTCGAGCCCGGCACCAACGTCGCCACCCCGGTGTTCGACGGTGCCCGCGAGGACGAGCTCACGGGCCTGTTCGAGCACACCATCCCGAACCGCGACGGTGACCGCCTGGTCCTGCCGTCCGGCAAGGCGCGTCTGTTCGACGGCCGCTCCGGCGAGCCGTTCCCGGACCCGATCTCCATCGGGTACATGTACATCCTCAAGCTCCACCACCTGGTCGACGACAAGCTCCACGCGCGGTCGACCGGTCCGTACTCGATGATCACGCAGCAGCCGCTGGGTGGTAAGGCGCAGTTCGGTGGCCAGCGCTTCGGTGAGATGGAGGTGTGGGCGCTTGAGGCTTATGGCGCCGCTTACGCCCTCCAGGAGCTGCTGACCATCAAGTCCGATGACGTCACCGGCCGCGTGAAGGTCTACGAGGCCATCGTCAAGGGCGAGAACATCCCCGAGCCGGGCATTCCCGAGTCCTTCAAGGTGCTCATCAAGGAAATGCAGTCGCTCTGCCTCAACGTGGAGGTGCTGTCCTCGGACGGCATGTCCATCGAGATGCGCGACACCGACGAGGACGTCTTCCGCGCGGCGGAGGAGCTCGGTATCGACCTGTCCCGGCGTGAGCCGAGCAGCGTCGAAGAGGTCTGACGGGCCTGACGGGGGGCTCGCTCAAGAGCCCCCCGTCATCCCCGGGACCGTTCAGACCATGATTGAGACTCGACCCCGAAAGAGGGATTGACGCACAGTGCTCGACGTCAACTTCTTCGACGAGCTGCGGATCGGCCTTGCCACCGCGGACGACATCCGAACCTGGTCCCACGGCGAGGTCAAGAAGCCGGAGACCATCAACTACCGCACGCTCAAGCCCGAGAAGGACGGACTCTTCTGCGAGAAGATCTTCGGTCCGACCCGGGACTGGGAGTGCTACTGCGGCAAGTACAAGCGTGTCCGCTTCAAGGGCATCATCTGTGAGCGCTGTGGCGTCGAGGTCACGCGCGCCAAGGTGCGTCGTGAGCGGATGGGCCACATCGAGCTTGCCGCTCCCGTCACCCACATCTGGTACTTCAAGGGCGTCCCGTCGCGCCTCGGATACCTGCTGGACCTCGCGCCGAAGGACCTTGAGAAGGTCATCTACTTCGCCGCGTACATGATCACGTTCGTGGACGACGAGCGCCGCACCCGCGACCTCCCGTCGCTGGAGGCCCACGTCTCCGTCGAGCGCCAGCAGATCGAGAACCGTCGCGACTCGGACCTCGAAGGCCGCGCCAAGAAGCTTGAGACCGACCTGGCCGAGCTTGAGGCCGAGGGCGCCAAGGCCGACGTGCGCCGCAAGGTGCGCGAAGGCGCCGAGCGCGAGATGAAGCAGCTCCGTGACCGCGCCCAGCGCGAGATCGACCGCCTCGACGAGGTGTGGAACCGCTTCAAGAACCTCAAGGTCCAGGACCTTGAGGGCGACGAGCTGCTCTACCGCGAGCTGCGCGACCGCTTCGGTACGTACTTCGACGGATCGATGGGTGCCGCGGCGCTGCAGAAGCGCCTGGAGTCCTTCGACCTGGAGGAGGAGGCCGAGCGCCTCCGCGAGATCATCCGTACCGGCAAGGGCCAGAAGAAGACCCGTGCGCTCAAGCGCCTCAAGGTCGTCTCCGCGTTCCTGCAGACCAGCAACAGCCCCAAGGGCATGGTTCTGGACTGCGTGCCGGTGATCCCGCCGGACCTGCGTCCGATGGTGCAGCTGGACGGTGGCCGCTTCGCGACCTCCGACCTGAACGACCTGTACCGCCGCGTGATCAACCGCAACAACCGCCTGAAGCGCCTTCTCGACCTCGGTGCCCCCGAGATCATCGTGAACAACGAGAAGCGCATGCTCCAGGAGGCCGTCGACGCCCTCTTCGACAACGGTCGTCGTGGTCGTCCGGTGACCGGTCCCGGTAACCGTCCCCTGAAGTCCCTCAGCGACATGCTGAAGGGCAAGCAGGGTCGATTCCGTCAGAACCTCCTCGGCAAGCGCGTGGACTACTCCGCGCGTTCCGTGATCGTCGTCGGTCCGCAGCTGAAGCTGCACCAGTGTGGTCTGCCCAAGGCCATGGCGCTGGAGCTCTTCAAGCCGTTCGTGATGAAGCGCCTGGTCGACCTGAACCACGCGCAGAACATCAAGTCGGCGAAGCGGATGGTCGAGCGCGGCCGCACGGTCGTCTACGACGTCCTCGAAGAGGTCATCGCCGAGCACCCGGTCCTCCTGAACCGTGCGCCCACGCTGCACCGCCTCGGCATCCAGGCCTTCGAGCCCCAGCTGGTCGAAGGCAAGGCCATCCAGATCCACCCGCTCGTCTGCACCGCGTTCAACGCGGACTTCGACGGTGACCAGATGGCCGTGCACCTGCCGCTCTCCGCGGAGGCGCAGGCCGAGGCCCGCATCCTGATGCTGTCCTCGAACAACATCCTGAAGCCGGCCGACGGCCGTCCGGTCACGATGCCGACCCAGGACATGGTCCTCGGTCTGTTCTTCCTGACCACCGACGGTGAGCTCCGTGACGTCAAGGGTGAGGGCCGCGCGTTCGGCTCCACCGCCGAGGCGACCATGGCGTTCGACGGCGGCGAGCTCGCGCTCCAGTCGGCCGTCGACATCCGCTTCCCGGTGGGCACCATCCCGCCGCGCGGTTGGGTGCCGCCGGTCGTCGAGGCCGGGGACGACGTCGTCGGGGAACGCGAGTTCCAGCCGGGCGACAGCTTCCGTCTGAAGACGACCCTGGGTCGCGCGCTCTTCAACGAGCTGCTGCCCGAGGACTACCCGTTCGTCGACTACTCGGTGGGCAAGAAGCAGCTCTCCGAGATCGTCAACGACCTGGCGGAGCGCTACCCCAAGGTCATCGTGGCGGCGACGCTCGACAACCTGAAGGCGGCCGGCTTCCACTGGGCGACCCGTTCGGGTGTCACCGTGGCCATCTCCGACGTCGTCGTTCCCGAGGCGAAGAAGGAAATCGTCGCGGGCTACGAGGCCAAGGACGAGAAGGTCCAGAAGCAGTACGAGCGCGGTCTGATCACCAAGGAGGAGCGCACTCAGGAGCTCATCCAGATCTGGACGCAGGCGACCAACGAGGTCGCCGAGGCGATGAACGCGAACTTCCCCAAGACGAACCCCATCTTCATGATGGTTGACTCGGGTGCCCGAGGAAACATGATGCAGATGCGACAGATCGCCGGTATGCGTGGTCTGGTGTCGAACGCGAAGAACGAGACCATCCCGCGTCCGATCAAGGCGTCCTTCCGTGAGGGCCTCACCGTTCTGGAGTACTTCATCTCCACGCACGGTGCCCGTAAGGGTCTGGCGGACACCGCCCTGCGTACCGCCGACTCGGGTTACCTCACCCGTCGTCTGGTGGACGTCTCGCAGGACGTCATCATCCGCGAGGAGGACTGCGGCACCGAGCGCGGCCTCAAGCTCAAGATCGGTGTCAAGGACGAGGCGGGTGTCCTCCGCAAGGCGGACGACGTCGAGACCTCCGTGTACGCCCGCATGCTGGCCGAGGACGTCGTCATCGACGGCAAGGTCATCGCGCCGGCGAACGTGGACCTCGGTGACGTGCTCATCGACGCCCTCATCGCGAACGGCGTCGAGGAGGTCAAGACCCGCTCGGTCCTGACCTGCGAGTCCGCGGTCGGCACCTGTGCCTTCTGCTACGGCCGCTCGCTGGCCACCGGCAAGCTGGTCGACATCGGTGAGGCGGTCGGCATCATCGCCGCCCAGTCCATCGGTGAGCCCGGTACCCAGCTGACGATGCGTACCTTCCACACCGGTGGTGTGGCCGGTGACGACATCACGCAGGGTCTGCCGCGTGTCGTCGAGCTCTTCGAGGCCCGTACCCCGAAGGGTGTCGCCCCGATCTCCGAGGCCGCCGGCCGCGTGCGGATCGAGGAGACCGAGAAGACGAAGAAGATCGTCATCACGCCCGACGACGGCAGCGAGGAGACGGCGTTCCCGATCTCCAAGCGCGCCAAGGTCATCGTGCACGAGGGCGACCACGTCGAGGTGGGCCAGAAGCTCACCATGGGTGCCACCAACCCGCACGACGTGCTGCGCATCCTCGGCCAGCGTGCCGTCCAGGTCCACCTGGTCGGCGAAGTCCAGAAGGTCTACAACTCGCAGGGCGTGTCGATCCACGACAAGCACATCGAGATCATCATCCGGCAGATGCTGCGCCGTGTGACGATCATCGAGTCCGGCGACGCGGAGCTCCTGCCGGGCGAGCTCGTCGAGCGCTCGAAGTTCGAGACCGAGAACCGTCGTGTGGTCACCGAGGGCGGTCACCCCGCCTCCGGTCGTCCGCAGCTGATGGGTATCACCAAGGCCTCGCTGGCGACGGAATCCTGGCTGTCGGCCGCCTCCTTCCAGGAGAC
Source organism: Streptomyces sp. NPDC040432 (assembly GCF_055595445.1). Lineage (NCBI taxonomy): Bacteria > Bacillati > Actinomycetota > Actinomycetes > Kitasatosporales > Streptomycetaceae > Streptomyces > Streptomyces sp. NPDC040432. The sequence continues at coordinate 718,698 of NZ_JBVIVP010000002.1, read as the reverse complement.
GACCCGAGTCCTGACGGATGCGGCGATCAACGCCAAGTCCGACAGCCTCATCGGCCTCAAGGAGAACGTCATCATCGGTAAGCTCATCCCGGCCGGTACGGGTCTCGCCCGCTACCGCAACATCCGGGTGGAGCCGACCGAGGAAGCCAAGGCAGCGATGTACTCGGCCGTCGGTTACGACGACATCGACTACTCGCCCTTCGGCACCGGCTCCGGCCAGGCGGTCCCGCTGGAGGACTACGACTACGGCCCGTACAACGGCTGAGTCGCAACAGAGCGGTAAGCGCAGGGCGGTCACCCGAGAGGGTGGCCGCCCTGCGGCGTTTCCCGGGGCCGACCAACGACGGGGGTTGGGTGGTGTCCGGTGGTGTCCGGCGGTGCCCCCGGTCCTCGCGGGATGTCGTCCCGTGAGGACCGTTCCGTCCGCTTCCCGCCCGTCCTGCCCGTCCTGCCCGGGTACGGGTGAGCCCCCCGGCCGTCCTCCGGCCGGGGGGCTCACCCGTGGGGGTCGTGCCTACGCGTTCTTCTCCCGCCGGCGGCGGACGTACGTGGTGGTGGTGACCGAGATGAGGGTGAGGAGCGCCAGGGCGGCGGCTGCCAGGCCCGGGGTGAGGCCCTTCGGGGTGAAGGTGCAGGAGACCTTCGAGGTGCCCGGTGCGACGTCCAGGGCCACCAGGCCGTGGAAGGGCCGGATCGGGGCCGAGCACTGCCAGCCCGGGACGTTCGTCATGGCGATGACGGCGGTGCCCGAGGCGCCGCGGGGGAGGGTGGCCTCGATGCTGTGGCCGCCCGCCTCCACGGAGGTGGCGCCGGTGGCGGTCAGGTCGCGGATCCGGGTGTCCAGGGCGGCGCGGTCCAGGCAGCCGACGGGGTGGGGGCCGGCCGTGGCGTTCGCGGTCCGGGTGTCGACGGTGACCTCGACGGCGCCCGAGGCGGGGACGCGGCCCAGGGGGAGGACCCCGCTCATCCGGTCCTCCAGGGGGAGGCGGGCGGCGCCGTGCGTGAGGGTCCCGTACAGCTCGGGGGAGTACCAGAAGGCCTCGGAGCCGGGGGTGCACTGCGCGGCGTACGTCTGTGCGGTGGCGGTGCCGCCGCGGCGGACCTCGGGGACGCGGTACACCGTGGCGCCCAGGACGTTCTCCTGGCGGGCCCAGACGCCGGCCGCCGGGTTGGGGGAGGTGTACGGGGTCGAGCGGAGCGTGACCAGGGGCGGCGCCGGGAAGGTGGTGCCCGTCCAGGAGTCGGGGGCGGTGCCGGGGCGGACCCGGGCACCGATCGAGAAGATCGCGTCGAGCACCGGGTTGTCGGCGCCGAAGAAGGTCCGGCCGTCGTTCTTGTAGCCGTAGCCCAGCGGTTCCAGGGCCCGGTACGTGGCCTCGGGGAGGTAGCTGCTGTAGTACTGCGGGCCCTCGGCCCGCAGGGCGAGGGCGTCGTTGTACGAGGTCTGCGGCGCACCCGAGTCCGTCCGGTACGCGGGCCAACCGTCCACGCCCCGGACGGCGTCGAAGTGGTGGGTGATCGACTGGTTGGAGGTCGCGGCCGGTTTCGCCCAGCGTTCGCGCGCGCGCCGGGCGTCGGCGTTCGCCGCGGCGGCCGTGGACTCGGCGAAGACGACGGCGACCATCAGGGCGGCGGCCACCGGGACCAGGAACCGGCGCTTCTCGCCCAGCGTCGGCAGCACCAGGGCCAGCAGTGAGAGCGCGCCGCCGCCGAGGACGGCGGGCCAGGTCCAGCCGCCGAAGTCGTCGGTGCGGCGCAGGACGAAGGTGGCCACGACCAGCAGCGTCGCGGCGAGCGCCAGGTGGAGCGGCCGGGGCCGGTTCGCCAGGGCCAGCCAGGCCAACACCACGACCATGCCGCTGAAGACGAACGTCTCGCGGTACGGGTTGCCGTTGGGCACGGCCAGCCCGTGCCACAGGTACTGGGTGGGCGGGAACTGGAAGGAGACGACCACGAGCAGCGTCGCCGCCGCCCACACCAGCCTGGTCCGCTTCGCGATGGCCGTGTTGAAGAGGAAGGTCGCGGCCAGGATCAGGCCCAGGGAGGCGACGTAGAGCCGTGGCCGGCCGCCCCACAGGTGCGTGGCCGGCAGCATCCCGGCGAGGAACACCTCGATCCGTACCGGGTCGAAGGCGCCCGCCGTCGTGGGCTGCGCCGAGCCGCTGGACAGGAACGACGGCAGCAACAGGGGCAGCGTCAGCAGGATGCCCGTCGCCGCCGCGGTCGCCGCCCGGGCGAGGGCCCGCAACCGTTGGGCGCCCGTCATGTCGAGGGTGATCAGGCGGATGGCGAGCAGTACGCAGGCGGCCATCGTGGCCATCATCGCGGTGTAGAAGTTGCCGAACCAGGCGAGGGCGACGAACAGGGCCACCCCCGGCCACCGGCGGCCCTCAAGGCACCACTCGACGGCGATGCCCAGCAGCGGCAGCGCCACCAGGCCCCACAGCCACATCGGGATGTACGAGGCGTCGCTCAGGGCCCAGCCGCACAACCCGTACGTCGCCCCGAGCACCCCGCGCTGCCACCACGGGCCGGGCTGGAGCTTGCCGAGGTAGACGGTCATCAGGGCGGCGGCGGTGCCCATGGTGAGGGGGGTGATCGCGAAGACGGCCAGGTCGACGTGGTCGCGCGGAACGAGGACGGCCAGCCAGGAGAACGGGTTGCCGAGGTACGTGTAGTAGTCGGACAGGAACTGCTGGCCGAAGCCCCCGCGCCAGGTGAACAGGACGTCGCCGGCGGCCTGGCCGTGGACCAGGTCCCAGAGCGCGCGGTGGAACGGGATGTACTGGTTGGCCTGGTCGTTGAGGGCCCGGCCGGTGTTGCCGAAGGGGAAGGTGCCGCGCGCCACCCAGGCCGCGCAGAAGGCGCCCGAGGTGACGAGGAACGCGAGGAGCGGGCCGTACAGGCCCCTCGGGCGGGTGCGCCGGGGCGCGGTGGGGCTCCGATCGCCGTCGGGAGGCGGGCTTCCGGCCGTCTTCGGCTCCGAGGTGACCGTCCCCAATGTCCTGCTCCTGGCGCTCGTACGTTTTTGGACTGACTCGCTGGGATTCGCTGGAAGTGTAGTTGGCCCGCCCTATCACGCCGGTTCGCACAGCGCGCGGCCGGCCTGCCCGGAGGGCGTACGCCCGTGCGGCGCCTGACCTGTGGGGGTTCGGCGACCGCGGTGGCCCGGCTTATGTTTTGACCGGAGTGGATGCGGTAGGTACGCTCAGACCTTGTGCCTGGGGTGTGCCTGGGCTCCCGCGCGTGTCCATCAACCGCACGTGAGCCCGCATCGGCCACCGCGATCCATGCGTTTCCGTGCTTGCGCGGAGGTCCGCCGGATCCGACACACCCGACCGCGTGGGTCGGCAAAGTTCCAGGTTAGCTTCACTACACGGCACACAGAAACCGGAGAAGTAGTGCCTACGATCCAGCAGCTGGTCCGGAAGGGCCGGCAGGACAAGGTCGAGAAGACAAAGACCCCCGCGCTTGAGGCTTCGCCCCAGCGTCGTGGCGTCTGCACGCGTGTGTTCACGACCACCCCGAAGAAGCCGAACTCGGCGCTCCGTAAGGTCGCGCGTGTGCGTCTGACCTCCGGCATCGAGGTCACCGCTTACATTCCGGGTGAGGGACACAACCTGCAGGAGCACTCGATCGTGCTCGTGCGTGGTGGCCGTGTGAAGGACCTGCCGGGTGTTCGTTACAAGATCATCCGCGGTGCGCTTGACACCCAGGCTGTCAAGAACCGCAAGCAGGCCCGCAGCCGCTACGGCGCCAAGAAGGAGAAGTAAGAATGCCTCGTAAGGGCCCCGCCCCGAAGCGCCCGGTCATCATCGACCCGGTCTACGCATCTCCTCTGGTGACGTCGCTCATCAACAAGATCCTCCTGAACGGCAAGCGCTCCACCGCCGAGCGCATCGTTTACGGCGCCATGGAAGGCCTCCGCGAGAAGACCGGCGCCGACCCGGTCATCACGCTGAAGCGCGCGCTGGAGAACGTCAAGCCGTCGCTTGAGGTCAAGTCCCGCCGTGTCGGTGGCGCGACCTACCAGGTGCCGATCGAGGTCAAGCCCGGTCGCGCGTCGACCCTCTCGCTGCGCTGGATCGTGGGTTACTCCCGCGCCCGTCGCGAGAAGACCATGACCGAGCGCCTCATGAACGAGCTCCTCGACGCCTCGAACGGCCTCGGTGCGGCCGTCAAGAAGCGTGAGGACACGCACAAGATGGCCGAGTCCAACAAGGCCTTCGCGCACTACCGCTGGTAGTCCCACCCCACATCGAGACCGAGAGAAGACCGAAGCCTTATGGCTACCACTTCGCTTGACCTGGCCAAGGTCCGCAACATCGGGATCATGGCCCACATCGACGCGGGCAAGACGACCACCACCGAGCGCATCCTGTTCTACACCGGTGTGTCTTACAAGATCGGTGAGGTTCACGACGGCGCCGCCACGATGGACTGGATGGAGCAGGAGCAGGAGCGTGGTATCACCATCACGTCTGCCGCCACCACCTGTCACTGGCCGCTCGACGACGTCGACCACACCATCAACATCATCGACACCCCGGGTCACGTGGACTTCACCGTCGAGGTGGAGCGTTCGCTCCGCGTCCTCGACGGCGCCGTCACCGTGTTCGACGGTGTCGCCGGTGTTGAGCCGCAGTCCGAGACCGTCTGGCGTCAGGCGGACCGCTACGGCGTCCCGCGCATCTGCTTCGTCAACAAGCTCGACCGCACCGGCGCCGAGTTCCACCGCTGCGTCGACATGATCAAGGACCGCCTCGGTGCGGTTCCGATCGTCATGCAGCTCCCCATCGGTGCCGAGGCCGACTTCCAGGGCGTCGTCGACCTCGTCACGATGAAGGCGTTCGTCTGGTCCGCCGAGGCGACCAAGGGCGAGATGTACGACATCGTCGACATCCCGGCCACGCACACCGAGGCTGCTGAAGAGTGGCGCGGCAAGCTGGTCGAGACCGTCGCCGAGAACGACGACGAGATCATGGAGCTGTTCCTGGAGGGCAACGAGCCCTCCGTCGAGCAGCTGCACGCCGCCGTCCGTCGCATCATCCTGGGCTCCGGCAAGGGCAAGGGCGAGCCGACGATCACCGCGGTGTTCTGTGGCACGGCGTTCAAGAACAAGGGTGTTCAGCCCCTGCTCGACGCCGTCATCCGCTACCTCCCGTCGCCGCTGGACATCGAGGCCATCGAAGGCCACGACGTCCGCGACGCCGAGGTCGTCGTGAAGCGCAAGCCCTCGGACGAGGAGCCCCTCGCGGCGCTCGCGTTCAAGATCATGCGTGACCCGCACCTCGGCAAGCTCACCTTCGTCCGGGTTTACTCGGGCCGCCTGGAGGCCGGCACCGCGGTGCTGAACTCCGTCAAGGGCAAGAAGGAGCGCATCGGCAAGATCTACCGCATGCACGCGAACAAGCGTGAGGAGATCGCCTCGGTGGGCGCCGGTGACATCGTCGCCGTCATGGGTCTGAAGCAGACCACCACCGGTGAGACGCTGTGTGACGACAAGGCCCCCGTGATCCTGGAGTCCATGGACTTCCCGGCTCCGGTCATCCAGGTCGCCATCGAGCCCAAGTCCAAGGGCGACCAGGAGAAGCTGGGTGTCGCCATCCAGTCCCTGGCGGAGGAGGACCCCTCCTTCCATGTCCACTCGGACGAGGAGACCGGCCAGACCATCCTCGGCGGTATGGGCGAGCTGCACCTTGAGGTGCTGGTCGACCGTATGAAGCGCGAGTTCAAGGTCGAGGCCAACGTCGGCAAGCCGCAGGTGGCCTACCGCGAGACGATCCGCAAGACCGTCGAGCGTCACGACTACACCCACAAGAAGCAGACCGGTGGTACCGGTCAGTTCGCCAAGGTGCAGATCGCGATCGAGCCCATCCTCGAAGCCGATGGTCCGGCGTACGAGTTCGTCAACAAGGTCACCGGTGGCCGCATCCCGAGGGAGTACATCCCCTCGGTCGACGCCGGTGCGCAGGAAGCCATGCAGTTCGGCATCCTGGCCGGCTACGAGATGACCGGCGTCCGCGTCATTCTTCTCGACGGTGGCTACCACGAGGTGGACTCCTCGGAGCTCGCCTTCAAGATCGCCGGTTCGCAGGCCTTCAAGGAGGCCGCCCGCAAGGCGTCTCCCGTCCTGCTCGAACCGATGATGTCCGTTGAGGTCACCACGCCCGAGGAGTCCATGGGCGACGTCATCGGTGACATCAACTCCCGCCGTGGCCAGATCCAGGCCATGGAGGAGCGTCACGGCGCTCGTCTCGTGAAGGGCCTCGTGCCGCTTTCGGAGATGTTCGGCTACGTCGGAGACCTCCGCAGCAAGACCTCGGGTCGCGCCAGCTACTCGATGCAGTTCGACTCCTACGCCGAGGTTCCCCGGAACGTCGCTGAGGAGATCATCGCGAAGGCCAAGGGCGAGTAACTCTTCGGAGTACACGCTTTAGGCTTGTCACCGGAGCCTCTGGGGCAACAGGAGCAACCCTCCCGCTGCCCCGGGGGAGCCGGCTATCCAGCAAAGATCACCTGGCGCCGACCATTCAAGGCGTACAGAACCACTCTCAGGAGGACCCCCGTGGCGAAGGCGAAGTTCGAGCGGACTAAGCCGCACGTCAACATCGGCACCATCGGTCACATTGACCACGGTAAGACGACCCTCACGGCCGCCATTACCAAGGTGCTGCACGACAAGTACCCGGACCTGAACGCGGCTTCGGCCTTCGATCAGATCGACAAGGCTCCTGAGGAGCGTCAGCGCGGTATCACCATCTCGATCGCGCACGTCGAGTACCAGACCGAGGCGCGTCACTACGCCCACGTCGACTGCCCGGGTCACGCGGACTACATCAAGAACATGATCACCGGTGCCGCGCAGATGGACGGTGCCATCCTCGTGGTCGCCGCCACCGACGGCCCGATGCCGCAGACCAAGGAGCACGTGCTCCTGGCCCGCCAGGTCGGCGTTCCGTACATCGTCGTCGCCCTGAACAAGGCCGACATGGTGGACGACGAGGAGATCCTGGAGCTCGTCGAGCTTGAGGTCCGCGAGCTGCTCTCCGAGTACGACTTCCCGGGCGACGACCTCCCGGTCGTCCAGGTCTCCGCGCTGAAGGCGCTTGAGGGCGACAAGGAGTGGGGCGACAAGCTCCTCGGCCTGATGGACGCCGTCGACGAGGCGATCCCGACCCCGCCGCGTGACACCGAGAAGCCCTTCCTCATGCCCGTCGAGGACGTCTTCACGATCACCGGTCGTGGCACCGTCGTCACCGGTCGCATCGAGCGTGGTGTCCTGAAGGTCAACGAGACCGTTGACATCATCGGCATCAAGCAGGAGAAGACCACCACCACGGTCACCGGCATCGAGATGTTCCGCAAGCTGCTCGACGAGGGCCAGGCGGGCGAGAACGTCGGTCTGCTCCTCCGTGGCATCAAGCGCGAGGACGTCGAGCGCGGCCAGGTCATCATCAAGCCCGGTTCGGTCACGCCGCACACCGAGTTCGAGGCCGCCGCGTACATCCTGTCGAAGGACGAGGGTGGCCGTCACACCCCGTTCTTCAACAACTACCGCCCGCAGTTCTACTTCCGTACCACGGACGTGACGGGCGTTGTGACCCTCCCCGAGGGCACCGAGATGGTCATGCCCGGTGACAACACCGACATGACGGTCAACCTCATCCAGCCCGTCGCGATGGAAGAGGGCCTGAAGTTCGCCATCCGTGAGGGTGGTCGTACCGTGGGCGCCGGCCAGGTCACCAAGATCACGAAGTAATTTCGTGCTCTGACCCGGTCGTCCGCGCGAGCGGACACCATGTTTGACGGAAGGGCCCCTTCCCACCGCTCCGGCGGCGGGGAGGGGCCCTTCCGCGTGCAGGGTGCCCCGGGCGACCCGGGAGGGCCCGGGGACGCGCTGTCGGCGGTGTATGAGACGCTCCCGATGTGTGGGGGCGTCGTAAGGGCGCAGCAGGAACGTTTCATGGGGTGGGGAACAGGCATGGCACAGCGGGACGACGACCGACCGGGCATATCCGACGAGGAATGGCGGCGGTTCGGCGAGCAGGTGGGGCAGGGGAACGCGGACGCGCCCCAGGAGCCGTCCGCGCGGGCGCGGATGGTGACCGAGCGGCTGCGGCGCGAGGACGAGGAGCGGCAGAAGGCGGCGGGGCGGTTCGGGCGCAAGCGCAAGGCGGCCGCGGCGGAGCCGCCCGGTTGGCGCACCGGGCCCGCGTGGCAGGAGATGGAGCGGCGGGGGAGGGGCAGGCGCCGGCTCAAGGCCGCGGGGGCGATCGTGCTCGTGGCCGGACTGGCGTTGATCGCCCTGCGGCCCGAGCTGTTGATCGACCGGATCACGGGGAAGGCCGAGTCCCGGGCGGCGGCGGAGCAGGCGGGGCCGCTGTCGGCGGAGTCCGTCCGGCCGAGCGCGGCGCCGGAGAGCCAGTACCCGGACCGGCCGACCCCGAAGGACCCCTTCCGCGGCTCGCCGGCCCTGCAGTGGGCGGACGGCGCCGCCGGCATCGAGGTTCCGCAGGCCGAGGCCGTCAACGGAGTCGACAAGGAGCGGGTCGCCGACGGCATCGCGAAGGCGAAGCAGTTCCTGGTGGCGGCCAACCTGGACCCGGCGGTGCTACGGGGGGAGCGTCCGGTGGCGGCGCTGGCGCTGCTCGACCCGAAGGACGGCACGACGCACCAGCGGATGCGGACGGCCTACGAGAAGCCGTCCAAGGAGGCGGACCCGCTGGACCTCTTCACCCGGTACGACCCGGCGGAGCTGCGGCCCGTCGGCGACGTGGTGAAGGTGCGCGGACGGATGTGGCTGGAGGCGGGGGCGGAGGCCGGGCAGGCCTCGATCAAGATGGACTACTCCTTCGTCCACCCCTTCGTGCGGGTCAACGGTAACCCCGAGGACGTGGCCCGGAGCATCGTGCGGCGCGAGCTCACGTTCGAGGTCGTCGACGCGGAGAAGTGGGAGTCGACGCCCGGGAAGCTGTGGCTCCGGGAGAACCTGCTGAGCGTCGGCAACACCTCGTGCGACCGGTACGACGGCTACCTGCACCCGTCCTTCTTCTCGGACCCGGGCGCGAACGGACCGGAGCCTTCCGGGGAGCTGGTGGACCCGTACGACCGCAGTCGGGGCATCGACACCCCCGGTAGCGAGAAGTGCGGCACGCTCTCCCGCTCCTGACCAGGCGGACACCCCGTCGGGCAAATGCGCGCCGTAGTTTGACGTGTCCCCGCGGCGGGGTATTGTCTTCCGCCCGATTGGCCAGGTACGTGTCTCGTATGGCAGACTACTCAAGTTGCTCGGTTGAGTGCCGATGTTGCGCGCCTCCCGCCGGGAGGACCGGAAGCGAGTCCCACAGTACTCGTCGTCCTTAATCTGCCCCTCGGGGCAGCAATGGGGACGGACGTACGGGAATCTTCTGGGAAGCGTCAGCAAGGTGCCCACCAGGCACTCGGTGGGTGTCTTTCCCCCGATGCGCGGTCCGGGACCGCATCCCCTTGGATGAGGGAATTTCCGTATGGGAATTTTCTGTGGAGGGTGTGCGACACGCCCGACCGCGTGGGTCGGAGGAAGGACTGCGGGAGTCATCCCGCGGCCAACCGGGAGCCAGAGCGTTCCACATACAGACAGGACTACGGAGTAGCCATGGCGGGACAGAAGATCCGCATCCGGCTCAAGGCCTACGACCACGAGGTCATCGACTCCTCGGCGAAGAAGATCGTCGAGACGGTGACCCGCACTGGTGCGTCGGTCGCAGGCCCGGTGCCGCTGCCCACTGAGAAGAACGTGTACTGCGTCATCAAGTCGCCGCACAAGTACAAGGACTCGCGCGAGCACTTCGAGATGCGCACGCACAAGCGCCTGATCGACATCCTCGACCCGACCCCCAAGACCGTTGACTCGCTGATGCGCCTGGACCTTCCGGCCGGCGTTGACATCGAGATCAAGCTCTGAGAGGCGTCGAGAAGATGGCAAAGCAGATCAAGGGCGTCCTGGGCGAGAAGCTCGGCATGACCCAGGTCTGGGACGAGAACAACCGTGTCGTCCCGGTCACCGTGGTCAAGGCCGGACCCTGCGTCGTTACCCAGGTCCGTACGAACGACATCGACGGCTACGAGTCGGTCCAGATCGCCTTCGGCGAGATCGACCCGCGCAAGGTGAACAAGCCCCTCAAGGGTCACTTCGCCAAGGCCGACGTCACCCCCCGCCGCCACCTGGTGGAGCTCCGCACCTCCGACGCCAGCGAGTACACGCTCGGCCAGGAGATCACTGCTGAGGTGTTCGAGTCCGGCGTCAAGGTTGACGTCACGGGCAACAGCAAGGGCAAGGGCTTCGCCGGTGTCATGAAGCGTCACAACTTCAAGGGCCTCGGTGCCGGTCACGGCGTCCAGCGCAAGCACCGCTCCCCCGGTTCGATCGGTGGCTGCGCCACCCCTGGGCGTGTCTTCAAGGGCATGCGCATGGCCGGTCGTATGGGTAACGAGCGCGTCACCACCCAGAACCTGACCATCCACGCGGTTGACGCGGAGAAGGGTCTGCTCCTCATCAAGGGCGCGGTCCCCGGTCCGAACGGCGGCCTCGTCCTGGTCCGTACCGCGGCCAAGGGGGCTTGAGGTAATGAGCACCATTGACATCCTTTCGCCGGCAGGCGACAAGGCCGGTACCGTCGAGCTCCCCGCGGAGATCTTCGACGCGAAGACCAGCGTTCCGCTGATCCACCAGGTCGTTGTCGCTCAGCTGGCTGCTGCCCGTCAGGGCACGCACAAGACCAAGCGTCGTGGCGAAGTCCGTGGTGGTGGCCGCAAGCCTTACCGCCAGAAGGGCACCGGCCGCGCTCGCCAGGGTTCCACCCGCGCTCCGCAGTTCGTCGGCGGTGGCGTCGTCCACGGCCCTCAGCCGCGTGACTACTCCCAGCGGACCCCGAAGAAGATGAAGGCCGCCGCCCTCCGCGGTGCCCTCTCGGACCGTGCGCGTCACTCCCGCATCCACGTCGTCACCGACGTGGTCGAGGGTGCCGCCTCCACGAAGGCCGCCAAGACGCTGTTCGGCAAGATCTCGGAGCGCAAGAACCTGCTCCTGGTCGTCGACCGCTCCGAAGAGGCCGCGTGGCTGTCCGCCCGCAACCTGCCCCAGGTTCACATCCTGGAGCCGGGCCAGCTGAACACGTACGACGTGATCGTCTCTGACGACGTGGTCTTCACCAAGACCGCCTTCGAGTCCTTCGTGTCTGGCCCCAAGGCCGATGAGACCGAAGGGAGCGACGCCTGATGTCCGAGGCGACCGTTACCAGCAAGACCTTCACCGACCCGCGCGACCTGCTGATCAAGCCGGTCGTGTCGGAGAAGAGCTACGCGCTGCTGGACGAGAACAAGTACACGTTCATCGTCGCGCCCGGCTCCAACAAGACCCAGATCAAGCAGGCCGTGGAAGCGGTCTTCGGGGTCAAGGTCACCGGGGTCAACACGATCAACCGTCAGGGTAAGCGCAAGCGCACCAAGACCGGTTTCGGCAAGCGCGCTGACACCAAGCGCGCCATCGTGACCCTCGCTGAGGGCGACCGAATCGACATCTTCGGCGGCCAGGCCTCCTAACGGAGGTCTAGTCGTCCGGAATCGGACGAGGACTGAGAAATGGGTATCCGCAAGTACAAGCCGACGACCCCGGGCCGTCGTGGCTCCAGCGTCGCCGACTTTGTCGAGATCACGCGGTCCACGCCGGAGAAGTCGCTGGTTCGCCCTCTGCACAGCAAGGGCGGCCGTAACAACACCGGTCGGATCACTGTTCGCCACCAGGGTGGCGGTCACAAGCGCGCCTACCGCGTGATCGACTTCCGTCGTCACGACAAGGACGGCGTGCCGGCCAAGGTCGCGCACATCGAGTACGACCCCAACCGCACCGCGCGCATCGCGCTGCTGCACTACGCCGACGGCGAGAAGCGCTACATCATCGCGCCGCGCGGTCTGCAGCAGGGTGACCGGATTGAGAACGGCCCCACGGCCGACATCAAGCCGGGCAACAACCTGGCTCTGCGCAACATCCCGGTTGGTACGACCATCCACGCCATCGAGCTGCGTCCCGGCGGCGGTGCGAAGTTCGCCCGCTCCGCCGGTGCGTCCGTGCAGCTGCTCGCGAAGGAGGGCGTCATGGCCCACCTCCGCATGCCGTCCGGCGAGATCCGTCTCGTCGACGCCCGCTGCCGCGCCACGGTCGGCGAGGTCGGCAACGCCGAGCAGTCGAACATCAACTGGGGCAAGGCCGGCCGTATGCGCTGGAAGGGCGTTCGCCCGTCCGTCCGCGGTGTCGCGATGAACCCGGTTGACCACCCGCACGGTGGTGGTGAGGGCAAGACCAGTGGTGGTCGCCACCCGGTCTCCCCGTGGGGTCAGAAGGAGGGTCGTACTCGCTCGCCGAAGAAGGCTTCGAGCAAGTACATCGTCCGCCGCCGCAAGACGAACAAGAAGCGCTAGGAGCGGGTTTAGATGCCGCGCAGTCTCAAGAAGGGGCCCTTCGTCGACGACCACCTCGTAAAGAAGGTGGACGTCCAGAACGAAGCCGGCACCAAGAACGTCATCAAGACCTGGTCCCGTCGCTCGATGATCATCCCCAGCATGCTGGGTCACACCATCGCGGTGCACAACGGCAAGACCCACGTCCCGGTGTTCGTCACCGAGTCGATGGTCGGCCACAAGCTCGGCGAGTTCTCGCCGACTCGCACCTTCCGCGGCCACGTCAAGGACGACCGGAAGTCGAAGCGCCGCTAAAGGCGGGGTGGTTACGACTATGACTTACACCGAAGGGACAACCATGGAAGCCAGGGCCCAGGCGCGGTACATCCGCGTCACGCCCATGAAGGCCCGCCGAGTGGTGGACCTTATCCGTGGCATGGATGCCACGGAGGCTCAGGCGGTCCTGCGTTTCGCCCCGCAGGCCGCGAGCGTGCCGGTTGGCAAGGTGCTCGACAGCGCCATCGCCAACGCCGCACACAACTACAACCACCCGGACGCCTCCACGCTGGTCATCAGCGAGGCGTACGTGGACGAGGGCCCGACCCTGAAGCGGTTCCGTCCGCGTGCCCAGGGCCGTGCCTACCGGATCCGCAAGCGGACCAGCCACATCACCGTGGTCGTCAGCAGCAAGGAAGGTTCCCGGTAATGGGCCAGAAGGTAAACCCGCACGGGTTCCGGCTCGGCATCACCACCGACTTCAAGTCGCGTTGGTACGCCGACAAGCTGTACAAGGACTACGTCAAGGAAGACGTCGCCATCCGCAGGATGATGACGTCCGGCATGGAGCGCGCCGGCATCTCGAAGGTTGAGATCGAGCGCACCCGTGACCGCGTGCGTGTGGACATCCACACCGCTCGTCCGGGCATCGTCATCGGTCGCCGTGGCGCCGAGGCCGACCGCATCCGCGGTGACCTCGAAAAGCTCACGGGCAAGCAGGTCCAGCTGAACATCCTTGAGGTCAAGAACCCCGAGCTCGATGCCCAGCTGGTTGCTCAGGCCGTTGCCGAGCAGCTCTCCTCCCGCGTCTCCTTCCGTCGCGCCATGCGTAAGAGCATGCAGGGCACGATGAAGGCCGGCGCCAAGGGCATCAAGATCCAGTGTGGCGGTCGTCTCGGCGGCGCCGAGATGTCCCGCTCCGAGTTCTACCGCGAGGGTCGTGTGCCGCTGCACACGCTGCGCGCGAACGTGGACTACGGCTTCTTCGAGGCCAAGACCACCTTCGGCCGTATCGGTGTGAAGGTCTGGATCTACAAGGGCGACGTCAAGAACATCGCCGAGGTTCGCGCCGAGAACGCTGCGGCCCGTGCGGGTAACCGCCCGGCCCGTGGTGCTCAGGGCGCTGGCGACCGTCCCGCCGGCCGTGGTGGCCGTGGTGGCGAGCGCGGCGGCCGTGGTGGCCGCAAGCCGCAGCAGGCTGCTGGTGCCGAGGCCCCCAAGGCCGACGCTCCCGCCGCCGCTCCGGCTGAGAGCACCGGAACGGAGGCCTGACCGACATGCTGATCCCTCGTAGGGTCAAGCACCGCAAGCAGCACCACCCGAAGCGCCGCGGTATGGCCAAGGGCGGTACTGAGGTCTCGTTCGGCGAGTACGGCATCCAGGCGCTGACCCCGGCGTACGTGACGAACCGCCAGATCGAGGCGGCTCGTATCGCGATGACCCGCCACATCAAGCGTGGCGGCAAGGTCTGGATCAACATCTACCCGGACCGCCCGCTCACCAAGAAGCCTGCCGAGACCCGCATGGGTTCCGGTAAGGGTTCTCCCGAGTGGTGGATCGCGAACGTGCACCCGGGCCGGGTCATGTTCGAGCTGTCCTACCCGAACGAGAAGATTGCTCGTGAGGCGCTCACCCGCGCTGCTCACAAGCTTCCGATGAAGTGCCGGATTGTTCGGCGCGAGGCAGGTGAGTCGTGATGGCGACGGGAACCAAGGCGTCCGAGCTGCGTGAGCTCGGCAACGAGGAGCTCGTTGGCAAGCTGCGCGAGGCCAAGGAGGAGCTGTTCAAGCTCCGCTTCCAGGCGGCCACGGGTCAGCTGGAGAACAACGGCCGGCTCAAGTCCGTCCGTAAGGACATCGCTCGCATCTACACCCTGATGCACGAGCGTGAGCTCGGTATCGAGACGGTGGAGAGCGCCTGATGAGCGAGAAGAACGTGACTGAGACCACCGAGCAGCGCGGTTTCCGCAAGACCCGTGAGGGTCTGGTCGTCAGCGACAAGATGGACAAGACCGTCGTCGTCGCTGTCGAGGACCGCGTCAAGCACGCGCTGTACGGCAAGGTCATCCGCCGTACGAACAAGCTCAAGGCTCACGACGAGCAGAACGCTGCCGGCGTCGGCGACCGCGTCCTCATCATGGAGACGCGTCCGCTGTCGGCGAGCAAGCGCTGGCGCATCGTCGAGATCCTCGAAAAGGCCAAGTAATCAGTCCGGGGGGTTTCCCCCGGATTCGTTCCGCCAGGCTCGGTGGGGGCGAGCGCTCTTCGGAGCGTGAAGCCCCCGCCGGGAACCGGCAGACAAACAGGAGATACACGTGATCCAGCAGGAGTCGCGACTGCGTGTCGCCGACAACACTGGTGCCAAGGAGATCCTTTGCATCCGTGTTCTCGGTGGCTCCGGTCGCCGCTACGCGGGCGTCGGTGACGTCATCGTCGCCACCGTCAAGGACGCGATCCCCGGCGGCAACGTGAAGAAGGGTGACGTCGTCAAGGCTGTCATCGTTCGCACCGTCAAGGAGCGCCGCCGCCAGGACGGCTCGTACATCCGCTTCGACGAGAACGCCGCTGTCATTCTGAAGAACGACGGCGACCCTCGCGGCACCCGTATCTTCGGCCCGGTGGGTCGTGAGCTGCGCGAGAAGAAGTTCATGAAGATCATCTCGCTCGCGCCGGAGGTGCTGTAAGCATGAAGATCAAGAAGGGCGACCTGGTACAGGTCATCACCGGTAAGGACAAGGGCAAGCAGGGCAAGGTCATCGTCGCCTTCCCCGCTGACAACCGCGTCCTGGTCGAGGGTGTCAACCGGGTCAAGAAGCACACCAAGGCTGCGCAGAACCAGGCCGGCGGCATCGTCATCACCGAGGCCCCGGTCCACGTGAGCAACGTTCAGCTGGTTGTGGAGAAGGACGGCAAGAAGGTCGTCACCCGCGTCGGCTACCGCTTCGACGACGAGGGCAACAAGATCCGCGTTGCCAAGCGGACGGGTGAGGACATCTGATGGCTACCACTCCGCGTCTCAAGACGAAGTACCGCGAGGACATCGCGGGCAAGCTGCGTGAGGAGTTCTCCTACGAGAACGTCATGCAGATTCCCGGCCTCGTGAAGATCGTGGTCAACATGGGTGTGGGCGACGCCGCCCGCGACTCCAAGCTGATCGACGGCGCCATCAAGGACCTGACGACGATCACCGGTCAGAAGCCGGCCGTCACGAAGGCCCGGAAGTCCATTGCGCAGTTCAAGCTGCGTGAGGGTCAGCCGATCGGCTGCCACGTCACCCTCCGTGGTGACCGCATGTGGGAGTTCCTGGACCGTACGCTGTCGCTCGCGCTGCCGCGTATCCGTGACTTCCGTGGTCTGTCGCCGAAGCAGTTCGACGGCCGTGGCAACTACACCTTCGGTCTCACGGAGCAGGTCATGTTCCACGAGATCGACCAGGACAAGATCGACCGTACCCGGGGTATGGACATCACCGTGGTCACCACGGCGACCAACGACGCTGAGGGCCGCGCGCTCCTTCGTCACCTCGGCTTCCCCTTCAAGGAGGCGTAAGCGAGATGGCGAAGAAGGCTCTCATCGCGAAGGCTGCCCGCAAGCCCAAGTTCGGTGTGCGTGCGTACACCCGCTGCCAGCGCTGCGGTCGCCCCCACTCCGTGTACCGCAAGTTCGGCCTGTGCCGCGTGTGCCTTCGTGAGATGGCTCACCGTGGCGAGCTGCCGGGCGTGACCAAGAGCTCCTGGTAACTCCCTCTCGTCCGTAAGGACTTGAGGAGTACCAGGCACTCTCGGTAAGCATCTGGTCGGCGGATGCCCGGCCGCGCATGCCTTAGGCTTGTGTGGTTGGGCGTCCGCCGCCCATAACGACTTACTACGCCGTAGGTCCCCGCACCGCACCCGTCCCGCCTCTGAGTGGGGAGAGGGATGGCGCATACAGGAAACCCCGGCGAGAGAGGCCGAAGGCCACTTCATGACCATGACTGACCCGATCGCAGACATGCTCACGCGTCTGCGTAACGCTAACTCGGCGTACCACGACACCGTCGTGATGCCGCACAGCAAGATCAAGTCGCACATCGCAGAGATCCTCAAGCAGGAGGGTTTCATCACCGGCTGGAAGGTCGAGGACGCCGAGGTCGGCAAGAACCTCGTCCTTGAGCTGAAGTTCGGGCCGAACCGCGAGCGCTCCATTGCGGGCATCAAGCGGATCTCGAAGCCCGGTCTGCGCGTGTACGCGAAGTCCACCAACCTGCCCAAGGTGCTCGGCGGCCTGGGCGTGGCGATCATCTCCACGTCCCACGGTCTCCTCACCGGCCAGCAGGCAGGCAAGAAGGGCGTAGGTGGGGAAGTCCTCGCCTACGTCTGGTAGTCGGGAACGGAGGAAAAGCAATGTCGCGAATCGGCAAGCTCCCCATCCAGGTTCCCGCCGGTGTGGACGTCACCATCGACGGCCAGACGGTCGCAGTGAAGGGCCCCAAGGGCACCCTCGCGCACACCGTCAAGGCGCCGATCGAGATCGTCAAGGGTGAGGACGGCGTTCTGAACGTCACCCGCCCGAACGACGAGCGTCAGAACAAGGCCCTGCACGGCCTGTCCCGCACGCTGGTGGCGAACATGATCACCGGCGTGACCACGGGATACGTCAAGGCTCTCGAAATCAGCGGTGTCGGTTACCGCGTCGCCGCGAAGGGCTCCAACCTGGAGTTCCAGCTTGGCTACAGCCACCCGATCCTGATCGAGGCGCCCGAGGGCATCTCCTTCAAGGTCGAGTCGCCCACCAAGTTCTCGGTCGAGGGCATCGACAAGCAGAAGGTCGGCGAGGTCGCCGCCAACATCCGCAAGCTGCGGAAGCCCGACCCGTACAAGGCCAAGGGTGTCAAGTACGCCGGCGAGGTCATCCGCCGCAAGGTCGGAAAGGCTGGTAAGTAGCCATGGCATACGGTGTGAAGATCGCCAAGGGCGACGCGTACAAGCGCGCTGCCAAGGCTCGCCGCCACATCCGCATTCGCAAGAACGTGTCGGGTACGGCGGAGCGTCCGCGCCTCGTCGTGACGCGTTCCAACCGCAACATCGTTGCTCAGGTCATCGACGACCTCCAGGGTCACACCCTGGCGTCCGCGTCGACCCTGGACACCTCGATCCGCGGTGGCGAAGGCGACAAGAGCGCCCAGGCCCAGGCCGTCGGCGCGCTCGTGGCCGAGCGTGCGAAGGCTGCCGGCGTGGAGACCGTTGTCTTCGACCGCGGTGGCAACCGATACGCCGGGCGCATTGCCGCTCTGGCTGACGCCGCCCGCGAAGCCGGGCTGAAGTTCTAAGCCCCGGTTCCGGGACTCACGGACGTAACAGAGAGAGGTAATCCAATGGCTGGACCCCAGCGCCGCGGAAGCGGTGCCGGTGGCGGCGAGCGGCGGGACCGGAAGGGTCGCGACGGTGGCCCTGCCGCCGAGAAGACCGCTTACGTTGAGCGCGTTGTCGCGATCAACCGCGTCGCCAAGGTTGTCAAGGGTGGTCGCCGCTTCAGCTTCACCGCGCTGGTCGTGGTGGGCGACGGTGACGGCACTGTAGGTGTCGGTTACGGCAAGGCCAAGGAAGTTCCCGCGGCCATCGCCAAGGGTGTCGAGGAAGCCAAGAAGTCCTTCTTCAAGGTTCCGCGCATCCAGGGCACCATTCCTCACCCGATCACGGGCGAGCGTGCTGCGGGCGTCGTGCTCCTGAAGCCGGCTTCCCCCGGTACCGGTGTTATCGCCGGTGGCCCGGTGCGCGCCGTTCTGGAGTGCGCCGGCGTTCACGACATCCTGTCGAAGTCGCTCGGCTCTTCGAACGCGATCAACATCGTGCACGCGACCGTGGCGGCCCTCAAGGGCCTGCAGCGTCCCGAGGAGATCGCGGCTCGCCGCGGTCTGCCCCTTGAGGACGTCGCCCCCGCGGCTCTGCTTCGTGCACGTGCCGGGGCGGGTGCGTAATGGCTCGCCTCAAGATCACGCAGACGAAGTCGTACATCGGCAGCAAGCAGAACCACCGCGACACTCTGCGTTCGCTCGGGCTCAAGCGCCTGAACGACGTGGTCGTCAAGGAGGACCGCCCCGAGTTCCGCGGAATGGTGCAGACCGTCCGCCACCTCGTGACGGTTGAGGAGGTTGACTAACATGGCTGAGAACAGCCCGCTGAAGGCCCACAACCTCCGTCCCGCCCCCGGCGCCAAGACCGCGAAGACCCGTGTCGGTCGTGGTGAGGCGTCGAAGGGTAAGACGGCCGGTCGTGGTACGAAGGGCCAGAAGGCCCGTTACCAGATCCCGCAGCGCTTCGAGGGTGGGCAGATGCCCCTCCACATGCGTCTGCCGAAGCTCAAGGGCTTCAAGAACCCGTTCCGCACCGAGTTCCAGGTCGTGAACCTGGACAAGCTCGGCGCTCTCTACCCCGAGGGTGGAGAAGTCACGGTGGCCGACCTGGTCGCCAAGGGCGCGGTTCGCAAGAACAGCCTCGTCAAGGTCCTGGGCCAGGGCGAGCTCTCCGTGGCGCTGCAGGTTTCGGTTGACGCCGTCTCCGCCTCCGCCAAGGAGAAGATCGCCGCTGCCGGCGGCACCGTCACCGAGCTCGTCTAAGACAAAACTCAGTGACAAATAGCTAGAAACCCGACCGGGGATGCCTCACATATGGGGCATCCCCGGTTGGTCGTTCCACGGGGGGCGCAGTCGCCGGTAAGGTGGCCTGCACCTTTGCTTGTACGTATTCGTCGATCCCTCAGACCGTCACCTCTGACGCAGTAGCGCGGGGGTCGCAGGAGGCACCGTGCTCACCGCGTTCGCCCGGGCGTTCAAGACGCCCGACCTGCGCAAGAAGCTGCTCTTCACGCTCGGCATCATCGTGCTGTATCGGCTCGGGTCCCACATCCCGGTACCCGGCGTGAGCTACAAGAACGTTCAGATCTGTCTTGACCAGATGGGGAATGGCAGCAACAGCCTCTTCGGTCTGGTCAACATGTTCAGTGGCGGTGCGCTGCTGCAGATCACGATCTTCGCGCTCGGCATCATGCCCTACATCACGGCGAGCATCATCCTGCAGCTGCTGACCGTGGTCATCCCGAAGCTGGAGACCCTCAAGAAAGAGGGCCAGTCCGGCACGGCGAAGATCACTCAGTACACGCGCTATTTGACGGTCGCGCTCGCGATCCTTCAGGGCACCGGTCTCGTCGCCACCGCCCGCACCGGAGCCCTCTTCGGGAACTGCTCGGTCGCCTCGCAGATCGTTCCCAACCGTTCGATCTTCACGACCGTCGTCATGGTGCTCACCATGACCGCCGGTACGTGTGTCGTCATGTGGCTCGGTGAGCTCATCACCGACCGCGGCATCGGCAACGGCATGTCGATCCTGATGTTCATCTCGATCGCCGCCGGGTTCGTCGGTTCCCTCTGGACGATCAAGCTCCAGGGCAAGATCGCTGGAGGCTGGGTCGAATTCGGCGTGGTCATGTTGGTCGGTCTCGCGATGGTCGGCCTGGTCGTCTTCGTCGAGCAGGCGCAGCGCCGCATTCCGGTTCAGTACGCGAAGCGCATGATCGGCCGCCGTGCCTACGGCGGTACCTCGACCTACATCCCGCTCAAGGTGAACCAGGCGGGCATCATCCCCGTCATCTTCGCCTCGTCGCTGCTGTACATCCCGGCCCTGGTGGTGCAGTTCAGCGGTTCGACCGCGGGCTGGGCCAACTGGATCCAGAAGCACTTCGTCAAGGGCGACCACCCGTACTACATCGCCGTCTACTTCCTCCTGATCGTCTTCTTCGCGTTCTTCTACGTGGCGATCTCGTTCAACCCCGAGGAAGTTGCCGACAACATGAAGAAGTATGGTGGCTTCATCCCGGGCATCCGCGCCGGCCGACCGACCGCCGAGTACCTGAGCTACGTACTCAACCGGATCACCTGGCCCGGCTCGCTGTACCTGGGTCTGATCGCTCTTGTGCCGACAATGGCGTTGGCGGGCTTCGGGGCGAACCAGAACTTCCCGTTCGGCGGGACGAGCATCCTGATCATCGTGGGTGTGGGTCTGGAAACCGTGAAGCAGATCGAGAGCCAGCTCCAGCAGCGCAATTACGAAGGGTTCCTCCGCTGATGCGAATCGTCCTCGTCGGACCGCCCGGTGCAGGCAAGGGTACGCAGGCCGCGTTCCTTGCCAAGAACCTGTCCATCCCGCACATCTCCACGGGTGACCTGTTCCGGGCCAACATCAGCCAGGGCACGGAGCTCGGCCGGCGTGCGAAGGCGTTCATGGACGCCGGTGACCTCGTCCCCGACGAGATCACCATCGGTATGGCCAAGGACCGCATGGAGCAGCCGGACGCCGTGAACGGCTTCCTGCTCGACGGATTCCCGCGCAACGTCTCGCAGGCCGAGGCGCTCGACGTCATGCTGCAGTCCGAGGGCATGAAGCTGGACGCCGTCCTCGACCTGGAGGTCGAGGAGGACGAGGTCGTGAAGCGGATCGCCGGTCGGCGCATCTGCCGCAAGGAGTCCGCGCACGTCTTCCACGTCACGTACGCGGCGCCGAAGACCGAGGGTGTCTGCGACACCTGCGGTGGCGAGCTGTACCAGCGTGAGGACGACTCCGAGGCCACGGTCCGCAACCGGCTGGAGGTCTACCACACGCAGACCGAGCCGATCATCGACTACTACAAGGCCCAGGGCCTGCTGGTGACGATCCCGGCCCTCGGTGAGGTCGCCGACGTCACGAAGCGTGCGATGGAAGCCCTGAAGAAGTAGTCCTGCTGTTCGTCGTGCGGGTACGGCCGCGGTGTCCTTGGGGCATCGCGGCCGTACTGTTGAGAAGACCCGGTTTCGAAGGTGGAAGGCCCGTTCATGGTTCAGATCAAGACCCCCGAGCAGATCGCGAAGATGCGCGAGGCAGGGCTGGTCGTCGCCGCGATCCACGCGGCGACACGTGAGGCCGCGGTGCCGGGCTCCACGACGAGGGATCTGGACATGGTGGCCCGCAAGGTCATCGCGGACGCCGGCGCCAAGTCGAACTTCCTCGGCTACGGCGGCTTCCCCGCGACGATCTGCACCTCGGTCAACGAGGTCGTCGTCCACGGCATCCCGGACGACAAGACGGTCCTCAAGGACGGGGACATCATCTCCATCGACGCGGGTGCCATCATCGACGGCTGGCACGGCGACGCCGCCTACACGGCCTTCGTGGGCACCGGTCACGCCCCGGAGCTGATCGAGCTGTCCCGGGTCACCGAGGAGTCGATGTGGGCGGGCATCGCGGCGATGCGGCTCGGCAACCGGCTGGTGGACATCTCGAAGGCGATCGAGACGTACATCAAGCGCCAGCCGCGTCCCACGACCGGTGAGCACAGCCTCGGCAAGTTCGGGATCATCGAGGACTACGGCGGCCACGGCATCGGGTCCGAGATGCACATGGACCCGCACCTGCTGAACTACGTCTCGCGCAAGCGGGGCAAGGGCATCAAGCTCGTCCCGGGCCTGTGCCTGGCGATCGAGCCGATGGTCTCCCTGGGCACTGCCCAGACGGAGGTACTCGCGGACGACTGGACGGTCATCACGACGGACGGCACCTGGTCCTCGCACTGGGAGCACTCCATCGCGCTGACCGAGGCGGGGCCGATCGTCCTGACCAGCCCCGACTGCGGCAAGGCGAAGCTGGCGGAGTACGGCGTCACCACGGCGCCGGACCCCCTCGGTTAATGATCTAGACTCTGGGGCAAACTTTCCGGATTCGTCTTTCTGGGTGCCCTGACGTAGACTGACTCGTCGGCTCTCGTGCACTTCCATGTCTGCAAGCAACATCCGCAAACATCGCGAGTGCGCAAGCCGATCAAGGTAGCCGATTCGAAAGGCGAAGCGTGGCCAAGAAGCAAGGTGCCATCGAAATCGAGGGCACCGTGATCGAGTCCCTCCCGAACGCGATGTTCAAGGTGGAACTCCAGAACGGTCACAAGGTCCTCGCGCACATCAGCGGCAAGATGCGCATGCACTACATCCGCATCCTCCCTGATGACCGGGTCGTCGTGGAGCTCTCCCCGTACGACCTGACGCGTGGCCGGATCGTCTACCGATACAAGTAGATCTTGTCCTCACTCCCGACCGGGCACTCACGTCCGGCGCGGGTGGTGGCACTGACCCGGAGAACCTCACCCACATGAAGGTCAAGCCGAGCGTCAAGAAGATCTGCGACAAGTGCAAGGTGATCCGCCGTCACGGTCGGGTCATGGTCATCTGCGACAACCTGCGCCACAAGCAGCGCCAGGGCTGACGCACGCCGACCGACCTGCCTTCCGCAGTTCTTCGCGCGACGTAAGAAAACGTACATACGCAGAATCCGCCCAGCTCCGACAGGAGCCGGCGGCACCTCCGGCGGGGGCCGGGGACCCGGACGTACCACCACCCATCAGGTGTGGTCGGCGGTCGGGGTTGATTCTGCTGAAGACCCCCGAACACACAGGAGCCATTGAATGGCACGCGTTTCCGGTGTTGACATCCCGCGCGAAAAGCGCGTGGAGATCGCACTCACCTACGTCTTCGGTGTCGGTCGCACCCGGTCCAAGGAAATCCTTGCGGCCACCGGTGTGAACCCGAACACCCGCGTTCGTGACCTGGCCGAAGAGGACCTGGTCAAGATCCGCGAGTACGTGGACGCCAACCTCCGCACCGAGGGTGACCTCCGCCGCGAGATCCAGGCCGACATCCGCCGCAAGGTCGAGATCCAGTGCTACCAGGGTATTCGCCACCGTCGTGGCCTCCCGGTGCACGGTCAGCGCACCAGCACGAACGCCCGTACCCGCAAGGGTCCGCGTCGCGCGATCGCCGGTAAGAAGAAGCCGGGCAAGAAGTAGTCCTGTTCAGCGGTCTTGCGCTGTAGGACCGACCACCTCCCGTAGGAGATTTAGATGCCCCCCAAGGGTCGTCAGGGCGCTGCCAAGAAGGTGCGCCGCAAGGAAAAGAAGAACGTCGCTCACGGGCACGCCCACATCAAGAGCACGTTCAACAACACGATCGTCTCGATCACGGACCCCTCGGGCAACGTGATCTCCTGGGCCTCCGCCGGCCACGTCGGCTTCAAGGGCTCGCGCAAGTCCACCCCCTTCGCCGCGCAGATGGCCGCCGAGTCGGCCGCCCGCCGCGCGCAGGAGCACGGCATGCGCAAGGTCGACGTCTTCGTCAAGGGTCCCGGCTCCGGCCGTGAGACCGCGATCCGCTCCCTCCAGGCCACCGGCCTTGAGGTCGGCTCGATCCAGGACGTCACCCCCACCCCGCACAACGGCTGCCGTCCGCCGAAGCGCCGCCGCGTCTGACGCAGCGGACGCACTTGTGCGTCTTTGAGTGTTCGGGCGGTACGAACCCCTCGCGGGGGACGTACCGCCCGTACCCTTGTAGTCCGCAGCGCCATGCTGCACACCGTCGGGCGTCAAATAGTGGGCGTCCACGACTGAAGGAACACAGACATGCTTATCGCTCAGCGTCCTTCGCTGACCGAAGAGGTCGTCGACGAGTACCGCTCGCGGTTCGTGATCGAGCCGCTGGAGCCGGGCTTCGGCTACACCCTCGGCAACTCCCTGCGCCGCACCCTGCTCTCCTCGATCCCGGGTGCCGCCGTCACCAGCATCCGCGTGGACGGCGTGCTGCACGAGTTCACCACCGTGCCCGGTGTCAAGGAAGACGTCACCGACATCATCCTCAACATCAAGCAGCTGGTCGTCTCCTCGGAGCACGACGAGCCGGTCGTGATGTACCTGCGCAAGCAGGGTCCCGGCCTGGTCACCGCTGCCGACATCGCGCCCCCGGCCGGTGTCGAGGTGCACAACCCGGACCTCGTCCTCGCCACGCTCAACGGCAAGGGCAAGCTGGAGATGGAGCTGACCGTCGAGCGCGGTCGCGGCTACGTCTCCGCCGTCCAGAACAAGCAGCTGGGCCAGGAGATCGGTCGCATCCCGATCGACTCCATCTACAGCCCGGTCCTCAAGGTCACCTACAAGGTCGAGGCGACCCGAGTCGAGCAGCGCACCGACTTCGACAAGCTGATCGTCGACGTCGAGACGAAGCAGGCCATGCGCCCGCGCGACGCCATGGCGTCCGCCGGTAAGACCCTGGTCGAGCTGTTCGGTCTGGCGCGCGAGCTCAACATCGACGCCGAGGGCATCGACATGGGCCCCTCGCCGACGGACGCGGCCCTGGCCGCCGATCTGGCGCTGCCGATCGAGGAGCTGGAGCTCACGGTCCGCTCGTACAACTGCCTCAAGCGCGAGGGCATCCACTCCGTGGGTGAGCTCGTGGCGCGTTCCGAGGCCGACCTGCTCGACATCCGCAACTTCGGTGCGAAGTCGATCGACGAGGTCAAGGCGAAGCTCGCCGGCATGGGCCTGGCCCTCAAGGACAGCCCGCCCGGATTCGACCCGACCGCCGCCGCCGACGCCTTCGGCGCCGACGACGACGCGGACGCCGGTTTCGTCGAGACCGAGCAGTACTGAGCCTCGGCTCGCAGAACAGACTTTCCCGCGGCGTCCGCCTCGGGGGAACTGACACCGGTACCTGACACGGCCGGTGCAGATATGAAGGAGTAACACCATGCCGCGTCCCGCAAAGGGTGCCCGTCTGGGCGGCAGCGCCGCGCACGAGAAGCACCTCCTCGCGAACCTCGCGAAGTCGCTCTTCGAGCACGGCCGCATCACCACCACCGAGGCCAAGGCCCGTCGCCTGCGTCCCTACGCCGAGCGTCTGGTCACCAAGGCCAAGAAGGGCGACATCCACAACCGTCGCCTGGTGCTGCAGACGATCACGGACAAGAGCATCGTGCACACGCTGTTCACCGAGATCGCCCCGCGCTACGAGAACCGCCCCGGTGGTTACACGCGCATCACCAAGATCGGCAACCGTCGTGGCGACAACGCCCCGATGGCGGTCATCGAGCTGGTCGAGGCCCTGACGGTCGCCCAGCAGGCCACCGGTGAGGCCGAGGCCGCCACCAAGCGCGCCGTGAAGGAGGCGGAGGCCACCGAGGCTCCCGCCGCCGAGGAGACCAAGGAGGCCTGATCCCCTTCCGGGATCACGCCGAACGGCTCTGAACGGGCCCGCCCCCTTCCCGGGGCGGGCCCGTTCCCGCGTTTTCCCGGGAACACGACCCGGGAGCACAGCCCTGGAACCCCTGAGAGGATCGGTCACGTGAGTGACGAGGTGGAGCCCGGGCACGTCCGGGTGCGGCTGGACCTGTCGTACGACGGCAAGGACTTCTCCGGCTGGGCGAAGCAGCGCGTGCTGCGGACCGTGCAGGGCGAGCTGGAGTCCGCCCTGCAGACCGTGATGCGGCTGCCGGACCCCGTCGAGCTGACCGTCGCCGGCCGTACGGACGCCGGCGTCCACGCCCGCGGGCAGGTCGCCCAGTTCGACCTCGCCGAGGAGGTGTGGGCCGAGCACCACGACAAGCTGCTGCGCCGCCTCGCGGGACGCCTGCCACAGGACGTACGGGTCTGGCGTGCCGCCGAGGCCCCCGAGGGCTTCAACGCCCGGTTCTCGGCCATCTGGCGCCGCTACGCCTACCGCGTCGGCGACCACCGGGCCGGCGTGGACCCGTTGCGCCGCGGACACGTGCTGTGGCACCAGTGGCCGCTGGACGTCGACGCCATGAACGAGGCCGCCGCCGCGCTGCTCGGCGAGCACGACTTCGCCGCGTACTGCAAGAAGCGCGAGGGCGCCACGACGATCCGTACGCTCCAGCAGCTCGGCTGGGAGCGGGCCGACGACGGCGTCGTCACCGCGACCGTCCGCGCCGACGCCTTCTGCCACAACATGGTCCGCTCGCTGGTCGGCGCCCTGCTGCACGTCGGCGACGGACATCGGCCGGTCACCTGGCCCGGCGAGGTGCTGGCCGCCGGCGTACGGGACTCCTCGGTCCACGTGGTGAAGCCGCACGGGCTCACCCTGGAGGAGGTCGGCTACCCCGCCGACGAACTGCTGGCCGCCCGCAGCAAGGAAGCCCGCAACCTGCGGACCCTGCCGGGAGCCGGTTGCTGCTGAGATCCGCTTATGCGTTTGGGCGGATCGCGGGGGGACCGGGACAATGCCCGGCATGGGACATCTCGAAGCCAACCACCTGGAGTACTACCTTCCCGACGGGCGGGTCCTGCTCCCCGACGTCTCCTTCCGCGTGGGGGAGGGCTCGGTGGTCGCCCTGGTGGGGGCGAACGGCGCCGGCAAGACCACCCTGCTCAAGCTGATCTCCGGCGAGCTCCAGCCGCACGGCGGTGGCGTCGCCATCAGCGGCGGGCTCGGCGTGATGTCGCAGTTCGTGGGCTCGGTCCGGGACGAGACGACCGTACGTGACCTGCTGGTCTCGGTGTCCCAGCCGCGGATCCGGGAGGCGGCCAAGGCCGTCGACCGGGCCGAGCACCTGATCCTCACCGTCGACGACGAGGCCGCGCAGATGGCCTACGCGCAGGCCCTCAGCGACTGGGCCGACGTCCAGGGCTACGAGGCGGAGACCCTGTGGGACGTCTGCACGATGGCCGCGCTGGCCATCCCGTACGACAGCGCCCAGTACCGCGAGGTGCGCACGCTGTCGGGCGGTGAGCAGAAGCGGCTCGTCCTGGAGGCGCTGCTGCGCGGACCCGACGAGGTCCTGCTGCTCGACGAGCCGGACAACTACCTGGACGTCCCGGGCAAGCGGTGGCTGGAGGAGCAGCTGAGGGCCACCCGCAAGACCGTGCTCTTCGTCTCGCACGACCGGGAGCTGCTGACGCAGGCCGCGGAGAAGATCATCAGCCTGGAGGCGAGCCCGACCGGCTCCGACGTGTGGGTGCACGGCGCGGGCTTCGGCACGTACCACGACGCCCGCAAGGAACGCTTCGCCCGCTTCGAGGAGCTCAAGCGGCGCTGGGACGAGGAGCACGCCCGGCTGAAGGCCCTGGTGCTGCGGCTGCGCAACCAGGCGGCGAGCAGCCCGGACATGGCCTCGCGGTACCGGGCGATGCAGACCCGCTTCCAGAAGTTCGAGGAGGCAGGGCCGCCGCCGGAGCCGCCGCGGGAGCAGGACATCCGGATGCGCCTCAAGGGCGGTCGCACCGGCGTGCGCGCGCTGACCGTGGAGAACCTGGAGCTCACCGGGCTGATGAAGCCCTTCTCGCTGGAGGTGTTCTACGGGGAGCGGGTCGCGGTCCTCGGCTCGAACGGCTCCGGGAAGTCGCACTTCCTGCGGCTGATGGCGGGCGAGGACGTCAAGCACACCGGTACGTGGAAGCTGGGCGCCCGAGTGGTGCCGGGGCACTTCGCGCAGACCCACGCGCACCCGGAGCTGTTCGGGCGCACGCTCGTCGACATCCTGTGGACGGAGGCGGCCAAGCCGCTCGGCCAGGCGATGGGCGCCCTGCGCCGCTACGAGCTGGAGCGCCAGGGCGACCAGCCCTTCGAGAAGCTCTCGGGCGGCCAGCAGGCGCGTTTCCAGATCCTGCTGCTGGAACTGGCCGGAACCACGGCGCTGCTCCTGGACGAGCCGACGGACAACCTCGACCTGGAGTCCGCGGAGGCGTTGCAGGACGGTCTGGAGTCCTACGACGGAACTGTGTTGTGCGTCACGCACGACCGCTGGTTCGCGCGCACATTTGACCGCTATCTGGTCTTCGGTTCGGACGGTGTTGTGAGGGAGACTCAGGAACCCGTCTGGGACGAACGTCGGGTTGAGCGCAAGCGCTGAGGGGCACCCGCGCGTTCGACGGACGGTGTCCCGTCCGGGACGAACGTCGGGTTGAGTGCGTGCGCCGGGGGGTCGACCACCCTCCGCGCCGGTCGAGGGGGAGGCGTCGTGGGGCTGCGGCCTAGCACCTGGCTCGTGAAGTGGGACCGGCCGCAGTCGGGGGACCGGCTGACCGCCTGGCTGCTGAGGCCGGCGCCGCGGTCCCTGCGGGTCGCCTCCCTGGTGGTGCTCCTGACCGTCGCCGTGTCGTCGAGCCTGCGCTCCAACTGGGGGTCGGACAACGCCTTCGTCGTCAAGGCCGCCGACGCCCTGATGGCGGGGATCTCCCCGTACGAGGACAAACGCTTCCTCTACCTGCCCAGCGCGGTGATCATGGCGGTGCCGGAGGCGCTGGTGCCGACCGGGGTGCTGCGATGGCTGCTGCCGGTGGGCGTCTCGGGGCTGGTCGGGGTGGGGTGGTGGGCGGCGCTGAGGCTGTTCTCGGTGCCGCTGTGCTCCCGCTTCGCGGTGGGCGGCCTCGGTCTGTTGGCGCTGGCCCACAAGCCGTACGCGAACCTCGTGCTGATCGGCAACTGGACGGCGATCTCGGCGGCGGCCCTGCCGGTGGCCCTGCTGCTGGCGCACCGGCGTTCGTGGGGCGCGGCCGGGCTGGTGGTGGGGCTGGCGATCGCCTGCAAGCCCATGCTGGTGCCGATCGGGCTGCTCTTCGTCCTGGCCCGGCAGTGGCGGGGGCTGGCCGCGGCGGTCCTGGTGCCGGTGGGGATGTCCCTGGTCGGGGCGCTGATGATGCCCAGCCCGACGCTGTTCTTCACCAAGACGCTGCCCTTCCTCTTCCAGGGGCAGGACTCCTACGCCCTGCCGTGGGACGCCTCGCCGATCGCGGTGCTGCCGAGGCTGGGGGTCCCGGTCCCGGTGGCGGTTCTGCTGGCCTTCGCGGGGGCCGGGGCCGGGCTGTGGGCGGCGTGGACGCGGTGGCGCGCGACCGACACGGACGCGGGGGAGATGCGGCTGGTGGAGACGGCCTGCATGGTGATGCTCGCCGCATTCCTGGTGTCGCGTCCGTCCTTCGACCACTACCTGCTCGTGGTGCTGCCGCTGCTGCTGGCGTCGGGGGTGCGGGAGGGCTCGATGCCGCGCACCCCTTGGTTCTGGGTGGCCCTGGTGCCGCAGACGGCGGGCATCCCGTGGCCCTCCGAGGTGGAGCGCAAGCGGCGGGCGTTCCGGGACGCGGTGACCCTGTGCGGGCTCGCGTTCCTGCTGGCGCGTCGTGCGCTGCGCCCGGGTCGGGTTACCCTGGTCCCTGTAACAACTGCGGGGTCCCCACCCAGGACCGAACCGGAGTGCGCCGCGACGCCAGCAGAATCGGCATCGCGGACCGCGTTTTGACCCCTCTCGGGTCTGCTGGGTATCCTGCTGGTTTGTTATGCGTATTGGCTTTCTCATTCTCACGTGAAAGGCCTTGCGCCGGTCCACCGGACCGATGACCAGCAGTTCGCGCACGGGTTGCGTCCCCGATGCGAACGAGGGCTGTCGTGATCGTCCGTGGTGACCCTGTCAGGACCTTCCCGTGGGGCTTGCGCCCTTGGGATACCACCACTGAAGAAGCGAAGGCATACGCGTGCGTACGTTCAGCCCCAAGCCCGGCGACATTTCGCGCCAGTGGCTCGTCATCGACGCCCAGGACGTTGTCCTCGGCCGTCTGGCGACCCAGGCCGCTGCCCTCCTGAAGGGCAAGCACAAGCCGACCTACGCCCCCCACATGGACATGGGCGACTTCGTCATCATCGTCAACGCCGACAAGGTTCACCTGTCCGGCAACAAGGCGACCCAGAAGATGGCCTACCGCCACTCGGGCTTCCCGGGCGGTCTGCGTTCGGTGCGCTACGACGACCTCCTGGCGAACAACCCGGAGAAGGCCGTCGAGAAGGCCATCAAGGGCATGCTCCCCAAGAACACCCTGGGCCGTCAGATGCTCTCGAAGCTGAAGGTCTACTCGGGCGACCAGCACCCTCACGCTGCCCAGCAGCCGGTGCCGTTCGAGATCACCCAGGTCGCGCAGTAGTTCCGGCCACCCCCTAGACGCAAGAAAATTCTGAGGAGCATCGTGGCCGAGACCACCGCCGAGACCCCCGTCGAAGAGTTCGAGGGCGTCGAGGAGTACACCACCGAGTCCGAGGTTGTCGCCGAGGGCGACTACACCTCCGAGTCGCTTGCCGGTCGCTTCGGTGACCCCCAGCCGGCCGCCGGCCTGGGCCGTCGCAAGAACGCCATCGCCCGCGTCCGGATCGTTCCGGGCACCGGCAAGTGGAAGATCAACGGTCGCACCCTTGAGGACTACTTCCCCAACAAGGTGCACCAGCAGGAAGTCAACGAGCCCTTCAAGCTCCTGGAGCTCGACGGCCGTTACGACGTCATCGCCCGCATCTCGGGTGGCGGCGTCTCCGGCCAGGCCGGTGCCCTGCGCCTCGGTGTCGCCCGTGCGCTGAACGAGGCGGACGTGGACAACAACCGCCCGGCGCTGAAGAAGGCCGGCTTCCTTTCCCGCGACGACCGTGCGGTCGAGCGCAAGAAGGCCGGTCTCAAGAAGGCCCGCAAGGCTCCGCAGTACAGCAAGCGTTAATCTGCGCCTGCTGTTCTGCAACGAAACCGCCCCGGCAGCACTCTCTGTGCTGCCGGGGCGGTTCGTTTACCGCCATAAGCGGCAAATAGATGTCACAAGTGGTCACAAGCGATGCGTGAACTCGGGAGGACAACAGTGGGACGACTCTTCGGGACGGACGGTGTACGAGGCGTCGCCAACGCGGATCTGACGGCCGAGCTCGCGCTCGGCCTCTCCGTGGCGGCGGCGCACGTACTGGCCGAGGCGGGCACCTTCGCGGGCCACCGGGCCACCGCGGTCGTGGGCCGCGACCCGCGTGCGTCGGGCGAGTTCCTGGAGGCCGCGGTCGTCGCGGGCCTCGCGAGCGCCGGCGTGGACGTCCTGCGCGTCGGTGTGCTGCCCACCCCGGCGGTGGCGTATCTCACCGGTGCGCTGGGCGCCGACCTCGGCGTGATGCTCTCCGCCAGCCACAACGCCATGCCCGACAACGGCATCAAGTTCTTCGCGCGCGGTGGGCACAAGCTCGCCGACGACCTGGAGGACCGGATCGAGTCGGTCTACGAGGAGCACCGCACGGGCGCGCCCTGGGACCGGCCCACCGGCTCCGGCGTCGGCCGGGTCTCCGACTACACGGAGGGCTTCGACAAGTACGTCGCCCACCTGATCGGCGTCCTGCCCAACCGTCTCGAAGGCCTCAAGGTCGTCCTCGACGAGGCGCACGGCGCGGCGGCGTACGTGTCCCCGGAGGCCTTCGCCCGCGCCGGCGCGGAGATCGTCACCATCGGCGCCGAGCCCGACGGGCTGAACATCAACGACGGCTGCGGATCCACCCACCTCGACCTGCTGAAGCAGGCCGTCGTGGAGCACGGCGCCGACTTCGGCGTCGCCCACGACGGCGACGCCGACCGCTGCCTGGCCGTGGACCACACGGGCGCGGAGGTCGACGGCGACCAGATCCTCGCGGTGCTCGCCCTCGCCATGCGCGAGGCGGGCCAGCTGCGCGGGAACACCGTGGTCGGCACCGTCATGTCGAACCTGGGCTTCAAACTGGCGATGGAGGCCGAGGGCATCCAGGTCGTGCAGACCGGGGTCGGCGACCGCTACGTGCTGGAGTCGATGAAGGAACACGGCTACGCGCTGGGCGGCGAGCAGTCCGGCCACGTGATCATCCTCGACCACGCGACGACGGGCGACGGCACCCTGACGGGCCTGCTGCTCGCGGCGCGGATCGCGGCCACCGGCCGGTCCCTGGCCGAGCTGGCCGGCGTGATGACGCGGCTGCCGCAGATCCTGATCAACGTGCCCGACGTGGACAAGTCCCGGGTGACGACCTCGGGCGAACTGGCCGCGGCGGTCACCGAGGCCGAGCGCGAGCTCGGTACGACCGGCCGGGTGCTGCTCCGTCCGTCCGGCACGGAGCCGCTCGTACGGGTGATGGTGGAGGCCGCCGACATCGAGCAGGCCCGCGCCGTCGCCGGTCGGCTCGCGGACGTCGTGAAATCGGCGCTCGGCTAGCCGCTCCCTCCCCGCACGACCGGGCCGGTCCGTACGTCGGGCCGGCCCGGTCGCGTCAGCTGACCGGGGCGCCGGCCCCGCCCTTGGGCCGGCGGGTCCAGCGTCCCCGCTGGGTCCGCCACAGCGCCTTCTGCCCGTACAGGGTCAGGACGCCCGCCAGCATGATCCCGGCCAGGTTCAGCAGGAGCTGTTCCACCGAGCCCCACATCTGGGCGAACTCGGCGTAGGCGAGGGCCACGGCCGCGTTCGCGGCGGCCGGGACGGTCGTCACCGAGATGGCCACGCCGACCAGCGCCCCCGACTTCGCGGAGGTCAGGGACAGCACCCCGGCGACGCCCGCCAGCAGCGAGACCACGAAGGAGAACGGGTCGGGCTGCCAGATGAACCCGGTGTTGGGGCGGGGCCGGTCCAGCATCCCCGGCTCGAACTGGCCGATCGCGTCCATGCCCAGGGTGAACAGGGTGGTGGCGGCCATCGCCGCCGCGAAGCCGATCAACAGCGCGGACAGGGACCGCAGCGCCGACCGGGGCTCGCGCCGTACGATCCCGACGCACACCCCGGCGAGCGGCCCGAACTCCGGGCCGACCGCCATGGCGCCCACGATCAGGACCGCGTTGTCGAGGACGACGCCGCAGGCCGCGATCATCGTCGCCAGGATCATGAACGCGCAGTAGGTGATGCTGAGCGTCGACTCCTCGTGGGTGGCCTCCGTCAGCTGCTTCCACAGCACGGCGTCGGCGGCCTCTCCGGGAGCCTCCTCCTCGGCCGCGTCGGCCCGCCGCGACAGCGACAGGTCGATGTGCTCCACGGCGATCGAACCGTCCGCGTCGACGCCCAGCCCCTGGAGCTCCTGGAGCAGCTCGTCACCGGCCTCGCGGGCGACGTCGCACAGCACGAGGTCGCCGGGCGGGATCCGGGCCGCGCCCTTCAGCACGACCAGATGGGTGGTTCCGACCGTCTTCTCGACGATCGCCACCGCCGCGTCCGTCCGGTCCGGCGGGGTGATCATCCGCAGGTGCAACATGCCCCGCACCCTAGCGAAGCGGTCCCGACGCGGGCGTCGCGCCGCTACAGCTTGCGCAGGCTCAGCTTCTGCACCTTGTGGTCCGGACCCTTGCGCACCACGAGGGTGGCGCGACCGCGGGTGGGGGCCACGTTCTCCATCAGGTTCGGCTTGTTGACGGTCCGCCACATCGTCTGCGCGTACTCCAGCGCCTCCTCCTCGGAGACCTGCGTGTACTTGCGGAAGTACGAGAACGGGTTCTGGAACGCCGTCGCGCGCAGCTTGCGGAACCGGCCCAGGTACCAGCGCTCGATGTCCTCCGGGCGGGCGTCGACGTACACGCTGAAGTCGAAGTAGTCGGCGAGCCCGACGCGGGTCCGGCCGTCCTTGCCGGGCAGCGCCGGCTGGAGGACGTTGAGGCCCTCGACGATGAGGATGTCCGGGCGCCGCACCACGAGCCGCTCGTCCGGGACGATGTCGTAGATCAGGTGGGAGTAGACGGGCGCCGTCACCTCGTCCTTGCCGGCCTTGATGTCGGCGACGAAACGGGTCAGCGCGCGCCGGTCGTAGGACTCCGGGAAGCCCTTGCGGGAGGTCAGCCCGCGCCGCTGGAGCTCCTTCATCGGGTACAGGAAGCCGTCCGTGGTGACCAGCTCCACCCGCGGGTGCTCCGGCCAGCGGGCCAGCAGCGCCTGGAGCAGACGGGCCACGGTGGACTTGCCCACGGCGACCGAACCGGCGACGCCTATGACGAACGGGGTGCCCTGCTGGGCGCCGTGCCCGTTGCCCGCGTCACCGAGGAAGGTGTTCAGGGTGCCGCGCAGGTTGCTGGTCGCCCCGACGTACAGGTTCAGGAGCCGGGACAGCGGCAGGTAGACGTCCCGCACCTCGTCGAGGTCGATGACGTCCCCCAGACCGCGCAGCTGCTCCACCTCGTCCGCGGTGAGGGGCAGTGGGGTGCGCTCGCGCAGCGCGCTCCACTCCGCCCGGGTGAGGTCGACGTACGGGGAGGCGTCGGGGGCCCGGCGGGGGCCGGTGCGCTCCGTTGCGCGGTCCGGCGTGCCACGCGTCGGCGATGTGATCACACGGCCATTGTCGGGGCTCGGGGCCGTCCGTGGGTGGTGGGGTCGGTCACGTCGCCCGGTCCGGGACGGATCGGGGCAGGTCAGACATGGTTTCGGTACAAGTGCGCAGGGTTGTGCGCGAGCAGGTATCGATCGGAATCCCGGGACGTCTCGTCAGCATCACGATTGTCGGGGCGGTCGGTGATCCCGATCGTCCGATCGATCGGCGGCCGTACATTGATCGTCATCGCGGCCTTCGATGCGCGCCCCGTCGAGCGGGGCGCCGCTCGGGCTGCCCTGCCGCTCGTCGTGACTCATGGGGGAGATCCATCGTGCGTACCGCACTCGTCCGTCGTACCGTCCTGACCGCTTCCGCGGTGTCCCTGGGCCTGCTGGTCACCGCCTGCGGTTCGGGTGACTCCGACGCCGGGACGGACGCCAAGCCGTCGGCCGCCGCAAGTGGCGCTGCGTCCTCGGCGGCGCCGGGCGCCAAGGGGAAGACGGACGCGGAGGTGGCGGCGCTGGTCGTCACCCAGGCCGACCTCGCGGACCAGGTCGTCTCGGCCGAGAGCGCCGCCAAGGTCGTCGCCATGCCGGCCGAGGCCGAGAACGCCGCCTGCAAGCCGCTCGTCCAGATCATGGCGTCGCAGAAGCCCGGTGCGGCCACCGGCCTCGGCCGCACCGGCTCCAAGGACAAGCCCAAGGAACTGCCGGCGAACGCCACCACCGAGGAGAAGGTCGAGGCCACGCTGAAGGCGATCGGTGGGTCCCAGACCCTGGTCACCGTCACCTCGTACGACGGCAAGGGCGCCGAGGAGGCCCTCGCCGCCGTGAAGACCGCGGCCACCGCCTGCGCAGCCGGCTTCACCCTCACCTCGGACGGCGAGAAGGTGAAGTTCGGCGCCGTCACCCCGGGCGCCGCCGTCACCGGTGGGGACGAGGCCGTGTCCTGGACCGCGCCCATGGACCTGGAGGACGGCGACAAGTCCGCCACCCACTTCGTGGTGGTGCGCAAGGGCAACACGCTGGCCGCCTTCTACTCGTGGGGCGTGAAGGCCGAGCAGCCGAAGACCGTCGTCGACGCGCAGGTCAAGAAGCTGGGCTGAGCCGCGTGCGCCCGATGGGGCGCACGTGTTCGAACAGGTCGTCGACCCCGTTCCGGCGGATTTCCCGGAGCGGGGTTTTCGTCCTGTTCGGGTACGGGGCACGGGGCGCACATCGGCGTACGCTGCCGCCTATGTGCGGAATTGTGGGTTACGTAGGAGCGCAATCGGCGCTCGATGTGGTCATCGCCGGACTGAAGCGGCTGGAGTACCGCGGCTACGACTCGGCGGGCATCGCCGTGCTCGCCGACGGGGAACTCGCCAACGTCAAGAAGGCCGGCAAGCTGGTCAACCTGGAGAAGGAACTCGTCGGGCAGCCCCTGCCGGCCGGCTCCACCGGCCTCGGGCACACCCGTTGGGCCACCCACGGAGGGCCCACCGACGTCAACGCCCATCCCCATCTGGACAACTCCGGCCGGGTGGCCGTCGTCCACAACGGCATCATCGAGAACTTCGCGGAACTGCGCGGCGAACTGGCCGAGCGCGGGCACCGGCTGGAGTCCGAGACCGACACCGAGGTCGTCGCGCACCTGCTCGCCGAGCAGTTCGCGGTGTGGGGGGACCTCGCCGAATCCATGCGCCGGGTCTGCCGGCGGCTCCAGGGCGCCTTCACCCTGGTCGCGGTGCACGCCGACCAGCCGGACGTCGTCATCGGCGCACGCCGCAACTCCCCGCTGGTGGTGGGCGTGGGCGAGGGCGAGAACTTCCTCGCCTCGGACGTCGCCGCCTTCATCGCGCACACCCGCTCCGCGATCGAACTGGGCCAGGACCAGGTCGTCGAACTGCGCCGCGACGGGGTCGTGGTCACCGACTTCGACGGGGCGCCCGCCGAGGTGCGGGCCTACCACGTCGACTGGGACGCCTCCGCCGCCGAGAAGGGCGGCTACGACTACTTCATGCTCAAGGAGATCGCCGAGCAGCCGAAGGCCGTCGCGGACACCCTCCTCGGCCGGATCGACGGCAGCGGGCTGCTGACCCTCGACGAGGTCCGCATCCCCACCTCGGTGCTCCGCGAGGTCGACAAGGTCGTCATCGTGGCCTGCGGCACGGCCTACCACGCCGGCATGATCGCGAAGCTGGCCATCGAGCACTGGACCCGCATCCCCTGCGAGACCGAGCTGGCCAGCGAGTTCCGCTACCGCGACCCGATCCTCGACCAGCGGACGCTCGTCATCGCGATCTCGCAGTCCGGCGAGACCATGGACACCCTGATGGCGTTGCGGCACGCCCGCGAGCAGGGCGCCAAGGTGCTGGCCGTCTGCAACACGAACGGCTCCACCATCCCGCGCGAATCGGACGCCGTGCTCTACACGCACGCCGGCCCCGAGGTCGCCGTCGCCTCCACGAAGGCGTTCCTGACGCAGCTGGTGGCCTGCTACCTCGTCGCGCTCTACCTCGGTCAGGTCCGCGGCACCAAGTGGGGCGACGAGATCCAGGCCGTGATCCGGGAACTGTCGGACATCGCCGCCGCCGTGGACACCGTGCTGGAGACGATGGAGCCCGTACGGGCCCTCGCGCGGTCCCTCGCCGACAAGGACACGGTGCTGTTCCTCGGCCGACACGTCGGCTACCCGGTGGCGTTGGAGGGCGCGCTCAAGCTCAAGGAACTCGCGTACATGCACGCCGAGGGCTTCGCGGCGGGCGAGCTCAAGCACGGGCCGATCGCCCTGATCGAGCACGACCTGCCGGTGGTCGTCGTCGTGCCGTCGCCGCGCGGCCGGTCCGTGCTCCACGACAAGATCGTGTCGAACATCCAGGAGATTCGGGCCCGCGGGGCGCGGACCATCGTGATCGCGGAGGAGGGCGACGAGGCCGTCGTCCCCTACGCCGACCACCTGATCCGGATCCCCGCGACGCCCACCCTGCTCCAGCCGCTGGTGGCGACCGTGCCGCTCCAGGTCTTCGCCTGCGAACTGGCGACCGCGCGGGGCAACGAGGTCGACCAGCCGCGTAACCTCGCCAAGTCGGTGACCGTGGAGTGAGCGATCAGTAGGGCTGGTTCGTTGCTGTGATTGTCGGTGTGGGGATTGACGTTGCCGAGATCGAGCGGTTCGGCGCCGCGCTGGAGCGCACGCCGAACATGGCGCACCGCCTCTTCCTCGAATCCGAACTGACGCTGCCGAGCGGCGAGCGACGCGGAACCGCCTCGCTCGCCGCCCGCTTCGCCGCCAAGGAAGCCCTCGCCAAGGCCCTCGGCGCGCCCGCCGGGCTGCTGTGGACCGACGCCGAGGTGTACGTCGAGGACAGCGGTCGGCCCCGGCTGCGCGTCTCCGGGACGGTCGCCGCGCGGGCCGCGGCCCTCGGGGTGACGTCCTGGCACATCTCGCTGAGCCACGACGCCGGAGTCGCGTCGGCCGTGGTGATCGCCGAGGGCTGAGGGCCGGGCCGTCCTCCGGTCCGTCGTCCCCGGGCCCCCAGCGGCCCCTTCGGGCACGCTGGGGGCATGCGTACTGCTTACAGCGTGGAGACCGTACGGGCCGCCGAGCGCGAGCTGATCGCCCGATTGCCCGAAGGCACCCTCATGGCCCGGGCGGCGGCCGGACTGGCCGTCGTCTGCGCCGGTCTGCTCACGAGGCGCCGCGGCCGGGTCTACGGGGCGAAGGTGGTGCTGCTCGTCGGACCCGGCGACAACGGCGGCGACGCCCTGTACGCCGGCGCCCGCCTGGCCCGGCGCGGCGCCGGGGTGACGGCGGTACCGCTGGACCCCGAGCGGATGCACCCGGGCGGGCTCGCCGCGCTGCGCGCCGCCGGAGGTCGACTCGCGGGCGCCGTCCCGGCGCGGGCGGACCTCGTCGTGGACGGGCTGCTCGGCATCGGCGGCCATGGCGGGCTGCGCCCCGCGGCGGCGGCGCTCGCGGAACGCGTGCCCGACGGCGCGCTCGTCGTCGCCGCGGACCTGCCGAGCGGGGTCGACGCGGACACCGGGGAGACGGCGGGCCCGGCCGTCACCGCCGGGGTGACGGTGACCTTCGGGGCGTACAAGCCCGGGTTGCTCATCGACCCGGGGGCGTCGCTGGCCGGCGCCGTCCGGCTCGTGGACATCGGGCTGGAGCTGCCCGCCCCCGACCTGGAAGCCCTCCAACACGCCGACGCGGCCCGGCTGCTGCCCGCCCCGACGGCGTCGAGCGACAAGTACCGGCGCGGCGTCGTCGGCATCGTCGCCGGGTCCGACCGCTACCCGGGCGCGGCGGTCCTGGCCGTCGCCGGAGCCCTGCGCGGCGGCGCCGGCGCCGTCCGGTACGTGGGCCCCCCGGCCGTCGCGGAGGCCGTGCTCGCGCGGTACCCGGAGACCCTGATCGGGCGCGGCCGGGTGCAGGCGTGGGTGGTCGGGCCGGGCATCGGCGACGGTCGTGGCGCCGAGGTCGCCGAGGCGCTGGCCGACCGGGACGCGGCGGTGCTCGTGGACGCCGACGGGCTGCGCGGACTGGACCCGGCCGTGGTGCGCGCACGCCGGGCGGCGACCCTGCTGACCCCGCACGCGGGAGAGGCGGCGGCCCTGCTCGGGGTGGACCGGTCGGCGGTCGAGGCGGGCCGGCTGGCCTCCGTCCGGGCCCTGGCCGTGCGGTACGGGGCGACGGTCCTGCTGAAGGGGTCGACGACGCTGGTGGCCTCCGGCACCGCCCCCGTCCGGGTCAACCCGACCGGAACCCCGTGGCTGGCGACCGCCGGGAGCGGTGACGTGCTGTCAGGGCTGGCCGGATCACTGCTCGCGGCCGGGCTCGGCGGGCCCGACGCCGGATCGGTGGCGGCGTACCTGCACGGCCTGGCCGCCCGCCGCGCCTCGGCCGGGGCCCCGGTGACGGCCCACGAGGTCGCGCGGGCCCTGCCCGACGCGTGGCGCGACGTCCTGCGCTGACGCGCCGCCCGTGCGGGGGATTTGTCCCGGAGGGCCGGATTGGCCCCGCCCCGCGACCGGTGCGGGGCGGGCGGTAGGGGGCGGTTCTGAGAGACTGGCCCCGATGAACGAGACTCCGACGCGCGTGTACGCCGAGATCGACCTTGACGCAGTACGGGAGAACGTACGCGCCCTGCGCGCGCGGGCCCCCCGTTCCCGGCTGATGGCCGTCGTCAAGGCGAACGCCTACGGGCACGGGGCCGTCCCCTGCGCCCGGGCGGCCCGTGAGGCCGGCGCCGACTGGCTCGGGACCGCGACCCCCGAGGAAGCGCTCGAACTGCGGGCCGCCGGCATCGGGGGACCGGTGCTGTGCTGGCTGTGGACCCCCGGCGGCCCCTGGCGGGAGGCCATCGAGGCCGACATCGACGTGTCCGTCAGCGCGCTGTGGGCCCTGGACGAGGTCCGCGCCGCGGCCCGCGCCGCCGGCCGCACCGCCCGCGTCCAGCTCAAGGCCGACACCGGCCTCGGCCGGGCCGGCTGCCAGCCGGCCGACTGGGCGGAACTGGTCGGAGCCGCCGTCGCCGCCCAGGCCGAGGGCACCGTCCACGTCACCGGCGTCTGGTCGCACTTCGCCTGCGCCGACGAGCCCGGACACCCGTCCATCCAGCTCCAGCTCACCGCCTTCCGTGACATGCTCGCCTACGCGGAGAAGGAGGGCGTCGACCCCGAGGTGCGGCACATCGCCAACTCCCCGGCCACGCTCACCCTCCCCGAGAGCCACTTCGACCTCGTCCGCCCCGGCCTCGCCGTCTACGGCGTCTCACCGGCGCCGGAACTCGGCACCCCCGCCCAGCTCGGCCTGCGCCCCGCCATGACCGTCAGGGCGTCCGTCGCCCTGGTCAAGACCGTCCCCGCCGGACACGGCGTGAGCTACGGCCACCACCACGTCACCGACTCCGAGACGACGCTCGCGCTGATCCCCGCCGGATACGCCGACGGCTTCCCGCGGAACGCCTCCGACGCCGGGCCCGTCCTGGTCGGCGGCCGGATCCACCACGCGGCCGGTCGGATCGCCATGGACCAGTTCGTCGTCGACCTCGGCTCCGACCCGGGAGCCGCGCCGGTCCGGGCCGGGGACGAGGCGGTCCTGTTCGGTGACGCCGAACGGGGCGAACCCACCGCCGAGGACTGGGCTCAAGCGGCACATACGATCGGGTATGAGATCGTCACCCGTATCGGAGGCCGGGTCCCCCGGGTGTACCTGGGCGGCTGAGTGAGGACGGCGACGGCATGAGCGAGAACTGGCGCAAGGCCGGCTGGGCCGGCGCGGCCATCGGCGTGCTGGCGGCGGGCGCGGCGGCCGGTGTCGCCGTCGAACGGATCACCGTCGGACGCGGCCTGCGGATGAAGGCGCGCCTCGCGCTCGACGCGGCCGGCGACTACGGCTCCCTGCGCGGCACCGAGGGCACCTGCCGGGCCGAGGACGGCACCGAACTCCACTACGAGATCGACGAACTGGCCGACGGGCCGGCCCCCGACGGCAAGAAGCGGCGTCCGCGCCGCACGGACACCGCCGGCGCCACCGTCGTCTTCTGCCACGGCTACTGCCTCGGCCAGGACTCCTGGCACTTCCAGCGCGCCGCCCTGCGCGGGGTGGTCCGCAGCGTCTACTGGGACCAGCGCAGCCACGGCCGCAGCGGCCGGGGCGTCGCCCAGGCCGAGGGCGTGCCGGTGACCATCGAGCAGCTCGGCCGGGACCTGAAGGCCGTCCTCGACGCCGCCGCGCCCGAGGGTCCCCTCGTGCTCGTCGGCCACTCGATGGGCGGGATGACCGTCATGGCCCTCGCCGAGCAGTTCCCCGAGCTGGTGCGCGACCGCGTCATCGGGGTGGCGCTCGTCGGAACCTCCAGCGGACGCCTCGACGAGGTGACCTACGGGCTGCCCGCCTACGGTCTGGGCGCCGTCCGCCGGATGCTCCCGGGCGTGCTCAGGGCCCTCGGCTCGCAGACCGAACTCGTCGAACGGGGCCGGCGGGCCACCGCCGACCTCTTCGCGGGCATGATCAAGATGTACTCGTTCGGTTCGCGGGACGTGGACCCCGGCGTCGCCCGCTTCGCCGAGCGGCTGATCGAGGCGACCCCCATCGATGTCGTCGCCGCGTTCTACCCGGCGTTCCAGACCCACGACAAGACCGCCGCGCTGCAACGGTTCGCGGACGTCCCCGTCACCGTCATCGCCGCCGACCGGGACATGATCACCCCGCCCGAACACAGCGTCGCCATCAAGGAGACGCTGCCGGCCGCCGAACTGGTGGTGCTGGAAGGCACCGGGCACCTGATGATGCTGGAGCGCCCCGACATCGTGACCGGGCTGCTGACCGGCCTCCTGGCGCGCGCGGGAGCCCTTCCCGCAGCGGCTAACGTTGGGACGCATGATGGAAGAAGTGCCGCGGGAAGCGCCGCGCAGCCCGGCCGCTGAGGTCCTCGCCGGAACCGCCGCCGAAACCCTGATCACCGTCGACTCGCCCGCCTCCATGCAGGACCTGGGCCGCAGGATCGCCGGCCTGCTGCGCCCCGGCGACCTCGTCCTGCTGACGGGCGAGCTCGGCGCGGGCAAGACCACCCTGACCCGGGGCCTCGGCGAGGGGCTCGGCGTCCGCGGGGCGGTGACCTCCCCGACCTTCGTGATCGCCCGGGTGCACCCGCCCCTGGCCGACGGGCCGGCGCTGGTGCACGTGGACGCCTACCGACTGGGCGGCGGGCTCGACGAGATGGAGGACCTGGACCTCGACGTCTCGCTGCCCGAGTCCGTGGTCGTCGTCGAATGGGGCGACGGCAAGGTGGAGGAGCTCTCCGACGACCGCCTGCACGTGGTGATCGGCCGGGCGGTCGGCCACGAGGAGGTCCTGGACGACGTGCGCGAGGTCGCGGTGCGCGGCGTCGGCGCGCGTTGGGTCGGGGCGGGGTTGGCGGGGCTGGCGTAGCGGCGGCGTCCGCGTCGGTGCCCGGGACCGGGCGGCCGGGGATCGTCCCGGGCGTCCCGCCGGGCTCCTCGCGCGAAAAGGTACCGACAACGCGTCGGGAAAAACATTGCGCTCCCGGCGGGCTGCGTGGTCACATGGTACTCAGCACTGGTTAGGTTTACCTAAGTACGGTGTCCCGGGTTCAGGAGGCAGCCATGTCGGTAGCGGGAGCAGAGCGAGCGCCCGTCTTGTCCATGCGGGTCCTGCTCGCGGCGGGCGCGGCCGCCACGGCGGTCTCGACACCGCCCTCGTGGCGCGGCCGGGCCCCCGAAGCGCCGCGCGCCGCCGCCGCGCCCCCCGCGCACGGCGAACAGGCCGCCCCGGAGTCGGAAGCGGCCTGATACCCACGTACGGGTGAAACGTGCCGGAAGACGGCGGGGGCGGCGCGTCGGTCGGAGCGCGTCGTCGTCGGGGCGTCGGGTCAGGGAACGACGATGATCTTCGCGCCGATCGTGGCGAACGCCCACATCGCGTCGCCGTCCGCACGCGCCATGCGGATGCCGCCGGTCTTCTTCGCCTGGTCCGGCGCCGGCGTGGCGCCGTCCACGCGGGCACTGAAGCCGACGGCGACGCCCTCGGTGGTGGTGAACCGCACGACGTGCTCGATCGGCACCCCGTCCGTGCCGGTGACCGAACCCGAGCGCGAGGTGACCGCGTAGCTGCCGGGCACCGGGTTCACCGTGCTCGGCACCACCGTGAAGGTCCGCGGTTCCGGAGCACCCTCCGTGACCAGCCACACCCGCTTCTGGCCCAGCGAGTACACGACGCGCGTCCCGACCCCGGATTCGGCCGGCAGGGCCCCCGGCTTCGCCGGCTGCTGGGCCTGCGCCTGGTCGGGGGCGGGCGTGGCGGGAGCGGACGGGGCCGCCTTCGGGGGCAGCGCGGGTGCGGTCGCCGAGGCCTGGTAGCCGAGGAATCCGACGGCGGCGATCGCCGCGATCGTGAGCCCGGCCACGATTCCCGAGCTGCTGCGTGCCACCTTGCTCCACCTCTCCGCACATGTGTGTGGACCTGCGTCCGGACTTGGGTGCGATAACCCCGGTCGAAAGGTAGCAGCAGGACCGCCCGACGCCCCGGCCGCAAGGCCCGGGGGCCCGGGAGTCGTAGGCTGTTCGCGTGCTCTTGCTCGCTGTAGATACCGCCACGCCCGCCGTCACCGTCGCCCTGCACGACGGGGAGTCCGTCCTCGCCGAGTCGAACCAGGTCGACG
Organism: Streptomyces sp. NPDC040432; assembly: GCF_055595445.1. Taxonomy (NCBI): domain Bacteria; kingdom Bacillati; phylum Actinomycetota; class Actinomycetes; order Kitasatosporales; family Streptomycetaceae; genus Streptomyces; species Streptomyces sp. NPDC040432. Next base: position 674,945 of record NZ_JBVIVP010000002.1, on the reverse strand, counting down.
CCCGCCGTCACGGGGAGCTCCTGCTGCCCTCCGTCGACAAGGTCCTCGCCGAGGCCGGGGTGAAGCTCGAAGCCGTCACCGGCATCGTCGTGGGCGTCGGCCCCGGCCCCTACACCGGGCTCCGCGTCGGCCTCGTCACCGCCTCCACCTTCGCCTCCGTCCTCGGCGTCCCGGTCCACGGCCTGTGCACCCTCGACGGCCTCGCGTACGCCGCGGGCGCCGCCGGCGTCGAGGGCCCCTTCGTCGTCGCCACCGACGCGCGGCGCAAGGAGGTCTACTGGGCCCGGTACGAGGACCCCCGCACCCGGACCGGCGAGCCCGCCGTGGACCGCCCGGCCGACATCGCCGAGCACGTCGCCGGACTGCCCGCGGTGGGCCAGGGCGCCCACCTGTACCCCGACGTGTTCGCGGACGCGCGCGCCCCCGAGCACCAGTCGGCGGCCTCCCTCGCCGCCCTGGCCGCCGAACGGCTCGCCGCAGGCGCCGAGTTCCTCCCGCCCACCCCGCTCTACCTGCGCCGGCCCGACGCCCAGGTGCCCAAGAACTACAAGGTGGTCACCCCGAAGTGACCCCCGAGACCCCCGCGCTGCGCGAAATGCGCTGGTGGGACATCGACCCGGTGCTGGAGCTCGAACACGAGCTCTTCCCCGACGACGCCTGGTCCGCCGGCATGTTCTGGTCCGAACTCGCGCACGCGCGCGGCCCGCACGCCACCCGCCGCTACGTCGTCGCCGAGGACCCGGCGACGGGCCGCCCGGCGGGCTACGCCGGGCTGGCGTCCGCCGGTGACCTGGCCGACGTACAGACCATCGCGGTCGCCCGCGAACACTGGGGCACCGGCCTCGGAGCCCGGCTGCTGTCCGAACTGCTGCGCGCCGCGACCGCCTTCGAATGCGCCGAGGTGCTGCTGGAGGTCCGGGTGGACAACACCCGCGCCCAGCGGCTCTACGAGCGCTTCGGCTTCGAACCGATCGGCTTCCGCCGCGGCTACTACCAGCCCGGGAACGTCGACGCGCTCGTGATGCGACTGACCGACCCCGCACAAGCACGAACTGAGAGCAGTGAGAGCAATGGCTGACGAACCTCTCGTCCTCGGCATCGAGACCTCCTGCGACGAGACCGGCGTCGGCGTCGTCCGCGGCACGACCCTGCTCGCGGACGCCATCGCGTCGAGCGTCGACGAGCACGCCCGCTTCGGCGGCGTCGTGCCCGAGGTCGCCTCCCGGGCCCACCTGGAGGCCATGGTCCCCACCATCGAGCGCGCCCTGAAGGAGGCCGGCGTCAGCGCCCGCGACCTCGACGGCATCGCGGTCACCGCCGGGCCGGGCCTCGCGGGGGCCCTCCTGGTGGGCGTCTCCGCGGCGAAGGCGTACGCGTACGCCCTGGGCAAGCCGCTCTACGGGGTCAACCACCTCGCCTCGCACATCTGCGTCGACCAGCTGGAGCACGGGCCGCTGCCCGAGCCGACCATGGCGCTGCTGGTGTCCGGCGGCCACTCCTCGCTGCTGCTGGCCCCGGACATCACCTCGGACGTCCGTCCGCTCGGCGCCACCATCGACGACGCCGCCGGCGAGGCCTTCGACAAGATCGCCCGGGTGCTCCAGCTCGGCTTCCCCGGCGGCCCGGTCATCGACCGGCTGGCCCGCGAGGGCGACCCGAAGGCGATCAACTTCCCGCGCGGTCTGACGGGCCCCCGCGACGCGGCGTACGACTTCTCCTTCTCCGGCCTCAAGACGGCCGTCGCCCGCTGGATCGAGGCGAAGCGCAAGGCGGGCGAGGAGGTGCCGGTGCGCGACGTGGCGGCGTCCTTCCAGGAAGCGGTGGTGGACGTGCTGACCCGCAAGGCGATCCGCGCCTGCAAGGACGAGGGCGTCGACCACCTGATGATCGGCGGCGGCGTCGCCGCCAACTCGCGGCTCCGCTCGCTCGCGCAGGAGCGCTGCGACGACGCGGGGATCATCCTGCGCGTGCCGCGGCCGAAGCTGTGCACGGACAACGGCGCGATGGTGGCGGCACTGGGCGCGGAGATGGTCAAGCGGAACCGGCCGGCCTCCGACTGGGACCTGTCCGCCGACTCCTCGCTGCCGGTGACCGAACCGCACGTCCCGGGGGCGTCGCACGGTGACGGACACGGGGACGGCTCCGAAGGCGGGCACGCGCACGGTCACGGCCATGATCACGACCATGTGCACGAGCTCAGCAAGGACAACCTCTACTCGTGAGCACCGTCGCGCTGATGTGGGAGGCCCGGGCCGTCGAGGGCCGGGGCAACGAGCTCCTGGAGTGGGCCCGGGCGCAGGTCCTGGCCCGCGAGCCGGTGCGCCGCGAGGTGCTGCGGGCCGGCCAGGACCGGGTGCTCGTGGTCACCTGGTGGGACGCCGCCGAGGGCACGGCGACGGAGCTTCCGGAGCTGCCGGAACCGGCCGCCGACCTGATCACGCGGGCCGTGCACCGGTGGCGGTTCGAGTCGGTGGAGGTCACGGGCGGCTGACGTCGCGGGCCCCGGGGCGGATCGGGGGCCGGAACGCGCGGTTCGGATCGCGCGGTTCGGATCGTGCCGGTCGGATCGCGCGGTTCGGCGGCCGGGCCGGGGGCCGGGTCGGTGGCCGTGGGGCGGTGGCTGGATCGGGGGTCGAAGGGGGCTCCGGTGGGGCTGTACCGGCTACCACTACGGTCATGTCCATGTCTCGTCGTGAGCTCCCGCCCCCACCGCCGCCCGCGCACCTGCGCGAGTGGCTGGACGAGGGCGCCGTACGGGCCGACCGGGCACGGTTCCTGGCGGACCTGGGCCGGCGCACCCTGGGCCTGGGGCGGCTGCTGCTGCTCTGGGCCGTCTCCGCGCTGTTCGTGGTCGGCTGGACCTTCGTCGGCATGGCCGTCACCGCCCTCGAATCCGGCGACCCGCTCTCGTGCTTCTTCGGGTTCGTCTTCGGCCTCATCGGGTTGGGCGTGCTGGTACCGGCCGCTTCCTGGTTCGTCCGCGGCGTCCGGCAGGAACGACGGCTGAGCCGACTGCTGTGCGCCTGGCTCGAAGCCGGGCGGGACCCCGCCGGCGCCGGGAGCGGGCTGCGGGCGCCCGGGCGGAGCCTGGTGTGGCTGACGGGTTCGCTCGCGCTGGGCGCCACCGGACTCTGGTTGGCCTTCGCGGCCGCGGCCGGAGCGCGGCCGGGGGAGCACACGTACGGCGAGGTCGCCTACCTCATGGGGCTCGGCATGATCCTGTGGATCACCGGTCTGCTGGGACTGGCCAGGGCGGGCGTGCACCACCGCCGGCTGGCGTGCTCCGGTCGCCCCGCACGGGCCGCCCGCCCGGCCGTCCCGGTGCTCCGGGACACGGCGTACTGACGGAACCCGGCGGGGCCCCGGGTGCGGGTCAGGCCCCCGGCACCTGCGCGGGGGAGCCGATCAGCATGGAGGGCGCTCCCGCGACCCGGGTCAGGAACACCGTCGCGGAGTTCGGCCCCTGGGGCTTCACCTTCTTGCGGAGCTCCTCCGGCTCGATGGCCGACCCGCGCTTCTTCACGGTCAGGATGCCGACCTCGCGCTCGCGCAGCAGGGCCTTCAGCTTCTTCAGCCCGAACGGCAGGACGTCGGTGATCTCGTACGCGGTCGCCCAGGGCGTGGGGCGCAGCTCGTCGGCGGTGACGTAGGCGATGGTCGGGTCGATGAGTCGGCCGCCGAGCTCCTCGGCCACCTCGGCGACCAGGTGGGCGCGGATCACGGCCCCGTCCGGTTCGTAGAGCCAGCGGCCGACCGGACCGGCCTCCGGGTCGGGCAGCGGGGCGGTGGTGTGCAGCCGCCGGGGGCCGGGCAGCAGGGTGGCGCGTACGGTGCCGGGAGTGGTCCCGAACCACAGCACGGCCTCCTTGACGTCCCCGTGGTCGGAGATCCACTCCGCCTCGGCCTCCTCCGGCACCGCCTCGTGCGGGATACCGGGTGCGATCTTGAGGGCCGCGTACTTCGCCGTACGGGCCGTGGCCACGGCCCACGACAGCGGTGGCGAGTACGACTCCGGGTCGAAGACGCGGCCCCGGCCGCCGCGGCGCGCCGGGTCGATGAAGACGGCGTCGTACCCGGACACGTCCACGTCCGTCACGTCCGCCTCGCGGACCTCGATCAGGTCCGCCAGTCCCAGCGCCTCGGCGTTGGCCCGGGCGACGGCCACCGTCAGCGGGTCGACGTCCACCGCCAGCACCCGGATCCCGAGCCGGGCCAGGGCGAGGGCGTCCCCGCCGATGCCGCAGCAGAGGTCCGCGACGCTCCGTACGCCGAGCTCCGCGAGCCGGCCCGCACGGTACGCGGCCACCGGTGCGCGGGTGGCCATCTCGCCGCCGCCGGGCGTGAAGTACATCCGGAACGCGTCCTCGGCCCCGAACTTCGCCACCGCCCGTTGCCGCAACCTGGCCTGCCCCAGCGCCGCCGACACCAGGGGCGCGGGGTGCTCGCGGCGCAGCCGGGTGGCGAGGGCCAGCTCCTGGGCGGGGTCGTGGTCGCGGAGCGAGTCGAGGAGCGCGTGGCCCTCGGGGGTGAGGAGCGCGGCGAAGTCTTCGGGGGTCACCGCTCCATTGTGGGCCAGTCGATGGAAGGGGGGAGTCCGGCCGTGGTGTCGGCCGGGGCGGGTGGTTGTGCGATGTAAAGATCCGCAGCTATGCAGCTAGTACGACAAAAGGGAAAGAACGCGCACATGGGTCACCGGTCGGCGGCGCGTCCGCTCGGCCGGTACGGGGTGGCCGTGGCCGCGCTGCTGGTGGCCGCCCTCGGAACGGGATGCGGCGCCGGGGAGCAGGAGACGCCGGCCAAGGCCAAGCCCGCCAAGGGTGCCGAGGCGGGGCCCGCGGCGGGCGCCGCCGGTAACGTCGCCGACCGGCTCAAGGCCGCCCAACAGGCCCGGGTCGCCGCCGCGAAGCGGTGGGGCCTGGCCAAGCCGCCCCTCGTCGCCCCGCCGGGGCCCAAGGAGAAGCCGGAGATCACCACCCGCGACGGCTTCGAGGTCGAGGACCAGGAGGAACTCCCGCACGTCTTCACGACGGTCCCGACGGAGGACAAGGTCGTCTTCCTGACCGTCGACGACGGCGCGGAGAAGGACCCCGAGTTCATCAGGATGATGAAGGAGCTGAAGATCCCGTACACGGCGTTCCTCAGCGACTACGTCGTCCGCGACAACTACCCCTACTTCAAGGAGATGCAGGCCGCCGGCGTCACCTTGAACAACCACACCCTCAACCACCGCTACATGCCGGCGCTGTCGTACGAGGAGCAGCGCCAGGAGATCTGCGGGCAGCAGGACACCATCCAGAAGCAGTTCGGCAAGCGGCCCACGCTCTTCCGTCCGCCGTACGGCAACTACAACCAGGACACGCTCAAGGCGGCGAAGTCCTGCGGGATCAAGGCCGTTCCGCTGTGGAACGCCGAGGCCTTCGTGAACCGGATGGACTACCGGGAGTGGGACCGTGACCTGCACCCCGGTGACATCATCCTGACCCACTTCCGGGGCCGGGACGACTGGAAGGGCACGATGCCTGACATGATCCGGCATGCGATGAAGACCATCACGGACAAGGGGTACGCCGTGGCCCGCCTGGAGGACTACCTGTGACGCACGCGCGCCGGCTGCTGGCCGGGACGCTGATGGCCGGCGCGCTCGCGCTTTCCCTGTCGGGGTGCGGGAACAGCGTGGATCCGATCGAACGGCTCGGCCGCAAGGCCACGCAGGACGGGGCGACCCCCACGGCCTCCCCGTCCGTCGGGGCCTCCGCCTCCCCCTCCTCGTCCACGCGTTCCTCGGACGAGGCGTACCGCAAGTGGGGGCTGACCGCCCCCGTCCAGTACGCCCCCAAGCCGGACCGCAAACCCCAACTCCCGAAGGCCGCCCCGGGCAAGGCGGCGGTCGTGGACCGAATACCCGTCGCGCCGCAGGACAAGGTCGTGTTCCTGACCTTCGACGACGGCGCGGAGAAGGACCCCGAATTCCTGAGGATGGCAGCCGAACTCAAGCTGCCGATCAGCATGTTCCTCACCGACAACGTGGCCTCCGCGGACTACGGACACTTCGAGAAGCTCCGCGACAACGGCTCCGGCAGCACGGTGAACAACCACACCCTGACCCACCCGAACCTCCGGACCCTGCCCTACGCGGCGCAGAAGAAGGAGATATGCGGTCAGCAGGACCGCCTGCAGCAGCGCTTCGGCCAACGCCCGCCGCTCTTCCGGCCGCCGTTCGGCAACTACAACGACGACACCCTCAGGGCCGCTTCCGAGTGCGGAATCTCCTCGGTCGTCCTGTGGCGCGCGTCGATGCAGATCAACGACTTCCAGTACGCCGAGGGCTCCGCCCTCCACCCGGGCGACATCGTCCTGGCCCACTTCCGCGGCCCTTCGGAACTCAAGGGCGCGACGGAAACCCAGATGACCACGCGCATGCTGCGCAGCATCCAGGAGCAGGGCTACCGCATAGGGCGGTTGGAGGACTGGCTGTAGGGGCGGGGCGGGGCGGGGTGGGGCGGGGTGGGGTGGGGCGGGGTTGGCCTGTTGGTGGGGTCGGGGGTGGGCGGGATGCCCTTGATCCGTGTCGGGGAGGGTTTGGGGGGTTCCCGCCGGTCTCATCGTCTCCCCGTGTCGGGCCGGTCCCTCAAGGGCGCTCCCTGCGGTCGCGTCGCTTCGCGATGGCCTTCGGCCACCCTTGACCGACCGACCCGCCCCGGAAAGCCGAAGACCGACGGGAACCCCCCAAAAGAACGGTCACGGGTCAGAGATGAACAGGGACGGGTCCCTCAGTGACGAGACGACGGGCCGGGCGCCGGTAGATCGGGCATACGGGGAGGTCGGAAGGCCTGCGGCCGGACCACGAGCGCGGCCATGGGCCCCTACCTGCTCGTCAGGACGAGGAAATCGACCTCAGGGGGATGTCGGGCGGCCGAGAACCGTCTGAACCGTAGGTCCTCCTCACGCCTTATTGCCTGCGACTTTTTCGTGGTTGGTCAACGGCGGGCTGGATGTTGTGGATCGCCGTGGTGAACTCACGGCCGGATGCGGCGCGGATGTAGGCCAACTCCATCCAGTGATCAATCAGGGGCGAGTCCGAGACGTTTTCATTGACCACGGCCATCAATTCCCCCTCGGTGCCGGAGGCCACGTCGCGCACCCGCTGCCGCAGAAGTCGATGCGGTAGGTACTCGTAGCGCTCACTCATCGGGCGCGCCCTCGAAGGTGTCGAGGAAGCGCTCCCAGCCGACCAGCGCTCGGTCGAGTAGTTCCGCGCCGGGTTCGATCGACGCAGCGTTGTCTTCGGTTTCGATGGCGATGGCAATCAGGCGCATACGTGCTACTCCTCAGCCGTGTGGGTGCCTGGGAACCTCTCTAGAGATGTAGGTATTGCAGCTGATGCGACCTCGCGCCGTCAAGACATGTCCAGAGATGTCACGGACTCGGGCGTTGCTCTGGCCGGACGCAGCGACCGACCTTTGGCCCTAGGGTGTCTAGAGAGGAGAGGGAGTGATCGGTTTGATGACGGGCCAGCCGAAGTACCGGCGGATCGCTGATGCGTTGAGGGCGGCCATCCAGTCGGGGGAGTACGGGCCGGGGGACCGGCTGCCGGGTGAGAACGACCTGATGGCTGCGTACGACGTTGCTCGGATGACGGCACGGCAGGCCCTCGGTGTGCTTCAGAACGAAGGACTCGCCGAGGCGCGGAAGGGTGCGGGCGTCTTCGTCCGGGCGTTCAGACCGCTACGGCGACGAGGTCTTCAACGGCTGGCGCAGGAACAGTGGGGCTCGGGCCGATCCATCTGGTCCACCGACACCGAAGATCGCGACTTGGTCGTCGATCAGATCGAGGTGCGGGAGGAAGGGGCCGACAGTCGCATCGCCGACGCTCTCGGCGTTCCTTCCGACTCCCGGGTCTGGACCCGTGGTCGCCGCTTCGTGCTCGACGGCAAGCCGGTGCTTTTCGCGAAGTCGTACCTGCCGTCCGACGTGGTCGCCGACTCCGTCATCACTCAGGTCGACACCGGCCCTGGTGGCACCTACGCGAGGTTGGCCGAGCTGGGGCATCGTCCCACTCACTTCCGCGAGGAGATCCGTTCTCGTATGCCTTCGGCCGATGAGGCCGAGCGACTGTCACTCGCCATGGGCACACCCGTCATCCAGATCATCCGTACCGCGTTCACCGAAGACGGCCGGGTCGTAGAGGTCAACGAGATGACCTTGGACTCCGCGTCCTACGTGCTGGAGTACGACTTCGACGCCTAGGAGCCACCTCGGGCCCGCCAAACCGCGTCGATTCCGCGCCTGAAAGCCTCCACACAGCGGCAAGCAACCTGCTCCTTCAGCCCAGGCAGCTCGCAGACACCGAACCGGGCGAAGAACCCACGAACCCGGTGCGTCTTCCCCCTCTACCTGCGCCTCAGGCCGACTTTTTCGTCCTGACGGGCGGGTAGAGCCCGTGCCCGCGCTCGTGGTCCGGCCGCAGGCCCTCCGACCTCCCCGCATGCCCAATCCGGCAGCACCCGGCCCGTCGTCTCGTCACTGAGGGACCCGTCCCTGTCCATCTCTGACCCGTGACCGTTCTTTTGGGGGGTTCCCGTCGGTCTTCGGCTTTCCGGGGCGGGTCGGTCGGTCAAGGGTGGCCGTAGGCCATCGCGAAGCGACGCGACCGCAGGGAGCGCCCTTGAGGGACCGGCCCGACACGGGGAGACGATGAGACCGGCGGGAAACCATCAAACCCTCCCTGATCCGGACCAGCCGCACCCCGCCCACCCCCGACCCGCTCCCGCCTACATCCCGGCCCCCGCCCCCGCCCCCACCATCGGGGTGATCGTCGTTTCCGCCGGGTCGTGGGTGTCGGCCTCGCGTTGGCGTTCCGAGCTGTCGCTGATGCGGAGCAGGAGGGCGATCATGATCCAGTTGGCCAGGAGGGACGAGCCGCCCTTCGCGAGGAAGGGCAGGGCCTTGCCGGTCAGGGGGATCAGGCCCGTGACACCGCCGGCGACCACGAACACCTGGAGCGCCAGCGCGGCGGCGAGGCCGACCGCCAGGAGCTTGCCGAACGGGTCCCGCGCGGCCAGCGCCATCCGCAGCCCGCGTTGCACGAGGAGCGCGTAGAGGAGGATGACGGCCATGACCCCGGCCAGGCCGAGTTCCTCACCCACCGTCGTCAGGATGAAGTCGCTGCGCCCCGCGAAGGCGATCAGCTCGGGGTGGCCCTGCCCGAGGCCGGTGCCCGAGATGCCGCCCGTGCCGAAGCTGAACAGGGCCTGGGCGGACTGGTCCGAGGTGACGCCGGGCGGTCGGTTCTCCCAGTAGAACGAGAGCGGGTTCAGCCAGGCCGCCACGCGGGCCTTCACATGCGGCTCGGTCGAGCCGACGACGAAGGCACCCACGGAGGCCATGAGCAGGCCGCACACGATCCAGCTGGTGCGCTCGGTGGCGACGTACAGCATGACGACGAAGACGCCGAAGAAGATCAGCGAGGTGCCCAGGTCGCGCTCGAAGACCAGGACCAGCATCGACACGATCCACACGGTGACGATCGGCCCGAGCTGGCGCATCGGCGGCAGCCGCATGCCGAGGAACTTCCGGCCGGTCAGCGCGAGCGAATCGCGGTGGATGACCAGGTAGCCCGCGAAGAAGACCGCGATCATGATCTTCACGAACTCGCCGGGTTGGAGCGAGAAGCCGAACAGCTTGATCCACCGCTTCGCGCCGTACGTGTCCGCGCCGAAGAACGCCGGCGCGATCAGCAGCACCAGCGAGGCGGCCATCGTGATGTAGATGAACCGCTGGAGCAGCCGGTGGTCGCGCAGCAGCGCCACGACGAGGAGGCAGGCGGCGACGCCGACCACCGTCCACATCAGCTGGCCGGGCGCGTTCGCGTCCGAGTTGTACCGCTCGATGTACCCCTGGTCGAGCCGGTGGATCAGCACGAGCCCGAGCCCCGTCAGCAGCATGGCCAGCGGGAAGATCAGGGGATCCGCGTACGCCGCGAACCGCCTGATGCCCAGGTGTCCCACGAGCGACAGCAGGCTCATGCTGATGACGAAGCTGGGCAGGTGCTGCGGCAGCTCGCCGTTCATGGCGAGGCCGGCGCTCACGTGGCCGAAGACGGCGATGCCGACGACGAGGACGAGCAGGAGCGCTTCGGTGCGTCGGCGGGGGCCCGCCGACGTGCGGGGCCTCAGTCCACGCACGGGATGCCGCCGCCGTCGATGCTGCCCTTCTGCGGTTCCGAGTCCTGTGGCTGCGACTCGCGCGTCGGCGGTGACGCGGGCGGTGAGGACGATGACGGGGATGAGGACGGGGATGAGGACGGGGATGAGGACGAAGCGCCCGGCGCACTGGAGGTCGCAGTGGTCCGGGAACCGATCTGCTCGGCTATGAGGCGCTTTATCTTCATATCATCTACGACGTTGATGTCCTCCCCATGGTTCCTTCCGAACCCTTCGATGGGGAGTGTCGTGAATTGCACTTTGCCCCCGGACAGGTTCTTCGCCTGCTTCACGAACGACAGCAGGTCCCACCCGGAGTCCGTCACGACGTCCTTCTTCGCCGTGTCGATCAGTTTGACCAGCTTCACCGGATCCGTGAAGGTGCCCGCCGAGTTCAGTTTCTGCGTGGCACCCGCGAGGAAGGCCTGCTGCCGCTTCGTCCGGTCGAGGTCGCCCCGCTCCAGGCCGTGCCGCTGGCGTACGAAGGCCAGCGACTGCCGGCCGTCGAGCTGCTGCCGGCCCGCCGGGAAGTCGGCCCCCGACCAGCGGTCCTTCACCGGCTTGTTCAGGCACACCGGGACCCCGCCGAGGGCGTCCGCGAGGTGGTAGAACCCGGCCAGGTTCAGCTCCGCGAAGTGGTCGACCGGCACGCCCAGGAAATTCCGTACGGTGTCGATCTGTGCCCGGCGCCCCGCCTCCCGACCCTCCTGCTCCAGCTGCCGCCGGTCCTTGACGCCCTGCGCCGACAGCTGGTCCTCCTTGGCGGCCTTGGCCAGCCCGTACGCCTTCTTGATCTTGTCCTTGCCGTGGCCGGGTATCGCGACGAAGTCGTCGCGCGGGATCGAGAAGGCCTTCGCCCGGCTGCCGTCCGCGGGCACGTGCAGCAGGATCATGGTGTTCGCGTTGTAGCCGCCGATGTCGGAGCTGCCCGCGTGCAGTTTGTCGAGCACCTCGTCCGGCAGCGGGTCGCCGTTCTGGTCGCGGCGGCTGTCCAGTCCCATGAGCAGGACGTTCACGTCGCCGTGCGTCGACTTCTCGGCGCCCTCCAGTGCCTTGGAGCTGCCGATGCTCGACACCAGGTCCCGGTAGACGTACCAGGCGGTGCCGCCCGCCACCGCCGTCAGCACGCAGCCGGTGATCAGCAGCGTGCGGCCGATCCGGCGTCGCGAGGGCCTGCGGCGGCGGCTGGTCTTCCTCCGTTGCGCGCTCATGCCCACCGATGCTGGGGCACACCCGCTGAAGGAATCCTGAGGGCCGGGGCAACCGGACCGGCGACGGCGACTGGCGACCGGCCACGGCCACCGGCGACCGGCCGCCGGGATCGGCGACCCGCTACCGGGACCGCCCGCCGCCATCCCCATGGGCCTTTCCATCGGCCTCCCCCTCCCCATCGAAACCGCCGTCGCAGCCGTCATCGCAGCCGCCGTCGCGTCCGCCCCCACCGGCGCCGGGGACGCGCAGGCGGAGTCGGGCACCGCCGTCCCGGGCCGGGAGGGCGCGTACGTCGCCCCCGTGCGCCCGGGCGATCTCCCGCGCGATGGCCAGGCCCAGGCCGGTCCCGCCGCCGGCCCGGCCGCGATCCGCGTCCAGCCGTACGAACCGCTCGAACACCCGGGCCCGATCCGCGTCCGGGATCCCCGGACCGTCGTCGACGACCTCCAGCTCCGCCCAGTCGCCGCACGCCCGCGCCCGGACGACGACCCCGCCGGCGGCATGGCGCAGGGCGTTGTCGACCAGGTTGGCCAGGGCCCGTTCCAGTCGGGCCGGGTCCCCGTACGCCGCCACGGGCGTGCCCGCCTCCAGCCGCAGCGGCACCCGGGGCGCGGGCCGGCGGGCCGCGTCCTCGGCGGCCAACAGCGCGAGGTCGACCGGCTCGGGGCGCGGCGCCGGGCCGCCGTCGAGGCGGGCGAGCAGCAGGAGGTCGGCGGCGATCCGCTGGAGCCGTTCGGTGTCGGCCAGCGCGGCGGCCACCGAGGCCCGGTCGGGCCGCTCCATGGCCAGCGCGACCTCCAGTCGGGAGCGGACGGCGGCGAGTGGGTTGCGCAGCTCGTGGGAGGCGTCGGCGGTGAACTGCCGCTGCCGCGCGTCGGAGCGTGCCAGCCGGTCGAGGGTGTCGTTTACGGTCCGGGCCAGCCGCGCGATCTCGTCCGCGCCGCCGGGGTCGGGCACCCGCCGGTCCAGCTCGCTCGCGGTGACGGAGGCCAGCCCGGTACGGATCGCGGTGACGGGACGCAGGGCATGCCCGGTGACCCACCAGGCCAGCGCGGCGGCGAAGGCGACGAGCGGGGGCGCTCCGGCGAGCAGACCGGCGGCGATGGCGCGGGTGGCGTCGTCGACGTCGCCGAGCACGGTCATCGCGTAGACGGCGTACGGAGCGCGCTCCCCGGGGACCCCGGCCCCTCCGGCAGTCACACCGCCCCCGCCCCCGGAGGTGGCGACCACCACCACCGCGCGGCGCTGGCCGTCGGGGTGGGCGGGGGGCAGGACCGTCGAACGGGAGTCGTCGCCCGGTCCGGGGCGGGGGAGCAGCGCGCCGAAGTCCGGGGCGTCCTTGGGGTCACCGCTCGCGGCGACCGTCCGGCCGGCCGCGTCCCGTACGAGGACCAGGTCGACCCCGCCCTCGGGCGCGGGCAGCCGCCCGCCGGGGGGCGCGGCCCGGGAGTCGAACTGGGCGGCGGCCTTCCGGGCGGCGAGTTCGGTGCGCCCGGTGGTGTTGTCGAGGAGGTTGGCGCGCAGCACGGCGTGCAGCCACAGCCCGCCGACGGCCAGGACGGCGGTCATGGCGAGGGCGGCGGCCACGGCGGTGCGGGCCCGGAGGCTGCTAACCACCGTCGGGCGCCATCCGGTAGCCGGTGCCGTGGACGGTGAGGATGGAGCGGCGGCCGAAGGGCGCGTCGATCTTCTTGCGCAGGGAGGAGACGTACACCTCCACGATGTTCGGGTCGATGGCGTGCGGGGCGTCCCAGACCTCGTCGAGGATGTCCTGCTTGGCGACGGCCCGGCCGGGCCGTTCCATCAGGCAGGCGAGGACGCCCAGTTCGCGGGCGGTGAGTTCGATGTCCCGCGTGCCGCGGCGGCAGCGCCGGTCCTGCGGGTCGAGGACGAGGTCCCCGACCCGGAGCACGGTGGGCTCGGGGGCGGCGGCCCGCCGGGCGAGGGCCCGCAGGCGGGCGCCGAGCACGACGAAGGAGAACGGTTTGGTGAGGTAGTCGTCGGCGCCCGCGTCGAGCCCGTCGGCCTCGTCGCGCTCCCCGTCCCGGGCGGTCAGCATCAGGACGGGGGTCGGGTCGCCGTGGGCGCGCATCCGGGTGCAGACCTCGTGGCCGTCGAGGCCCGGGAGCATCAGGTCCAGGACCACGGCGTCGTAGGGGCCACCGGTGCGGGCCAGTTCGAGGCCGCGGTGTCCGTCGTGGGCCACCTCGACGCGGTGGCCGTCGGCGGACAGGCCCTGCCGTAGGGATTCGGCCAGGTTCTCTTCGTCTTCGACCACCAGGATGCGCACCGCTCAAGCCTCACATACCGGACGGGAACGCCCATCAGGGCGTGGTCGACCGGGCCGCGGAGGGGGTTCTCCGCCCCGCCCCGGGGCGCGGACCGTGCGCGCGGTGGAGAGGTGGTCGAGTCCGGAGGTCCGAAGCCGATGCCGCCCGCCGTGCGGCGCCGCCCGTCCCCTCGGCGTGTTCGTGGGCGGGTTCGCAGGCGTCGCCGACCTGCGGGTACACGGAAAAAGTCGAGTCGGGCCACCTCGCCGGAACCCCTGTGACCAGGCCCCGAAGCGCCCTTCGGGCGGCCTGATCCGTACGGCTCGGCCGGCGCGTGTTGGCACTCCGCTTGACCGAGTGCTAATCGCCGGAATAGTGTCGCACCTGGCACTCACCCCTGGTGAGTGCCAACACAGCGACAGGCTGGTCCGGCACCCGCGACGACGGATCGACCTGGTCGCCACCTCAGACAGTTAACCCCGGATCTCCGAAGGGGGAGGTCGGATCGTGACGACCACCAGCTCCAAGGTTGCCATCAAGCCGCTTGAGGACCGCATTGTGGTCCAGCCGCTCGACGCCGAGCAGACCACGGCCTCTGGCCTGGTCATTCCGGACACCGCGAAGGAGAAGCCCCAGGAGGGCGTCGTCCTTGCCGTCGGTCCCGGTCGCTTCGAGGACGGCAACCGTCTTCCGCTCGACGTCACCGTCGGCGACGTCGTCCTGTACTCCAAGTACGGCGGCACCGAAGTGAAGTACAACGGCGAGGAGTACCTCGTCCTCTCGGCCCGCGACGTGCTCGCGATCGTCGAGAAGTAATCACTTCTCCAGTTTTGATGTGAGCTGCGCCCCTGGTCACCCTGCTGATGCCGGGCGACGAGGGGCGTAGTTCGTTTCCATGCGGTCGCGGTGAGCGGCCGAGGATCGCAACGAGAGGGCGGAACCGCTCCCATGCCGAAGATTCTGAAGTTTGACGAGGACGCCCGTCGTGCCCTGGAGCGCGGCGTCAACAAGCTTGCCGACACGGTCAAGGTGACGATCGGTCCCAAGGGCCGCAACGTCGTCATCGACAAGAAGTTCGGCGCGCCGACCATCACCAACGACGGTGTCACCATCGCCCGCGAGGTCGAGCTGGACGACCCGTACGAGAACCTGGGCGCGCAGCTCGTGAAGGAGGTGGCGACCAAGACCAACGACATCGCGGGTGACGGCACCACCACCGCCACCGTGCTGGCCCAGGCGCTGGTCCGCGAGGGTCTGCGCAACGTCGCCGCGGGTGCTTCCCCGGCCGCCCTGAAGAAGGGCATCGACGCCGCGGTCAAGGCCGTGTCCGAGGAGCTCCTCGCGACCGCCCGCCCGATCGAGGACAAGTCCGACATCGCCGCCGTGGCCGCGCTCTCCGCGCAGGACTCGCAGGTCGGCGAGCTCATCGCCGAGGCGATGGACAAGGTCGGCAAGGACGGTGTCATCACCGTCGAGGAGTCCAACGCCTTCGGCCTGGAGCTCGAATTCACCGAGGGCATGGCCTTCGACAAGGGCTACCTGTCGCCGTACATGGTGTCCGACCAGGAGCGTATGGAGGCCATCCTCGATGACCCGTACATCCTGATCCACCAGGGCAAGATCTCCTCGATCCAGGACCTGCTGCCGCTGCTGGAGAAGGTCATCCAGGCCGGCGCCTCCAAGCCGCTGCTGATCATCGCCGAGGACGTCGAGGGCGAGGCGCTCTCCACCCTCGTCGTCAACAAGATCCGTGGCACCTTCAACGCGGTCGCCGTCAAGGCCCCGGGCTTCGGTGACCGCCGCAAGGCCATGCTCCAGGACATCGCCACCCTCACCGGTGCGACCGTCATCGCCGAGGAGGTCGGCCTCAAGCTCGACCAGGCCGGTCTGGACATCCTGGGCTCCGCGCGCCGCGTGACCGTCTCCAAGGACGACACGACCATCGTCGACGGTGGTGGCAACTCCGCCGACGTCGCGGGCCGCGTCAACCAGATCAAGGCCGAGATCGAGTCCACCGACTCGGACTGGGACCGCGAGAAGCTGCAGGAGCGCCTGGCGAAGCTCGCCGGTGGCGTCTGCGTCATCAAGGTCGGCGCCGCCACCGAGGTGGAGCTCAAGGAGAAGAAGCACCGCCTTGAGGACGCCATCTCGGCGACCCGCGCCGCGGTCGAGGAGGGCATCGTCTCCGGCGGTGGCTCCGCGCTCGTCCACGCCGTCAAGGTCCTTGAGGGCAACCTCGGCCTGACCGGCGACGAGGGCACCGGCGTCTCGGTCGTGCGCCGCGCCGCCGTCGAGCCGCTGCGCTGGATCGCCGAGAACGCCGGCCTTGAGGGTTACGTCATCACCTCGAAGGTCGCCGAGCTCGACAAGGGCCAGGGCTTCAACGCCGCCACCGGCGAGTACGGCGACCTGGTCAAGGCCGGCGTCATCGACCCGGTCAAGGTCACCCGTTCCGCGCTGGAGAACGCCGCGTCCATCGCCTCGCTGCTGCTCACGACCGAGACCCTGGTCGTCGAGAAGCCGGCCGAGGAAGAGGCCGACGCCGGTCACGGCCACGGTCACGGCCACAGCCACTGATCGCACGCACCACGCCGAGAAGGCCCCGTCCCGCAGTCGCGGGACGGGGCCTTCCCCGTGATGCGGCGTCAGGATCCGTACGGGCCGGCGGATCCGCCCATCTGCTGCTGCAGGACTCCGGGGTTGTAGTGCCACCAGCCCTCGACGATCTCCCCGCCCGTGCACCGGAACGTGGTGCTCCCCGACATTTCGTACGTCCTGCCGGTCGGGGCGACCCCCATGAACGGGCCCTTGTCGTGGGTCCCGCGCCAGTTCCACACCGTCGTGACCAGGTCGCCCTCGGCCAGTCGGGCCATCGGCTCGAAGGTCATGTCGAAGGCCCCGCGCCAGGTTTGGACGTCGGCGCGCATGCCCTCCCGTCCGATGACGGTGGACTCCTCCTTGCCGATGTCGTGGCCGATGTAGTTCGCCGCGACGCACTCGTCGAGGACGCCCATGTCCCCGCCCATGACGGCTTCCTGGAACACCCGCTCGACGAGCCGCTTGTTGAGGTGCTGGTCGCGGACCACGTCGAGGTTCATGAACTTCGGCATGCCCTCGCACAGCGCCACCATCTCCTGGAACATCCGCTCGGTCTCGGGGAGGTGGGAGTTCGCCATGGCCTCCTCGTACGAGGCGAACTCCACCATGTCCACGTAGTGGTTCCGCGCCTCGCGGTCCTGGCCGAGCATCGCGCGCGTCGCCGTGCGCCTGCCGCTGCTCTGCTCCGCCCAGCGGTCGATCAGCGCGTTCATCTCGGCGAACCGTCGGGTTTCGTAATCGATCACCTGTACGAATGTCATCGCGTCGCCTCCCAGGCCGGATCGGGACACGTCCAGTTTAGGGAGATTTCACCCGTTTAGCCGGTTTATGAACGGGCTGAACGGGTCACTGCGGCCCGTACTTGCGGCCCGTGCGGGACGACACCCCGCCGAGCAGCCCGCGGGGCGTCAGCTTCACCACGCCCATCAGCGCCTTGTACCGCGGGTCCGGGATCGACACGGTCCGGCCCCGGGCCAGGTCGGCCAGTGCGGCGGCCACCAGCTTGTCGGCGTCCAGCCACAGCCAGCTCGGGATGTTGTCGGTGCCCATGCCGGCCCGCTCGTGGAACTCGGTCCGCACGAAGCCGGGGCACAGGGCCATCAGCCGCACCCCGGAACCCGCCAGGTCCTTGGCCGCGCCCTGCGTGAACTGCACGACCCAGGCCTTGCTGGCGCCGTAGGTGCCGCGCGGGACGAACGCCGCCACGGAGGCCACGTTGATGACGCCGCCGCGACCGCGCGAGCGCATCGACGCGGTCGCCGCCGAGGTCAGCCGCAGCACCGCCTCGATGTGCACCTTGATCATGGTCAGCTCGTCGGCCATGGACACTTCGAGGTAGCGGCCCTTGTTGCCGAAGCCGGCGTTGTTGACCAGCAGGTCCACCGGGTGCGTCCGGTCCTCCAGACGGGTCTCGACGGCCGCGATGCCCTCCTCGGTGGAGAGGTCCGCGGCCAGCACCTCGGCCTCGATGCCGTGCCGGTCGTGCAGTTCGGTGGCCTGCTCGGCCAGCCGCTTGGTGTCGCGAGCCACCAGCACGAGGTTGTGGCCCTGGGCGGCGAGCCGGCGGGCGAAGGCGGCGCCGATGCCCGCCGTGGATCCCGTAATCAACGCAGTCGTCATAGGCGCAACCTAGCCGCCCGGGTCAGGGGGTGTCCTGCGGGGCGGGGTCGGTGTCCGGGCCCGCCCGCGATCCGCCACCGACCGTGCCCGCGCGGTGTGGATGCGGCCATGCCCGACCCGGCGGGCTCAAAGCAGGATCCCGGTAAGCGCGGCACGGTCAAAGTCGGGCTTATGCTCAAGGGGTGATAGAGGCACGTCATCTCCGGGTCCTGCGCGCCGTCGCCGGGACCGGCTCCTTCTCCGCCGCCGCGCGCGAGCTCGGCTGCACCCAGCCCGCCGTCTCCCAACAGATGAAGGCCCTCGAACAGTCGGCGGGCACCCCGCTGCTGATCCGCACGGGCCGCGAGATGCGCCTGACGCAGGCGGGCGAGGCCCTGGTGCGGCACGCCGCAGGGATCCTGGCCGGGCTCACCGCGGCCGAGGAGGAGGTCGCGGCCATCGCCGGCCTGCGTGCCGGACGGGTCCGGCTGGTGTCCTTCCCCAGCGGCAGTTCCACGCTGGTGCCGACCGCGCTCGCGGCCATGCGCGCCGCTCACCCGGGCACCCGGATCTCGCTGGTCGAGGCCGAACCTCCCAGGTCGGTCGAGATGTTGCGCGAGGGCGACTGCGACCTGGCGCTGGCCTTCCGTTACGGCGGGGCGGCCGGTTCCGCGTCCGAGTGGGAGGACCTCGTCGTCACGCCGCTGCTCACCGACCGCCTCGTCGGGTTGGTCCCGGAGGGGCACCGGCTGGCGGGCGCCGAGCGGGTGGGCATGGCCGAGCTGGCGGACGAGCCGTGGATCGCGGGCTGCCCGCGCTGCCGCCGCCACCTCGTCGAGGTGTGCGAGGGGGTCGGCTTCACCCCGCGGATCGACTTCGCCACCGATGACTACCCGGCCGTGGTGGGCCTGGTCGGCGCCGGGCTCGGCGTCGCGGTGCTGCCGGAGCTGGCGGTCGAGTCCGTACGCGCCAAGGGCGTCAGCACCCTGGCCGTGGAGCCGGCCGTCGAGCGGGAGGTCGTGGCCCTGACGCTGCCGGACCTCGCGCGGGTGCCGGCCGTCGCGGCGACCCTGGGCGAGCTGGCGCGGGCCGCCACGCGCTGACCGTACGGCGGTACGGCCGGACGCGTGACGCCCCGGGCCCGGTGGCCCGTCGGACCCGTCGACCCGTGACACTGCGGGGCGACGGATCCGAGGAAACGTTCCTTCGGTTGCTTCGGCGTGCGGGTCGGTCGTGCGTGTCAGTTGGGTGCGGTCGGCCCGATCGCGCTGGATGCCGGGATGAGGCGGTGCCGTGCGCGGCCCATCAGCTCCTCGCGTTCGTCCTCGGTCAGGCCGCCCCACACCCCGTAGGGCTCACGGACGGCGAGTGCGTGCGCGGCGCATTCCGCACGCACCGGGCATCTCATGCAGACCTCTTTAGCCGAGGCCTCGCGCGCGCTCCTGGCCGCGCCCCGCTCGCCTTCCGGATGGAAGAACAGGGAGCTGTCGACCCCGCGACAGGCAGCGAGGAGCTGCCAGTCCCACAGGTCGGCGTTCGGTCCGGGGAGGCGGGAGAAATCTGCCATTGGTAGTCCTCTTGGTGCCGGTACTGAGGCGGGTACGGTCCATGTCTCCACACCTACTGTCGGAGTAGATGTAAATATGACTCATTGGGAATCTAGCGTCAGACATGTGCCAAACGGAAGGAAAGCCGCCAAATAGGGCATAGCTCCAGATGGAGGACACGCGGCACGCGCCTCCACCACCGTGATCGCTTCCTCACGTAGGGTGCCGAAGGTGTCCGTCCGACCCGTAACTCTTTCGAGTGACCATCGTTGAGAGTGCGAAGGCGGTTGAACCAAGAAGTTCTCGGACAGGTGTCCGGGGATATCGACCGCACAGGTGACGATACGTACCAGCCTGGAGGCTCAAGGTGACGCGCATCAGCAGCTGCGGAGGGCGGTCATGACATCCGTCCTCGTCTGCGACGATTCCCCGCTTGCCCGAGAGGCGCTCCGTCGCGCGGTTGCCACCGTGCCCGGCGTCGAGCGTGTGACGACGGCGGCCAACGGCGAGGAAGTCCTCCGCCGCTGGGGTGCCGACCGATCGGACCTCATCCTGATGGATGTCCGGATGCCCGGTCTCGGCGGTGTCGAGACGGTCCGCCGACTCCTCTCGGCCGACCCCGGCGCCCGCATCATCATGCTGACGGTCGCGGAGGACCTGGACGGCGTGGCCCTCGCGGTCGCCGCCGGCGCCCGCGGCTACCTGCACAAGGACGCCTCGCGCGCCGAACTGCGGGCCACGGTCACCCAGGCCCTCGCCGACCCCACCTGGAGGCTGGCCCCGCGCCGGCTGCGCTCGGCGGAGATGGGCGCGGCGCCCACCCTCACCGCACGCGAGATCCAGGTGCTGGAAGGCATGAGCCACGGCCGGTCCAACGCGGAGATCGGGCGAGAGCTCTTCCTCTCCGAGGACACGGTCAAGACCCACGCCCGCAGGCTGTTCAAGAAGCTCGGCGCCTCCGACCGGGCGCACGCCGTGGCGCTCGGATTCCGTTGGGGCCTCGTCCGCTGACGGCGGGCCCCGGGGTCGGCCGCCGCGAGCGGTCCCGTCCGCCACCGGCGGACGGGGCGGCGCTTCCCGGCAGCCCCCCGGACGGTGTGCCCGAGAGGGTGCCCCGCGACGGCGGAGCCGCGTGCCGCCCTTGTCCCGCCGAACCCGGTGCACGCCCGGGGATTGGCGGGGCACAATCAAGGGGACGTGTCGCTTCGGGCGCGATGCCGCATGCTTGAGGTGTGCCGCATTCTTGGAGACGTGCAGTTCTCGGGGAAGATTCGGGCCGAGCGGAGGGGAGGGTGCAGGAGATGACTTCCGGCGCACCCGCTCCCAACGCTCCGCATAACGCTTCGACGCACAACACGGACCGCGGTGCCGCGAATCCTTCGGCGCCAAGGCACCATGGATCGATGCGCGACGACGAGGCCCTGGGGTCCCCCGCGGCCACCGGCCCGAACGGCGCCGCCAAGAGCGGCAGTGCCGGGGCCGTCAGCGCGCTCGTGCGGCGGGCCGTCGACGGCGACGAGCAGGCCACGCACGACCTGCTCGCCTTCGTGCACCCCCTCGCCATCCGCTACTGCCGGACCCGCCTGTCCAGGCTCCCGGGTGACGCCCGTCACTTCGTGGAGGACCTGGCGCAGGAGGTCTGCGTGGCCGTCCTGATGGCCCTGCCCCGCTACCGGGACACCGGTCGCCCGTTCGAGGCGTTCGTCTTCGCCATCGCCGCCCACAAGGTCGCCGACCTCCAGCGGGCCGCGATGCGCCACCCCGGCAGCACGGCCGTGCCCTCCGACGAGATGCCGGAGCGCCCGGACGACTCGCTCGGTCCCGAGGAGCGCGCCCTGCTCAGCAGCGACGCCGCCTGGGCCAAGAAGCTGCTCGCCAACCTGCCCGAGAACCAGCGCGAGCTGCTCGTCCTGCGGGTGGCCGTCGGACTGACCGCCGAGGAGACCGGGCAGATGCTCGGGATGTCCCCGGGCGCGGTGCGGGTCGCCCAGCACCGGGCGCTCAGCAGGCTCCGGGCGCTCGCCGAGCAGTGAGCCCGTCCGCTCCCATGATTTCATCGTAGGAAACGACGAAAATTCTCCTTGGTCTTGGTCGTGGAATGAGACGCTTCGGGATCCCGTTAGCATGGACATCCGCGATGAGCAAGACCATTTGGGAAGGTGTCATGACTGACAGCGGTTCGACTGGAGTGCCCGACAAATTCGCCACGCTCGGACTGACCTATGACGACGTGCTGCTGCTGCCGGGCGCGTCGGACATGTCGCCCGACGCGATCGACACCTCCTCCCTCATCTCGCGCAACGTCCGCGTGAACGTTCCGCTGCTGTCGGCCGCCATGGACAAGGTCACCGAGGCCCGCATGGCCATCGCGATGGCCCGTCAGGGCGGCGTCGGGGTCCTGCACCGCAACCTGTCGATCGCCGACCAGGCCAACCAGGTCGACCTCGTCAAGCGCTCCGAGTCCGGCATGGTCACCGACCCGATCACCGTGCACCCGGACGCCACGCTGCGCGAGGCCGACGAGCTCTGCGCGAAGTTCCGGATCTCCGGCGTCCCGGTCACCGACCCGGCGGGCCGGCTGCTGGGCATCGTCACCAACCGCGACATGGCCTTCGAGTCGGACCGCAGCCGCCAGGTGCGCGAGGTCATGACCCCGATGCCGCTGGTCACGGGCAAGGTCGGGATCTCCGGCGTGGACGCCATGGAGCTACTGCGCCGCCACAAGATCGAGAAGCTTCCGCTGGTGGACGACGCCGGCATCCTCAAGGGCCTCATCACGGTCAAGGACTTCGTCAAGGCCGAGAAGTACCCGAACGCCGCCAAGGACAAGGACGGCCGGCTGCTGGTCGGCGCGGCCGTCGGGGTCGCCGGGGACGCCTACGAGCGCGCCCAGGCCCTGATCGAGGCGGGCGCCGACTTCATCGTCGTCGACACCGCCCACGGCCACTCCCGTCTCGTCGGCGACATGGTCTCCAAGATCAAGTCGAACTCCTCGGTCGACGTCATCGGCGGCAACATCGCCACCCGTGACGGCGCCCAGGCCCTCATCGACGCCGGCTGCGACGGCATCAAGGTCGGCGTCGGCCCCGGCTCCATCTGCACCACCCGCGTCGTCGCCGGCATCGGCGTCCCGCAGGTCACCGCGATCCACGAGGCCTCGCTGGCCGCCAAGGCCGCGGGCGTCCCCGTCATCGGCGACGGCGGCCTGCAGTACTCCGGCGACATCGCCAAGGCGCTCGTCGCGGGCGCCGACACGGTGATGCTCGGTTCGCTGCTCGCCGGCTGCGAGGAGTCCCCGGGCGAACTGCTCTTCATCAACGGCAAGCAGTTCAAGTCCTACCGGGGCATGGGCTCGCTCGGCGCGATGCAGTCCCGCGGCGACCGCAAGTCCTTCTCCAAGGACCGCTACTTCCAGGAAGGGGTCGGCGGCGACGACAAGCTGATCCCCGAGGGCATCGAGGGCCAGGTCCCCTACCGCGGCCCCCTGTCGGCGGTCGTGCACCAGCTCGTCGGCGGTCTGCGCCAGTCGATGTTCTACGTCGGCGGCCGTACCGTTCCCGAGCTGCAGGACCGGGGCCGGTTCGTCCGGATCACCTCGGCGGGCCTCAAGGAGAGCCACCCGCACGACATCCAGATGACGGTCGAAGCGCCGAACTACAGCCGCAAGGGCTGAAACGCGTGAGGTGAGGGGCGGACCCGGCGGAGCGCCGGGTCCGCCCCTTCGCCGTGCCCGGGCACGGCCGCGTACGTCCGTACAGCGGTCACCGAAACGCAGTCCCGCGCCCGTCGGGGATACTGGACGGGCAGACCCAGAGGAAAGGCCACCACACGTGACTGAGATCGAGATCGGGCGCGGCAAGCGCGGCCGCAGGGCGTACGCGTTCGACGACATCGCCATCGTCCCGAGCCGGCGTACCCGGGACCCGAAGGAGGTCTCGATCGCCTGGCAGATCGACGCGTACCGCTTCGAGCTCCCGTTCCTGGCCGCCCCCATGGACTCGGTCGTCTCCCCGCAGACCGCGATCCGCATCGGCGAGCTCGGCGGCCTCGGCGTGCTGAACCTCGAAGGTCTGTGGACCCGCCACGAGGACCCGCAGCCGCTGCTGGACGAGATCACCGGGCTGGACGAGGAGACGGCCACCCGCCGCCTCCAGGAGATCTACTCCGCTCCGATCCAGGCCGACCTGATCCGCCGGCGCATCAAGGAGGTGCGCGACGCGGGCGTCGTCACCGCCGCCGCGCTCTCCCCGCAGCGCACCGCCGAGTTCTCCAAGGCCGTCGTCGACGCGGGCGTGGACATCTTCGTGATCCGCGGCACCACGGTCTCCGCCGAGCACGTGTCGGGCGCCGCCGAGCCGCTGAACCTCAAGCAGTTCATCTACGAGCTCGACGTGCCGGTCATCGTGGGCGGCTGCGCCACCTACACCGCGGCCCTGCACCTGATGCGCACCGGCGCCGCGGGCGTCCTGGTCGGCTTCGGCGGCGGCGCCGCGCACACCACGCGCAACGTGCTCGGCATCCAGGTCCCGATGGCGACCGCCGTCGCGGACGTGGCCGCGGCCCGCCGCGACTACATGGACGAGTCCGGCGGCCGTTACGTGCACGTCATCGCCGACGGCGGCGTGGGCTGGTCCGGCGACATCCCGAAGGCCGTCGCCTGCGGCGCCGACGCCGTGATGATGGGCTCCCCGCTGGCCCGTGCCACCGACGCGCCCGGCAAGGGCCACCACTGGGGCATGGAGGCCGTCCACGAGGACGTGCCGCGCGGCAAGAAGGTCGACCTCGGTACGGTCGGCACCACCGAGGAGATCCTCACCGGCCCGTCGCACACCCCGGACGGTTCGATGAACATCTTCGGCGCGCTGCGCCGCTCGATGGCCACCACCGGCTACAGCGAGCTCAAGGAGTTCCAGCGGGTCGAGGTCACCGTCGCGGACTCGCAGCACCGCCGCTGACCCCACGGGTCGTACGCGTACCGGAGGGCCGGCACCCGAGCGGGGTGCCGGCCCTCCGGCGTGCGCGGGGTCAGCCCAGGCCGTTGCGGCGGCGGCGCAGGCAGACGCCCCAGGGGATCAGGAACACCGAGGCGACGATCCAGATGCAGGCGAGGACCAGCCAGTCGGTGGAGTCGCCCGTTCCGTCGGAGATCAGGGCGAGGGTGACGATGGCGGACGAGGCGCCGATGAGCAGTCCGGGGATGCCGAGCAGCCACATCACCGCGGTGAGCCAGGCCTTGCGCGGCGCCGGTCCGGCCGGCTTCGGGGTCCGGGGTTGCGGGATGCGGTCCGGGGTGCGGGCCGGCATGCGCACCACCGAGGCGGGCGGGACGCCCGCGTCCAGGTGGGCCAGTTCGGCGGCGGTGATCCCGAACAGGGTGGGCTCCACGGCGAGGGTGAAGCCGTCGGCGCCGACCAGGTGGCGCCCGCCGTCCGGGAAGGAGTGCAGCAGGACGCAGTCGGCGTAGCGGACGGTGATCTGCGTGTCGGGACCGACCAGGCTGATGCCGTCGCGGCCCACGATCAGGGCGTTGCGGCGGTCGTCCCGGGCGGACCAGCGCGGTCCGGTGACCACGGCCTCGGAGCAGGTGGGCGCGGCGGTCGTACCGGCCCACTCCAGGCCCCGGGTGGGGACGTCGATGAGGGCGCCGGCCCACACCTCGCGGGCGATCCGGCCGAGGTCTGCGACGGTGACGGCCTCCAGTTCGGCGCGCGCCTCGGCGAAGGTGGGGGTCGGGTGGCGCAGCAGCAGGTTCAGGGCCCGGGAGGGCAGCGCGGCCACGGCCGGCTCGGGGACGTCGGCGCGCGCGAGGGCGGCGGCACGTACGGAGTCCAGCTCGGCCTGTTCGACGCGGCCGGCCCGCAGGGCGGCGAGGACGTCGACGAACGCGCCGACCATCGCGTCCTGTTGCTGCGGCAGGGCGTCGGCGTAGGCGGTGACCGTGGCGTGGTCGGCGTCGCGCGGCTGGTAGTCGGCGGTGGCCGTGTAGGAGTAGCCGCCCTTCTGCCGCAGGTCGCGGAACAACTGCTTGCCGAGCACCTCGGTGAACAGGACGGCGGCGGCGGACCGGGGGATCACCGAGGTCAGCACCATCCCGCCGTCGCCGCCGACGAAGTGGGCGGGGGTGGTGGGCAGGGCCGAGGTGGGCTCGGGGGCGGGGTGCCAGGTGCCCGTCGGCAAGGTCAGGTCGAGGCCCTCGGGGACGGTGTCGGTGGTCATCCACAGCACCGCGTTCTCGGCGGTGAACCGGGTGCGCGCCCAGTCGCGGACGTTGGCGGCCGTGAGCCGGCCCAGGCCGGCCTCGCCGAAGCCGGCCAGTCCGTAGCCGCGGGCGCCGTAGCGCCAGGGGGCCATGCCCTGGGCCGGGCCGTTGGCGCGGCCGGCGGCCTCGGTGCGAAGGATGTCCTTCTCGGTCTCCAGCCGGTCCAGGGGCAGATCGCGCAGGGCCGCGCAGACCCCGTTGAGGTACTCGACGACGTCGGCGGGGCTGCCCGTGACGTGGAAGTGGGTGTGGGTGGTGGACGTGGCGCCGTTGTAGTGCAGGTCGCCCATGCCGTGCCGGTGCAGGGCGAGGTGTTCGACGAGGTGGGTGATCCCGCTGGTGGAGAGGGTCTCGTCGGCTCGTCCCACGCGGAAGAGCAGGCCGGCGGTGACGGGCCCGGAACCGGGTGCGAGGACGGTGCGGATGCCGCCGACGGTGGTGTGCGTGATGCCGTCGGGGGTGAGGTCGGCGGCGGTGCCCGTCGTGCCGGTGGGGTCCGTGGCGGCGGTGACGGCGGACGGGGATTCGGTGGTCATGGTGGGCTCCTCAGCCCTTGGCCAGCGCGGTCTTGCGGTGGCGTGCGAAAGCGGTGGCGTGGTCGGCGCCCACGTAGCCCCACGGGAACTCGGTCGCCCGGTCGCCGAGGGCACGAAAGTGCGGGGCGGCCTCGGCGTGCCGGCCGGCGGCGCCGTGGACGGCGGCGAAGGCGTTGTGCGCGGCCACGGACTGGTGGGCGTCCGGTCGGGCGGCGGGGTGCAGTACGGACCGGGCCGCGGCCTCCAGGACGGCGGTGCGCTGTTCGGGCGCCCGGAGATACGTTTCCGCGGCGGCCTTGTTCTGCTTCTCCGCCAGGTCGAGGTACTGCTCCAACTGCGCGACGGCGACGAGCGCGCCGTTCGGGGCGCCCTCGGGCGCGGCCAGGGCGCGGTCGTGCGCGAAGGCGTGGGCGGTGTCCCAGTCGCCGCCCCACTTGGGGCAGAGCTGCTGGAGGAACTGGGTCTGGCCGGAGTAGTGGTGCGGGTGGTGCTCGGCGAGGCGGTCGTACCGGCGGCGGGCCTCGCCGCCGCCCAGCTCCAGCCCGCGCGCGGTGATCAGGCGCAGGTACCAGGCGAGGGCGTACCGGGGGTGGGCGGCGCACACGTCGATGAGCAGGATCTCCGCCTGCCGCAGGTGCGCGTGGAGCCCCTCGAACTGCTGCGCGCTGACGTGCTTGGCCCTGTGGTTCGTACGGATCTCCCAACCGACCCGGATCATCCGGTCGGCGAGCAGGCTGCGCGGCAGCGGGTCGTCGGGGTCTTCGGCCGCCGCCTTCCGGAGGAAGGGCTCGCAGCCGGGCGTCCCGGCGACGACGGAGGAGGCGAGGGCGCGGTCGTCCTCGTCGGTGAGCGGGGCGAAGGCGGTACGGACCGCCTCCGTGCTCCCGGCTTGCACGGCGGAGCGCAGCGAGGCCAGGGCCGGGAAGTGCTCGGTGGGATCGAGGAGCGGCCGGCCGATCGGCGGCGTGGGAGCAGACACGGGGCGGATCATATGATCACGGCCGCCGGTTCCGACAGGCGTTTCCTCGCCCTCACGTGACCGACCCGATCCCGTCGTGCCTGTTCGGCGTGGTGGGTCGGAGGTGCGGGTCGACCCGGCCCGGCCGTGCGGGCCGACCGGGCCGACCGGGTACGTGGCCGGGTCAGCCGCCGGCCTTCGTGGCCGCTCCGAAGGCGACGGCGGCGCCGATCACCGGGAAGGCGTAGTCGGTCACCTCCGCCGATTTCTGCCAGATGCCGAAGAGGCCGCCGAGGCCCTGGTCGCCGATCACCGCGATCAGGCCCGCCGCGTTGACGTCGGCGATGACGAGCGCGATGAAGAGCAGCTGTCCGAGGTGCAGGGCGCCGAGCGAGAGGACGGCCGCCGCCGCGGGCAGCAGCGGGCCGCGCCCGCCGGCCTTGCCCGCGGCGAGGCCCACGAGGAGGCCGACGGCGACGGCCGCGTAGCTCGCCTGGCGGTCGATGGACCAGCCGATGGCGCCGTAGGCGCCGGCCCCGACGAGGGCGGCGGCGAACGCGGCGGCCAGGCCGAGTCCGGTCCCGCGCCGGACCGGGATCGCCAGGGCGGCGGTCGAGGCGGTCGGCGCGGTGGCGCGGGTTGCGGACGCGGGCGTCCGGTAGGTCTGGATCATTTCGGAAATCCCCCCCCAGGGATTCGTACGCGCGTGGGGCCTTCGGTCATAAGCGCGTGATAAGCGACGCCGCAGGCTAACAGGGAGCACTGACACCGCACGGGGGTATTTCGTTCGCCTGACCGAGTTGGGGCGGGACGTGACCGGATAGGGATCGGGTCGTGATCTGAACGGATCGCCGTCCCGTCGGGTCAGAGGCGGTGGGCGGCCCCCGCCGGGCTGGCGCCGCGAGTGTCCAGGAGCAGCTGGGCCTTCACCGCGAGGCCCTGGAGGTCGTACGTACGGTGGTGCTGGAGCAGGATCGTCAGGTCGGCGTCGGCGGCCGCCTCGTACAGCGACTCGGCCCGGGGCACGGGCCGGTCCCGGACCCGCCAGCCGGTGATGTACGGGTCGTGGTAGCTGATCAGGGCCCCCAGGTCGATGAGCCGGCTGGCGATCTCGCGGGCCGGGGATCCCTCCTGGTCGGCGAGGTCCTGCTTGTATGTGACCCCGAGGAGCAGCACCCGGGCGCCGCGGGCGGACTTGCCGTGCTCGTTCAGCAGGGTGGCCGAGCGCTGGATGACGTACTGCGGCATCCGGTTGTTGATCTCCTGGGCCAGACCGACCATGCGCAGGGGGTGACCGGGGGTGCGGGTGGTGTGGGGGAGGTAGTTGGGGTCGAGGGGGACGCCGTGGCCGCCGACGCCCGGGCCGGGCCGGAAGGCCTGGAATCCGTAGGGCTTCGTCTCGGCGCAGCGGATGACGTCCCACAGGTCGACGCCGAGGTCGTGGCACAGGACCGCCATCTCGTTCATGAGGGCGATGTTCACGTGCCGGTAGTTGGTCTCCAGCAGCTGCACGGTCTCGGCCTCGCGCAGGCCGCGGGCGCGGACGACCTTCTCGGTGAGCCGGGCGTAGAAGGCGTGCGCGGACTCGGTGCACGCGGGGGTGAGGCCGCCGATGACCTTGGGGGTGTTGGCGATGCCGTGCCTGCGGTTGCCCGGGTCGAGCCGACTGGGGGAGTAGGCCAGGTGGAAGTCGCGGCCGGCGCGCAGCCCGGAGCCCTCTTCGAGGATCGGCCTCAGGTACTCGTCGGTGACGCCGGGATGGGCGGCGGACTCCAGGATCACGGTGGTGTGCGGGCGCAGTCGGGCGGCGAGCGTACGGCCCGCCTCCCCGACCGCGGAGAGGTCGAGTGCACGATCGGCGCCGAGCTGGGTAGGGGCACAGATGACGGCGGTACGGACCCGGCCGAGCTCGGCGGGATTGGTGGTGATGCGGAAGCCGGCCGCCGACATCCGGCGGATCTCGGCGGCGGTGAGGGTGCTGTCCGTGGCCGGACCGCTGTCGTAGCCGACGGTCTCGATTCCGGCGGCGACGGCCGCCTGGGCGAGGGGGAGGCCGAGGTGGCCGAGTCCGATGACGGCGAGATCTGCGGGCATGGGGGGCCGTCCCTTCCCTTTCCCTGACGTGAGGGGGCGGTGCTTGCTCGTCCGGTGGACAACGGGGGTCCCGAGCCCGACAGGAGCTGGCGCTATGTCAGACTAGGCGTATATATGACAGAAATGTCGCATTCTGGGGTGGTGGTCGCCGTTGTGTTGTCCACAGGCGGTGGCTGATGTGGACGTGGACGGTCACAATCTTGAACGGGGGACGTGGGCGGCACCGCCCGCGCCGAGCGGGTACGGCCCGCACCAACGGGAGGCAGCCGTGAGGACAGCGACACTGGGACCGGCACAGCGCGCCGAGGCGCTCGCCCGGATGGCCGAACGGGAGCTGGACGTCCTGGTCGTGGGCGCGGGCGTGGTCGGCGCCGGCACCGCGCTGGACGCCGTGACCAGGGGCCTGTCGACCGGTCTGGTGGATGCGAGGGACTGGGCCTCCGGCACGTCGAGCAGGTCGAGCAAGCTCATCCACGGCGGACTCCGCTACCTGGAGATGCTCGACTTCGCCCTCGTCCGGGAGGCACTGAAGGAACGCGGCCTGCTGCTGGAGCGGCTCGCCCCGCACCTGGTCAAACCCGTCCCGTTCCTCTACCCGCTCCAGCACAAGGGCTGGGAGCGCTTCTACGCGGGCTCGGGCGTCGCCCTCTACGACGCCATGTCCTTCTCCAGCGGCCACGGCCGCGGCCTGCCCACCCACCGGCACCTGTCGCGCACCCGGGCGCTGCGCATCGCCCCGGCCCTGCGCAAGGACGCCCTGGTCGGCGCCCTGCAGTACTACGACGCCCAGATGGACGACGCGCGCTACGTCGCGACGCTGGTGCGGACGGCCTCCGCGTACGGGGCGCACTGCGCCAACCGGGCGAGGGTGGTCGGCTTCCTGCGCGAGGGCGAACGGGTCGTCGGCGCGCGCGTGCAGGACGTGGAGGGCGGTGCCGAGTACGAGATCCGCGCGAAGCAGGTCGTCAACGCCACCGGGGTGTGGACGGACGACACGCAGGCGCTGATCGGCGAGCGCGGCCAGTTCCACGTCCGGGCCTCGAAGGGGATCCACCTGGTCGTACCGAAGGACCGGATCCATTCGAGCACGGGCCTGATCCTGCGGACCGAGAAGTCGGTGCTGTTCGTCATCCCGTGGGGACGCCACTGGATCGTGGGGACCACGGACACGGACTGGGACCTCGACAAGGCGCATCCGGCCGCGTCCAGCGCGGACATCGACTACCTGTTGGAGCACGTGAACACGGTCCTGGCCGTCCCCCTGACGCGCGATGACGTCCAGGGCGTCTACGCGGGCCTGCGGCCTTTGCTGGCCGGGGAGTCGGACGCGACGAGCAAGCTCTCGCGCGAGCACACGGTGGCCCATCCGGTGCCGGGACTCGTGGTGGTGGC
Source organism: Streptomyces sp. NPDC040432 (assembly GCF_055595445.1). NCBI lineage: Bacteria > Bacillati > Actinomycetota > Actinomycetes > Kitasatosporales > Streptomycetaceae > Streptomyces > Streptomyces sp. NPDC040432. The sequence goes on along the minus strand of NZ_JBVIVP010000002.1, from coordinate 644,278 downwards.
GGGCGGCAAGTACACGACGTACCGGGTCATGGCGAAGGACGCCGTCGACGAGGCGGTGCACGGGCTGGACCAGCGGGTCGCGGCTTGCGTCACCGAGGACGTGCCGCTCGTGGGGGCGGAGGGCTACCGGGCCCTGTGGAACGCCCGCGCCCGCACGGCCGCCCGGACGGGTCTTCACGTGGTGCGGGTGGAACACCTGTTGAACCGGTTCGGCTCGCTGACGGAGGAACTGCTCGACCTCATCGCGAAGGATCCCGGACTCGGCGAGCCGGTGTCCGGGGCGGACGACTACCTGCGGGCCGAAATCGTCTACGCGGCCTCGCACGAGGGGGCGCGGCATCTGGACGACGTGCTGACGCGGCGGACCCGCATCTCCATCGAGACCTTCGACCGGGGGACGCGGGCCGCGCGGGAGTGTGCGGAATTGATGGCTCCGGTGCTGGGGTGGGACAAGCAACAGGTCGAGAAGGAAGTGGAGCACTACGAGAAGCGGGTACAGGCGGAACGGGAGTCGCAGCGTCAGCCCGACGACCAGACGGCGGACGCGGCGCGGCTGGGGGCGCCCGACATCGTTCCGTTGTAACTCCGCGATGCGGAAGGCGGAACCGCAGACCCGGGGCGCCCGTCCGTTGCGGAGTGAGCAACAATGAGGTTTCTGCCGGGGCGGGTTATCGTGCCCCCCGGCGGCTGCCGGGGCAGCCGGGGCAGGCTGCACGATCGCAGAGGGGACGCATGTCGAAGCCGGAGCACACCGAGGCGCCCGCCGGGGCGCCTGCGGCGAAGCGGGATGGCGCGGACGAGGCGGCGTCTTCGGCGGTGCCGTCCGCGAGCGCGTCCCCTCAGGACACGAAGCCCGAGGCGGCGAAGACCGTGCCCGCGCCCAGGTCCCGATCCGGATCGGGTGCCGGGGGTCGTAAACCGGCCGGCTCGTCGACGGCCAAGCGGAAGCCGGCTGCGGCTCCGACTGCGGCTGCGGCTGCAACTCCGGCTCCGACTCCGGCTCACGCATCGACGCCGAAGTCGGCGTCGAGCGGCCCGGACGTGGTGGGCTCCGAGGCCGGGCGGCCGGCTGTTTCCGGCGACGCGACCGAGGGCGGGGACGCGACGCCGGTCGTCGCCAAGGCCGTTGCGCGGGACGGAAAGCCGGGTACGGCCAAGGCCCGTGCCGGCGCGGGTGGGACGAAGCCGAGTGCCTCCAAGGCCGGGCCCGCCAGGACGAAGCCGCGTACGACCGGGTCGCCCGCCGCGGACGCGCGGCCGGAGGGGACGTCGGACGCGAAGCCCGACGGGAAGCCGGACGTGGAGGCGGCTGCGGCCGACGTGCCCGTGGCTGGATCCGGTGGGTCCGTACCCCCGACGAAGAAGCCGAGCGGGACGAGGGCGGGGGTCGGGGCGAAGCCGACTCCGGTTGCCGCCGGGACCGTTGCCGGCGAGCCCGACGAGTCCGACCGACCCGACCAGTCCGATACACCGGTGACGGAGTCCGCTGACGCAGCGTCTGCCGGTGCCGGTGCCGGTGCCGGTGCGGGCGTCGCCGGCGAGGGCGATGCCGATGCCGTGGAGCCGGCCGGCGGGGACGGAGGCGCGAAGTCGGCCGTCGCCACGGGCACGGAGGACGCCGACGCCGCACCCGACGACGACGGTGACGTGAAGCCCGCCGCGCAGGCCGGTGCCGCTTCCGCCACCGGTGCCGCTTCCCCTTCCACGAAGCTGAACTTCGCCAAGGCCGCTGCACCGCCTGCCGGCGCGTCGGCCGAGGCCGGTTCCGAGCCCGCGACCTCGAAGTCCGCCGAGCCCGCGGACGCCGCGCCGGCTGCTGCCAAGGCCGAAGCCGCGGACGTGGTGCCTGCCGCCGGGTCGGCGAAGTCGAAGCCCGACGTCGACGTCGAGGCCGAGGCCCCGAAGCCGAAGTCGAAGCCCGCCGAGCCCGCGCCGGCCGCTGCCGGGGTCGAGGCCGCGGACGTGAAGCCCGCCGCGAAGCCCCTCGGGGACGACGGTGTGCGGCGGCCGACCGGCACGGTGCGGACCACCGCCTTCCCGCCCGCGCCCGGCCAGGGCGACGGCAAGGACCAGGGCCGCCTGCTCGCCGGCCGGTACCGGCTGGGCGCCGTGCTCGGCAAGGGCGGCATGGGCACCGTGTGGCGCGCCGAGGACGAGGTCCTCGGCCGGACCGTCGCCGTCAAGGAACTCCGGTTCGGCAGCGGCGTCGACGAGGACGAGAAGCGCCGCCTCATCACCCGGACCCTGCGCGAGGCCAAGGCGATCGCCCGCATCCGCAGCGCCGGCGCCGTCACCGTCTTCGACGTGGTCGACGAGGACGCCCGTCCCTGGATCGTCATGGAGCTCGTCGAGGGCTCCTCCCTCGCCGAGTTCATCCGGGAGAACGGCCCCCTCACCCCGCGCCGCGCCGCCGAGGTCGGGCTCGCGGTGCTCGACGTACTGCGCGCCGCGCACCAGCAGGGGATCCTGCACCGCGACGTGAAGCCGTCCAACGTGCTCATCGCCGGCACCGGTCGTGTCGTCCTGACGGACTTCGGCATCGCGCAGGTCGAGGGCGACCCGTCCATCACGTCCACCGGCATGCTCGTGGGCGCCCCCTCGTACATCTCGCCCGAGCGCGCCCGCGGTCAGAAGCCGGGCCCGCCCGCCGACATGTGGTCCCTCGGTGGCCTGCTGTACGCGGCGGTCGAGGGCGTGCCCCCGTACGACAAGGGCTCCGCCCTCGCCACGCTGACCGCGGTGATGACCGAAGCGGTCGACCCGCCGAAGAACGCCGGGCCGCTGTTGACCGAGGTCATCTACGGCCTGCTGGTCAAGGACCCGGCCCTGCGGCTCGGTGACGATCAGGCCCGCACGATGCTCACCTCGGTGCTCAACGCTCCCGAGCCCGAGCCCGCCCCGGTGTCCCCGCCGGCCGTGGAGGAGACGCGTGCGATCTCCCTCATCGTGCCGGACACGGCAGCCGAGAAGGCGGCCGAGAAGGCCGCGGAGAAGGCCGCCAAGAAGGAACGCGACCGGCGTGAGCGCGAACAGCGCGACCGGACCCGCGCCGCGCTGAAGTCCGCCCGCAAGGCCGCTGCCGCCGAGGCCGCGGCGACCGCCTCCGCGGCTTCCGCGGCCGAGGCCCCGGCGACCCGGCCCGCTTCCGCGCCGGCGTCGCTCACCGACGTGATGTCGCGCCGCACCATCGTGCTCGCGATAGTCGGCGTCGTCGTGGTCCTCGCCGTGATCGGCTCGCTCATCGCGTGGGCGGTCCGGGGGGACGACGACGGCGACCGCAAGGACCAGGGGCAGGGCGGTACGGGTCCGGTCTCCTCCGGTACCCCGACGCCCGGCGCGTCACCCGGCGCGGGCGCGGGCGGCACCACCCCCGGGAGTCCTGCCGTGAGTCCTCCCGCGCCGGGGACCGACGGCAGCCCCGCCGGCGGCGCGAGCGCGGACTCCGGCCAGGGGCAGGACCCCGGCCAGGGACAGAACCAGGGACAGAACCAGGGACAGAACCAGGGCCAGGGCCAGGGCCAGAACCAGGGTCAAGGTCAAGGTCAGGGCCAGGGCACCGGTCCGGGGGGCCCCGGCGGGCTGCCCGCCGGGTACGCCATGGTGTCGGAGCCCCGGTTCCGGTTCTCGATGGCGATGCCCGAGGGCTTCCACCAGACCGGCACCGCAGGCGAGGACTCGGGCGGCATCTTCAGCCGCGACGGGGGCTTCCCCCGGATCCAGGTCGACTTCGGCGCCAAGCCGAGCGACGACGCCCGTCTCGCCTGGGCCAAGCTCGCCCCCGCCGTGGCGGGCAGCAGCAAGGGCTACCGCCTCCTGCGCCTGGACACGGTGGACTACCGCGGCTACCCGACCGTCGCCGACTGGGAGTTCGAGCGCGAGCAGCAGGGCGTCAAGGTCCGGGTCCTCAACCGGGGCTTCAAGGTGGACGCGAAGCACGGCTACGCCATCATGATCAGCTGCGCCGCCGACCAGTGGGACGGTGCCGAATGCACCCAGATGCGCAACACGGCGTTCGAGACCTTCCAGGTGCTCGGCTGACGAGCCTTGCCAGGCCCGGGACGCGGGCGGCTTGAGCGTCGTATCGTGAAGACGGGGGCCATGGGGAGCCCGACGCACTCGGGGGAGGCGATGTGGAGGACTACGCGGGCCGGATCCTGGCCGACCGCTACCGTCTGCCGCTGCCGCCGACCGACGCGTACGAGGTGCTGGAGACCCGGGCCTTCGACACCCGGAGCGGGCAGGAAGTCCTGGTCCGGCAGGTGCCGTTGCCCGAGGTCGTGGACGCGGAACTGCTCGACGGCTCGTCCGGTCCGCAGGCCGGGCAGGGGCAGCGGACGGGCGAACTGCCCGCGGTGCGCCGGGCCATCGCCGCCGCGCAGGCGGCGGCGTCCGTACCGGACCACGCCCGGCTGGACCAGGTCTTCGACGTGTTCGCCGAGGGCGGTTCGCTGTGGATCGTGAGCGAACTCGTCCCCGCGCGACCCTTGTCGGCGCTGATCGCCGAGGAACCGCTGAGCCCGTACCGGGCGGCGGAGGTGGCCTCCGACGTGCTGACCGCGCTGCGGGTGCTGCACGCGCACGGCTGGACGCACCGGAACATCACCGTCCGGACGGTGTTGATATGCGATGACGGCCGGGTCGTCCTGACCGGGCTGGCGGCCGGCGCCGCCGAGGAGGCCCTGTGCGGGTACGACCCCGTGCCGCGCCCGGACTTCGAGGACCCCGGGGACGCGGACTCCGGATGGGGACCACCGTCGGGCCCCGGCCCCGGCCCTGGACCCGACCGCGGGGCGCCGTCGCCGGATCCGCTGGGCTCCGGCCCGCTCGGCTTCGGGGTCGAGCCGCCGTCCGCCCCGCATCCCGGGTACGCGCCGGAGCCCACGGCGCCCGGTCCGGCGTACGCGCCGCTGGTGGCCCCCGGCTACGACACCGGGCCGAGGTACTCCGACCACATCACCCCGCAGCGGGCCCTGCCCCCGCAGGACGACGAGGCCGACCTCCGGGCGACCGCCCGCGCCGGGACCATCGCCGCCTACCGGGCCGGAGCACGGGCCGCCGCGGCGAAGGTGGCCGAGGAACGCGGGGCCGCGCCCGGTGCCGAGCCGCCCCCGGGCATGCTGCCGCCGGTGCGCCCGACGGGGGCCAACATGCCGCAGGGGTACGCGTACCCGTACGGCGGCCCCGACGGCGCCGCCGCCATGCCCTGGCACGGGGCCACCCCGCGCCGGCAGCAGGCTCCCCCGCCGGAGCGGGCCCCGGAGCCGACGCGTCCGGAGCTGCCGCACCAGGACCACCGGGAGCGGCAGCACGAGGAGTTCTCGGAGCCGCCGTCGGACGGGTTCCCCGAGCCGCCGTACGAGGAGCTCCCGGAACCGCAGGCCCCGGCGGGCGAACCGGCCCGCCCCGCGCTGCCCGCCCGGCTCGCGCTGCCCCAGGGCTACCGCCAGGCCGAGACCGGGACCTCGGGCCGGGGCGAGCCCCAGGCCCCGCCGCACCCGCGCCCCGGAACCGGCCTCCCGGAGCCGACGCACCGGGAGCCGACGTACCCGGCGCCGACGTACCCGGCACCGATGTACCCGGCACCGACGGGCCCGAGCCCGGTGCCCACCGGCCCGCGCCCCGGAGCCGGACTGTCCGTGCCGGTGCCGCCTCCCGCCCCTCCCGGCGCCGGCTGGGACGCGCCCGGCGGCCACGGGGGTGGTCCGCGTACCGGATTGGACGCCGAGCGGGCGCGGCAGACGCGGATGGCGGTCGTCGGGGCCGTCACCGAGCGGTGGGCCCCCGAGCAGGCCGGGCCCGTGCACGGGCACTGGCAGCTCGCCGCGCCCGTCGGCCCCGCCACCGACCTGTGGGCGCTCGGCGCACTGCTGTACCGGGCCGTGCAGGGCCACGCACCGTACCCCGAGGACAGCGTGGCCGAACTCGTCGACATGGTGTGCGCGGAGGCTCCCGCGTTCGCCGAGGAGTGCGGCCCGCTGCGGCCGGTCGTGGAGTCGTTGCTGCGCCAGGACCCCACCGAGCGGCCCGACTTCGAGGAGCTCCGGGGCTGGCTGCGGTCGCTCGTGCGCTCCGCCCCCGAGCCCGACGGGGACTTCGGCTTCCTCCTGATGCCGGAAGCCGACCCGACCCGCCTGCCGCTCCCGCGTCAGCGCGGCGAACTGCACGGACGGCACCGCAATCCGGCGGCGCCGCGCAAGCCGCGCGCCCTCGGGCGGACCCTGCTGGTCGGGGTCCTGACCGTGCTAGCCGGAGCGGTGGCGTACGCGATGCTGTTCATGCCCCGGTCCGGGGACCCGCAGGCCGGCGGAACGCAGCCGACCTCGGCGCAGAGCCCGAAGCCCTCGGCCCCGGCGCCCTCCGGGAGCGGATCGGCGCGGCCGGAGCCGAGCCGCACCCCCGCCGGCACCCCGGAGTCCAAGCCCGCCCCGCAGACGGACGCGCCCGCGCCGCAGGGATTCACCGTCCAGCAGGACCCCGCTCACTTCTCGATCGCGGTCCCGGACGGCTGGGAGCGGCAGACCATCAACGAGGCCGGTCAGGTGCGCTACGTCCAGGGCCAGTTCACCCTGATCGTGGTGCCGGGCCGGGACCAGGTGGAGGGTGGCAATCCGGATCCGGTGGGCTACCAGAAGGACAAGGAGCCGGAACTGGCCCCGTACCGCAACTCCACCTGGGCGTCCGGCGGCGACGTGAAGTCGACGAAGGTGGGCCAGCAACTGCGGGTCACCGGCCGCTACACCTGGATCGACGCGGCGGGCCGGTCCCTGTTCGCCCGGAACTTCGTCGTCGCGCTGGGCGGCAAGTACCACATCGTCATGGTCACGGGCCCGGAGGACAACCAGGACAAGGTCACCGACGTCTTCGAGAAGGCCACGGCGAGTTACAGGTCCGGGGGTTGACAACGGACTGACGGCCTGTCAATACGGCAATTGCGTCACAGTGCCGCCCCTACCGCCCCGCGCGGTTTCGGCTCTGGCCGCAGGCTCCGTAATCTGGCCCGAAGTGCACAGAGCGGCGGGGTTTCGTGGAACAGCAGACAGGCGCGGGTGCGGTGCTCGCGGGCCGGTACCGGCTCGTGGAGCCCATCGGTCGTGGCGGCATGGGCAAGGTGTGGCGTGCGCACGATGAGCTGCTGCACCGGACCGTGGCCGTCAAGGAACTGACGGCGGGCCTGTACGTGGCCCAGGCGGACCGTGAGGTCCTGCACGCCCGTACCCAGAAGGAGGCGCGGGCCGCCGCCCGGATCCAGCATCCGGCGGTCGTCACCGTGCACGACGTGCTGGAACACGACGACCGGCCGTGGATCGTCATGGAGTACATCGACGGCCCCTCCCTGGCCGAGGCCGCGAAGGCGGCGGGCCGCATCGAGCCCACGGAGGCCGCCCGGATCGGGCTGCACGTGCTGGGGGCGCTGCGCGCCGCGCACGCGGTCGGCGTACTGCACCGGGACGTGAAGCCCGGCAACGTGCTGCTCGCCAAGGACGGTCGGGTGCTGCTGACCGACTTCGGCATCGCGGCCATCGAGGGCGACTCCTCCATCACCCGTACCGGGGAAATCGTCGGGTCCATCGACTACCTGGCCCCGGAGCGGGTCACCGGCGGGACTCCCGACCCGTCCTCCGACCTGTGGTCGCTCGGCGCGACCCTGTACACGGCCGTCGAGGCCCTCTCGCCGTTCCGCCGCACCTCGCCCATCTCCAGTCTCCAGGCCGTCGTCAACGACGAACCGCCCGCCCTGCGCCAGTCCGGCGCGTTGGGCCCGGTCATCACCGCCCTGCTGCGCAAGGACCCCGCCGAGCGTCCTTCGGCGGCCGAGGCCGAGCAGATGCTGTTGCAGGCGATGGAGGGCCGGGAGCCCAAGGCGGCGCACGCGTACGTGCCGACCCGCGCGGTGACCGCCGACGAACGCCAGTCGCTGGAGGACACCCCCCTGCCGGTACGGGAGCCGGAGCCCGCCGGGCCCGCCGCGACCACCGTCGCCCCGGCACCCGTGACGGTCCCCACCGGACACGCCCCCGGGCGTCTCAAGCGGGCCGCCGTCGTGGCCGTGGTGGCGGCGCTGTTGGGCGGTGGCGGCGTGTTCGGGGTGCTCACCTACCTCGACGGGCGCGGCGACGACACCGTCGGCAAGGGCGGCGACCCCTCCGCCAGTGCCCCGGCGGACACGAAGGGCGGCAAGGGCGGCAAGGACGAGGTCCCGGTGCCCGCGGGGTGGACCAGGGTGCAGGACCCCGCCGGCTTCACGCTCCTCGTCCCGGAGGGCTGGCAGCGCCAGACGATGGGCAATCAGATCGACTACACCCCCGACAACGGCCGCCACCTGCTGCGGATCGCCATCGACGCGACCCCGGACTACCGGGATCCGTACGCGCACGTCCTCGACCTGGAGCGGCAGATCAAGGAGCGCGCGGACTACAGGCGCGAGCTGTTGCAGCCCAACAGCTTCCGGGACACGACGCTGGCCGCCCTGTGGGACTTCAGCTGGACCGAGAAGCAGAACCATCCCGGCCCTCGTCGGGCCATCGAGCAGATGTACGTCACGCCCGACGGCGTCGAGTACGCGATCTACATGGCGGGCCCCGCCGGGGAATGGTCGAGAATGCGCCAACAGTTCGAAACCGTGCTCACCGGCTGGCAGGCGGCCCCCAAGAAGGGCTGAGCGCGCCACACCGCGGCCATCGCGCCAGCGATTACTGGCGGACTTCGCAAAATCCGGTTACCCACGGGTACCCAAAGGCCTGTCGGCGGCATACGCTCACCGCCATGACGGACTCGCAGGCCCCCGCCGCCCCCCTCCGCAGCGCACCGCAGCCCACCAACCCGGTCGCCCCCGCCCCGGCAGGCGTCCGGACGGCCGCCGACGTGGTGACCCCCGACCTGGTCGCCCGGCTGACCCGCGGAGTCATCGGCTCCGGCCGGACCGCCAACCACACCCCCTTCACCGGGGAAAAGCTGGCGGACCTGCCCGAAGCCGGGCCCGAGGACGTGGCCGAGGCCTTCGACCGGGCCCGCGCCGCCCAGAGCGCCTGGGCCGCCGTTCCCGTACGACGGCGTGCCGCCGTACTGCTGCGCTTCCACGACCTGGTCCTGGACCGGCAGGCCGAGGTGCTCGACCTCATCCAGCTGGAGACGGGCAAGGCCCGCCTGCACGCCCACGAGGAGGTCCAGGCCGTCGCGGTCGCCGCCCGGCACTACGGCCGCAAGGCGCCCTCCTACCTGCGCCCCAAGGGCCACACCGGCGCGATGCCGACCCTCACCAAGGTGACCGAACTGCGCCAGCCGCGCGGCGTCGTCGGCCAGATCGCCCCCTGGAACTACCCCCTCGAACTCTCCGTCGGCGACGCCCTGCCCGCCTTCGTCTCCGGCAACGCCGTCGTCATGAAGCCCGACACCGAGACCGCCCTCACCGCGCTGTGGGCCCGTGACCTGCTGATCGAGGCCGGACTGCCCGCCGAGGTCTTCCAGATCGTGCTCGGCGAGGGCCCGGTCGTCGGCCCCGAGGTCGTCCGCCACGCCGACTACGTGTCCTTCACCGGCTCCACCCGCACCGGCCGCGAGGTCGCCCAGGGCGCCGCCGCCCGCCTCGTCGGCGTCAGCCTCGAACTCGGCGGCAAGAACGCCATGCTCGTCCTCGCCGACGCGGACGTGGAGAAGGCCGCCGCGGGCGCCGTCCGTGCCTGCTTCTCCTCCGCCGGCCAGCTCTGCATCTCCATCGAGCGGCTCTACGTCCACGCCTCGATCGCCGACGAGTTCGTCGAGCGCTTCGCCGCCCGCACCAGGGCCATGCGGCTCGGCAGCGCCCTCGCCTACGGCGCGGACATGGGCTCGCTGGTCGGCGAGCGCCAGCTGGAAACCGTCCGGCGGCACGTGGACGAGGCCGTCGCCAAGGGAGCCACCCTCGTCGCGGGCGGCGTCGCCCGCCCCGACCTCGGCCCGCTGTTCTACGAGCCGACCATCCTCGACGGGGTCGAGGCGCCGATGGCGGTCTGCGCCGAGGAGACCTTCGGCCCGGTCGTGTCCGTCTACCGCTTCACCGACGAGGACGACGCCGTCGCCCGGGCCAACGCCACCAGCTACGGCCTCAACGCCAGCGTCTGGACCAAGGACGCCCGCCGCGGCCACGCCGTCGCGGCCCGCCTGCGCACCGGCACCGTCAACATCAACGACGGCTACGCCCCCGCCTACGGCAGCGCCCAGGCACCCATGGGCGGCATGAAGGACTCCGGCCTCGGCCGCCGCCACGGCTCCGAGGGCATCCTCAAGTACACCGAGGCGCAGACGGTGGCCCACCAGCGGCTGCTGCCCATGGCCCCGTCGCTGGGCATGGACGACGCGCAGTACGCGCAGTTCATGACGCGCAGCCTGAAGGTCCTCAAGGCACTGGGGCTGCGCTAGGCCTCCGGGCCAGGCCCTCCGGGCCGCACCGACCACCGAGACCCCGCCAGGCGCGACCGATTGGGAGGCACGGGAGTGTCGCACGAGAACGACGGCGGCCGCGCAGGCGGCCTTGAGGACGACTACGACTACGACGTCCTCGTCATCGGATCGGGCTTCGGCGGGGCCGTTTCGGCCCTGCGGCTCACCGAGAAGGGATACCGGGTCGGCGTCCTGGAGGCGGGGCGCCGCTTCACCCGCGAGAGCCTGCCCCGCAACAGCTGGGACCTGCGCAACTACCTGTGGGCGCCGGCCCTCGGACTGTTCGGGATCCAGCGCATCCACCTGCTCGGCAACGTGATGGTGCTCGCCGGCGCCGGAGTGGGCGGCGGCTCGCTCAACTACGCCAACACCCTCTACGTGCCGCCCGCGGCCTTCTTCGAGGACCGGCAGTGGGCGTCCATCACCGACTGGCGCGAGGAACTCGCCCCGTACTACGACCAGGCCAAGCGGATGCTCGGCGTGCGGCTCAACCCGACGCTGACGCCCTCCGACGTCCACCTCAGGGCGGCCGCCGAGAAGATGGGCGTCGGGGACTCCTTCCACATGGCCCCGGTCGGCGTCTTCTTCGGCGACGGCGAGGACGCCGGAGGAGCCGGAGGAGCCGGCGGAGCCGGCGAGGAGCGACGCGTCCGACCCGGTCAGGAGACCCCCGACCCGTACTTCGGCGGGGCCGGACCCGCGCGCCGCGCCTGCACCGAGTGCGGCGAGTGCATGACCGGCTGCCGACACGGAGCGAAGAACACCCTGAACGAGAACTACCTGCACCTCGCCGAACGCGCCGGCGCCGTCATCCACCCCATGACCACCGTCACCGCGCTCTCCGAGCACCCCGACGGCGGGCACCGGGTCCGCACCGTCCCCACCGACCACCGCCGCAAGGGCCGGGCCAAGGTGCTCCGGGCCCGGTACGTGGTCGTCGCGGCGGGCACCTACGGCACCCAGACCCTGCTGCACGCCATGAAGGACCGCGGCGAGCTGCCCCACCTGTCCGACCGGCTCGGCGAGCTGACCCGGACCAACTCCGAGGGCCTGGTCGGCGCCCAGACCGACGACCGCCGCTACCGCCGGCGACACGGCGGCGTCGGGCGGGTCGACTTCACGCGGGGCGTCGCGATCACCTCGTCCGTCCACCCCGACGGCGACACCCACATCGAGCCCGTCCGCTACGGCAAGGGCTCCAACGCCATGGGGTTCATGACCATCCTCCAGGTGCCCTACGGCGCGCACCGGGTGCGGTCCTGGCTCGCCCGCACGGCCCGGCACCCCGTGCAGCTGATGCGCGCGCTGTCCAACCGGCGCTGGTCGGAGCGGACGATCATCGGGCTGGTCATGCAGTCGGTGGACAACTCCCTGACGACGTACCGCAAGCCCGGCGGGATCGGCAAGGGCCTGCTGACCGCCCGGCAGGGCCACGGCGCACCCAACCCCGTGCAGATCGAGGCCGCGACGCGGGCCGCGAGCCTGCTGGCCGAGGAGATCAACGGGTTCGCGGGGAGCAACGTCGGCGAACTGATGGGGACCCCGTTGACCGCGCACTTCCTCGGGGGCTGCCCCATCGGCGCCTCGCCGCAGGAGGGCGTGGTCGACCCGTACCACCGCCTGCACGGGCACCCGGGCATCTCGGTCGTCGACGGCTCGGCGGTCTCCGCGAACCTCGGGGTCAATCCGTCGCTGACGATCACGGCGCAGGCCGAGCGGGCGATGTCGTACTGGCCCAACAAGGGGGAGCCGGACCGGAGGCCCGCGCAGGGGGCCGCGTACGTGCGCCTCGCGGCGGTGGAACCGAACCGGCCGGCGGTGCCCAAGGAGGCCTTCGGGGCGCTGCGGCTGCCGTTCCTGGCGGTCCCGGACGTGCCCCGCAGGCAATCGGAACGGGAGCAATGACGACGGTGAGTACCGCGCTCCCCCTCCGAGCGCGGTACTCACCGCAGTACATGAGTGACAGGCGGTCGCCGGAGAAGGTTGTACCGGAATCCCGTTCACACGGCTGTGGTGTCGGTCACATGGTGAAGTACGCAACTGTGAAGGCCGTCCGACGGTCAAGGACGCATGAGACAGCGCATCGCCCTGCTGGCCGTCTGCGGCCTGTTCGCCGCAGGGCCGGCCGTCCCCTCCGCCCACGCCGCCGAACCGGAGTTCCGGCTGACCGGACCGGCCGCGCTGACCCTCCCGGCGCACCCCGCGACGGGTGCCCCGCAGCCGACCCCGCTGGCCTTCCGCCTGGACCTTCCGAGGACGGCCGAGGGCCTCGGGACGGAGGGCGAGGAGGGCGCGTACGACGAGGACGGCACGGACGGGAGCGAGGGGGCGCACGGCGCGCAGGGCGCGGCGGGACCGGGCTTCCGCGGCGGTGACGTCACCTTCACCGTCGACCTGAGCGGTGTCGGGGCGGTGGCCGACGTCCGGGAGGGCGGGCCGGCGCCCGTGGGGAGGTGCGCCGTCGCCGACGCCGACCTCGTCTGCGTCGAGCGGGACGCCCGCCCGGGCACCGGAATCGCCCTCGACCTGGAGCTCATCGCCGCACGGGACGCCGTCGCCGGCGCGACCGGCACCGTCACGGTCACCGCCGGGGTGGCCGGCGTCCCCGTCGCGACGGCCGTCACCCGGGTCACGGTCGGCGGCCCCGAACTGGTCGTGGAGGAGCCGCGGCTCAAGCGTGACCCGAAGCCGGGCGAGAGCCAGGCGCTGCCGCTCGCCTTCGCGAACCGGGGCACCGGACCGGCCCGGGGCGTGGTCGTCGAACTGACCACCACCCGCGGCCTCGAACTGACGGAGCGGTACGACAACTGCGCCTACCGCACCGGCCCGACGTCGACCACGGCCCTGTGCGCCGTCGACGGCGACTTCGCGGCGGGCGAGGCCCACGAGCTCGTCGGGGACGCCCCGCTCCGCCTGGGGGTCGCCGCGTACGCCCGCACCGAACTGCTGGGCTACGGCGTCACCCCGGCCGATCCCGGGCGCGCCGCCCGCTCGTACGCGGAACGGCCCGCGCACGGCGGACCCGCAACCGGCCGCATGCTCACCGCCGTCCGGCGGGCGGCGCCGATCGCGCCGGGCGTGCTCGTCGCGCCCGGCAGGGCCTCGCGCGGCCAGGTACCGGCGGTCCGCGCCGACCGGCGCGAGGTCACCCTCGCCGTCCGGAACACGGCGGACCTCGCGGTCGAGCCCCTGTCCGTCAGGGGCGTCGCCGGGAGTCGGGTCAGGGCCGCGGTCGTCCTGCGCAACCACGGGCCGGCCTGGGTGTTCGACCCCCGGTCCGGAGCGGCGGCGGCCGTCGTGGACGTCCGGGTACCGCCGGGCCTGAAGGTCGTCCGGGCCCCCGCGGGCTGCCGGGCCGTCCCCGGCCGCGGCGCCGCCCGGCACCTCTGCTCGACGGGGTCGTCCGTGCGGGAGTCCGAGCGGGTCGAGTTCGTCTTCGAGCTCAAGGTCGAGAAGGTGGTGCCCAACGCCCAGGGCGCCGTCGTCACGGGCGGTCCCGGTCCGCTCGGCGAGCCCCGGCGGCACGACTTCGACCCGTACCCGGCCAACGACGCCGCACTGTTCCTGGCGAACGCGACGGGCACCGCCCTCACCCCGGGCGCCGGCTCCCCGGTCGCGCTCCCCGATCCGTGGGTCCCGCAGGACGCGACGGACGGACCCGGCGCGAGGTCCAGGACGTCCGCCGCCGGCGGCCTCGGCGACGGCGCTCCGCTGGCCCCCACCGGCAGCATCACGGGCCTGCTCGGATGCGGCGGGGCCGCGCTGGTCGCGGCGGGTGGCGCGCTGTACGCGGTCTCCCGCCGCCGCCGCGCGGGACGCGGCTGACGGCGCGACGGCCCGGAGGCCCCGTCGCGGAGCCACGGAAAGGGCGAGGGGGGCACAACAGAACGGCCGGCCCGGGGCGTCCCCCTGGCCGGCCGTCCTTCACGGGGTGACCGGGCTGCTGTCCCCTGCCGTCCGGTCACGCGAAGGAGCGAGGTCCCACGACGTACGCCGTCGGGCGTCACGTCTCATCGCTCCCGCGGAGCCACGCGTGGTGCTGCGGACCCGTGGCTGGCTGACACGGTCATCCGCACCAACGAAGCGCCGCGGGACGGAGTCACGCTCCGGACGGGTGACGGGCGGGCACCGTGTGCGGACGACCGGCCGGTACCCGTGGTCAGACGCGGCCCCGGCACAGCTCCAGCAGGGTCATCGCGAGCGCGGTGCCGGGCTTGCCGAGGGCGTCGCTCCAGTGCGACAGCACCTCCATCTCCCGCGACAGGTGCACCCGCCGGCCCCCGGAGTCGATGCGTGCCTCCTGGATGACGGTGGAGACGGCCATCCGCTCCTGGATCAGGCCGATGATCCGGTCGTCGATGGCGTCGATGCGGGTCCGGGAGTCGGCGATCAGCTGCTCGGGGGTGGTGGTGATCGTGGTCATGTCGGTGCTCCTGTGGGTGTCGGTGGTCGACAGGAGCGGCAACGCGAGAGCGCCCCGGTCCTGTCGGACCGGGGCGCTCTGGGAAGTCAGCGGCTCAAGCGAGCATCACGATGACCCATGGCGACCGGACCGGCCGGTGCCATAGGTAAAGAGGAAGCTCAGCTGCTTGCGCATGGAACGGATTATGACCTTCCGTCCCGCTCCGGGCCAAGTCGGTTCGGATGGTGAGACGAAAAGGGCCTTACGGCCCCCGTTAGAATCGACAAAACAGCCACCTCTTCCGCCGGAAGGCCGCCCCGTGCCAGAAGCACCCTCCGCCGCCCACGACAGCGCCCCGGACACGGTTCTCGTCGTCGACTTCGGCGCCCAGTACGCCCAGCTCATCGCCCGCCGCGTCCGCGAGGCCCGGGTCTACAGCGAGATCGTGCCCAGCACGATGCCCGTGGCCGAGATGCTCGCCAAGGACCCGAAGGCGATCATCCTGTCCGGCGGACCGTCCTCCGTGTACGAGGAGGGTGCCCCGCGCCTGGACGACTCCCGTGCCCTCTTCGAGGCGGGCGTGCCCGTCTTCGGCATGTGCTACGGCTTCCAGCTGATGGCGACGACCCTCGGCGGCACCGTCGACAACACCGGCGCGCGCGAGTACGGCCGCACCCCGCTGGCCGTCTCCAAGGCCGGCTCCACCCTCTTCGAGGGCACCCCGGCGAACCAGTCCGTGTGGATGTCCCACGGCGACGCCTGCTCCGCCGCCCCCGAGGGCTTCACCGTCACCGCCTCGACGAACGTCGTCCCGGTCGCGGCCTTCGAGAACGACGAGAAGCGGCTGTACGGGGTCCAGTACCACCCCGAGGTCATGCACTCCACGCACGGCCAGCAGATCCTTGAGCACTTCCTCTACCGCGGCGCCGGCCTGGCCCCCACCTGGACCACCGGCAACATCGTCGAGGAGCAGATCGCGGCCATCCGCGAGCAGGTCGGCGACAAGCGCGCCATCTGCGGCCTCTCCGGCGGCGTGGACTCCGCGGTCGCCGCGGCCCTCGTCCAGAAGGCCATCGGCTCGCAGCTGACCTGCGTCTACGTCGACCACGGCCTGATGCGCAAGGGCGAGACCGAGCAGGTCGAGAAGGACTTCGTCGCCGCGACCGGCGTCCAGCTGAAGGTCGTCGACGCCCAGGAGCGCTTCCTGACCGCGCTGGCCGGCGTCTCCGACCCGGAGACCAAGCGGAAGATCATCGGCCGCGAGTTCATCCGCGTCTTCGAGCAGGCCCAGCTGGAGATCCTCCAGGAGGACGGCCCCGCGGTCGCCTTCCTCGTCCAGGGCACCCTGTACCCGGACGTCGTCGAGTCCGGCGGCGGCACCGGCACCGCGAACATCAAGTCCCACCACAACGTGGGCGGTCTCCCCGACGACATCGAGTTCGAGCTCGTCGAGCCGCTGCGCCAGCTGTTCAAGGACGAGGTCCGGATGGTCGGCCAAGAGCTCGGCCTGCCGGACGAGATCGTCCAGCGCCAGCCGTTCCCCGGCCCCGGCCTCGGCATCCGCATCGTCGGCGAGGTCACCAAGGAGCGCCTGGACCTGCTGCGCGAGGCCGACGCCATCGCCCGCCACGAGCTCACCGCCGCCGGCCTCGACCGGGAGATCTGGCAGTGCCCGGTCGTCCTGCTCGCGGACGTCCGCAGCGTCGGCGTCCAGGGCGACGGTCGCACCTACGGCCACCCGATCGTGCTGCGCCCCGTCTCCTCCGAGGACGCGATGACCGCGGACTGGACGCGCATGCCGTACGAGGTGCTCGCCCGGATCTCCACCCGGATCACCAACGAGGTCCCGGACGTCAACCGCGTGGTCCTGGACTGCACGAGCAAGCCCCCGGGCACCATCGAGTGGGAGTAGGACTCCCCGCCCGCACCGTCCGACGGAGCCGTCTCCCCCTCACCGGGGCGGCGGCTCCGCCGTTTTCCGCCCGCCCGCGCCTCTCTCCCGCCCGCGCCCCTGGCCTCTTCGACCGGCCGCCGGTACCTTGCGCCGCGACCGGAGGAGGTGCCATGGCCGAGCGACCCGGACCCGTGCCCGTGGAGCGGCTGCGATTCGAGATGCCCCCCGTCCACGACACCGTCGAGGAGGAGCGGGCCCACCGCAAGGAACGCCTCGCCGAGGCGCTGCGGCTGCTGGCCCGGCTCGACCACGAGGACGGGCCGGCCGGACTGGTCACCGTCCGGGACCCGGGCTTCGAGGACTGCTACTGGGTCAACCCCTTCGGCCGGGCCTTCGCCGGCATCACCCCCGACGACCTGCTGCTCGCCGACGGCGACGGGCGGGTCCTCCGGGGCAGCCGCCGGCTCAACGAGCTGGCGTTCGCCGTGCACGTCGCGGTCCACCGGGCCCGGCCCGGGGCGGTGGCCGTCGTCCGTACGCAGGGCCCGTACGGGCGCGCGCTCGCGGTGCTCGGTGAACTGCTGGCCCCGCTCACCCCCGAGGCCTGCGCGTTCTACGAGGACCACGCCCTGCTGGACGAGTTCACCGAGGACGGGCCCGTCGCCGCCGCCCGGATCGCGCAGGCGCTGGGCCCCTACAAGGCGCTGATCCTGCGCCACCGCGGCCTGCTGACCGTCGGCGGCTCGGTCGACGCGGCCGTCTGGTGGTTCGTCGCCGCCGAACGGGCCGCCCGGGTCCAGCTGATCGCGCGGGCCGCGGGCAGGCCCGTACCCGTCGATCACCGCAACGCCGTCCTCACACGGGAGCGGTTCGGCTCCGATCTGGCGGCCTGGGTGAGCTACCAGCCGCTGCGCCACGGCGGCGACGCGCCGATGGCGTCAACATCATGAACGGTTAATCACCTGCTCTGACATCGTGCGCAATCCGGAGCACTGCCGCAGTGGTGCACAATTCGCTGGCATTGCACCGGAGTTCAGAGAGGCGGCACGCACGTGGCTGTCCAAGAGATCCCCCGAACCACCCACGGCGGCGCCTGCACCTGCGACGACTGCCCGCACGGCGCACGGGAGGGACACCGCCGGGCGGTGGCCGCCTTCCTGGAAAAGCGCGACGAGTTCGCCGCCGGCCAGGGGGTGCCGGCCGCCGTGGCCCACTCTCTCGGCGCCTCCCGCCAGTGGGTGTCCGACGAACTGACGCTGTCCGCCCGCAACGCCGCCGACCGCGGCCGCGAGGCCGGGCACTCCTGGCTGTACCTCCTCTCCCGGCGGGCCGTCCTCACCCTGTGGATCGCCGCCGGCGTCCTGCTCGTGGTGCAGGTCGGCACCGCGCTCGGTACGGGCTGGACCACCGCCCGCACCGCCGGACTGCTGGCCGTCCTCGTCCTGGCCGGCCTGCTCACCGTCGCCGCCCGCGCCCAGTCGCTGCGCGGCGGGCTGCTGGCCCCGCTGGTCGGCGAGGACAACCGGCTGTCCACCTCCAAGGCCGTCCCCGCGGCCTGGCTCGTGCTGACGGCGTTCGCCGCGCTGCTGCCCGCGCTGCGGCTCGCGGCCTCCGCCCCCGGGCCCGAACGGGACACCCTGTACGCCGGGCTGGCGCTCGGTCGCGCGCTGCCGCTGCTGGCCGTGCTCGGACTGACGTCGGGCGTCGCGGTGCTGGTGCGTCGCGTGGTCACCGTACGGATCATGAACCAGCGGCTCCAGAAGCTGCCCGCCGACCGACCCGCCGGGGCCGACCTGCTGACCGACGACGCCGGGCGGGGCAGCTTCCCCGACGCCCAGTACATCCTGGTCTCCACGGTCGTGCTGGCGTACGCCGCGGTGACGTTGGCCCGCTTCCCGGACCGGCTGCCGCGACTGCCGTGGTCGCTCGCCCTGCTCGTCGCCCTGTCGGCGGTGGTCTACCTGGCCGCGAAGTACGCCGAGGGCAGCCGCCCGCTCGTGCTGTCGGTGGTGCGCAGACGGGAGCCCGGGGACCTGGACTCCGCCGTCCGCCCCGGGGACGACATCGAGATCCGCGGCGTGGGCTTCGTACCGCCGGGGGCGCACACCCCGGAGATGTTGGCCCGGCTGGTCGTACGGATCGGGCAGGTGCACGTCCACGTGCCGCTGGTGCCCGTGGCCGGGGGCTTCACCAACCCGTCGGACGCGGTGCTGACCGTGCCGATCCCCGCGGAGGTCGAACCGGGGCGCACCGACGTCCAGGTGGTGACCGCCGCCGGAGTGGAATCGAACCGCTACAGCATCGACGTGGCGGAGTGAACGACGACGGGGTATGCATGGGGCGTGACCCGAACTGACGTCCTTTCCGGTGCCCCCTCCGGCCTGCGGGACCGAGCCGCCCGGTACGCGCTCCTGCCCCTGCGCCTGTTCCTCGGCGTGACCTTCGTGTACGCGGGTCTGGACAAGCTGACCGACTCCGCGTTCCTGTCCGCCACCGGCGACGGTTCCATCGGCGACATGATGCGCGGCGTGCGCGACACCTCCGCGATCCCCGCCCTGGTCGACACGGCCCTGAAGGCACCCGTCGGTTTCGCCGTGGTGCTGGCCGTCGGTGAACTCCTGGTGGGCCTCGCGACGCTGGCAGGGCTCCTGACCCGGCTCGCGGCCGCCGGCGGAGCGCTGATCGCGCTCAGCCTGTGGCTCACGGTCTCCTGGGCGGTCACCCCGTACTACTACGGCAACGACCTCGTCTACCTGGTCGCCTGGCTCCCGCTGGTCCTCGCCGGCGCCCCCTACCTGTCGCTGGACGCGCTCGCGCTCGCCCGGCGCTCCGAGGGCGCGTCGAGCCGGTGGCGCCTGTCGCGGCGCACCGCGTAGGTCACCATGCCGACGAGCGCGGCGAGCGACAGCCCGCCCATGGCCATCGGCACCACCAGGAACCAGGGCACGTCGGCCTCCCCGGCCGCGTCGAGGAGGTAGAGCACCCCCGCCGCGATCAGGACGAGCCCGGCCAGCAGCCGTCCCGGCTGGAAGTCATGACGCCGCACGGGCCACCTCCACCTGTCCCACGGCCGCGCTCAGCCGCAGCTCGATCGTCCCACCGGCCTCGGTGCCGGTGGGGGGCGACAGCGTCGCCTCCCGGGTCTCGCCGCCGCGTCTGATGCGCACGTCCTCACCGCTCTCGCCGGGCATCCGGATGTCACCCAGCCGGACGGTGACGACGGCCTTCGCGGTGACCTCCCGGGGGAGGAGCACCTTCAGCCGTCCCGCCTCGATCGAGGCACCGACCGACACCGTGGTTCCCTTCGGCACGTCCAGCCGGCTCAGGTCGAGGGTGGCCAGCCCGGTGCCCGACGCGTACGACGGCCGGACGTCGGCCACCGCCGCCGGCCGCCAGGCGACCTCCCGCCAGTCGGTGCCGATCTCGCTCGGCAACGCGGTGGCCCCCGCGAGCAGTCCCGCGGTGATCAGGCCGAGCAGGATCGTGCCGAACCCGGTCCGGCCCTTGACCGAGCTGACCGCGAGGCCCACCCCGAAGACGGTCAGGGCGCAGGCGAGGCCCACCTGGAGGGCGTGCCCCAGGGAACTGTCCTCCCACACCGAGCCCGCGCCGATGCCCGCCGCGACGAGGGCCAGGACGAACACCCGGCCGCCGATGCCCCCGCCGAACCCGCGCACCGTCGCCGGGGCGCTCGGCTCCCGCGCGGCCGGCCCGGCCCCGCCGGCCGCGCCCGGGCTGTCGTCGGGACCCCACAGGTAGCCGCTCGCGCCGACGGGTCCCGTCGTGCCGTCCTTCACCAGGGGATCGCGCCACCAGGACGGGCTGCCCGGCACGGGCGGGGCCTGCGTCTCGGGCGGTGCCGGGGACGCGGGCCGGTGCGGCACCGGGGCCTCGGCCTCGGGGGCGTAGGTGTGCCGGAGCCGCTGGGACCAGTACGAGGCGCCGCCGAGCGCCAGGATGACCAGGACCGAGAAGACCCCCATCACCCCGTTGTCCATCATCGACAGGAACAGCGCGCAGCCCACCAGCGCGCTGAACACCGCGGCCAGGGTGGCGCCCTCGACGCGGCCCGTCAGCAGCCGCTTGCCCTCGCTGTCGTCCTCGCCCTCCTGGGGCAGCAACAGCCAGGCGAACCCGTAGAAGATCAGACCGACGCCGCCGGTGACGGCGAGCACGCCGAGCACGATCCGGAACACCAGCGGGTCCAGGTCGAAGTACCGGCCGAGACCACCGCACACGCCCGCGAGGACCTTGTCGCGCTTGCTGCGGCGCAGGGGAGGCCGCGGGGCTTGGGCCGTGACGGGGGCCCCGGCGCCGGCGGCCGGGGCGTCGTGTACTTCGGTCATGTGTCCATGGTGACGGCCCGTGCGTCCCCGCGGCACCCGGCCCTACCCTGGCGCAACCCTGATATCCCCCGGCCGGAACTGGGGGGATGCCCTGATGCCCGCGGTCCCGCGCGCGTGTGACCATCGGTGACATGCCCGCAGCAGCCGCCTCCCGCACCCCGCACGCACCGGACCCCGCCGATCCCTCGATCCCGCACCGCCGGCTCTACCGCAGTGCCGACGGCCGGATGCTCGGCGGAGTCGCCCGCGGCCTGGCCGGGCACCTCGGGCTGCCCGTGCTCTGGGTCCGACTCGCCTTCCTCGGCATGTTCATGTTCGGCGACGGGCTCGGCGTGCTGCTCTACGCGGCGTTCTGGGTGTTCGTACCGCTCGGCGTGGGCGGCAGCACCGGACACCACTCCTTCTTCGAGACCCTCCCCGACGGCACCCGCCGGCTGCGCAAGCCCGGCAAGGGACAGATCTCCGGCCTGATCGCGCTCGCCGTCGGCGCGGGCATCTTCTTCTCCCAGCTCCGCGTCGGCGGCGAGAACGGCCGCTACGTCTGGCCGACCCTGCTCGTCGGCGCGGGCGTCGTCCTCGTCTGGCGGCAGGCCGACAACGCCCGCCGCGCCCACTGGACCGCCGCGGCCGGCCGGCACGGCCGCCTCTTCCAGGTCGTCCGGGCCCTCGCGGGCGTCGCCCTCGTCGGCGTCGGCCTGACCCTCTTCATCGTCGTACGGGGCTCCGCCGCCCAGCTGGGCAACGTCCTCACCGCCACCCTCGCCGTCCTCGTCGGCGTCGCCCTGCTCGCCGGACCCTGGCTGATCCGGATGACCCAGGACCTCTCCGAGGAACGACTGATGCGCATCCGCGCCCAGGAACGCGCCGAGGTCGCCGCCCACGTCCACGACTCCGTGCTGCACACCCTGACCCTGATCCAGCGCAACGCCGAGGACGTCGGCGAGGTCCGCCGACTGGCCCGCGCCCAGGAACGCGAGCTGCGGAACTGGCTGTACAAGCCCGAGGGCACCGGCAAGGACGAGGCCGAGGAGCCCACCACCCTCGCCGAGGCCGTGAAGAAGACCGCCGCCGAGGTCGAGGACCACCACGGCGTCCCCATCGAGGTCGTCGTCGTCGGCGACTGCCCCCTCGACGAGAAGCTGGCCGCACAGATCCAGGCCGCGCGCGAGGCAATGGTCAACGCGGCCAAGTACGGTGGCGAGGGGGGCCCGGTACAGGTCTACGCGGAGGTCGAGGGCAACACCGTCTTCGTCTCCGTACGGGACCGCGGACCGGGCTTCGACATCGACGCCGTACCGGACGACCGGATGGGCGTACGAGAATCGATCATCGGCCGGATGCAGCGCAACGGCGGGACCGCACGACTGCGGTCCGCGCCCGACGGCGGCACCGAAGTCGAGCTGGAGATGGAGAGGGCGGCATGACCGAGGACAACGCGGTGACGGAGGCCAGGCGGGTCCGGGTGGTGCTCGTCGACGACCACCGGATGTTCCGCACCGGAGTGCAGGCCGAGATCGGGGAGACCGCGCGCACCGGCGTCGAGGTCGTCGGCGAGGCGGCCGACGTCGACCAGGCGGTCACCGTCATCACCGCCACCCGCCCCGAGGTGGTGCTCCTCGACGTGCACCTGCCCGGCGGCGGCGGCGTCGAGGTGCTGCGCCGCTGCGCCCCGCTGATGGCGGCGGCCGAGAACCCGGTGCGGTTCCTCGCGCTGTCGGTGTCGGACGCCGCCGAGGACGTCATCGGGGTGATCCGCGGCGGCGCCCGCGGGTACGTCACCAAGACCATCACCGGCAGCGACCTGGTGGACTCCGTGTTCCGGGTCCAGGACGGCGACGCGGTGTTCTCGCCCCGCCTGGCCGGCTTCGTCCTCGACGCGTTCGCCTCGACGGACGCCCCGCCCGTCGACGAGGACCTCGACCGGCTCACCCAGCGCGAGCGCGAGGTGCTGCGGCTCATCGCCCGCGGCTACGCCTACAAGGAGATCGCCAAGCAACTGTTCATCTCGGTCAAGACCGTCGAATCGCACGTCTCGGCGGTGCTGCGCAAGCTCCAGCTGTCCAACCGGCACGAGCTGACCCGCTGGGCGACCGCCCGCCGGCTGGTCTGACGCGCGGGAACCCCGCGCACCGACCGCCCGCGATGTGATCCACATCGCGGGCGGTCGGTGCAACCGGGGAACAGGCGCACGCCCTCTTCGGGGGCGTGATGAGCCTGACGGGGACCCCCTTCTTCGCCACCGTGGTCGCCCTGGCGGCGATCGCCGTCGTCCTGCCGCTGGCCGTGTGGAGCAAGGTGCGCGGCCCCGCCGTCGCACGCGTCGCCGCGCGCGCCCTGATGGTGCTCTTCGCCCAGGTCACCGCCGTGGCCCTGGTGTTCGTCGCGGTCAACCGCGACATGAACTTCTACGCGTCCTGGGGCGACCTCCTGGGCACCGGCACGTACGTCACCGCCGCCCCCGACCTCGGCCCCGACGGGCTCGGCGGGAAGAAGGCCGAACAGGTCCGCGAGGAGCCCAAGGTCCGGCAGAAGTTCGAGCCCGTCGACGGCCTCGGCGGACGCGTGCAGAAGACCGAACTCGACGGGAAGGTCTCCGGAGTCAAGGGCGACGTCATGGTGTGGCTGCCCCCGCAGTACGACGACCCCGCGTTCAAGGACAAGAAGTTCCCCGTCGTCGAACTGATCCCCGGCATCCCCGGCACCGGCAAGTCCTGGTTCCAGGGGGTCAAGGCGCACGAGGTCCTCGAACCGCTCATGAGGAGCGGCAAGGTCCAACCGTTCATCCTCGTCTCCCCGCGCGCCATGCTGCTCGGCAACGCCGACACCGGCTGCGCCAACATCCCCGGCAAGGTCAACGCGGACAGCTGGTTCAGCGTCGACGTCCGCAAGATGGTCACCGACAACTTCCGGGCCACGGACGAGGCCCGCACCTGGGGCGTCGCCGGGTACTCGGCGGGCGCGTACTGCGCCGCCAAACTGGCCATCGCCCACCCCGACCGCTACGCCGCCGCCGTCTCGCTGTCCGGCTACAACGACCCGGGGCAGGAACCCTCCTCGCTGGTCGCACAGGACCCCGAACTGCGCCGCACCCACAACCTCAAGCACCTCCTGAAGTCCGCGCCCACGCCCCCGCCGGTGTCCCTGTGGATGTCGGGCGCCGAACACGACGGCTACCTCTCGGGCACGGACCTCAAGGGCATCGCGCAGAGCCCCACCGTCGTCCACGCGGAGAAGGTGACCGGCGGCCACAACCTCGACTCCTGGTCGAAGCAGCTCCCGCAGACCTTCGACTGGCTGAGCCGGACGGTCAAGGCGCCGTAGCGGGACCGGACACCGTCACGCCGGCCGGGTCGCGCCCGCCCACGGCATGGAGTCGATCGGCGCGAGGCGGACCGTGGAGCCGGGGCGCGGGGCGTGGATCATCTGGCCGTTGCCGACGTACATGCCGACGTGCGTGACGCCGGAATAGAAGAAGACCAGGTCTCCGGGGGCCAGTTGGCCGCGCGTGACGCGCTGCCCGGCGTTGATCTGGGTGTAGGTCGTACGCGGCAGGGACACCCCGGCGGCGCGCCAGGCGGCCTGCGTCAGCCCGGAGCAGTCGAAGGAGCCCGGGCCCGTCGCGCCCCAGACGTACGGCTTGCCGATCGCCCCGTAGGCGAAGGCCACGGCCCGGGCCGCGCGGGAGCCGTCGGCGGGCGCGGGCGGCGGGGGAGTGCCGGGCGTACGGGCGGGAGCGGCGGTGTTGCCGTTCGCGGTCCCGGACTGTGCCTCGTACGCGGCCCGTTCCTCCGAGGTGAGCCGGGCCAGCAGGCGCTTCGCCGAACTGAGCTTCGCCTCGGCGGTGGCCTTGTGACGGGCCGTGTCGGCCTGCCGGGCACGCAGGTCCGATAGGCGTCCGGAAGCCTGGTCGCGCAGCCTGCCGATGTCGTCCAGACCGCGGCGTACGGAGGACACCTCCGCGGCGGTCCGCTTGCCGGCCCGGGTCAGGAGCGAGGCCCGGTCGAGGTAGTCCTGCGGATCGGTGGCCATCACCAGGTGGAACGCGGGGCCCAGGCCGCCGCTGCGGTACTGGCCGGCGGCCAGCGACCCGAGCGCGGTGCGGGCGGTGTTCAGCCGGTCCGTGCGGCGGGCGGATTCCTCGCGCAGTCCGGTGAGCGCCCGTTCGGCCTCGTCGGCCTTCTCCTTGGCCCCGTTGTACTGCTCGGTCGCGGCCTCGGCCTCCTCGTAGAGCCGGTCGACCTCCGTCCTGACCTCGGCGGGGCTCTGTCGGGGGTCGGCGTGCGAGGTGCCCTCGAAGGCGGTGGCGGTGGCAGCGCCCGCGAGCACGAGGGTGGCGGCGGTCCGTACGCCGCCGCCGCTGAACGGGCGCTGCCTGGGCTTTCGATGACTGGCCACGGGGGCCTCACGTCCTTCCGGTCGGTCTCGGGGGAGGACGCTAGACCCGCAGGTAACGGGACGGTGACGAGATGGTGCGAAATGGCCGTTCGTGATCGGGACCGACCGGTCAGTGCCAGAGGACGGCGATAAAGATATTGGCCGTGGTCAGTGCGCCGACCGCCGCGAAGAGTCCCTTGTCGACGTGCTCGTCGTCCCGCTTCACGTACACGAGGGCGAGGACGACGAAGAGGATCGCGAGCTTCACGCCGATCTTGACGTGGTTCAGCGGGGCGCCGTCGCCCATCTCACGGAAACCGACGAGCAGGACGCCCGTCACGAGCATGGTCAGCGCGCCGTGCAGCATCGCGGGCACGAAGCGGGCGGTGCCCGCGCCCATCGCCTTCATCTGGGTCAGGAAACCGCCCAGGAGCGAGGCGATCCCGATGATGTGCAGGCCGACGAAGACATTGATCAGTACGTCCATGCGGCCGAGCCTACGGGGCCCTCCGCGGCCTCCCGCGACCGGTCCCGACGACCGGGAACGCGCGGTCGGCGCAGTCCGGGAACGGGTGGTGGGGAAGCTCGGGAACGGGGGGTGGCGCAGCTCGGGAACGGCTGGTCGGGAGCCCGGGAACGGGCGGCGCAGGACTCCGGCAACGGGGTGCGGAGGAGCTCCGGAGGGCGGTCGGGGAGGCCCGGAACCGGGCGGCGCGGCCCGAACGGGCCATGGCCGGTTCGGGCCCCCGGGATCCCCTTCCGCGACCTTCGCCGGGCGGCGAAGCCAATGCCTGTCGCCGAGGGAAACCCCGGGGACACCCCCTCGAAGCCTGAGAGACGTCACCGCGGGACGTACGGGATGCGGCGGGGGAGGACACCCACCCAGCCCCACCCGTTCTGCACCGGAAGGAACCCTCGTCATGCGCATCGGATTCGCACGGGCCGCCGCGGTCGTCGCCCTCACCCTCGGCATCACCGCCATCGCCCCCGTCGCCTCCGCAGTACCCGCCGCCAGGATCGTGAGCCCGGGCTGACCGCCCGAGCCGACCGACTTCCCCACGTCGGCCGACTTCCCCACGTCGGCCGACTTCCCGCGCCGACCCGCCACGGTGCTCCACCGGACCGCTGTACCTGCAGGACAGCTGTCCCCCGGTCACACCGGCGCGCCCCGCCCGCCGCACCGGGCCACCCGGCCCGAACGCCCGGCGCGCGCCCAGCACTTCGCGCACCACCCGCAGTCCTCGTAGCACCTGCTCGCCATCCGCGCGACACCCCGCACTTCCCGCACGCCCAGCACGCCCCGTACTTCCCGCACGCCCCGCGCGGCTCCCCGCGCACCGCGTACGCCGGTCGGTCGAGCGCCCGCTCCCGACCCTCACACCTCATCGAACGCGAACCGGAGTTCCGTCATGCCTCGTTGCACCCGCCGCACCCGCAACACCGCCGTCGCCACCCTGATCACCGCCGCCGTCGCCATGGGCACCGTGGCGGGCATCGACTCGGCGGCGTTCGCCGCGCCGGCCGCCGCACCCGCCGCCGCCCCGCTCGCCGACCCGGCGCCCAACCCCGACTGGGGCAGCACCGGTCAGGGAGCCGAGGCCCCGAGCGAGTTGAGA
The DNA here is from genome assembly GCF_055595445.1 of Streptomyces sp. NPDC040432. Lineage (NCBI taxonomy): Bacteria > Bacillati > Actinomycetota > Actinomycetes > Kitasatosporales > Streptomycetaceae > Streptomyces > Streptomyces sp. NPDC040432. The sequence goes on along the minus strand of NZ_JBVIVP010000002.1, from coordinate 617,230 downwards.
GCCTCCACGTTCGCCGCCTCCGCGTCGACGATCACCCGTAGCCAGGTGATAGCCCGGGCGAAGAGCTGGGTCGGCATCGGACTCGACTACAACTGGGGTACGAAGCACGGCGGTTACCGCACCGACTGCTCCGGCTTCGTCTCGATGGCCTGGGACCTGGACGACTCGCTCGTCACCAACACCTTCGAGTCCCGCGGCGTCGTCGAATCGATCAGCAAGTCCGAACTGAAGGCCGGAGACGCCCTCCTCGACAACGACAGCGGCGCCAGTGGCCACATCGCCCTCTTCGAGAAGTGGGCGAACAGCGAGAAGACCAAGTACTGGGGCTTCGACTTCACCCCGAGCGGCGTGCACTACCGCGTGTACGACTACCCGTACTACGGGAACTACGGCCCCTTCTACCCGGTCCGCTACAAGAACATCGTCGACGACTCCACCACCCCGAAGCCGCCGAAGCCCGCCGGCATGACCGACCTCGTCGCCGCCAACATCAACGGGGACTCCGTGGACGACGTGGTGGGCGTGGAGGCCTCCACCGGGAAGCTGTGGCTGTACAAGGGCAACACGAACGGGACCATCGCGAGCGGCGGCTCCCGCGTCGAGATCGGCTCGGGCGGCTGGAACGGCATGACCAACCTGGCCGGCGGCGACTTCACGGGCGACGGCAAGGACGACATCGTCGCCACCGAGGAGGACTCGGGCAAGCTCTACCTCTACCCGGGCAACGGCAGCGGTCTGAACTCCCGCAAGGAGATCGGCTCCGGCGGCTGGAACGGCATGCACGACCTGATCGGCGGCGACTTCAACGGTGACGGCAAGGCCGACGTCGTCGGCGTCGAGACGTCCACCGGCAAGCTGTGGCTGTACAAGGGCAACGGCGCCGGCTCGATCGGCGGCGGCGGCACCCGCGTCCTGATCGGGACCGGCGGCTGGAACGGCATGCACGACCTGGTCGGCATGGACGTCGACAACGACGGCCGGACCGATGTCGTCGGCGTCGAGACCGCCGGCAGCGACCTCTTCTTCTACAAGAGCAACGGCTCCGGCCTGGACGCCCGCAAGCTGATCGGCAACGGCGGCTGGAACACCATGAACGACCTCATCGGCGGCGACTTCACCTCGAACGCCTACGACGACCTCATCGGTGTCGAGAAGGCGAACAACGACCTCTTCCTCTACCCGGGCAACGGCTCCGGCCTCGGCGCCCGCAAGCTGATCGGCAACGGCGGCTGGTAGCCCCGTCCGGGAGGGCGGCCCGCACCGCCGCCCTCCCGCCCGGCCCCGCGCCACCCCCGCCGCGCACCCCGCGCGGCCCCGCCGCCGGCACCGGCGGCCCCCGAAACCTCCGCGGTACCGCTGCCCCGAGCAGCCGCTCCGACGGGTTCCCGCACCCGGAGCACTTCCGAAGCCTTCCCACCTTCCCCAGGCACCCGCGTGCCGGTTTGGACCACTCCCATGTCTGCTTCCACCACCCCGCTCGCCCGCCGCATGTCGAAGCGCGTGGCCATCGCCACCGGCCTCATCTGCGCCACCCTGGCCGCCACCGCCCTCTCCATCGGCGGCGCCCAGGCCGAGGGCGAGGACCACCACGGCGACCTGCCCGTCCTGACCCCGGCCGAGATGGGCCTGCCCGACGCCCCGATCGCCGCGCCGATGGCCGCGTCCGCCACCACCGACGGCGGCCGACCCAAGTTCCAGATGCCGTTCACCTGTGGTGAGAGCTGGTTCGGCGACTCCCGCTCGCACCACAGACCCTCCCCCAACACGATCGACTGGACGCACGGCTCCACCACCGCGAACAAGCCCGTCCTGGCCAGCGCCGGCGGCACGGCCCACATCAAGGACAAGGGCAACACCAGCTACGGCAAGTTCGTCACCATCGACCACGGCAACGGCTGGAGCACCCTCTACGCCCACCTCAACGCCTTCAAGGTGTCCGAGGGCGAGAAGGTCGACGCCGGGGAACTGATCGGCCTCGTCGGCAGCACCGGCGGATCGACCGGCGCCCACCTGCACTACGAACAGCGCTACAACGGCAGCTACCAGCGCACCGTCTTCAACGGCACCGCGTTCTACCCCGACCGCAGCCTGACCAGCAAGAACTGCGCCAACCCGGAGCCCGACCCGAAGCCGCAGCCCCCGAAGCCGGGCCCCGGCAACCCGGGCGCCGGCATGACCGACCTGGCGTCGGCCGACCTGTCCGGCGACGGCGTCGTCGACGTGGTGGCCGTGGAGGCCTCCACCGGCAAGCTGTGGCTGTACAAGGGCAACGCGAACGGGACGATCGCCGGCGGCAGCACCCGCGTCGAGATCGGCTCGGGCGGCTGGAACGGCATGTCCAACCTGACCGGCGGCGACTTCACGGGCGACGGCAAGGACGACATCGTCGGCGTCGAGGAGTCCACCGGCAAGCTGTGGCTGTACAAGGGCGCCGACAACTCGACCCTCGCCAGTGGCGGCACCCGCGTCCTGATCGGCACCGGCGGCTGGAACGGCATGTCCGACCTGACCGCGCTCAACCTCAACGGCGACGCCGTCTCCGACCTCGCCGGCGTCGAGAAGTCCACCGGCAAGCTCTACCTCTACCCCGGCTCGACGTCGGGCCAGCTCGGCTCCCGCAAGGAGATCGGCTCGGGCGGCTGGAACGGCATGTCCAACCTCACCGGCATGGACGTGAACAACAGCGGCAAGCAGGACCTCGTCGCGGTCGAGGAGTCCACCGGTGACCTCTTCCTCTACCCCGGTGACCGCGGCTACCTCAGCCCCCGCATCCTGATCGGCAACGGCGGCTGGAACAGCATGTCCGACCTCATCGGCGGCGACCTCAAGGGTTCCAACGGTCCGGACGACCTGATCGCCGTCCAGAACTCGACCGGCAAGCTCTTCCTCTACCCCGGCACCGGTACCGGCCTCGGCGCCCGCACCGAGATCGGCTCCGCCGGCTGGTAGTCCCCCCGCCCACCAGGCGACCCGACCACACCTCACAGGTGGCCCGCCCCCGCCCGTCCCCCGGCAGGGGGGCGGGCCACCGCCACGTCCGGGGGCCGGCGGATCCCGCCGATTCACCGGGGACGGGACCGGTTGTCGGTGCGGCCCCCTAGACTCGGAAGGCGATGAGTAGCCTCTTTGACGACAGTTTCCTGGCGGACCTGACCCCCTCCGACGAGGTCCCGCCGCCGCCCGAGGAACACGCTGCCCCGGAGCCGGACGCGGACGACCTCTTCGGGGGCCGCTTCGACGCACCCATGAGCGGGGACGCGTACTACCGGGATGGCGCCCCCAGGCCCGTCATCGACCCGGCGACGCTCCTCGACGGGTTGAACGTGGAGCAGGCCGCCGCCGTGGTGCACGCGGGATCCCCGCTGCTCATCGTGGCCGGCGCCGGTTCCGGCAAGACCCGGGTGCTGACCCACCGCATCGGACACCTGCTGTCCGCGCGGCACGTCCACCCCGGTCAGATCCTGGCGATCACCTTCACCAACAAGGCCGCCGGCGAGATGAAGGAGCGCGTCGAGGGCCTCGTCGGCCCGCGCGCGAACGCCATGTGGGTGTCCACCTTCCACAGCGCGTGCGTGCGCATCCTGCGCCGCGAGTCGAAGCTGCTCGGCTTCACCTCGTCGTTCTCGATCTACGACGCCGCCGACTCGAAGCGTCTGATGGCGCTCGTCTGCCGCGACCTGGACCTGGACCCGAAGAAGTTCCCGCCGAAGTCCTTCAACGCCAAGATCTCCAACCTGAAGAACGAGCTGATCGACGAGGAGGCCTTCGCGGCCCAGGCCGTCGACGGCTTCGAGAAGACCGTCGCCCAGGCGTACGCGATGTACCAGGGCCGGCTGCGCGAGGCCAACGCCCTCGACTTCGACGACATCATCATGACCACGGTGCACCTGCTCCAGTCCCACCCGGACGTCGCCGAGCACTACCGCCGCCGGTTCCGGCACGTCCTGGTCGACGAGTACCAGGACACCAACCACGCCCAGTACACGCTCGTGCGCGAGCTGGTCGGCACCGGATACCCGGACCTGCCGCCCGCCGAGCTGTGCGTCGTGGGTGACGCCGACCAGTCGATCTACGCCTTCCGCGGCGCGACCATCCGCAACATCCTCCAGTTCGAGGAGGACTACGCGGACGCGACCACGATCCTGCTGGAGCAGAACTACCGCTCCACGCAGACGATCCTGTCCGCCGCCAACGCCGTCATCGAACGCAACCAGAACCGGCGCGCCAAGAACCTGTGGACCCAGGCCGGCAGCGGCTCCGTGATCACCGGCTACGTCGCCGACACCGAGCACGACGAGGCACAGTTCGTCGCCGACGAGATCGACCGCCTGACCGACGCCAAGGAGGCCAAGGCGGGCGACGTCGCGATCTTCTACCGGACGAACGCCCAGTCACGCGTGTTCGAGGAGATCTTCATCCGTGTCGGACTGCCCTACAAGGTCGTCGGCGGAGTCCGCTTCTACGAGCGCAAGGAGGTCCGGGACGTCCTGGCCTACCTGCGCGTCCTGGCCAACCCCGAGGACAACGTCCCGCTGCGGCGGATCCTGAACGTGCCCAAGCGCGGCATCGGCGAGCGGGCCGAGGCAATGATCGACGCCCTCGCGATGCGCGAGAGGATCACCTTCCCGCAGGCGCTGAAGCGCGTCGACGAGGCCTTCGGGATGGCCGCGCGCTCCACCAACGCCGTCAAGCGGTTCAACGTGCTGATGGAGGAACTCCGCACCATCGTCGACTCCGGCGCCGGTCCGGCGGTCGTGCTGGAAGCGGTCCTGGAGCGGACGGGCTACCTCGCCGAACTCCAGGCGTCCACGGACCCGCAGGACGAGACGCGGATCGAGAACCTCCAGGAGCTGGCGGCCGTCGCCCTCGAATTCGAGCAGGCGCGCGGCGAGGCGGCGACGCCGGCCGCCGGGGACGAGACCGAGACCGGCGCCGCGGCGACCGCCGCCGCCGGTCCGGGCACCCTCTCCGAGTTCCTGGAGCAGGTCGCGCTCGTCGCCGACTCCGACCAGATCCCGGACGAGGACGAGGACGGCAGCGGCGTCATCACCCTCATGACGCTGCACACCGCCAAGGGCCTCGAATTCCCCGTGGTCTTCCTGACCGGCATGGAGGACGGTGTCTTCCCGCACATGCGCGCGCTCGGCCAGACCAAGGAACTGGAGGAGGAGCGCCGCCTCGCCTACGTCGGCATCACCAGGGCGCGCGAGCGGCTGTACCTCACCCGCTCCGGCATGCGCAGCGCCTGGGGAACCCCCTCCTACAACCCGCCGTCACGGTTCCTGGAGGAGATCCCGACCGAGTACCTCCAGTGGAAGCGGACGGGAGCGACCCAGAAGCCGGCCGGGCCGATGCGCGGTTCCGGGTACGGATCCGGTTCGAGCTCCGGCAAGGCGACCTTCGGGACCTCGCCCGAGGCGTTCCTCTCCTCGTCCCGTACGAAGGCGGGCCCGTCGGGGTTCGCCACGCGCCGGGCCTCCGACAAGCCGGTCATCGCGCTGACCGTCGGGGACCGGGTCACGCACGACCAGTTCGGCCTGGGCACGGTCATGGAGGTCAGGGGAGCCGGCGCGGACGCGCAGGCCACGATCGACTTCGGTGACGACAAGCCGAAGCGGCTGCTGCTGCGGTACGCACCGGTGCAGAAGCTCTAGGCCCCGGGCCCCCGGGCCTGGGGTGCGTTACCTCGGGTCCAGGCCCTGGCTGCGGAGCCAGGCCAGGGGGTCGATGGCGGAACCGCCACCCGGTCGCACCTCGAAGTGGAGGTGCGGTCCGGTGGAGTTGCCGGAGTTGCCGGAGTAGGCGATGACGTCGCCGGCCTTGACCTTGCCGGACCGGATCTTGGTGCTGCCGAGGTGGCAGTACCAGGTCTCGGTGCCGTCGGGCGAGGTCACTATGGCCATGTTTCCGTAGGCGCTGTTCCACTGGGTGCGCACGGTGCCGTCGGTGGCGGCCATGACGGGGGTTCCGTAGGAGACCGGGAAGTCGATGCCGGTGTGCACGGACATCCACATGCCGCCGGACTGGCCGAAGCTGGCGGAGAGACCGTGTTGGGCGACGGGCACCGCGAACTTGGGGCGGGCGGCCTCCTTGGCCGCGGCCTCCTCGGCCCGCTTCTTCTTCTCGTCCTCCTGGCGCTGCCGGAGGTCGATGCGTTCCTGCGTGCGGCTCGCGCGGTCCGCGAAGTCACCGGCGTCGGCGCTGAGCGCGGCCAGTTGGGTGTCGAGCTTGTTGTTCGCGGCGACCGGCTTCACCGAGGCGGGGTCGGGCGCCGCCATCGTGGTGGTTTCCTCGGCGGGCTTCTCGGCGCCGCCGGTGAGTCCGCCGACGGACGCGGCGGCCACTCCGGCGACCCCCATCACGCAGGCGGAGGGCACGGCGACGGTCAGCAGGGCCGACCGCTTGGCCGGGGTGCGACGACGGGTGTTGCCGACGGAGCCGCCGGTCGTCCTGGCGGCGTTGGTCCGGGACGTGCCCTTGCCGCCGCTCTTGGCCGCCGAGGCCGACGCACCCTTGGCGGAACCCTTGGCCCCGGCCCGACGCGCCGAGCGCGGTTCGCCCGGGGTGACCGGCATGGCCTGCGTGGGCAGGTCGTGCACACCGTCGATGAAGACCGGTTCGTTCGCGGACGGAGCGGCCACCGCCTCGAAGACGGAGGTCTCGGCGGTGTGCAGGTCCGCCTCGGAGTACGGGTCGGCGTAGGAGCCGGGTGAGGCGCCCGCGTAGGACTCGGCGTACGGATCGGAGTAGGAGTCCGGGTAGGTGTCGGCGTACGGGGCAGGGGCGTCGGAGCCCGGCACGACCGGGACGACGGTCGTGGCCTCGTAACCGTAGGCACCCGGCTGGGAAGTGACGCCGGTGTAGGTGTGGGCGTCGGCGACGGGCTCGGTGGTCCCTCCGCCGTTCCACGCGGTGGCGTCGTAGGTGCCGGTCTCCTGCCCGTATCCCGGGAGGGTCCAGTTGCCGGTCTGCTGCGAGGAGGTGGGGTCGTAACCGAAGGACGCCGGCTCGAAGCCGGTTCCGGTTCCGGTCGCGTTCCAGGCACTCGCGTCCCACTGGCCGGTGCTGTCGTCGGGGACGCCCTGGCTGGGCACGGTCGGCAGGTAGGTCTCGGGCGCGGACCACGCCGTGGTGTCGTACGAACCGGTCGACTGGTACGAGCCGTAGGCGTCGTACGTCCCGGAAGTCGTGTAATCAGTGGGGTATTGATACCCCTGGCCCTGCGTTTCGTAGGAAACGTAGGCCTGGTCACCAGCGAAAGTGGTGGTGGAAAGGCCGTCGTACCCGGTTTCGGGGTACTGGCCCGACGTCGGGCGGTCGTTCACCAACTTCTCTTTCGCCTCGGCAGTGGGGGGCCTGGGTGGCCGGGGAACTCAAGGTTCACCGGAGGAGAGCAGTGGCGTGACTGTACCCGCCGGTTACACGGCACGACAATCTTCGGCGGGTTCCGTTCTTTCGGGAACGGGGCATTCGGCGGCCTTTCGGTCCTCCGAACACCGAGCCTTGGCCTTGAGTTCGAAATTAGTTCGACTGGAGCTGTGCGGGAGGACGAGCGTGCCTCCGGCGCCGGGGCTCAGACGGCCAGGCCCTGGCCCTCGGCTCCCGCGGAATCGGCGGTACCGGTTGCGGTGGGTACGGCGCGCGGGGTGGGTGCGGGGCGTGCGGTGGGTGCGCTCGGTGAGGTGGCGTCGGATCCGGAGGGCGCCCCGACGGACGCCACCGAGGGCGCCGCGGTGGCGCCGACCGGGCCGTCCAGGGCGCGCCGGACCGCGGTGATCACGGCGGGATGCACCGGCAGGGCCAGGTGACCGATGCCGGTGACCTGCACGTTCGTGGCGTCAAGGTCCGGGTGCTCGATCCTGGCCGTACCCGTAGGCGCCATCAGCGCGTCGAACTCGCTCCAGAAGGCGACCATCCTGGTCCGGCAGTCCGGCGAGGGCGCGCCCAATTCGGCCAACACCTCGGAATCCGGACGCATCTGCCGGACCAGCGGGTGCGCGTCCATGAAGGGCGCCACCCGGGTGCCCGCATGGGGGGTGCCGAGCGTGACCAGTGTCCGGACCCGCGCGTCGCCACCGAGCCGCTGCACGTAGTAACGGGCGACGAGGCCGCCGAGGCTGTGCCCCACGAGATCCACCCGGTCCTGCCCGCTGCGCTCGCACAGCTCCTCGACGCGCCGGGCCAGGTGGCGGGCCGTGACGCGCAGATCGCGGGTGAAGGGCGAGTAGTTGTACGTCTCCACCCGGCGCAGCCCGTCCGCGCCGAGGGTGCGCCGCAACAGGACGAAGACCGACCGGTTGTCGGTGAACCCGTGCAGCAGCAGCACGGGGGGACGTTGCCCCCGGGACCCGGACGGTGTGTCGCGGCCGGTGTCGGCGTCGGCCGGCGCGGGGCGCTCGTCGAGGAGCCCGGTGGGATAGAGCAGCAGGTGCCCGGCCAGTACGACGGCCTCCAGGACCGCGGCGCGCAGCGCGGCCCCGGTCATCGACAGCGGCAGTGGTGTGATCGACAGCCCCATGGACGGCCCTCCCCTGGACCCCTCGGGGACACGACCGCACCGCCGACGCGGCCCCGCCACCGTGCCGGGCGGCTGTCGGCGCGGTGGCGGGGCGACTCGGCGGTGATGGATCCGCTGTGTCCCACGTGTGATTTCCCCCTCCCGCTTGACCGTGAAACGGTGCGGTGCGCGATGCTGTACTTAACGTTCGTTCACTCGGGAGGCAGTGCGATGGGTGTGACCGGTCCGATCCGTGTGGTGGTGGCCAAGCCGGGTCTCGACGGCCACGACCGGGGTGCCAAGGTGATCGCACGTGCACTGCGCGACGCCGGCATGGAGGTCATCTACACCGGCCTCCACCAGACCCCCGAGCAGATCGTGGACACCGCCATTCAGGAGGACGCCGACGCGATCGGCCTCTCGATCCTCTCCGGTGCCCACAACACGCTGTTCGCGCGCGTCCTGGAACTCCTGAAGGAGCGGGACGCCGAGGACATCAAGGTGTTCGGCGGCGGGATCATCCCGGAGGACGACATCGCGCCGCTCAAGGCGAAGGGTGTCGCCGAGATCTTCACGCCGGGTGCGACGACCACGGCGATCGTGGAATGGGTCAACGGGAACGTCCGCCAGTAGGCCCCCGCGGGCGGCCTCGGGTCGGCCCCGACCCGAGGCGCCTCCCGCCCGGGCCGAGTCAGCCGTCGGTGGGAGCGAGTTCGGCGAGCATCGTGGCGCGCAGGCGCAGCGTGGCCACCAGGCGTTGGAAGGCCTCCGCCCAGTAGGCCGCCGCGCCCGGTGAGGCGTCCGGCGGATCCTGGGAGCCGGCCGTGAGGGCCTCCAGATGGGCGGCCCCGGTGGGGTCCAGGCAGCGCTCGGCCAGGCCCATCACCCCGCTGAAGCTCCACGGGTAGCTGCCCGCCTCGCGGGCGGAGTCGAGGGCCTCGACCACGGCGCGGCCCAGCGCCCCGGACCACGGGACCACGCAGACGCCGAGCAGTTGGAAGGCCTCGGAGAGGCCGTGGGCCCGCACGAACTCGGCCACCCATGAGGCCCGTTCGTCCTCCGGTAGGGTTTCCAGCAACTTCGCGCGTTCCGCCAGGGACGCGGTGCCCGGCCCCGCTGCCGGCGGCGCCGACGGCGGGCCGAGGAGCGCCTTCGACCACTCGGCGTCGCCCTGACGGACGGCCGCCCGGCACCACGCCGCGTGCAGTTCCTCCGCCCATCCCTCCGTCACCGGCAGGGCGACGATCTCCGCCGGGCCGAGTCCGCCGAACCGCTCCCGCCAGCGGTCCAGCGGAGCAGCCTCCACCAGCTGACCGAGCCACCAGGCCCGCTCGCCGCGGCCCGCCGGGGGGCGCTTTACCACCCCGTCGCGGAGCATCCCCGCGTCGCACTCCGCCGGCGGGGTCACCGACCGCGGACCGACGCAGGCCAGGGCGCGTTCCGCCATCCGGCCGGCCAGGGCGGACCCGGGCAGGGCGGACAGCAGTTCGGCCGCGGTCGCCCGTACGGTGCGGCTGCGGTCCCCGAGCGCGGATTCCAGGAACGGCTCGTCCGCGGGGGAGAGGCCCGCCCGCAGCGAATCCAGGAACATCAGGCGGTCCTCGGCCCGTTCGGTGGACCAGGTGGTGGCCAGCAGGCGCGGTGCGGCCGCCGGCTCGTGCGCCCGTACGACGCCCAGCAGGGCGACCCGTTCGGCGAACAGCCCCTCCTCCCACAGCCGGGCCACCGCCTCCCGGTCGGCCGGGTCGGGCAGTTCGCCCGCACCCCCCGTCCCGCCGCGCAGCGCGAACCGCCAGTCCGGGTTGAAGCGGGCCAGCCACAGACCCCGCGCCCCGGCCAGCGCCAGCGCCTGGGGGCGCAGGTCGGTCCGGGCCCGGGCCGCGTCCAGCAGCGCCGGGACCAACGACGACGGGGCCCGGTAGCCGTGCCGGGCCGCCGTGGCGAGCCACTGCGGCAGCAGTTCCGTCAGGTCGGGGGAGGACCCGCGCCGCCCGCCGGAGCCGCCCGCGCCCGCGCGGCCCGCCAGGAGTTGGGCGAGCCGGCGCCGGGCCGCGTCCGGCGGGACGGGACGCGGATCCCGCGGGGCGGGCTGCGGCAGCCGGCCCGCCGGAGCCGGCCGGAGCCCGGCGCGGCGGCGCAGGGTCTGCACGGCCGCCGCGTCGAGCAGGGCCTGCGGTGCGCCGCCGCGCCGCTCGGTCCCGAGCAGCGCGGCGGCGACCAGTTCCTCCCAGGCCTCCGGTGCCACGGTGTTCTTCTCGTCCGCCTCGGCCGTGCCGTTCATCGGACCCCTCCCTCGTCGTGTTCCGTGCTCCGGTCCCGCCCCCTCCGCGGGACCGGAGCGTCCGTGTTCGGATCGGTCAGTTCCTCAGCTCGCGTGGTTGTCGTTCACAAAGCCCCCCGGCTTCCTCGTTCTTTACGGCGGCGCCCCCGCGCCGTCGCCCCCCCTGCTTCCCGCCCGACGTCACCCGAGGGCGATCGGCTCCGCCCCCTGCGGATGCCATGCCGTCAGCGGGGTGAACCCGCGGTGGCCGCACTCGCCGAACACCGTGACGGGACCGCCGCCCGAGAGGGCGGCCAGTTGCCACAGGCCCGACCGTGAACTGCCCCCGGCGAGGTTCACCGGCAGTGCGGACGCCCCTTCGGCGTCCGCGAGCTGCCAACCCGCGTCACCCGATTCCCCCGGTATCGGGATCACCGGACCCAACACCACCGGCCACGACTCCAGCCACGGGTCCTGTGCCAGCGCGTCCCCGTAGGAGGCCAGCGCCTCCCGCGTGCCCACCCCGGCCGGAACCCGGGTGGCCGGTACCGCCGCCGCGAACCGTTCCCCGAGGTCGGCCCGCAGCCCCGCCGAGCCGGGCCGGAAACGGGCTTCCGCCTCCAGCACCAGCCCGACCGGCAGGGCCAACCCCGGCGGTCGCCCGGGCGGCCCGAAGTCCAGCACCAGGGCCGGGCGCCCGCTCCCCAGCCCGTGCAGCCATATGCGGCGGGTGGTGAGCCGGCCGTCCGGGGACGCCGAGTCGTACTGGGCCAGGACGAGCCAGTGGTCCCGTACGGTTTCGCCCTCCCCCGAGGACGGCAGCCCCACCCGGCTCCGAACGGTCGCGGCCAGCGGCTCCGGCAGCCCGGACACCCCCAACCAGGCCCTGTCCAGCAGGTGCAGCAGCGCGAACTCCTCAAGCATCCGGGCGGGCCAGCCCGGGCCGCAACCGGGTATTGTCCCCAACTCCCTTACGCGGGCGGCCAGTCCCGGAGCCTGGGCGTCGACCATCCGGGCCGCCGCCTCCTCCCACGGCGCGTATCCCGTCTGCTCCTGGCCCGCCAGGCCGCCGCGCACCAGGTCCACGAGCCGCTGTTCCAGCTCGGTGACCCCCGCGCCGATCCGTTCCGCCCGCCGCAGCGCACGGCGCCGCGCTCCCTCCTCGTCCAGCGGTCCCGTCGCCGCGGCCGCCGGCCGGGCGGCCTTCGCCGCCCGCTCCGCCAACCATTCCCCCGCCCAGTCCGGTGCCTCGACCGGATCCCCCGCTCCCTCCGCCGCCCACAGCAACAGCAGTCCCAGCGCGTGCTTGCACGGGAACTTCCGGCTCGGGCAGGAGCACTTGTAAGCCGGGCCCGTCAGGTCCACGACCGTCCGGTACGGCTTGCTGCCGCTGCCCTTGCACAACCCCCACACCGCACCGGAAGCGGAACCTCCGGTCTGCGACCACGGACCCGCCCCGCCCAACCTGCCCCCCGCCTTGCGCGACGCGTCGTCAGGTGCCAGGGCGAGTACTTGTTCCGCCGTCCAGCGAACCCCCTGCTCAGTCATGGGAACAACCGTAGGGACCCCCACTGACAATCGCTCTGACCTGCAACAACGCTATGAACAGGGGGTGTTGTCAGTGGCATGGTGCACCTTGGGTGGAGCAGCCGGAAGCGGCTGGAGAGCCTTGGAGGGGGACCATGACCACGACCGAGAACGAGAGCCCCGCAGAAGCACTGCGACCGCACGCCGAGGACGCCTTCGCACACGAACTGAAAGCCCTGGCGGCCGCCGACGACCGGCCCCGGCCCACCCGTTGGAAACTCTCCCCGTGGGCCGTGGCGACGTACCTGCTCGGCGGCACGCTCGACGACGGCACCGTCATCACGCCCAAGTACGTCGGTCCGCGCCGCATCGTCGAAGTGGCCGTCACCACCCTCGCCACCGACCGCGCCCTGCTCCTCCTCGGAGTCCCCGGAACCGCCAAGACCTGGGTCTCCGAACACCTGGCCGCCGCCGTCAGCGGAGACTCCACCCTCCTCGTCCAGGGCACCGCCGGCACCCCCGAGGAAGCCATCCGATACGGCTGGAACTACGCCCGCCTCCTCGCCCACGGGCCGAGCCGCGAGGCCCTCGTCCCCAGCCCCGTCATGCGGGCCATGGCCGACGGCATGACCGCCCGCGTCGAGGAACTCACCCGCATCCCCGCCGACGTCCAGGACACGCTCATCACCGTCCTGTCCGAGAAGACCCTCCCGATACCGGAGCTCGGCCAGGAGGTGCAGGCCGTGCGCGGCTTCAACCTCATCGCCACCGCCAACGACCGCGACCGCGGCGTCAACGAACTGTCCAGCGCGCTCCGCCGGCGCTTCAACACCGTGGTCCTGCCACTGCCCGCCACCGCCGACGCCGAGGTCGACATCGTCGCCCGCCGCGTCGACCAGATGGGCCGCTCCCTCGACCTGCCCGCGGCGCCCGAGGGCCTGGAGGAGATCCGCCGGGTCGTCACCGTCTTCCGCGAGCTGCGCGACGGGATCACCGGCGACGGCCGGACGAAGGTGAAGTCGCCCAGCGGGACCCTGTCCACCGCCGAGGCCATCTCCGTCGTCACCGGCGGGCTCGCCCTCGCCGCCCACTTCGGGGACGGCGTCCTGCGCCCCTCCGACGTGGCCGCCGGGATCATGGGCGCCGTCGTCCGCGACCCGGCCGCCGACCGGGTCGTCTGGCAGGAGTACCTGGAGGCCGTGGTCCGCGAGCGGGACGGCTGGAAGGACTTCTACCGCGCCTGCCGGGAGGTCTCGGCATGAGCCCGGCCGCCGCAGGGCCGCTGCTGCTGGGCGTCCGTCACCACGGGCCGGGTTCCGCGCGGGCGGTGCGGGCCGCGCTCGACGCCGCGCAGCCGCGGGCCGTGCTGATCGAGGGCCCGCCCGAGGGGGACGCGCTGCTGCCGCTGGCGGCGGATCCCGGGATGCGTCCGCCCGTCGCCCTGCTCGCGCACGCCGCCGACGATCCGGGCCGGGCCGCGTTCTGGCCGCTGGCCGCGTTCTCCCCGGAGTGGGTCGCCATCCGCTGGGCGCAGGCCCGGGACGTGCCGGTGCGCTTCATCGACCTGCCGGCCGCGCAGACGCTCGCCGTGCCGGACCCGGCCGCGGGGCCCGGGCCGGAGCCCGGCGCCGGAGGCGGCGCGGACGAGGGGGAGGAAACCGGGGACGTCCGCCTGGACCCGCTCGGGGCGCTGGCCGGGGCCGCCGGGTACGACGACCCGGAACGCTGGTGGGAGGACGTCGTCGAGCACCGCGACGCCGGGGCGGGGCGCGATCCGCTCGCCGCCTTCGAGGCCCTCGCGGAGGCCATGGGCGCCCTGCGCGAGGCCTACGGGGACGGCGGCCACCCCCGCGACCCGGTCCGCGAGGCGCACATGCGGCAGCGGATGCGGGCCGCCCGCAGGGAGTTCGGCGACGACTACGCCGTGGTCTGCGGGGCCTGGCACGTCCCGGCGCTGGCGGCCCGGGTGACGGCCACCGCCGACAAGGCACTGCTGACGGGCCTGCCCAAGGTGAAGGTGGAGACCACCTGGGTGCCCTGGACCCACCGCAGGCTCGCCCGGGCCGGCGGGTACGGGGCGGGCATCACCTCTCCCGGCTGGTACGCCCACCTCTTCGCGGCCCGGGACCGGCCCGTCGAGCGGTGGCTGACCAAGGTCGCCGGGCTGCTGCGGGAGGAGGACTTCCAGGTCTCCTCCGCCCACGTCATCGAGGCGGTCCGACTGGCCGGGACCCTGGCCGCCGTGCGCGGGCGCCCGCTGCCGGGGCTCACCGAGACCCTGGAGGCCGTCCGGGCCGTCATGTGCGACGGTTCCGACGTGCCGCTGACGCTGGTCGAGGACCGGCTCGTGGTCGGGGACGTCCTCGGCGAGGTACCGGACGCCGCGCCCGTCGTACCGCTCCAGCGGGACCTCACCCGCAGCCTGCGTTCGCTGCGGCTCAAGGCCGAGGCGCAGCAGCGGGAACTGGAGCTCGACCTGCGCAAGGACACCGACGCGGCCAAGTCGCTGTTGCTGCACCGGCTGCGGCTGCTCGGGATCGACTGGGGGGTGCCCGTCGCGTCCCGCAGCAGCACCGGAACCTTCCGGGAGACCTGGCGGCTGTGCTGGGAGCCGGAGCTGTCCGTACGGGTCGCCGAGGCCGGGATCTGGGGCACCACCGTCCTGGGCGCCGCCACCGCCAGGGCCGAGGCCGACGCCGCCGGCGCCGTGGAACTCGGCGAGGTCACGGCGCTGGCCGAGCGGTGCCTTCAGGCCGGGCTGTCGCAGGCGCTGCCGGCCGTGCTGCGGGCGCTCGCCGACCGGGCGGCGCTCGCCACCGATGTGGCGGGCCTGGCCAAGGCCCTGCCGGCGCTGGCCCGTTCGCTGCGGTACGGGGACGTGCGGGGGACGGACGCGGCGGCGCTGGGCACCGTCGCCTCCGGGCTGGCCGAGCGGATCTGCGTGGCGCTGCCACCCGCCTGCGGGGCCGGGCTGGACGCCGACGGGGCGGCGGAACTGCGCGGTCACGTGGACGGGGTGCACGGGGCGGTCGCCCTGCTGGCGGACGCGGAGGAGGCCGGGGGGCTGCGCGAGCGCTGGGCGGCGGTGCTGCGGGCCCTGGCCGGGCGGGACGGCGTGCCCGGGCTGATACGCGGCCGGGCCGCGCGGCTGCTGCTGGACGAGGGCCGGCTCGCGGCCGAGGAGACGGCGCGGCTGATGGGGCTCGCCCTGTCCCCGGCGTCCGCCCCGGCCGACGCGGCGGGCTGGATCGAGGGGTTCGTCGGCGGGAGCGCGGGCGGCGGCACGCTGCTGGTCCACGACGACCGCCTGCTGGGGCTGATCGACGCCTGGCTGATCTCGGTGCCGGAGGGAGCCTTCATCGACGTACTGCCGTTGCTGCGGCGGACGTTCGGGGCGTACGAGCCGGGGGTGAGGCGGACCCTGGGCGAGCTGGTCCGGCGCGGATCGGGAGGCCGGGCCGAGGACGCAGCACCGGGCGGCGCCCCGGCGGGCTTCGCCCCCGAACTCGACCCGGTCCGGGCGGACGCGGCGGCCGAACTGGTCCGCCTGCTGCTGTCCGCGACACCGGCCGACACGGAGCCCGCTCCGGTGCCGGTCCAGGGCCTGTCGTCAAAGTCCCGTCGTCGCCAGCAGACGGGAGTTTGACGACAGGTCCTGGGGGGTCGCTTCCGGATCCCGCCGGGCCCGCGCCGTCGGGTACGGCGCCCCGCCGCACGGTCGGGGCACCCGGGTGCGTCCCGGGCGCGGAGCCAGGAGGGGACGGCACGGGCCGGACGGCCCGGTTCGACTCCGGAGGCGGAGTACGCAAGGAAGGGGAAACGAGTGGGAGGGGACGGGGACATGAGGGCAGTGGAGAGTCCGGCGGAGAGCGCCGGCGGCGGGGACGGCGGCGCGGACGCGGAGCGGCTGCGGCGGTGGCGGATGGTGCTCGGCGGCGGCGAGGCCGACGGCACCGGCCGCACCCTGACCGGGCAGGACGCCGCGATGGACGCCGCACTGGGAGCGCTGTACGGCGGCGGCTCCGCCGGCGCCCGGCGGAGTTCGGGGGCGCGGTCGGCGGGCCTCGGCGGCAGCGCGCCGAGTGTGGCGCGCTGGCTCGGGGACATCCGTACGTACTTCCCGTCCCCGGTGGTGCAGGTCATGCAGCGGGACGCGATCGAGCGGCTGGGACTGGCGTCGATGCTGCTGGAGCCGGAGATGCTGGAGGCCGTCGAGCCGGACGTCCACCTGGTCGGCACCCTGCTCTCGCTCAACAAGGCCATGCCGGACACCACGAAGGAGACGGCCCGGGCCGTCGTCCGCAAGGTGGTCGAGCAGTTGGAGAAGCGCCTGGCCACCCGCACCCGGGCCACGCTCACCGGAGCCCTGGACCGGTCCGCGCGGATCAACCGGCCCCGCCACCATGACATCGACTGGGACCGGACGATCCGGGCCAACCTGAAGAACTACCTGCCCGAGTACCGCACGGTCGTCCCGGAGCGGCTCGTCGGCCACGGCCGGGCCGCGCAGTCGGTGAAGAAGGAGGTGGTCCTCTGCATCGACCAGTCGGGTTCGATGGCGGCGTCCGTCGTCTACGCCTCCGTCTTCGGCGCGGTCCTCGCCTCCATGCGGTCGATCGCGACCCGGCTGGTCGTCTTCGACACCGCGGTCGTCGACCTCACCGACCAACTGGACGATCCCGTCGACGTGCTCTTCGGCACCCAGCTGGGCGGTGGCACCGACATCAACCGGGCGCTGGCCTACTGCCATTCGAAGATCACTCGGCCGGCCGACACGGTCGTCGTCCTGATCAGCGACCTCTACGAGGGCGGCATACGTGACGA
This sequence comes from Streptomyces sp. NPDC040432, assembly GCF_055595445.1. NCBI lineage: Bacteria > Bacillati > Actinomycetota > Actinomycetes > Kitasatosporales > Streptomycetaceae > Streptomyces > Streptomyces sp. NPDC040432. Next base: position 600,122 of record NZ_JBVIVP010000002.1, on the reverse strand, counting down.
GATGCTCAAGCGGGTCGCCGCGATGAAGGGTGCCGGGGTGGAGTTCGTGACCCTGCTCGCCCTCTCCGACGAAGGCGCCCCCGCCTACGACCGCGAACACGCGGCGGCGCTCGCCGCCCTCGGGGCGCCCGCCTTCGCCTGCACCCCCGACCTGTTCCCGGACGTGATGGCGGCGGCACTGGAGAAGCGGCCCCTGCCGGTCCCCTGAGGGGACCGGGCGCGGTCGCGCACCGTGCGGTCGTAAATCGGCAGATCACACGAAGACGCAGTTCAACCCTGAGGCGATCTGTGACAGGTATCACCGCTCAGGTGTGATCTGCGATTTAGGGACCCACGGCCCACGGGGATAACCTGCGGGACGGACATGCCGCGTCCACGGTCACCGTGTGCGCCTTCCTTGTGACAGCGCCGTCACGTTGCCCTCCGCGGCACGCCCACGCAGATAGCAGACAACCGCGAATCACTGCGAATCTTTGAAGACAAGGGACGGACGCGCGTGGACCTGTTCGAGTACCAGGCGAGGGACCTCTTCGCCAAGCACGGTGTACCGGTGCTGGCCGGTGAAGTCATCGACACGCCTGAGGCGGCTCGCGAGGCCACCGAGAAGCTGGGCGGCAAGTCGGTAGTCAAGGCGCAGGTGAAGGTCGGCGGTCGCGGCAAGGCCGGCGGCGTCAAGCTCGCCGCCACCCCGGACGAGGCCGTCGCCCGTGCGACGGACATCCTGGGCATGGACATCAAGGGCCACACGGTCCACAAGGTGATGATCGCCGAGACCGCTCCCGAGATCCTTGAGGAGTACTACGTCTCGTACCTCCTCGACCGGACCAACCGCACCTTCCTGGCCATGGCCTCGGTGCAGGGCGGCATGGACATCGAGGAGGTCGCGGAGAAGACCCCCGAGGCCCTCGCGAAGGTCCCGGTCAACGCCAACGAGGGCGTCACGATCGAGAAGGCCCGCGAGATCGTCGCCCTGGCGAAGTTCCCGGCCGAGGTCGCCGAGAAGGTCGCCGAGGTCCTCGTGACCCTGTGGGCGACCTTCATCGCCGAGGACGCGCTCCTCGTCGAGGTCAACCCGCTCGCGAAGGTCGCCAACGGCGACATCATCGCGCTCGACGGCAAGGTCTCGCTCGACGAGAACGCCGAGTTCCGCCAGCCCGGCCACGAGGAGTTCGTGGACCACGCGGCCGCGAACCCGCTTGAGGCCGCCGCCAAGGCGAAGAACCTCAACTACGTCAAGCTCGACGGTGAGGTCGGCATCATCGGCAACGGCGCGGGTCTCGTGATGAGCACCCTCGACGTCGTCGCGTACGCCGGTGAGAACCACGGTGGCGTCAAGCCCGCCAACTTCCTCGACATCGGCGGTGGCGCCTCCGCCGCCGTCATGGCGAACGGCCTGGAGATCATCCTCGGCGACCCGGACGTCAAGTCCGTGTTCGTCAACGTCTTCGGTGGCATCACCGCGTGCGACGAGGTCGCCAACGGCATCGTCCAGGCGCTCCAGCTGCTTGAGGACAAGGGCGAGGCGGTCACCAAGCCGCTGGTCGTCCGCCTCGACGGCAACAACGCCGAGCTGGGTCGCAAGATCCTGTCGGACGCCAACCACCCGCTGGTTCAGCGCGTGGACACCATGGACGGCGCGGCCGACAAGGCCGCCGAGCTCGCGGCTGCGAAGTAAGGGCAGAGGTCACAGACTCACATGGCTATCTTCCTCAACAAGGACAGCAAGGTCATCGTCCAGGGCATGACCGGTGCCACGGGCATGAAGCACACCAAGCTGATGCTGGCTGACGGCACCAACATCGTCGGCGGCGTTAACCCGCGCAAGGCCGGCACCACCGTCGACTTCGACGGCACCGAGGTACCGGTCTTCGGTTCCGTCGCCGAGGCGATGGAGAAGACGGGCGCCAACGTCTCCGTCCTCTTCGTGCCGCCGGCCTTCGCCAAGGCCGCCGTCGTCGAGGCCATCGACGCCGAGATCCCGCTGGCCGTCGTCATCACCGAGGGCATCGCGGTGCACGACTCCGCCGCCTTCTGGGCGTACGCGACCGCCAAGGGCAACAAGACCCGGATCATCGGCCCGAACTGCCCGGGTCTGATCACCCCCGGCCAGTCCAACGCCGGCATCATCCCGGGCGACATCACCAAGCCCGGCAAGATCGGTCTCGTGTCCAAGTCGGGCACGCTGACCTACCAGATGATGTACGAGCTGCGCGACATCGGCTTCACCTCCGCCGTCGGCATCGGTGGCGACCCGGTCATCGGCACGACGCACATCGACGCCCTGGAGGCCTTCGAGGCCGACCCGGACACCGAGCTGATCGTCATGATCGGTGAGATCGGCGGCGACGCCGAGGAGCGTGCGGCGGACTTCATCGCGAAGAACGTCACCAAGCCGGTCGTCGGTTACGTCGCGGGCTTCACCGCCCCCGAGGGCAAGACCATGGGCCACGCCGGCGCCATCGTCTCGGGTTCTTCCGGCACCGCACAGGCCAAGAAGGAAGCCCTCGAAGCCGCGGGCGTCAAGGTCGGCAAGACGCCGACCGAGACCGCGAAGCTGGCGCGCGAGATCCTGAACGCCGCCAAGTAGGCAGTCGCCGTCGGCACGTGCGCACGCGAGTGCGCGGGTGCGCGCGGCGAGCACGGGCGTGGGGGGGGGGGGGGGGGGGGGGGGGGGGGGGGGGGTGGGGTGGGGGGGGGGGGGGTGTGGTGGGGTCTCGTTTTTTGTGGGGGGGGGGGGGGGGTGGGGAGGGGGATGTGGTTTTGTTGGTGGTTCGCTTCTCCCCCCCCCCCCCCCCCCCCTCCCCCACCACCCCCCCCCCCCCCCCCCCCCCCCCCCCCCCCCACGCCCGTTTCCGTGCTCGTTCCGCCGGTCGGCTCACTCCAGTCCGGGCGAGACCCGGGCGGGTCCCGCGGCCGGGTCGGCACGCAGCTTGTCCTGGAGTTCCCGGCTCTGCTCGGTCAGCCGCTGCGGTCCGCTGTGCGGGGGAACGCCGGAGACGCTCGTCCCGGGGGAGCTGGGGGGCTCGTACTCCCGTGGCGCGGTGGCCGTGGTGTAGGCGGTCGCGATGGCGATCAGCGCGGTCATGACGAGACCGGCGCGGGTCCACCGCCGGCCCCGGTGCTCCCCGGCGGCGCGGACGACGGCTGCGGGGCGGGGCTCCAGCCGTACGGAGGGCCGGACCGCCCCGAGCAGTTCGCGCAGCACGGCCGACTGCTTCTCCGGCGGGACGTCGGCCAGCTCGGGCACGCGGTCCGCGAGTTCGTCGTGCGCGCGGAGCAGGCGGCTGCCCGCGGTCGGGGTGGTGGCCTCGGTCTCGGCGGCGGTGTCGGGCAGGTCGAGGCCGACGCCGTCGTAGAGGAGCACCGTCCGGCGGTGCACCGGGGGCAGCGCGAGCAGGGCGTCGAGCAGGACCCGGTCGGCGGGGTCCGCCGGCGGCTTGTCGGGGTGGCGGTGGGCTCGGCGGAACCGGTGCCAGGGGGAGAGCGCGTACTCGTACACGGCCGCGCGCACCCAGCCGATGGGGTCGGGGTCGGTGGCGACCTCGGGCCAGCGGTCCCAGGCCTGCTGGAAGGCCCGCTCCACCGACTCGTGGGCGAGGGCGCGGCGGGCCGTGAGGAGGTACGCCTGCCGGGTGAGGGCCGGGGCGGCGTAGGCGTAGAGGGCCTCGAAGGCCTGGACGGGATCGTCCGGGGGCGCGTCGGCGGGCTCCGGCGCCGGTTCGGGCGCCGCCGGTGCCGTTGCCGCGTCGGCGGCCTCGGGCTCGGCCACCTCCACCTCCGGTCCGGTCGCCCGCGACGGGGTCGCGGCCGGGGGCGGTGCCGGCTCGGCCGTCGCACCGGCCGCTACCGCGTCCTGTGCCGCGCCCGGTGCGGGGTCCGTCGGTTCGGGGGTGCGGGCACCGACGGCGGGCGCGTCGGGGCCGGCCGGGCGCCCGGCGGGCTCGGGGGGAGGGGTGGGGCCGGCAGGTCCGCCCGGGGCGGCGTGCGGGCCCGGGCCCGCGGTGGAGCCGCCGCTCCCGGTGCGGACGGGCGTCTTCGTGTCGTGGCGGGCCGCGCCGACCGGCGGCTTGGCGGCGCGCTTGGCGGCCGACCTGGGCCGGGTACCGGGCCCGCCGGGCCTTCCCTGGCCACCGCCGGCGCTCGCCCGCGTGCCCCCGGAGGCACGCGGGGCCCACCCGGCGAAGGGCGCGGCCGGGGCGTGCTCCGGTTCCGGCTCGCGCGCGTGGGGCTCCGGGGGGTGCGCGGGCCGCGGGGGCGCGGCGGGGGTGACCCGTACGTCCGGCGTGTCCGCGTCCGGGACGGCGTCGGCCGCGGCGAGGCGGGCCAGGATCTCGGCGTACACCTCGCGCTTGCGCCCGCGCGGCTCGGTGCGGCCCGTTTCCCACGAGCGGAGCGTGGCCGGGGTGACCCCGATGGCCTCCGCGACCTGCTCGTGGCTCAATTCGCCCGCCTCGCGGAGCCTGCGGCGCTCCTTGGGGGAGGGCAGGCCCAGTTCCGAGCCGGAGGTCGTATCGACGCCTTGTGTCATGCCACACTCCCCGCGACCCGGCAGCCTTGGGCGATAAAGTACATAAACGTATATTGAGCGACACCACGGGCATTCGCCTGTTACCCGCCCATAGCGCGTGTCGTTGGCACCATGGGCGGGGTGACCCAAGTGACTGAACTCGGGACCCCGTTGCCGGCGGCCCTTCGCCCCGGCGTGCGGCGCCGTTCACCGGCCGCCGCCGCCTGTGTGCTGGGCGGCGTCGTGGCCGCCGGACTGGGGCTCGGCTTCCTCGCCGTGCTCGTGATCGTGTTGTGGATCAGTTCCCCCTATCCGGACAGCGGGCCGGGCGGTGCGCTGCACCTCGCCGCCGGCCTGTGGCTGATGGCCCACGGGACGGAGCTCGTGCGCTACGAGACCCTGTCCGGGGTGCCCGCGCCCGTGGGCGTGACGCCGTTGCTCCTGGTGGCCCTGCCCGCCCTGCTGATGCGGCGCGCCGCCCGCCTGGGCAGCGCCTCCGGGGACGCCGCGGGGGCTGACGGCGAGGAGGTCCTGCCGGCCGGTGCCGTGTTCTCCGCGGTGCTCTGCGGCTACCTCACCGTCGGTGCGATGGCCACCGTGTACGCCGCCGGCGGGCCGATGCCGGCCGATCCGCTGAGTGCGGCCTGGCACCTGCCGCTGGTGGCGGCGCTCGCCGCGGCGGGCGGGGTGTGGGCGGCCAAGGGCCGGCCGTTGGGACCCCTGCCGGACTGGGTTCCGAGGGGCGTGCGCAAGGCCATCACGCGCCCCCGGTACGCGCTGGCGCTGCGTTCCGGGACGGCCGGGGTGCTGGTCCTGCTGGGCGGGGGGACGCTGCTCGTCGGTGCCTCCCTGGCCTGGCACGGGTCGGAGGTGCAGGCGTCGTTCCTGACGCTGACCGGGGTCTGGTCGGGGCGGTTCGCGGTGCTGCTGCTGGCGGTGGCCCTGATCCCGAACGCGATGGTGTGGGGCGCGGCCTACGGGCTCGGCCCTGGCTTCGCGCTGGGCGCGGGCGCCACGGCGACCCCGCTCGGCTTCGAGGGCGCGGCGGCGCTGCCCAGGTTCCCGCTGCTGGCGGCGCTGCCGCCGGAAGGGGCGGGGACGCCGGTCACCTGGGCGGCGGCCGGGGTTCCGGTGGCCGCCGGGCTGGCGGTGGGATGGTTCGCGGTCCGGCGGGCGCGGGAGGTCCCGTACGGGGAGACCGCGCTGACGGCGGCCCTGGGCTCGGTGGTGTGCGGGCTGGCGATGGCCGCCCTGGCGGCGGTGTCGGGCGGCCCGATGGGCACGGCCGCGCTGGCGAGCTTCGGGCCCGTGTGGTGGGCCGTCGGGGCCGCGGCCACCGCCTGGACCCTGGTGCTGGCCGTGCCGCTGGCGGTCGGGGTGCACGCGTGGCGGACGCGACCGGCGCGGGGGGCCGCCGAGGAGGTGGCGGCCGACGCCTGGCACGACTCGGGGGTCCGGGAACTGCGCTGGCAGGCCCTGCGCGGCGCGGCGCAGCCCCTGGTCACGCCCCCGACCCGAGGCGGAACCCCCGTCCCGGCGCCCGTCCCGCAGACCGCCCCGGCCGCGGCGCCCGCCCCGGGCACGACGGCCCCGCCGGCCGCCGTGCCCCCGCTGGACCCGGCGGCCCCGGCGACCTCGGCGTCCCGCACGGATGCCGATCCCGCGCCGGGCGCGCGAGCGGCGGAGGTGTTCGAGGCCGCGGCTCCGTCGCCGCCGCGGATTCCCGCCGGCCCGGTGCCCCCGGTGCCCCTGCTCCCGCCGGTGGGCGGTGCGCGGATCCTGTCGCGGCGCCCCCCTGAGGAGTGACGTCACCTCGCCCGAACGCACGCGGTCGGCCCCGATGGGGCCGGCCGCGTGCGTTCGGGCGGGAGCGTCAGCGCTGGACCTTCAGGATGTCGCCCACCACGTTGTCCGGGAGCAGGGTGTTGCACTGGAGTTCCGCGGTGCGCGTCAGGGCGTCGTCGCGGCAGACGTAGAAGTCCTTGTACGCGATCTGCAGCGCGTACGAACTGGCCGCGAGCAGCAGTGCCAGTGAGGCCGTCACCAGGCCGCTGACGGCCGCCGCCCGCTGCGGCCGGGCCGCGGGGCCCAGGGCGGCGAGGCGGTCGGGCTTCCCCGCGACGCCGGTGCCGGTCCCCGCCCCGGCCGCCCGGGCGGCACCGGACTCGGGCGCGGGTCCGCCCCGGAGCGCGCTGATGCCCCAGTACATGGCGAGCGCGCCCAGCAGCAGCCCCATCGAGGGGATGCCGAAGATGCCGAAGAAGAAGCCCCACATGCCGGCCAGGAGCGCGTACCGCGCCCGGCGCTGCAAGGGGTCCATCGGGTCCCAGCGCGCCGGGCCGCCGGCTCCGCCGGGGGAGCCGCCGGGGCCCCCACCGGGGCCTTGGCCGGGGCCGCCACCGGGGCCGGGACCCTGCCCGGGGCCCTGGCCGGGGGCGTCACCCGGACCGCCGCCGCGCGGCTTCCACGGCTGGTCGGGCCGGCCCTCGGGGGGAGCCGCGAAGGGGTTGTCGTCGGTCGAGGAGTCGGGCTGACGGCGGTCCGGCATCGAGTGCGTTACTTCCCCTGTGTCGTGGACGCGGTCCGTGCCGCGTCCGGCGGCGCGCTCCGCGGCATGCGCGGCTCAATGCAGACGCTACCGCCCGCCCGTCCCCCCGTCCCTCGGGGGCGGTCGGGTGTACAGGTATCGTTGCAGGCGGTCGGTGGCTTCGTACGGTTGCCCATGAGTCGGCACGTCGTAGTTTCGTACGACCACACAAGACCAACAACGGCATTCCCGTAAGAAAGGGCCTCCCATGCCCGCCTCCCGCCTGGTCGTGCTGGTCTCCGGCTCCGGCACCAACCTCCAGGCCCTGCTCGACGCCATCGAAGCCCACCCCGGCGGAGCCGACGGCTTCGGCGCCGAGGTCGTCGCCGTCGGCGCGGACCGCGAGAACATCGCCGGCCTGGAACGTGCGGAGAAGGCCGGGATCCCCACCTTCGTGTGCCCCGTCAAGGCCTACGGCACCCGTGCGGAGTGGGATGTCGCGCTGACCGCGGCGACCGCCGCCCACGAGCCCGACCTCGTCGTCTCCGCCGGGTTCATGAAGATCGTGGGGGAGAGCTTCATCGACCGCTTCGGCGGCCGGTTCATCAACACCCACCCCGCCCTCCTCCCGGCCTTCCCCGGCGCGCACGGGGTACGGGACGCCCTCGCCTACGGCGCGAAGGTCACCGGCTGCACGGTCCACTTCGTGGACGGCGGCGTGGACACCGGGCCGATCATCGCCCAGGGTGTCGTGGAGATCAGGGACGCGGAGGACGAATCCGCTCTGCACGAGCGGATCAAGGAAGTCGAGCGCCAGCTGCTCGTCGACGTCGTGGGGCGCCTGGCCCGGCACGGCTATCGCATTGAGGGACGAAAGGTAACGATCCAGTGACCGCCGCAGAGCGCGTGGAGCCCGCAGCCAGCGCGAACAGCAACGAACCGACCACGACCCAGCGGCCGATCCGTCGTGCGCTCGTCAGCGCCTACGACAAGACGGGACTGGAAGAGCTGGCCCGCGGCCTGCACGAGGCGGGCGTCGCGCTCGTCTCCACCGGCTCCACGGCCTCGAAGATCGCCGCGGCCGGGGTGCCCGTCACCAAGGTCGAGGAGCTCACCGGCTTCCCCGAGTGCCTCGACGGTCGCGTCAAGACCCTGCACCCGCGCGTGCACGCCGGCATCCTCGCGGACCTGCGCCTGGAGGACCACCGCAACCAGCTCGCCGAGCTGGGCGTCGAGCCCTTCGACCTGGTCGTCGTCAACCTCTACCCCTTCCTCGCGACCGTCCAGTCGGGCGCCACGCCCGACGAGTGCGTGGAGCAGATCGACATCGGCGGCCCCTCGATGGTCCGCGCCGCGGCCAAGAACCACCCGTCGGTCGCCGTCGTCACCAGCCCCGCCCGCTACGCCGACGTCCTCGACGCGGCGAAGAACGGCGGCTTCGACCTGACCGCCCGCAAGCGGCTCGCGGCCGAGGCCTTCCAGCACACCGCCGCCTACGACGTGGCCGTCGCCTCGTGGTTCACGAACGCGTACGCGCCCGAGTCGGAGGACGCGGCGCTGCCCGAGTTCCTCGCCGGTGCCTGGGAGCGCAAGTCGACCCTGCGGTACGGCGAGAACCCGCACCAGGCCGCCGCGCTCTACACGGACGGTCAGCCGGGCGGGCTCGCCAACGCCGAGCAGCTGCACGGCAAGGAGATGTCCTTCAACAACTACGTCGACACGGAGGCCGCCCGCCGGGCCGCCTACGACCACGACGAGCCCTGCGTCGCGATCATCAAGCACGCCAACCCGTGCGGGATCGCCGTGGACACCGACGTGGCCGCGGCCCACCGCAAGGCGCATGCCTGCGACCCGCTGTCGGCGTTCGGCGGCGTCATCGCCGTGAACCGTCCGGTGACCGTGGAACTCGCCGAGCAGATCGCGGAGATCTTCACCGAGGTCGTCGCCGCGCCCGCCTACGAGGACGGCGCCGTCGAGGTCCTCGCGAAGAAGAAGAACATCCGCGTCCTGAAGGTCGACGGCACGCCCCACCAGCCGGGCGACCTCAAGCCGATCAGCGGCGGCGCGCTGCTCCAGCAGTCCGACCTCTTCCAGGCCGAGGGCGACGACCCGGCGAACTGGACCCTGGCCACCGGTGACGCCCTGTCCGGCGAGGAACTGGCCGGGCTCGCCTTCGCGTGGAAGGCCTGCCGGGCCGTCAAGTCGAACGCGATCCTGCTCGCCAAGGACGGCGCCTCGGTCGGCGTCGGCATGGGCCAGGTCAACCGCGTCGACTCGGCGAAGCTGGCCGTCGAACGGGCCGGGGCCGAGCGCGCGCAGGGCTCGTACGCCGCCTCCGACGCCTTCTTCCCGTTCCCGGACGGGCTGGAGATCCTGACCGCCGCCGGCATCAGGGCCGTCGTCCAGCCGGGTGGTTCCATGCGCGACGAGCAGGTGATCGAGGCCGCGAAGAAGGCCGGCGTGACCATGTACTTCACCGGTACCCGCCACTTCTTCCACTGATCCCGCACCCGCCACGAAACGAAGGCCGCGCCCCGCACTGCGGGACGCGGCCTTCGCCGTGGAGCGGGAGGATCAGCGCTGGCGGTTGAACCAGGCCGCGCCGTCCGACTTCGCCACGAAGACGATGATCAGGATGGCGAGGATGGTGTGCAGCAGACCGATTCCGACGAACGGCCAGATACCGGCGATGGCCGTGATCGACGCGAAGACGATCGTCGTCACGCGGATGCCGTTGCCGCCCTTGCCGAACTTGACGCCGAGGACGATCGCGAGGATGCCCCAGGCCAGGATCAGCACGGCGAACGCGTACAGCGCCCCGGTCGGGAAGTCCTGGAGCTGCTCGAACTGCGCGTCGGCCTGGAGCGTCGGGTCGTCCTTGAGCTTCTGGACGGCCGCACCGGCGACCATGAAGATGCCCGCGCCGATGATCTGGAGCGTGGCGATCACGAACAGCAGCACGCGGGAGGCGGTCACGCCACCGGGCATCGTGAGCGGCGTGCCCGGGTAGCCACCGCCGGGGGTGCCCTGCGGGTAGCCGTAGCCGGCCTGGGCGGGGACGCCCTGCGGGGCCTGCTGCGGGTAGCCGTAGCCGGGCTGACCCTGCGGGGCCTGGGGCTGCTGTCCGTACGGGTTGTTCGGGTCGCCGAAGCTCATCTTTGGGTGTTCCTCCGTGGAAGTGCGGGGACGCACGGCAACACGCGCGGAGGAACTCTGCAACTTGCGGTCCGCCCCCCGGCACTGCCCGCGGCACTCTGGTCGTTGCATCGTCGTCGGGCGGGTGGTTCCTTGTCCAGCCGGTTGCCGCGGGGCCCCTTACTTGTTGTGCAAGTGCAATCAACGGAGGACCACCGCCGAGCACCTTGACTGGAACCGGGGCCACTCCATCCGGGAGGATGGCGACATGACCGCCCAGATTCTCGATGGCAAGGCCACCGCAGCCGCGATCAAGTCCGAACTGACCGCCCGGGTGGCGGCGCTGAAGGACCGGGGCATCACCCCCGGCCTCGGCACGCTGCTCGTCGGCGACGACCCGGGCAGCCGCTGGTACGTCAACGGAAAGCACAAGGACTGCGCCGAGGTGGGCATCGCCTCGATCCAGCGCGAACTGCCCGCCACCGCCTCGCAGGAGGACATCGAGGAGGTCGTGCGGGAGCTCAACGCCAACCCCGACTGCACCGGCTACATCGTCCAACTCCCCCTCCCCAAGGGCATCGACACCAACCGGGTCCTCGAACTGATGGACCCGACCAAGGACGCGGACGGCCTGCACCCCATGTCGCTCGGCCGCCTGGTGCTCAACGAGCCGGGTCCGCTGCCCTGCACCCCGTACGGCATCGTCGAGCTGCTGCGCCACCACGACGTCGCGATCAACGGCGCGCACGTCGTCGTCCTGGGCCGCGGCATCACCGTCGGCCGGTCCATCGGCCTGCTGCTCACCCGCAAGTCGGAGAACGCCACCGTGACCCTGTGTCACACCGGTACGCGCGACCTGTCCGGGCTGCTGCGCCAGGCGGACATCATCGTCGCGGCGGCGGGCGTGCCGCACCTGGTCAAGCCGGAGGACGTGAAGCCGGGCGCGGCGGTGCTCGACGTGGGCGTCAGCCGCGACGAGAACGGCAAGATCGTCGGGGACGTCCACCCGGGCGTCGCCGCGGTGGCGGGCTGGATCTCCCCCAACCCGGGCGGCGTCGGTCCGATGACCCGCGCACAGCTGCTGGTGAACGTGGTCGAGGCGGCGGAACGGATCACCAGTGCGGGCTGAGCAGGACGCGGACGGCGGCCCGGCCGCCGGGAGCAAGCCGGAGCAGGCCGGCCCGGGCGACGGTCCGGCCCCGGGCCCGGACGCTCCGGCGGGTGTGGGTGCGGGTGTGGGTGCCGGTGCGGGTCCGGACGCGGGTGCCGGTGCGGATGCGGACGGGAGCGTGCGAACGGGCGCGGACGGCGGCCCCGGGTCGGCGGCCGGGGCCGTGGAGCCCGGGTCCGGGGGTGCCGGGCCCGAGCGGGTCGACGGCCCGGCGACGGACCGGGCGCGGGCCGGCGCCGCCGCGGCGAGGTCGCGGCGCTTTCCCGCCGTCACCCAGGACACGGCCCGCCCCGAGGGGGGCGGCCGTGCCATACCGGGAGCCGTGTCCACTCCCGCCCGGCAGTGGCCGATGCTCGGCGTCCTCGCCGCGACCGCGGTGGGGCTGCTGCTGACGGCGACGGGCCGTCCCCGCGCGGGCTGCCTGGCGATCGGCATCGCCCTGATCGCGGCGGCCGTGATGCGGCGCGCGTTGCCCTCGGTGGGCATGCTGGCGGTGCGCTCCCGCTTCACGGACATGGTCACGTACGGGTTGCTGGGCGTGGCGATCACGCTGCTCGCGATGGTCATCGAGCCCAGCCCGTGGCTGACGATCCCGTTCCTGGAGACCGCGGTCCGCTTCACCGTCCGCTGAGCGGACCGGCTCGGCCGCGGCGAGGTCGCGGTGCCCGCGGTGCCTTCCCGCCGTCACCCTCGCCGCGCCGCCGGGCCCCGGTCCGCGGTGAGGCCCGTCAGGGCGCCGAGGGTCGCCGCGACGGCGGGACGGGTTTCCGTGCCCGTCCTGACCTGGACCTCCAGGGTCCGCCCGCGGCCCGGCAGCTCCACCACCGCCGTGCCGGGAGGCGGCGCGTCGCACAGCAGCTTCGGCAGGATCGACACGGCCCGCCCGGTGTCGACCAGCCACAGCCCGGCCCGCAGGTCCGCGCACTCGTGCGCGATGCGCGGCGTGAAGCCGGCGTTGCGGCAGGCGTGCACGAGCATCTCCCGGCAGCTGCTCGGGGCGGGTGCCGAGACCCAGTCGGCCTCCCGCAGCGCCGCCAACCCGTCCCGGCGGTACGCGGGGAGCAGGTCCCGGGGCAGTGCCAGGCAGAGCGGGTCGTCGAAGAGCGGCAGCGCGGTGGTACCGCTCGCGGGCGGGGCGCCGAGCAGCGGGTACGCGTACGTGACGGCGAGGTCCAGGCGGCGCTGCCGCAGCAGGGGCAGGGCGTCCTCCGGGTCGGCCTGTACGACGCGCGGGCGCAGTCCGGGGTGGCGTGCGGCGAGGTCGGCGACGAGCGGGGCGGCGACCGTGGCCAGCGCGCTCGGGGCGCAGCCGACGAGGACCTCCCCGACCGGGCCGTCGTCCAGGGCCCGTACGGCCCCTTCGGCACGCTCCAGGGCCGCGAGCACCGGCCCGCAGGCGGCGGCCAGAGCGGCTCCGGCCGGGGTGAGCCGCAGGCCGCGGCCCTCGCGCTCGACGAGGACCGCCCCCGCCTCGGCCTCCAGGGCGCGCAGCTGCTGGGAGACGGCGGAGGGGGTGACCCGGTGCAGGTCGGCGACGACGGTCACCTTCCCGTGCTCCGCCAGGTCCCGCAGGATGACCATCCGCTTCACATCAAGCATGAGTTCATCTTAAGGGTCCATGTAGGAGAGGTAGCTGGACTTAACCTTCCCGGTGCGGGGATGCTCGGGCCATGAACACTGCGAACCACCAGAAGGTGCTCCTGATCGGTGCGGACGGCACGCTCGGCCGGGCGGTGCGCGCGGCGCTGGGCGAGCGCGGCCACGAGGTCGTGACGGCCTCCCGCAAGGGCGCGGACGTCCACGTCGACATCACCGACCCCGAATCCGTCCGGGCGATGTACGACGCGGTCGGATCCGTGGACGCGGTGGCGTGCGCGGCGGGCAGCGTGCCGTGGCGCCCGTTGGGAGAACTGACGGTCCAGGACGTGCGCGCCGGGCTGGAGGGCAAGGTCGTGAGCCAGATCGAGCTCGTCCGCCAGGGCGCCCCCCGGCTGCCCGCGCACGCCTCGTACACGCTGATCACCGGGATCCTGGCGCGTGAGCCCCTGCTGACCGGCTCGGTGGCCTCCCTGGTCAACGGCGCGGTCGAGGCCTTCGTGCGGGCCGCCGCGATCGAGCTGCCCGGCCGGCAGCGGATCAACGCGGTCAGCCCGACCGTCTTCACCGAGTCCATGGACGTCTACGGGGACACCTTCGCCGGATTCGATCCGGTCCCGGTCGCCCGCGCGGCCAACGCCTACGTCAGGTCCGTGGAGGGGCACCGGACGGGCGAGGTCTTCCGCGTGGAATAGCCCCGGAACCGGGCCCCGTGTGCCGTGGACCACACGGGGTCGGGGGTTGGGGGCCCCGCGGGTCGGATAGCCTGACGGCGGATGTCTCTTCACGTCAAGATTCACAGGCTGCGAAGCGGCGTCCTCCCCGCAAGCGGGGTCCCAGCACATGGGGCAGGGACGCCCCACCGCCAGCTGTCTAACGGAGAAGGCCATGACCCGCACTCCCGTGAATGTCACCGTGACCGGCGCTGCCGGCCAGATCGGTTACGCGCTGCTCTTCCGCATCGCCTCCGGCCACCTGCTCGGCGCGGACGTGCCGGTCAAGCTCCGCCTCCTGGAGATCCCCCAGGGCATGAAGGCCGCCGAGGGCACCGCCATGGAGCTCGACGACTGCGCCTTCCCGCTGCTCAAGGGCATCGACATCTTCGACGACCCGAACCAGGGCTTCGCCGGCGCCAACGTCGCGCTGCTCGTGGGCGCCCGCCCGCGCACCAAGGGCATGGAGCGCGGTGACCTGCTCTCCGCCAACGGCGGCATCTTCAAGCCGCAGGGCGCCGCGATCAACGCGCACGCCGCGGACGACATCAAGGTCCTGGTCGTGGGCAACCCGGCCAACACCAACGCGCTCATCGCGCAGGCCGCCGCTCCGGACGTACCGGCCGAGCGCTTCACCGCGATGACCCGTCTGGACCACAACCGGGCGATCTCGCAGCTCGCGAAGAAGACCGGCGCCGACGTCACCGACATCAAGCGCCTCACCATCTGGGGCAACCACTCGGCGACCCAGTACCCGGACATCTTCCACGCGGAGATCGCCGGCAAGAACGCCGCCGAGGTCGTCGGCGACGAGGCGTGGCTGGCCGACACCTTCATCCCGACCGTCGCCAAGCGCGGCGCCGCGATCATCGAGGCCCGTGGCGCGTCCTCGGCCGCCTCGGCCGCCAACGCCGCCATCGACCACGTGCACACCTGGGTCAACGGCACCGCCGCGGGCGACTGGACCTCGATGGGCATTCCGTCGGACGGCTCCTACGGCGTCCCGGAGGGCATCATCTCCTCCTTCCCCGTCACCACCAAGGACGGCCGGTACGAGATCGTCCAGGGCCTGGACATCAACGAGTTCTCCCGTGCGCGCATCGACGCGTCCGTGGCGGAGCTCGTCGAGGAGCGCGACGCGGTGCGCGAGCTCGGCCTGATCTGATCCGATCGGTCGGTCCGGTTCGTCCGGACCGCCGATCCCTCGAACGTCCGAGCGCCCCGGCCAAACCTGGTCGGGGCGCTTTGGCGTGAATTCGGCTGTCGGGTGCACGCGGGACGAAAATAGGGTCGCCCGGTGAGCGAGGACGAGCGGAACCGGCAGTCGCAGCGGTGGGACTGGGGCCCGCGGCCCGCCGAGCCCCCGCACCCCGGATCCGCGCACCCCGAGCCCCCGTACCCGTCGCTGCCGCCCGTGCCGCCGGCGGGGGCCGATGCCGCGTCCGCCGCGCCGCCGCCCGGACTCCCGCTTCCGCCCCTGCCCCAGTACGTGGCCTGGGCCCCCGAGCCGCCCGTGGTCGCCGCGCCGCCGCCGCGGGCCCGGGCGGCTTCGAGGCCGCGGGGTCCCTTGCTGGTCGGGGCGCTGGCCGTCGTGGCCGCCGGGGCCTTCGCCGCCGGGTGGTACGTACTGACCGGGCAGGGGGAGTCGGGGAACGCGGCGGGACCCGGCCCGGCCGTCTCGCTCACCACCTCCGGGGAGCCGTCGGCGGCCCCGACCGGTGCCGCTCCCGCGCCGAGCGCGGTTCCGAGCACGGCCCCGAGCACGGACCCGAACCCGGAGGCGAGCCGGGCGCCGACCGCGAGCGCGACGCCGGCGCCGGGCGCCGCCCCGGGCGCGGGCGCCGAACCGTCCGCGGGCGCCAGCGGCCGCGGCGTGGTGCGCGACGGCGCGGGCTTCTCGGTCGCCGTCCCCGACGGCTGGCAGCGCAGCCACGACGAGATGGGCAGCGGCACCTTCTACCGCCCGCCGGGCGACCGCAGCGCCCTGCTCCAGGTCTTCCGGGTCACCGAGCCCGCCTCGACGGGCTCGTGCGAGCTGCTGCGGACGTCCTCCCGGACGCTGGGCGCCAACCCGGGCTACCGGCAGGTCTCCCTCGAACCGGTCGCCGGCGGCGCCTGCGAGCTGGTCTACGAGTACGACAGCGCGGAGAGCGGCGGTCGCCGCCGGGGCGTGGAGCGGATCGTCACCACGCCGGGCGGCGACCGGTGGGCGCTGCTGGCGGCCGGTCCGGCCGCCGAGGGCGGGACCGTACGGGCGCACCTGACGGCGGCCGTGGAGTCGTTCCGGCCGGAGTGACCCGCCGGACGGACCCGCCGTCGGACCCGCCGACCCCGCCCGGGGCGCCCCGTGGCGTCCCGGGCCGGGAGTTCCTCAGCCCTGCTTGTACTGACCCGGGGTGTAGTGCCCCGGGGTCATGCGGGTGGTGACGCCGATCCGGTTCCAGACGTTGATCGTCGCGATCACGGCGATCAGCTGGGCCAGTTCCGCCTCCTCGAACTGCGCGGCGGCCCGCGCGTACACCTCGTCGGGCACGAAGCCGTCCGTCAGGACGGTGACGGCCTCGGTCAGCTCGATCGCCGCCAGCTCCTTCTCCGTGTAGAAGTGCCGCGACTCCTCCCAGGCGGCGAGCTGTACGACGCGTTCGACGCTCTCGCCCGCCGCGAGGGCGTCCTTGGTGTGCATGTCGAGGCAGAAGGCGCAGTGGTTGACCTGCGAGGCGCGGATCTTCACCAGCTCGACCAGGGACGGGTCCAGGCCCTTGCGCGCGGCGATCTCCAGACCCAGGACGGCCTTGTGGACCTCGGGGGCCAGCTTGGCCATCTGCATGCGGGGGGCGTGTTCGGCGGCGAGTGCGGTGGTACCGGTGCGGTTGTTCATGTCTCCACCGTAGGCATCGGGCGGCCCGCCGCTATGGTCCATGTTCATGACGGGATCATGGGCCACTTTCGGTGCCGACCTGCACCTCGACCTCGCGGCGGGACGGGGTCTGCGCGCCGCCCTCACCGAGGCGCTGCGGGAGGCGGCGCGCAGCGGACGGCTCGCACCCGGCACCCGCCTGCCGTCCTCCCGGTCCTTCGCGGTCGATCTCGGGATCGCCCGCAACACGGTCGCGGAGGCGTACGCCGAACTCGTTGCCGAGGGCTGGCTGACGGCCCGGCAGGGCTCCGGCACCCGGGTCGCCGAGCGGGCCCGACCGCGCCGGGCGGCCGCGACGGCCCGCGCCCGCCGCCCCGCGCGCGGTGGGCCCGCGTACAGCCTGCTGCCCGGCTCGCCGGACCTGGGCGGGTTCCCCCGTACGGCCTGGGCGGCGGCGGCCCGGCGGGCGTTGACCGACGCCCCGAACGAGGCCTTCGGGTACGCGGTGGACCCCCGCGGCCGGGTGGAGCTGCGCGAGGCGCTCGCCGGCTACCTGGCACGGGCGCGCGGGGTGTACGCCGACCCGGACCGGATCGTGCTGTGCGCGGGCTTCTCCCACGGGCTGGCGCTGATGGGCCGGGTGCTGCGGGGGAGGCGGGTCCGGGACGTGGCGGTCGAGGGGTACGGCCTGGACATCCACCGCGACCTCCTCACCGGCGCCGGCCTCACCACCCGCCCGCTCCGACTGGACGGGGACGGTGCCCGCACCACGGACCTCGCCGACCTCGGCGCCCGCACCGGAGCGGTGCTGCTCACCCCCGCGCACCAGTTCCCGACCGGGGCGGCCCTCACCCCGGGCCGGCGGGCGGCGGCGGTGGACTGGGCGCGCACGAGCGGCGCGCTGATCCTGGAGGACGACTACGACGGGGAGTTCCGGTACGACCGCCAGCCCGTCGGAGCGCTCCAGGGACTGGACCCCGACCGGGTGGTGTACCTGGGCACGGCGAGCAAGTCCCTGTCCCCGGCGCTGCGGATGGGCTGGATGGTGGTCCCGCCCGGCCTCCTGGACGAGGTACTGGCGGCCAAGGGTCCCGCCGACGGGACCTCCAGCGCCCTGGACCAGCTGACGCTGGCGCGGTTCATCACCTCGGGGGCCTACGACCGTCACGTGCGCGGCATGCGGCTGCGCTACCGGCGCCGCCGGGACGAGTTGGTGGCCGCCCTGGCCGGGCGGGTCCCGGTGTCCGGCATCGCGGCGGGGCTGCACGCGGTCCTGGACCTCCCGGCGGGGGCGGAACGCTCGCTGGTGCAGGCCGCGGCCTGGCAGGACCTGGCCCTGGAGGGCCTCGCGCGCTACCGGCACCCGGACTCCGACCTGCCCGCGCGGGACGCGCTGGTGGTGGGGTACGGCACCCCGTCCGACAGCGCCTGGGCCCCGGCCCTCGCCGCCCTGCTGGCCACCCTCCCCTGAGCGTCCCGGCCGGCCGGGGCTCAGTGGATGACGCTGAAGCTGCGCCAGGGCAGGCTGTGGGGGGCGGTGACGTTCGAGAGGGTGGTGGCGACGTAGATGCCGCCCTCCGCTTCCAGCTTCTTGCAGTCCGGCGTCCGGTACAGCACGACGTCGACGAGGGTGTTGTTCTCGACGTGGGTGGCGCCGTCCGGCACCTTGATGCGGTGGCAGCCCTTGACCGGGGTGTTGGTGTAGGTCACTTCGAGCGGGGAGTCGTGGCCGCGGAAGGTGAGGGTGCCGACCGTGCTCCGGCCGAGGCCCGAGCAGGCGGTGGCGGTGAGCAGCAGCGCGGCCGCCCCGGTGATGACGCCGATGCGCCGGAGGTGGGACATGGCACGGTCCTCGTCTGTGCGGTGATGGCTGTCCTTGCCCGCAGCCTGCACCGGCCGGCCGCGGCCGGCATCCGGTGCGCGGCCGGCCGGATGAACGGGGCCGGGGAGCCCGCCCGGCGTGCCGGGCGGGGGAGTCACCCGGCGGTGGGGCCGGTCCGGGTGAAGAGGCGGCCGGCGAGGTCGACGCCGATGACCGCGCCGCTCCCGTCGCGGGTGAAGCAGCCGCGCTGTCCCTTGAGGCCGCCGCTGGTCAGGACGTACTCGTCCGCGTCGCCGGGCAGGAGACCGAGGTCGGCCGGGGGGAGGTCGGGGGGCAGGTCGGTGTCCGAGGCGGCGCGGATCGCGGGCTTGATCCGGACGTCGAGGGCCAGGGACCGTCCGTCGGTGGTGATGGTCAGGGCCATGACGTCGTTCTCGAAGTCGCCGAGGATCTCGCCGGCGCGTTCGGCGTCGTGGGGCAGCGGCTCCGGATCGCGGTCGACGACCCCGAGGCGGTGTTCCAGGACCCACCGGACGACGGCCCGGTTGAACAGCAGGCCGGCGTCCGGACCGGCGTTGGAGGCCACGACGACGGCGAAGTCCCGCTCGGGGACGATGAGCAGCTCGGCGAACTGGCCGAAGCCGGATCCGCCGTGTCCGACGGTGCGCACGCCGTCCACGTCGCGCAGGAACCAGCCGGTGCCGATGGCGTCGCCGAGGGTGCTCGCGACCAGGGGGACGGTGGGTTGCCGCATCCGGTGCAGGGCGGCGGCGGGCAGGACGGGCGCGCCGTCGTGGCCGCGGCCGTCCCCGAGGTGGAAGCGGGCCCAGCGCAGTTGGTCGACGACCGAGGAACTGATGCCGCCGCCCGGGTTGTTGCCGCGGGTGCCCTTCCAGGGCCGGGTGACGGTCGGGGCGCCGTCGGCGTCGAGCTCGTGGCCGACGGCGAAGCGGCGGGTCATGACGTCACCGGGCGCGAAGAGGGTGTCGTCCAGGGCCAGTGGTTGGAGGACGAGCCGGGTGACGGCCTGTTCGTAGGTCACGCCGGTGACGTTCTCGATGATCCGGCCGGCGAGGTTGTACCCGGCCTGGCTGTACGAGGCCCGGCTGCCCGGGGCGGCGATCAGGGGGAGGGAGGCCAGGCCCGCGACGAAGGCGGCGAGCGCGTCGTCGCCCTCGCCGGTGTCGTCGACGAGGTTCCAGTCCAGCCCGGCGGTGTGGTTGAGCAGGTTCCGCACGGTGATCCGCCCGGCGACCTCCTCGGAGGCGAGCGCGAGTTCGGGGACGTAGCGGCGGACGGGGGCGGCGAGGTCGACCAGGCCTTCCTCGGCCAGCCGCACCAGGGCGGTCGCCGTGTACGTCTTGGTGACGGACCCCAGCTGGAACAGCGTGCGGCCGTCCACGGGCAGCGGGTTCTCCGTGCTGGTCACGCCGTGGCAGGCGAGCGTCTCCCGGCCGCCGTGCCACACCCCGACGGCTGCTCCCGGAACGCCGAACTCCGCGGCTGCGTCCGCGATGAAACCGGCCAGTGTTACCTGCGACATGTTCCGTCCCCTCCTCTGGAATTGCACTTTGTTCAAGAGGAAGTTAGCCCGCTCCTTGAACTAAGTGCAAGAGGGTTGTTGAACTAAGTGAAATCAGTTCGTCGGGGTCGGTGCCGCAGCCGCCGGCCCGGGCTCCCCGAAGCGCGACAGCGCGAGCGAACCCGCCACCGCCACCGCGAAGCCGAGGACCGCCGCCCAGGTCAGCCCCTCCCGGGTCCGGTCGCCGAGCCAGATCACCCCCACCAGCGCCGGACCGATCGTCTCGCCCAGCACCATCCCGGCCGTCGCCGCCGTCACCGAGCCGCGTTGCAGGGCCGAGGTGAGCAGCAGGAACCCGGCGGCCCCGCCCAGCAGCAGGGCGTACGACGCCGGGTTCGCGAACTCGCGGAGCGACAGGGAATCGATGAGTCGGACGGCCACCTCCACGACCCCGAACCCCGTACCCGCCGCCAGGCCCAGCACCAGCGCGCGCGGCCCGTCCGGCAGTCGGCCCGCCGCCGCGCCCACCAGCAGCACCAGCGCGGCCGCGGCCAGCAGTCCGAACGCCAGCGCCGTCGACCCGGTGCCCGAGCCCTCGGCCCCCGAGGCCAGGCCCAGCATCAGCAGCCCCGCACACACCACGGCCACCGCACCCCACTCCCGCCCCGACAGCCGCACGTGCAGCAGTCGCGCCGCCACCACCGCCGTCACCGCCAGGCTGGAGGCCATCGCCGCCCCCACCGCGTAGATCGGGAGGTGCCGAAGGGCCACGATCTGGAGCACGAACCCCGCCCCGTCCAGCCCGAGCCCCAGCAGGTACCGCCACTGTCGGACCGCCCGCAGGAACAGCGCGGCGTCCACACCGGAGCCGGTACCCGGCTCCGCCGCCCGCGCCGCCACCGCCTGGAGAACCGACGCCGTACCGAAGCAGACCGCCGCACCCGGTGCGCAAATCATCCCAATCAGCACGAAGCGACTCTAGGTCACGACCGTGACAAGGGTGTGACGGCGGCCGGATTCCATCCCCGCGCGCCCCCGCTCTACGCTGTCGGCAGCCTTCGGCAGTACACGTCACACAGGGGGAGCGAAATTCACATGGACACCAGCAACACCACCCGGCGCCGGATGCGGTCGGGAGCGGTCGCCCTGGGCGGCATGGGTCTGCTCGCCGCCACCCTCGTGGCCTGCGGAAGCAGCGACGAGCCCGACAAGCGCTGCGCGTCCCGCACCACGCTGAAGCACCTGAACAACAAGGACTGCAAGACCGGCGGGTCCGGCTCGTACTACTACGGCGGTTACGTCAGCGCCGGCAAGGTGGCCGGCGGCAGCTTCGAGAAGTCGGCCGTCACCCGCGGCGGCATCGGCGGGCACAGCAACTCCGGCTCCAGCGGCGGCTGATCCCGTGGAACGCCACACCATCGAACCCCGCCCCGACTGGCAGAGGACCGTCGAGGAGCAGGGCCTGATCTATCCCCTCACCCGGTTCCCGGACGACTCCCTGCGCCCCTACTGGGACGAGAGTGCCTACTACTCCTTCACGCTTCCCGAGGTGGAGGCGCTGGAGGGGGTCGTCGAGGAACTGCACGCCATGTGCCTGGCCGCGGCCGCGCACATCGTCGAGCGGGACCGCTTCGCCGACCTCGGGCTCACCGACCCGAAGCTGGTCGCGCTCATCAAGGAGTCCTGGCGGCGACGGGCCGAGCAGCCCTCCCTCTACGGCCGCTTCGACCTGCGCTACGACGGTTCCGGCAGCCCCGCGAAACTGCTGGAGTACAACGCCGACACCCCCACCTCCCTGGTGGAGGCGGCGAGCCCGCAGTGGTTCTGGATGGAGGAGCGCTTCCCCGGGGCCGACCAGTGGAACTCCCTCCACGAGCGGCTCGTCGAGGCCTGGCGCCGCCAGGCCGAACTGCTGCCGCCCGGCACGCTGCACTTCGCGCACTCCGAGACGGACGAGCTGGGCGAGGACCTCATGACGGTCGCCTACCTCCAGGAGACCGCCGAGCAGGCCGGGATCGACACGCACGCCCTGTCGGTGGAACAGATCGGCTGGGACAGCCTGTCCGGCCGCTTCGTCGACGACAAGCTCCGGTTCATCCGGGGCTGCTTCAAGCTCTACCCGTGGGAGTGGCTGGCCACCGACGAGTTCGGCCCGCAGGTGCTGGGCACCTACGACCACGGCGGCGGCTCCGGTACCACCGCCTGGATCGAGCCGGTGTGGAAGATGCTGCTCGCCAACAAGGCGCTCCTGGCGATCCTGTGGGAGCTGTTCCCCGAGCACCCGAACCTCCTCCCCGCCTACCTCGACGGCCCCCGCGAGCTCGCCGAACCGGGCTCCACCGGCTACGTGGCCAAGCCGCTGCTGGGCCGCGAGGGCGCCGGGGTCACGCTCCACGAGGCGGGCGCGGAGGGCGAGCCGTTCGTCCCGACCGAGGGGGAGACGTACGTCTTCCAGGCGCTGGCGCCGCTGCCCGACTTCGACGGCAACCGGGTCGTCCTCGGCGCGTGGGTCGTCGAGGAGGAGTCGGCGGGGCTCGGCATCCGGGAATCGGCGGGGCCGGTCACGGACGAGTACGCCCGCTTCCTGCCCCACGTCATCCTCTGACCGGTCGGCCGGCCGGTCGGCGGGCACCGCGCCCCGCCGACCGGTGGGCCGGTCGGCGGGGTCGGCCGGTCAGCCGGCGAGGACGGACCTGAGCTGGTCCAGCCCCCAGTCCAGGTCCTCCTTGGAGATCACCAGGGGCGGCGCGATGCGGATCGTGGAGCCGTGCGTGTCCTTCACCAGGACCCCCAGTTCCATCAGCCGTTCGGAGATCTCCCGGCCCGTCCCGCGGGCCGGGTCGATGTCCACACCGGCCCACAGCCCGCGCCCCCGCACGGCGGTCACCGCGCCGCCGCCGACCAGCAGGTTCAGCTCCCGGTGCAGGTGGTCGCCCAGTTCGGCGGCGTGCTGCTGGTACTCGCCCGAACGGAGCATCGCGACCACCTCCAGGGCGACCGCGCAGGCGAGGGGGTTCCCGCCGAAGGTGGACCCGTGCTCGCCGGGCCGGAACACCCCGAGGACGTCGCGGTCGGCCACCACCGCGGACACGGGCACGACGCCGCCGCCGAGCGCCTTGCCCAGGACGTACATGTCGGGCACGACCCCCTCGTGGTCGCAGGCGAAGGTCTTCCCCGTCCGACCGAGGCCCGACTGGATCTCGTCCGCGATGAACAGGACGTTCCGTTCGCGCGTCAGTTCCCGTACGCCCGGCAGGTATCCGGCGGGCGGCACCAGGACCCCGGCCTCGCCCTGCACGGGCTCCAGCAGCACGGCGACGGTGTTCTCGGTGACGGCGTCGGCCAGTGCCGTGAGGTCCCCGTACGGGACGATCTCGAAGCCCGGCGTGTAGGGGCCGAAGTGGTCGCGGGCCTCGTGGTCGGTGGAGAAGGACACGATGGTGGTCGTGCGGCCGTGGAAGTTGTCGGCGGCCACCACGATCTTGGCGTGGCCGTCCGGCACGCCCTTGACCTGGTAGCCCCACTTGCGGGCGGTCTTCACCGCCGTCTCCACGGCCTCGGCGCCCGTGTTCATGGGCAGGACCATCTCCTTGCCGCACAACGCCGCCAGCTCCGTACAGAAGTCGGCGAAGCGGTCGTGGTGGAAGGCGCGGGAGGTCAGGGTGACCCGCTCCAACTGGGCGCGGGCGGCGTCGATCAGCCGGCGGTTGCCGTGACCGAAGTTGAGCGCCGAGTACCCGGCGAGCATGTCGAGGTACCGGCGGCCCTCCACGTCGGTCATCCAGGCGCCCTCCGCCGAGGCGATGACGACGGGCAGGGGGTGATAGTTGTGCGCGCTGTGCGCGTCGGCGGAGCGGATGGCATCAGCAGTAGTCGACACGGGGTCTCCGATCGTCCGTCAGGGCCTGTGACGAGGGTGGCGTCACTGTCCATCCTCGCTCGCGGACCGGACGGAGAAACCTTTCTTGCGGCGCGCCCGCTAAGGTGGGCGGCACGCACGGCGACTGGCGCACGGAGAACGGACTCCGGGGGAGTCGTGCGCGCACGACCGCACACAGGGCCGCTCGCCTGGGCCTCGCGGGGACGAGATGTCGACATCGACCCCGGAGGAGCCGCCATGAACGCGCGCCGCCACCCCGCCCTCTTCTCGACCGACCCCGAACTGGCGTCCTTCGTCGAGGCGGAGGAAGCGCTGCAGGCCGAGACCCTGCGCCTGATCCCCAGCGAGAACTACGTGTCCGCCGCCGTGCTCGAAGCCTCCGGCACGGTGCTCCAGAACAAGTACAGCGAGGGCTATCCGGGCCGCCGCTACTACGAGGGCCAGCAGAACATCGACCGTGTCGAGGCCCTCGCCGTCGAGCGGGCGAAGGGCCTGTTCGGGGTGGACCACGCCAACGTGCAGCCGTACTCGGGATCCCCGGCGAACCTGGCCGTCTACCTGGCGTTCGCGAAGCCCGGCGACACCGTCATGGGCATGGCCCTGCCGATGGGCGGGCACCTCACCCACGGCTGGGGCGTCTCCGCGACGGGCTCCTGGTTCCGGGGCGTGCAGTACGGGGTCTCCGCCGGGACCGGCCGGATCGACTACGACGCCGTGCGCGAACTGGCCCTCGCCGAGCGCCCGAAGATCATTTTCTGCGGCGGTACCGCCCTGCCGCGCACGATCGACTTCGAGGCCTTCGCCTCGATCGCGAAGGAGGCGGGCTCGGTCCTCGTCGCCGACGTCGCCCACATCGCGGGCCTGATCGCCGGCGGCGCGCACCCCTCCCCGGCGGAGCACGCCGACGTGATCTCCACGACCACCCACAAGACCCTGCGCGGTCCGCGCGGCGCGATGCTGATGTGCCGCGAGGAGCACGCCAAAGCCATCGACAAGGCCGTGTTCCCGGGCCTCCAGGGCGGCCCGCACAACCAGACGACCGCGGGCATCGCGGTGGCCCTGCACGAGGCCGCCCAGCCGTCGTTCACCGCGTACGCCCACGCGGTGGTGGCCAACGCGAAGGCGCTGGCCGGTGAACTGTCGGCCCGGGGCTTCGACCTGGTGTCCGGCGGCACGGACAACCACCTGATCCTGATGGACCTGACCTCGCGCGAGGTGCCGGGCAAGGTCGCGGCCAAGGCGCTGGACCGCGCGGGCATCGTCGTCAACCACAACACCGTCCCGTTCGACACGCGCAAGCCGTTCGACCCGTCCGGCATCCGCATCGGCACCCCGTCGCTCACCTCGCGCGGCCTGTCGACCGGGCACATGCCGCTGGTCGCGGAGTGGATCGCCCGGTCGGTGGACGCCGCGGCGAAGGGCGACGGGGCGGCCCTCGCGGCGGTCCGCGCGGAGGTCACCGACCTGATGGCGGCCTTCCCGGCGCCGGGCCTGCCGACCGCCTGACGGACCGCCCGCCCCGTTCCCCGGTCGGCCGTCGTCCCGTCCGCCGCCCGCCCGGGAACGGGGCGGGCGTGCGGGCGGCGGGAGCGGTCGTCCGGCCGGTGCGGGCAGCGCAGACCGGCGGCGCAAAGCGGTCGCTCGGCCGGGGCGGGATCCGGCCGCCCCGCTACCGCCCGGTACCCGGACGGGCCCCGCCGCACGTCAGGGCGGGGGTGCCCCGACCGTCGCCCGCACGCCAACGCCGCGGACCGGTTCCGGCCGGCGCGGGGCCGGAGCGTGCCCCCGCACCTGAGAGAATGTGGCCATGGCTTCTGATCGTCCTCGCGCGCTCTCCGGTATCCAGCCCACCTCCGGTTCGTTCCACCTCGGGAACTACCTCGGAGCCATCCGTCAGTACGTCGCCCTGCAGGAGACGCACGACGCCTTCTACATGGTGGTCGACCTCCACGCGATCACGATGCCGCAGGATCCGAAGGACCTCCGCGCGAACACCCGCCTCTCCGTCGCCCAGCTCCTCGCGGCCGGCCTGGACCCCGAGCGCTGCACGCTCTTCGTCCAGAGCC
Organism: Streptomyces sp. NPDC040432; assembly: GCF_055595445.1. NCBI lineage: Bacteria > Bacillati > Actinomycetota > Actinomycetes > Kitasatosporales > Streptomycetaceae > Streptomyces > Streptomyces sp. NPDC040432. The sequence goes on along the minus strand of NZ_JBVIVP010000002.1, from coordinate 574,326 downwards.
ACGTGCCCGAGCACGCCCAGCTCGGCTGGGTCATGAACTGCATCACCGGGTTCGGCGAGGCCTCCCGGATGACGCAGTTCAAGGACAAGTCCGCCAAGGGCGGCGTCAACAACGCGACCGTCGGCCTGTTCACGTACCCGATCCTCCAGGTCGCCGACATCCTGCTGTACCAGGCGAACGCCGTCCCGGTCGGCGAGGACCAGCGCCAGCACATCGAGCTGACCCGCGACCTCGCCGAGCGCTTCAACACCCGCTTCGGCCCGACCTTCACGCTGCCCGCCGCGCACATCGTCAAGGAGGTCGCGAAGATCTACGACCTCCAGGACCCGGCGATCAAGATGTCGAAGTCGGCCTCGTCCCCCAAGGGCCTGGTCAACCTCCTCGACGAGCCCAAGGTCACCGAGAAGAAGATCAAGAGCGCGGTCACGGACACCGAGGCGGAGATCCGTTTCGACGCCGTGGAGAAGCCCGGCGTCAGCAACCTGCTCACCATCTACTCCACCCTCACCGGCGAGACGATCCCCGCCCTGGAGGCCCGTTACGAGGGCAAGGGGTACGGCGCGCTGAAGACCGATCTGGCCGGCGTGATGGTCGATTTCGTCACACCCTTCAAGCAGCGCACCCAGGAGTACCTGGACGACCCGGAGACCCTGGATTCCCTGCTGGCCAAGGGCGCGGAGAAGGCCCGGGCGGTCGCCGCCGAGACCCTGGCACAGACGTACGACCGCCTCGGTTTCCTGCCCGCCAAGCACTGACGCGCCGACGCCCCTGGCGGTAGGGGGGGTGCTGCCGCCACACTGGCGGCAGCACCGCACGACCGGCGGTGCCGCACCGGCCCGACCGGCGCTCGCACCGTCCGGCCACCGCGCCCGCAGACATACGGAGGAGACACACGTGGGGACCGCAACGCTCGGCGTTTCGATCGCGGTCCCGGAGCCGTACGGCAGCCGACTCCAGGCGCTGCGCGCGGGCTTCGGGGACGTCGCCGCGCACGGCATCCCCACGCACGTCACCCTCGTACCGCCCACCGAGGTGGACACGGACCGGCTGCCGCAGATCCGGGCCCACCTGGCCGAGGTCGCGCTGTCCTTCCGGCCCTTCGCGATGCGGCTGGCCGGGACGGGAACCTTCCGTCCCCTCTCGCCGGTCGTCTTCGTCAAGCTCGCCGAGGGCGCCGCGGGCTGCACCCGCCTCCAGGGGTGCGTCCGGGACCCCGACGGCCCCATCAGCCGCGAGCTGGCCTTCCCGTACCACCCGCACGTCACCGTCGCCCACGGGATCTCCGAGGAGGCGATGGACCGGGCCCACACGGAGCTCGCCGACTACGCCGCCGAGTGGCTGTGCGAGGGCTTCGCGCTCTACGAGCAGGGCTCGGACGGCGTGTGGCGCAAGCTGCGCGAGTACCCGTTCGGAACGGGCCCGACGGGCATCCCCGCGCAGTCCGGGTCACCCGCCGGCGCGGCCGCCGAGGCGACGGGCCGTCGCTCCTGACGCAGCGGTCGCAGGGCCTGGACGGTGCGGAACCTGAGGCTGCGCAGGACCAGGACGTGGAACGGACGGGCCGTCGGGCAAAAAGTCACAATCGACGACCGTAGTACCCGAAACGGGCAATCCCCGCTATTTCCGGCAGCTCAATTACGGTGGCCCCATGGACTGGCTGACGAAACTCCCGGTGATCGGGCCCCTGGTGTCCGCCGCCATGCGGACGCACGCGTGGCGTTCGTACGAACGGCTCGACCGCGTGCACTGGACCAGGCTCGCTGCCGCCATCACCTTCATCAGCTTCCTCGCGCTCTTCCCGCTGATCACCGTGGCGGCAGCCGTCGGCGCCGGCCTGCTCAGCCAGGAACAGCTCGACCGGCTCCAGAAGAACCTCTCCGACCAGGTCCCCGGCATCTCGGACCAGCTCGACATCAACGGACTCGTCGCCAACGCCGGGACGGTCGGCCTCGTCGCCGCCGCCCTGCTGCTCCTCACCGGCATCGGCTGGGTCGGCTCGATGCGGGACTGCCTGCGCGCGGTCTGGGAGAAGGACGACGAGGACGAGGGCAACCCCATCGCCCGCAAGGGCAAGGACGCCCTCGTCCTCCTCGGACTCGGCGGCGCGGGCCTCGCCTCCGCCGCCGCGTCGATCATCGGGGCCAGCGCGGTCGGCAAGTCCGGCGAGGCGCTCGGCCTGTCCTCCGCCGGCGCGGGCGGCGTGCTGCTGCGCACCGCCGCCTTCCTGGTGGGCGTCGTCGCGGCCTTCCTGCTGTTGCTCTACGTCCTGACCCTGCTGCCCGGCGTCGAACCCCCGCGCGCCCGTCTGATCCAGGCCGCCCTGATCGGCGCCGCCGGGTTCGAGCTGCTGAAGCTGCTGCTCAGCGGCTACATCCGGGAAGTCGCCGGCAAGAGCATGTACGGGGCCTTCGGCGTGCCGATCGCCCTGCTGCTGTGGATCAACTTCATGGCCAAGCTGCTGCTCTACTGCTCCGCCTGGACCGCGACCCGCGACGGCGACGACCCGGTCGAGGCCGGCGCCGGTGGCGAGGACACGGCCGGGGACGGCGAGGGGGACCCGGCACCGACACCGGTCGCGGATCCCGGCTCCCGGCCCACGCCGCGAACCACCTGACCACCCGACCGCCCGACCGCCCGGGCCCCGCCCACCGTCTCCCGCCCGGCCGGGGCTCAGGCGCTCCGGCCGCCGCCCGGGCCGCGGCGTCCGCGCGGCCAGCGGCGGTTCACCACGAAGGCCCCGCCCGCGAGGACGGCCAGCACCCCGCCCGCGATGCCCATCGCCGTACCGATCCCACTGCTCCCCGAGTCGTCGCCGCCCGCGGAGGGGTTGTTCTCGTGGGACTGGGCGGGGGAGCCGTGCGACTTGGTGTCCGCGCTCTTCGGCGGCACCAGCTCGCCGATCGGCTTGACCTTCCCGGCCGCCGAGAACCCCCAGTCGAAGAGCGCGGCCGTCTCCTCGTAGACCGAGTTGGCTCCGCCGGTGTCCGGGTTCATGACCGTGACCAGCAGCTTCTTCGACCCCTGCTGGGCGGCGCCCGTGAAGGTGGAGCCCGCCATGGTGGTGTTGCCGTTCTTCACCCCGGCGATGCCCTTGTACGGGCTGATGCCGCCCGCGCCCGTCATCAGCCGGTTGCTGTTCTGGATCTCGAAGTACTCGCGGGGCTTGCCGCCCTCCTGCCGACCGGGGAACTGCGCCGTCGCCGTGCCGCAGTACTCCCGGAAGTCCTGCTTCTGCAGGCCGGAGCGGGCGATGAGGGTGAGGTCGTAGGCGCTCGAAACCTGCTCCGGGGCGTCGTACCCGTCGGGCGACACCACGTGGGTGTCCAGCGCCTGGAGCTCCTCGGCGTGCGCCTGCATGTCCTTGACGGTCTTGTCGATGCCGCCGTTCATGGCCGAAAGCACGTGCACGGCGTCGTTGCCCGACTTCAGGAACACCCCGAGCCACAGGTCGTGGACCGTGTACTCGTGCTCCTCCTTCACCCCGACGAGACTGCTGCCCGGCCCGACGTCGGCCATGTCCTCCCAGGTGACCTTGTGGACCTGCTCCTTGGGCAGGCTCGGCAGCACCGTGTCGGCGAAGAGCATCTTCATCGTCGAGGCCGGCGGCAGCCGCCAGTGGGCGTTGTGGGCCGCCAGGACCTCGCCGGTCTCGGCGTCGGCCACGATCCAGGACCGTCCGGTGAGGTTCGCCGGCAGGGCGGGCGCGCCGGGCAGCAGGTTCACCTGGGTGCCGGGCTGCCCGAGCGAGGCCCCGCCGACGGTGGACATCGACGCGGGGGGCGCGGGAGCGGCCTTGGCCCTGAAGGGACGCCCCTTGCCGTCCGCGGTCGGCGGTGCCGGTTGCGGGGTGGCGTGGGCGGGGGCGGCGAGCATCGCGGGCACCAGCAGCGCGGCGGACAGGACCGTCAGCGCGGTCTTCTTGGCAGACACGCAGGTGAAAGTACATCCTGATGGACTGTCTGCCGTCGTGGACCGGCCAACCCGCCGCAACCACCGCCGGGACAGCCCACCCCGGCGCGTCCGTCCTGGGTACCGAACCGATACTGGGGTCATGAAACTCAGCCGAACCTCCTCCTGGTTCCTGCTCGCCTTCGGAGTGTGGAGCTGGTTCATCTGGATTTCCTTCGTCCGGAACCTGTGGAAGAACGGCAGCGGCCTGTCCTTCGACACGGCCGGTGACCCTACGGGGTACTTCTGGGTCCACCTTCTCCTCGCTGTGGCCTCCTTTCTCCTGGGGACGGCCGTTGGTGTGATCGGGTTGCGTAGCGTGATGACTCTGCGTCGGGAATCAAGATGACCGTATTTGTCTTTGTGCTGATCGTCCTGGCGGTGCTCGCGCTGCTGGCGTCCGTGCACCGCTGGCTCTGGGTCCGGCTGGTCCGCGACACGACCCGCCCGGGGTCCGCGGTCCGTCGCGCGGGCACCGTCGCCGCCTTCGTCCTGCCCGTGCTGGCGGTGGCCGCCCTCACCGCCGGCCGTGCCGGCGCGCCCTTCTGGCTCCAGCAGCTGGTCGCCTGGCCGGGCTTCATGTGGCTGGCGGTCCTCCTGTACCTGACGCTGTCCATGCTGGTGGCCGAGGTGGTGCGGCGCGTCTGGCTGCGCCGCCCCGCGCGCACCGCTGCCCCGACCGCCCCGGCCGCCTCCCCGCAGGACCCGGAGCCCCTGGTCCGCGAGGACGCGGCCACGGGTGCGGGAACCGGTGCGGGAACGGGTGCCGCCACGGGCACGAGCGCGGGAACGGGTGCCGCCACGGGCACGGGCACGGGTTCCGCCTCGGGTGACACCGGCGCCGCCGGATCCGGGCCGGGCGACGTGGCCACGGCCCCTTCGCCGGTCACCGGGGGCGCCCCGGGCGAGGGGCCCGACGGGGTCACCCGCCGACTGTTCGTCTCGCGGGCGCTCGGCGGCGCGGCCCTGGTCGCCACCGCCGCGACCGTCGGCACGGGCACGTACGGGGTGCTCCGCGGGCCGCGCGTGAAGCGCGTCCAGGTGCCGCTGGCCCGGCTGCCCCGCGCCGCGCACGGCTTCCGCATCGCCGTCGTGAGCGACGTCCACCTCGGGGCCGTCCTCGGCCGGGCCCACGCGCAGCGGATCGTCGACACCGTCAACCGCACGCAGCCGGACCTGATCGCGATCGTCGGCGACCTCGTCGACGGTGACGTCGCGGACCTCGGCCCCGCCGCCGAGCCGCTGCGCGGACTGACGTCCCGGCACGGAACCTTCTTCGTCACCGGGAACCACGAGTACTTCTCCGGCGCCCAGCAGTGGGTGGACCACGTCCGCGAACTCGGCCTGAACCCGTTGGAGAACGCCCGTCGCGAACTGCCGTACTTCGACCTCGCCGGGGTCAACGACATCGCCGGGGAGACCGAGGGGCAGGGCCCCGACTTCGTGGCGGCGCTCGGCGACCGCGACCGCTCCCGGACCTCGGTGCTCCTCGCCCACCAGCCGATCGTGATCGACGACGCCGTACGGCACGGGGTGGACCTCCAGCTGTCCGGTCACACCCACGGCGGACAGCTCTGGCCCGGCAAGTACCTCGCCGAGCTGGCCAACCCCACCGTCGCGGGCCTGGAGCGCTACGGCGACACCCAGTTGTACGTGTCCCGCGGCGCAGGCGCCTGGGGCCCGCCCGTCCGGGTCGGGGCGCCGTCCGACATCACCGTCGTCGAACTCGCCTCATACCAGGCCTGACCAGGGCCGATCGGTTCATCGCGACCCTTCCGCCCGTTGATCTTCCGTGATTGGGTGACCGATAGTCGGATACCTGGTTCGAATAGCGGGGTTCAAGGGATGCGGTCTGTCCGCTCGAAGGTGATTGCGGCGGGTCTGGTCCTGGCCGCCGCGGGCGTCGGCGGGTGGCAGTTGCTGCCCACCGGGGACGACGGCAAGGCGGTGATCCGGGTCGGGACGACCGACGTCGTGTCGGCGCTCGACCCGGCCGGCGCCTACGACGCCGGCTCCTGGGCCCTGTTCAGCAACGTGTACCAGTCGCTGCTGACCATCAAGCCGGGCTCCGACATCCCCGTCCCGGACGCCGCCTCCTCCTGCAAGTTCGTCGGGCAGAAGCTGACGACCTACCAGTGCGAACTCCGCCCGGACCTGACGTTCTTCGGTGGGCGCGCGATCACCGCCGAGGACGTGAAGTTCTCGTTCGACCGGATCAAGCGGATCAACTCCGAGCAGGGACCGGCCCCGCTCTTCAACACCCTGGCGTCGGTCCACGCGGAGGGGCGCACCGTCACCTTCAATCTGTCCGCCCGTGACGCCACCTTCCCCTTCAAGATCGCTACGGGTGCGGCCTCGATCGTCGACAGCGAGAAGTACCCGGCCGACGCGCTCCGCGAGGGTGACGCGGTCGACGGCAGCGGCCCGTACGCCCTCGGCGCGTACGAGCCGGGCGCGAGCGCCGAGCTGAAGCCGAACCGGGCGTACAAGGGACAGGGCAGGCCCGCGCGGGCGAACGTCACCGTCCGGTACTTCAAGGACTCCGCCGACCTCGACAAGGCCTGGCGGGAGCGGAAGGTCGAGGTCGCGCACCGCGACATGCCGCCCGAGGTCCTCGCGGGCCTCGATCCGGGCATGAAGGACACCCGCTACCAGGCCTCCGGCGGTACGGAGACCCGCGGTGTGGTCTTCAACGTGCGACCGGGCTCGGCGGCGGCCAAGCCGGCCGTGCGCCAGGCCGTGGCCGCCGTGCTGGACCGCTCGAAGATCTCCGGGGACGTCCACAAGGGCACCGTCACCCCGCTGTACTCCCTCGTCCCGGCGGGCATCGCGGCGCACAGCACGCCCTTCTTCGACGCGTACCCCTCACCGAACGGGACGCTCGCCCGCAAGCTCCTCAAGGACGCCGGGATCACCGCGCCCGTCCCGCTGACGCTGGGCGTCAACGCGCGCGGCGCGAACGTGGCCGAGGCCGCGGAGATCGAGCGGCAGCTGGACGCCACCGGCCTCTTCCAGGTGACCGTCAAGCCGGTCGAGGCGTGGGCCGACTTCCAGAAGGGCTACGCGGCGGGGGAGTACGACGCCTACACGATCGGTTGGATCGCCGACTTCCCGGACGCCGACAACTTCCTCGCGCCGCTCGTCGGCGCGGGGTCCAGCATGAACAACGGCTTCTCCGACAAGGCCGTCGACGACCTGATCACCCGTACCCAGTCCTTCTCGGACCGGGCCGGGGCCGCCGCGGACTTCCGCGAGTTGCAGAAGGTCGTCGCCCAGCAGGTCCCGATGCTGCCGATCTGGCAGAAGAAGGACTACGTCCTGTCCCGCGAGGCGGTCGCCGGCGCGCAGTACCTCTCCGACGGCACGGGCGTGTGGCGCCTGTGGGAGCTGAACCGGCTCTGACGGGCCGGCTCCCGGGCGGGTCCCGGACGGCACCCGGTCAGTCGAGCGCCGGGGTGTCCCCGTGGGCCAGTAGGAGGGTGCGCAGGGCCTCGGCGAGGGCGGCCGTCCCGTCGCGGCCCAGGGGGTCCAGCAGTCGGGCGTAGTGCCGGAGGTGGGCCTCCATCACCTTGCCGCTGGTCTCCAGGCCCCGCTCCGTGAGCCGGATGCGCACCGAGCGCCGGTCGGCGTCGTCGCGCACCCGCTCGACCAGCCCCTTGGCCTCCAGCCGGTCGATGCGGTTGGTGATGGCGCCCGAGGTCACCATGGCGGCGGGGAGCAGGGCCCCGGCGGTCAGCGCGTACGGGGGGCCCGACCGGCGCAGACTTGCCAGCACGTCGAACTCGCCGACCTCCAGGCCGTGTTCCGCCATGAAGGTCTTGAGCTGCTTGTCGATGATCCGGGTCATCCGCTGGATCCGCCCCACCGCCTCCACCGGCCACAGGTCGTCCGCCAGGTCGGGGCGCTCCGCGGTCCACTGGTCGATGACGTGGGCCACCATGTCGTTCTCCATGCCCGAAGAATACCTCAACGTTAAGAGACTTGACGTTGAGGTAGTGGGTCTGTTTTTATCTCAACGTTGAGATGATCAATGTTGAGAGAAGCGAGGTCGGCGCCATGTCCGCCACCCACTGCCCACGCACCGCAGCGGCCACCCCCGCCACCCACTCCCCGGACACCGCACCGGCCATCCCCGGCGCCCGCGGCGCGGGGACCGCCCCGGTCGCGGCTGCCGCGCCCACCGCAACCACTCCCGCCGGCCGCCCCGTTCCCGCGCTCCTGCTCGCCCTGCTGGCCGCACCCCTGGCCGCGGGGGCCAACGCGCCGGTGCTGATCGTGCCCGACATCGCAGGCTCCCTCGGCGTCCCGGCGGGCGCCGTCGCCCAACTGCTCACCGCCTTCGGCTGGGCCGTGGCCGTCGCCACGCCGCTCCTCGCCGGACTGTCGCGCCACCGCGGCACGTCCGCCCTGCTGCGGCTGTCCGCCGCCCTGGTCGCGGTCGGAGCCCTGGTCGTCGTCGTTTCCCCGTGGCTGCCGCTCACCCTGTTCGGCCGCTGCGCCCAGGCCGCGGGCGGCGCCGGGTTCGTCGCCGTCGCCATCGGCCTCGCCGGAACCGCCCGCCGGATGGGCGTCGTCAGCGCCGGCTTCGGCGTGCTCGGGGCGTCCGGGCCGCTCCTCGGCAGGGCCCTCGCGGACAACGCCTCCTGGCGGCTCGCCCTCGCCCTGCCGGTGGTCGCCCTGCTCGCCGTCCCGGCCGTCGGCCGCCGCGCCGCCGAGGTGCGGGCCGCGTCCGCGCCCGCCCCCGGCCGCTTCGACGCCCGCGGCGCCGCCCTGCTGACCGCCCTCGTCACCGCCCTCGCGCTGCTGGCGACCGCCCCGCTCGCCGCCCTGGGCGCGGCCCTCGTCGCCGCCGTGCTGCTCGTCCTGCACGTACGCCGCCGCCCCGAGGGCTTCGTACCGGTCGCCCTGCTCCGCAGGCCGGTCTTCGTGGTCTCGGCGCTGCTCGCCCTCACCGTGTCGACGTCCTACTTCACGGTGCTCCTGTCGGTGCCCCGGCTGCTCGCCGACCGCGCCGGCTGGGATCCGGGCGCCGTCGGGACCGGGCAACTCCTCGCGCTGCTCGCCGGATCCGCCCTGTCCTGGCCGCTCGCCGCCGCCTCGGCCCGCATGAGCCGCGCGGCCGTCCGCACGGTGCTGGCCGCGACCGGGGCCGCCTCCGCCCTGACGGCGGTCCTCGCGGACTCCGGCCCCCTGCTGCTGGCCGCCACGGCGGCGGGCGTGTTCACCGCCACCGCCGCCAACGCCGTCCTGTCCACGCACGCGGTGGCCGCCGCCCCGGACGCGGGGCGACGACCCGCGGCCATCGGCCTGTTCACCCTGGCCTACCAGCTCGGCGGCGCCTTCGGCCCGGCCGCCGCAGGTCTTCTGGTGCTCGGGGCGTGAAGTCCCCGGGTCCCGGGGCCCCGACCCTCCCGGATCGGCCGTGCCTCGGCGGCTACGCCTCGTCGGGGTACGGGTCCGAGGCCCGCTTGCCGCGCGAAACGGCCGTCTGGGCCATGCCCGGCAGAAAGTCCGCGAACAACTCGTGGACCTCGCGCACCAGCGGGCGCAGCACCCGGAACCGGGCCAGGACGATGCCCCGGGTCGTCAGTTGCGCGCCGCGCTCCGCGAGCCGCCTGGTCTTCCGGCTGTCCGGCGAGCGGTCGAAGACCCAGTACAGGACCAGCCCCATCTGCGAGAGCCACATCAGCTCGGGCAGGACGTCGGCCAGTTCGTCCGGAACCTTCGTCTTCGCGCCGGCCAGCACCTCGCGGTGCATGTCGATCGCCGCCTTGCGCGCCGGCTCGGATTCCGGTGAGAAGGGGCTGAGCGGGCTCTCGGGGTCCGCCGCGTTCTTGAAGAACTGGGAGGCGAACTCGTGGTAGGGCGCGGCGATGTCCAACCACGACGTCAGTACCCCGGCGAGCCGCTTCTGCAGGTCGGTCTCCTGGTCCAGGATCGGCCGGACGGCTGCCTGGTGGGCGGCGCCGATCCGGTCGTAGAACCCCTGGACCAGGTGTTCCTTCGACTCGAAGTAGTAGTAGGCGTTGCCGACCGAGACCCCCGCCTCCTTGGCGATGCCCCGCATGGTCGTCTTGTCGAACCCGCGCTCCTGGAAGAGCCGGAGCGCGGTTTCCAGGATGAGCGTCCGGGTCTGCTCGCTCTTGGGCGCCTTCTGATCTGTCACGGTGTCCGACCTTATCGGGGTGTGGGGCACTGCTCGTCACAGAGTGCGCCTCCGGGCTCCGCCCCGGGATCGGTCCGTACCGCGTGCCGTACGGCGGCTGCCGTGTGCATGGCCGCCTTGGCGAAGGGCCGGCCGGCCGGTGTGGCCAGCCAGTTCGCCTTCGGCCGGTGCTCGGCGAGCGCCCACAGGCAGACGATGAAGGCGTCCGTGCCGCTCCACACCTGTCCCCTGTCACCGACCACCGTGATGTCCCGGAGGGTCGCCGCGTGGTCCAGTCGCGGGAAGCGGTGCCGCGCCTCGTAGGACGCGGCCGGCACCAGCCGCAGCGGTACGAGCCACCGCTGCGACAGCAGCCAGTGCCGGATGTGGACGCAGACCGGGCAGTTGGCGTCGTAGAGGACGGTCAGGTGCCGGACGGGCGCCGACGACGGTCCCATCGCTCAGACCCCGGCCTGCGGGGTCCAACCCTGCGGGGCGACCGGCGGGGTGTGCTGGCGCTCCATGACGCCCCGGCGGCGCATCCTGTTGAGCACCCACACGTTCCCGAGGTGCATGACGCCGAGCACGAGCAGGACGACGCCGAGCTTGACCGACAGCGCCTCGAAGAGGTCGCGGGCCGCGGTGATGTCCTCGCTCGACCGCAGGTACAGGGTCACGAACCCGATGTTCACGAGGTAGAAGCCGACCACCAGGAGCTGGTTGACGGCGTCGGCGAGCTTCTCGTTCCCCTGGAGGACGTCGCCGATGAAGACCCGGCCGTTGCGGCTGAGCGTACGGGCCACCCAGACGGTGAGTCCGATGCTGATGAGCAGGTAGATGACGTACGCGACCACGGTGAGGTCCATTGCCCCAGCCCCTTTGAACGTGTTCAACTGCTGACGTCGTTGACTGTAGACCTCTTTTTGAACAGGTTCAAGCTAAATTTTGAACGGGTTCAGGGTTATGGGTGGGTGGAGGCGCCCACGACGCCGGCGCCTCCGGCCGGAGCGGCCCTACCGGCCCGCGTCGCCGAGGAAGTCGAGCAGCAGGGCGGTGATCTCCCGCGGCCGCTCCAGTGACGGCAGGTGCCCCGCCCAGGGCAGTTCGCGGTGCTCCGCGCCCGGGACGAGGGCGGGCAGGTCGGCCGGGATGCGGCGGTAGTCGGGGAGGTCGTGGGCGCCGCCGATCGCGAGCACCGGTGCGGTGACGGCACCCAGGTCGATCCCGGGTTCGGGGAGTTCGTGGTCCCCGGTGTCGGCCAGGGCGCCCTTGATGTTGCCCAGTTCCATGTCCCGGACGGCGGCGTGCGCCGCCGCGTCGGCCTCCGGGCCGAGCCAGGTGCGGGCGCTCAACTCCGCCGCGCCCTCCAGATCCCCGGCGGCCAGGAGGGCGTCCGTGGCCGCGCCGTACGCGCGCACCTCCGGTCCGTCCGGCGACAGCCCCGGCCGGCCCGGGCAGAGCAGTGCCAGGCGAGAGGCCCGCTCCGGGTGCAGGGCGGCGATCCGCAGGGAGACCCTGCCGCCGTAGGAGGAGCCGACGAACGCGGCGCGGTGGATGTCGAGTCGGTCCAACAGGGCCAGCACGTCGCCGTGGTCGCTGTAGGGGGCGTCGGCGGCGGGCGACTCCCCGCAGGTACGGAAGTCCGCGCGGACGACCCGGAAACCGGCCTCGGCGAGCGGCACCCACTGGGGGTCCCACATGCGCCGGTCGCAGACGGAGGAGTGCAGCAGGACCACGGCGGGCGCGCCGACGGGCCCGGTCACGTCATGGGAAAGGATCATGGCGCGATCCTCCCGTGGCCGGGACCCCGCCGCCACCGCGTTTGCGCGCGGGCACGGCGGTCGGGCCGGCCCGGCCTCAGATGCTCAGCGACCGGGCGTGGTTGAGCTGCCCCATGACCCACTGCATGGCGTACGCGTCGGTCGCCGGGATCATCGTCGAGTGATGGCGGCCGCCACTGGTGACCGTGACCTGGATGTAGCCGGTGGTCACCTTCTCCTTCATCAGCAGGAACAGCAGGCCGACCAGGCAGAACAGGGCGAAGACGATGGCCAGCACGATCGCGTGCGTCGGGATCTTCTCCTCCGTCCGGGAGAAGTCGGTGGCGTTCCACACCGCGCCCCGGAGCGGCATCGTCCCCGAGGGCGTGATGATCTGGTCGCCCGAGATGGTGATGTCGCCCAGCGCGAACATGCCGCCCATCGGGCCGGGAAGGGGAGCGGGCAGGCCCGCGCCCATGGTGGGCTGGTACGGCGGCGGCGTGGTCGGATAGGGCTGCGGGTAACCGTAACTGGGCTCGCCCGGGCCCCACGTGTAGTCACCCGGTCCGGGCTGCCCGCCCGGCCCGCCCGCATACGGATTCGGCTGCTGCTCACTCATACGGCCGATCTTTCCACAGCGGCCCGTGCCCCCGTACCCGCCCGGAGGCCGGCTTCGCCGCTCGCCGCGACGTGACGGAGGCCCGCACCCCCCGAGGGGTGCGGGCCTCCGTCACGTCGATCGGGGATCAGAAGCGGCGCGTGATGAGGGCGCGCTTGACTTCCTGGATCGCCTTCGTGACCTCGATGCCTCGCGGGCACGCGTCGGTGCAGTTGAAGGTCGTGCGGCAACGCCACACGCCGTCCTTGTCGTTCAGGATCTCCAGCCGCTGCTCACCGGCCTCGTCGCGCGAGTCGAAGATGAAGCGGTGGGCGTTGACGATCGCCGCCGGGCCGAAGTACTGGCCGTCGTTCCAGAACACCGGGCACGAGGACGTGCACGCGGCGCACAGGATGCACTTGGTGGTGTCGTCGAAGCGCTCGCGGTCCTCGGCGGACTGCAGGCGCTCGCGCGTCGGCTCGTTGCCCTTGGTGACCAGGAACGGCATGACGTCCCGGTACGCCTGGAAGAAGGGCTCCATGTCGACGACGAGGTCCTTCATCACCGTGAGGCCCTTGATGGCCTCGACGGTGATCGGCTTCTCCGGGTTGATGTCCTTGATCAGCGTCTTGCAGGCGAGCCTGTTCTTGCCGTTGATCCGCATCGCGTCGGAACCGCAGATGCCGTGCGCGCACGAACGACGGAAGGTCAGCGTGCCGTCGAGGTCCCACTTGATCTTGTGGAGACCGTCGAGCACGCGCTCCTTCGGGTCGATCTCGACCTGGAAGTCCTGCCAGGTCGACTCCTCCGAGACCTCCGGGTTGAACCGGCGGATCCGGAACGTCACCGTGATGAACGGCGAGGCGGCGGCCGCCGCCTCCATCTGGTCCGTCTTGGACAGGGTCGGGGTGGCCATCAGTACTTACGCTCCATCGGCTGGTAGCGGGTGACGACGACGGGCTTGTAGTCCAGCCGGACGGAGTCCTTGCCGTCGGCGTCGACCTCGCGGTACGCCATGGTGTGGCGCATGAAGTTGACGTCGTCGCGGTTCGGGTAGTCCTCGCGGTAGTGACCGCCGCGGGACTCCTTGCGCGCGAGCGCGGACACGGCCATGACCTCGGCCAGGTCGAGCAGGTTGCCCAGCTCGATGGCCTCCAGCAGGTCCGTGTTGAAGCGCTTGCCCTTGTCCTGCACGGACACGTTCTTGTAGCGCTCGCGCAGCTCCGCGATCTTGTCGACCGCCGTCTTGATGGTCTGCTCCGTGCGGAACACCATCACGCAGGCGTCCATCGTCTCCTGGAGCTCCAGACGCAGGTCGGCGACCCGCTCGTGGCCCGTGGAGTTGCGCAGGCGCTCGACCAGGTCGGCGACCTGCTGCGCCGGGTTCTCCGGCAGCTCGACGAAGTCGTGCGCGTGGGCGTACGCCGCCGCGGCGATGCCCGAGCGCTTGCCGAAGACGTTGATGTCCAGCAGCGAGTTCGTGCCCAGACGGTTCGCGCCGTGCACCGACACGCAGGCGACCTCGCCGGCCGCGTACAGGCCGGGGACGACGGTGGTGTTGTCGCGCAGGACCTCACCCTCGACGTTGGTCGGGATGCCGCCCATGGCGTAGTGCGCGGTGGGCTGGATCGGGATCGGGTCCGTGTACGGCTCGATGCCGAGGTACGTACGGGCGAACTCGGTGATGTCCGGGAGCTTCGCGTCGAGCTGCTCCGGCGGCAGGTGCGTCAGGTCCAGGTACACGTGGTCACCGGCGGGACCGCAGCCGCGGCCCTCACGGATCTCCGTGTAGATGGAGCGCGAGACGACGTCACGGGACGCGAGGTCCTTCATGACCGGCGCGTACTTCTCCATGAAGCGCTCGCCGTCCTTGTTGCGGAGGATGCCGCCCTCACCGCGGGCGCCCTCCGTCAGCAGGATGCCCATGCGCCAGATGCCCGTCGGGTGGAACTGGAAGAACTCCATGTCCTCCAGCGGCAGGCCCCGGCGGTAGCAGGCCGCCTGGCCGTCACCGGTGAGGGTGTGCGCGTTGGAGGTCACCTTGAAGAACTTGCCGGTGCCGCCGGAGGCGTAGATGACGGACTTCGCCTGGAACACGTGGATCTCGCCGGTGGCGAGCTCGTACGCGACCACGCCGGCCGACTTCGTGACGCCGTCCTCCTCGACCAGGAGCTGGTCCAGGACGTAGAACTCGTTGAAGAACTCCACGCCCTCCTTGACGCAGTTCTGGTACAGCGTCTGGAGGATCATGTGACCGGTGCGGTCCGCGGCGTAGCAGGACCGGCGGACCGGCGCCTCGCCGTGGTTGCGGGAGTGCCCGCCGAAGCGGCGCTGGTCGATGGTGCCGTCCGGGGTGCGGTTGAACGGCAGGCCCATCTTTTCGAGGTCCAGGACCGCGTCGATGGCCTCCTTCGCCAGGATCTCGGCGGCGTCCTGGTCGACCAGGTAGTCACCGCCCTTGACCGTGTCGAAGGTGTGCCACTCCCAGTTGTCGTCCTCCACGTTGGCCAGCGCGGCGGCCATGCCGCCCTGCGCGGCGCCCGTGTGGGAGCGGGTGGGGTAGAGCTTCGTCAGCACCGCGGTGCGGCTGCGCTTCGTCGCCTCGATGGCGGCGCGCATGCCGGCGCCACCTGCGCCGACGATGACGGTGTCGTACTTGTGGATCTTCATGGGATTCGCCTCAGCCCCGTTGCCTAGCGGATGTTCGGGTCGAAGGTGAAGATCACCAGCGTGCCCAGAAGGATGGTGAACACCGTGGCGGCGTAGAGCAGGCCCTTCAGCCACAGCCGCGTGTTGGCGCGCTCCGCGTAGTCGTTGATGACGGTACGCAGACCGTTGGCGCCGTGCAGCATGGCCAGCCACAGCATCAGCAGATCCCAGATCTGCCAGAACGGTGACGCCCAGCGGCCCGCCACGAAGGCGAAGCCGATCTTGGAGACGCCGCCGTCCAGCACCAGCTGGATGAGCAGGTGGCCGATGACGAGCACGACCAGGACGATGCCCGAGAGGCGCATGAAGAGCCACGCGACCATCTCGAAGTTCCCCCGCGTCGAGCGCGGGGTCTTGCCGGTCCGCTTGCGCGGGGCCTCGATGTACGGCGCCGGGTTGTCGACGTCGTAGAGGGACACGCCCTCGACGTCGCCGATGCCCTTTTCGAAAGAAGTGTCAGAAGACATGCGTGTCACTTCCCGAACAGTTCGAGGTAGGCGTGGCCGAGGACGGGGTACAGCGCCCCGACCATCAGTACGACCCAGATGCCCACGACGGTCCAGAGCATCTTCTTCTGGTGACGGGGGCCCTGGGACCAGAAGTCCACAGCGATGACACGGAGACCGTTGAGCGCGTGGAACAGGATTGCGGCGACGAGGCCGTACTCCAGCAGCGCGACGATCGGAGTCTTGTAGGTAGCCACGACATCGTCGTACGCCTCGGGGGAGACGCGGACGAGAGCGGTGTCGAGGACGTGTACGAACAGGAAGAAGAAGATGAGGACGCCGGTGACTCGATGAGCCACCCAGGACCACATTCCTTCCCGGCCGCGGTACAACGTTCCAGCCGGCACGGAAAACCCTCCGGAAGCGGGGCGGGGGCCAGCCGGCTTCTTTGTCGGTCGGGCCCGGCCGGGTACGGTCCTCCGGCCCCGGACATCGTAGCGACGCTTTGTCGGTTCCCTTGCGCGGGGGCCATCGGTGTGATCAAACAGGCACGGACGGACTATCCCACAGGGGCGAATAGCCCGAAATCGGCCTCATATGGTCCACCGTCGGGGGCCGCCCCGGTCGCGCCCTCCGGCAGTGAGGGCAACCTGTCCAACAGGCGGACGAGCCGGCCGCGGGCGACGAGGCGCAGTTCCTCGGCCGAGATCGAGCGTTCCTCGTCGATCTCGTGAGCCATTCTCCGACGGATCGCGGCGAGCAGCTGGTCCACCTGCTCCTCCGGCGGGTGGCCGTCCAGGCAGATGACGAAGGCGTGTCGGAAGGTGCGCTCGTACTCGGCGCGGGCCGCGTCCAGGGCCAGCATCGCCGCGTACGGGGCCCCGTGCCCGAGCTCGGCCGAGGTCTCCGCGGCGAGCGCCTCGGTCAGGTCGGCCTGCGACATGTCGTACGAGGCCTCCTCCGCGGCGGCGAGCAGCGAGGCGGTGTCCGGGTAGGGGCGGTGGGTGGCCACCCGGTGCGCCCAGCGGCGACTGCCGCAGCAGTGCAGCAGGGCCGCCTGGGCGGCTTCGGGGGCCAGCGCGTTGAACCGCGCCGGCCCGGAGCCGGAGGCCGTGCCGCGGACCTGTGCCGGAAGGTGGCTGGACAGCGGAGGTCTCCTCGGGGCGTGGCGGGGGTGTACCGCCACGCTAGTCACCTCGGGCGGGGAGTGTCGTACCCGTGAGGGGATTTCACCCGGAAGTGAGCCGAAAGGATGAGTTGTGTCGCGCCGGCCCGGCCGTCCGCCGGTGTCCGGTGATGTCCCGCGATGCCCCGTGGCCGGATCGGGCCGGTGCGTGGCAGGCTGCGCGGGAGGATGTGCGAAGAGGAGGACGACCGAGGCCGCCACCCCCCACAGGAGAGGCCCCGGTCGCCATCCGATACGGACTCGTGCGACAAGCCCGTACCCCTGTCAGCGCCGCGAGTGCGTTTTGTGTCACACCCCGCTCCGCGCAGGGTTGGTTGCAGGTTGTACAACTCGTGGACGAGAGGTGCTTGAAAGCCGTAACGTGCGGATTTGCGCCACACGTACAGGACAGTGAACGGGTTGGGGACTTTGCTGGGGGACGACGCGGAGCTGACCGCCGCGGTGCTCGCGGCACAGGACGGCGACGAGAACGCGTTCCGGACTGTGTACCGCGCCGTGCACCCGCGCCTGCTCGGATACGTACGCACGCTCGTCGGCGACGGCGACGCGGAGGACGTCACCTCCGAGGCCTGGCTGCAGATCGCCCGCGACCTCGACTCCTTCACCGGTGACGCCGACCGCTTCCGCGGCTGGGCCGCCCGCATCGCCCGCAACCGGGCCCTCGACCACATCCGGATGCGCGGTCGCCGGCCCGCCATCGGCGGCGACGACAGCGAACTCACCGGCCACGCCGCCGACAGCGACACCGCGGGCGCCGCCATGGAGGCCCTGTCCACCGGCAGCACCATGGCGTTGATAGCCCAGCTCCCGCAGGACCAGGCCGAGGCCGTCGTGCTGCGCGTGGTGGTCGGCCTCGACGCGAAGAGCGCCGCCGAGACCCTGGGGAAGCGGCCCGGCGCGGTCCGCACCGCCGCACACCGGGGGCTGAAGAGACTCGCGGAACTGCTGGGCAGTGCCGAAAACGAAGCGGAACCCGGCCCCTGCGTCGGCCATAATGCCGATGACCAGGCACGGGAGCGCGATCTGGACGCCGTACCGGCGCAACGCGGCCGCGCCGGGGGCCTCGTAGAACAAACCGGTGTGACGCATTCACGTTGGCGGACGCAGAAGGACATGTGATGGCCGACGAGCACAACGGGTGGCTGGACGCAGCCGCGGCGGACAGGTTGCTGCGCGGAGAACCCGCCGACCCGGCCGGACCGGGCGCCGATCCGCGGGACCGTGCCGGGGAGGCCCGGCTGCGCGCCGCCCTGGAGTCCCTTGGCGTGACCCCGCGGCCCGACCGGGAACTGCCCGGCGAGGAAGCCGCCCTGGCCGCCTTCCGCGCGGCGCGCGGCACGGCCCCGGCCCCGCGGCGCCCCACGGCCGCGCCGGCCGCCCACGAACCCGCCGCCCACGAACAGCTGGTCTCCCTCACCCCGGCGGCGACCGTACGGATCCCGGCGCAGCGGCGGGCGAGCGCCCCGGTCCGCTTCGGCCTCGCGGCGGCCCTGGCGGGCGTCGCCGTCGGTGGGATCGCGGCCGTCGCGAGCAGTGGCCTGCTGGACCGTGAGGCCGGACACACCGCGGCCCCCGCCCCGGCCGTCTCGGTCAGCGCCGACACGGACGGCCCGGCCGGCGGGGCGAGCGACGGCCCGGCCCCGCTCATCCCGCGCCCGGACCCCACCAGCCCGCAGCGCGGCGGCGACGGCTTCGCCACCTCCCCGGGCACCTCGCGGATGCCGGGCACGGACAGCCGTACGACTCCCGGCACCACCTCGGGCAGCGGATCCGGATCCCACTTCCCCACCGGCGGGGCGGGCACCGGCATGAGCACCAGTACCGGATCGGGCGCGAACGAGACGGCCGACGGTGGCCGGGAACTGTTCAACGACCGGACGGACAAGGCGGACGGCAGCGGCGGCGGCAGCGGCAAGGACCGCGACCGTGACAGGCAGGCGCGGGCCGCCGATCTGTGCGAGGACTACCGCGCGGGCCGGATGAACGACGACCGGCGTTCGCGCCTCAGCAAGCTCGCCGGGGCCCTCGCGAAGATCCCCCGGTACTGCGAGTTCGTGCTGGACGGTCCCCGTGACGGTCTCCCGCAGGGCGGCTGGGACGGGGTGGGCGGCGAGGTCCTGAAGGTTCCGGCCCCGACCCCGACCCCGGCTCCGGGCGTCTCGCTCGGCTCCCGCCACCGCCGCTGAACCGCCGGGGCGCCGCCGGGAACGGCTCGGCACACCCCCCAGTAACACTTTTCGAACCGCCGGCGCAGTACATAACGAGCCGACTGGTCATCGGCCGCGCATGAGCCGGGGTTCCCCCCGTACCCCTGGGCTCTGCGCAACCGGCGCGGGCGGGGCACGTTCCCCCGGCCCTGCCCGCGCCCTCAACTTCCGCCCGGTGGATCACCGGGCGTCGATCACCAGTAGACGACGACCTTGTCGCCCACCTGCACCTGGTCGAACAGGGCCGACAGCCTGGCCATGTCCCGGACGTTCACGCAGCCGTGGGAGCCACCGCTGTAGCCGCGGTTCGCGAAGTCCTGCGAGAAGTGCACGGCCTGGCCGTGGCTGAAGAACATCGAGTACGGCATGTCCGTGTGGTAGAGCGTCGACTTCCACGTCCGCTCCTTGCGGTCCACCTTGAACAGGCCCTCGCGGGTCGGGGTGTTCTCCGACCCGAAGCGCACGTCCATCGACGAGACCGCCTTGCCGTCGACCATCCAGACGAGGGTGCGGCTCTCCTTGCTGATGCACATGACCCGGCCCTCCATGCAGCGCGGGTCCGGGGCGGCCGGCTCGTTGCTGGTCGGCGGGCGCAGCTCCTGCTCGGTCGGCGGCTTGCTGAGGCTCTGGACCTTCTGCCAGGTGGCCTCGTCGACCGCGCCCGTCGCGGGGAGCCCGTTGTTCGACTGGAACGTCTTGACGGCGGCCGTGGTCTTCGACCCGTAGAAGCCGGTGGGGGCCACCGACACCAGCTTGAGCTGCCGCAGCCTGGCCTGGAGTTCGCGGATCCGGTCGCTCTCGTCGCCGTTCGCCATGATCGGCTTCGCGCCGCCCTGCGCCGAGGGCTGCCCGGCCGAGGCGGACGTGCCCGGAGCCGGCGAGGACCCGCCGCCGCCCGGCTTGTTGTCCGGCCCGGACGGGGAGGCCGCCGGGCCCGACGTGGACGAGCCCGGTGCGGCCGGTGCGGAGCCCTGCGGGCTGCAAGCGGTCGCGGCGAGCACGACCGACGCGGCCAGGCCGAGCGTGCGGATCATGACTTTCTGGCGGTACATCGCGGTCCCCCGATTTCAACGTCTGTGTATGCAAGTGATGCTTCGGGGGCGCGGAGAGTTGCGGAGGGTTCCCGGATGTTGCGCCATTGTGACCAGAGGCCGTCGAGGGACGGTTGTACCAGCCTCCGCACCCGTCGGCGCGGCGGCGCCCCGACGGCCCTCACGGGGCCTCGTACCAACCCGTGAAACCCACTGGCGGTACAGGTGCGTACCTGTGCGACACTCCTGCCCATGCTGGGTGTCACAGACCTTCCTACGTACCTCGCCGGCCTGGTGCTGATCGTTCTGCTGCCGGGGCCGAACTCGCTCTACGTGCTGTCCGTCGCCGCGCGCAGCGGGGTGAAGGAGGGCTACAAGGCGGCCTCCGGGGTGTTCACCGGGGACACCGTCCTCATGGTGCTGACCGCGGCCGGCGCGGGCGCGCTGCTCCAGGCGAGCCCGCTGGTGTTCACCGTCGTCAAGTTCCTCGGCGCCGGATACCTGGGCTGGCTGGCCGTCGGGATGATGCGGGCCGCGTGGGGGATGTGGAAGGACCGCAAGGTCCACCAGGAGGAGTTGCTGTCCGGCGAGGCGCCGGCGGGCATCGCCGAGCGGCCCTACCGGCGGGCGCTGGTGGTCAGTCTGGTCAACCCCAAGGCGATCCTGTTCCTGCTGTCGTTCTTCGTGCAGTTCGTGGACCCCGGCTACGCGTACCCGGCGCTGTCGTTCCTGCTGCTGGGCGTGGTGTCGCAGCTGGTGAGCCTCCTCTACCTGTCGACCCTGATCTTCACCGGGACCCGGCTGTCGGCCGCCTTCCGCCGCCGCAAGCGCCTCTCGGCCGGGGCGACCTCGGCGGCGGGCGTGCTCTTCCTCGGCTTCGCCGCCAAGCTCGCCACCAGCTGACCGGGCGCCTCGGGCACCCCGGCTACGAACGGCCCCCGGCCGGCGCCCCGAACCGGCGCCGCAGGCGGTGCGCCACCCGGCGCACGGCCGGACTGCGGGGCAGGAAGGCCAGCCGGGCGGGGATCCCTCCCGGCAGACCGAGCGCGGTCAGCCGGCGGCGCCCGAAGTACCGCCGGGTGGTGTCGTCCAGGCGCCGGGCCAGGTAGCGCTCGGCGTCCGCGCGCCGCTCCGCCAGCACCTTCGGCTGCATGGTGAACCCGACCGCGGCGACGAGCCCGGCGAGATCGGCGGGGGCCGCCGCGGGAGCCGTCGACCCGGCCGCCAGGTCCGGCACCAGCGCGTCCACCAGCGTCAGCGGGATCCGGTTGCTGTTCTGGTACGGGCTCAGGCGGGCCAGCACCGCCTCCGTCCCGGTGCGGGCCACCGGGATCCCGTACAGCGCCCGGGCGGTCAGCAGCCCCGTCGAGAAGCACCCCACCACCAGTGCCGGGCGCAGCCGTTGGTACAGGGTCTCGGCCAGCACCGGGGCGTCCGGCACCGTCAGGCGCGCCCCGAGGCGCGCGGCCTCCGCCTCCGCCCGCCGGGAGTAGGCCGCGGGGGCGCTGGGATGCGGTTTGAAGACCAGGTCCCGGTGGCCCCGGGCGAAGGCTCCCCGCACCATTTCCGCGTGCAGTTCCTCCTCCTCGGCGGGGGACAGCAGTTCCAGCGCGGAGAGGTACTGGCCCAGCAGCAGCGCGGGGCCCCCGCCGTCCTCGGCGGCGGCCGGTCCGGGCGGCGGCGGGCCCGGTTCCTCCGCCAGCTCCGCCAGCACCTTGAGGACGGCCGGCGTCGGGACCACCTCCGCCGGTACCCCGAACTCGGTCAGCAGCAGCGGTTCCAGACCGGGTACGAGGTCCAGGTGCAGGACGCGCCGCACCCGCATCCCGATCTGCGGGTCGAGCCGGAAGCGGGTCGGTCCGTAGGACATCAGCCCGTCCGCGTAGACCTCGACCGCGGCGCCCGGGAAGAGCCGGCACAGGCTCTGCGCGGGCGGCACCTGGAGGGACTCGACGATCAGCTCGACCCGGTCCTCGCCGAGCCCCCACAGGGCGCGCAACTGCCGCTCCCACATCGGGACGTCCTCGGGCCGCGGGGCCCAGGTGCCGGGGTGCTGCGGGGCGATGACGGCGTTCCAGTCGAGCACCTCGTCGAAGCGGGTGCGCAGCGCGGCGAAGCCGGGCCGGGCGGGCAGGCCCGGGCTGATCTCGGGGGTGGGGGAGTGGTTGCTGGTCAGCAGGATCCGGCGGGCGGCCGGGGGCAGGGCGCCGGAGTCCAGGGCGGCGGCGAGCGTGGCCGTCCCGTAGAGGGTCGAGGCGAGGAACACCTGGGTCACGCCGGTGCCGTTCACGCGGCGGCTCCCGCGGTCCGGGCGGTGCGCCCGGGGCGTACGGAGGCGCGGCGGCGCAGTCTGCGCAGGAGGGCCGAACGTTCCGCGTCCATCGAGTCGAGCGCCCGGTCCAGCACCGGCCCGGGCATGCGGTCGAGCGCGTCCGCGCTCATGGCCCTGAGTTTTCCGGCCACGGCCGGTTCGAATTTTTCGATCGACCCGATATGGTGCGCGATGATCGCGCAATACGTTCGAACCGCTTTGTGGATCAAGAGGTCGCATTCCGGATCGGTGGCGGTGTCCGCGAGGACCTGATCGAATGCGCGGATGAAATCGAGCTGCCGTTCGTCACCGATCTGCGTCAAGGACGTGGAAATGCCGCGCCGGTAGAAGATCCCGGGCATTCCGACCGCGGCGAAGGAGCGCGCCTCCCGGTGCAGCCGCCAGATCCACGGCCGGTCCTCGGCCGTCCGCAACCCGTCCGTGAAGTGCAGCAACCCCCGGTCCAACAGCCGCCGGTGGTACATCCCGGCCCAGGCGTACGCGTAGTCCACCCCGGTGGCCCGTGAGACCGGCAGGATCGCCGCGCGCGGATCGGCCGGCACGCCCTGCGGCCCGTACGGAACACGCTGCACGCTCCGGGTCCGGCCGGTGACCTGCACGTGGTCGGTCCGGACGAAGTCGCAGCCCAGGGCCTCGATGGCGGCCAACGTACGGGCGAGGTGCCCCGGTTCCAGCCAGTCGTCGCCGTCCAGGAACGTCACGTACTCCCCGCGGGCCGCGTCGAGGCCGGTGTTGCGCGCCGCGGCCAGCCCGCCGTTGCGGTCCCGTCTCAGGTGCACCGCCCCGGGCAGCGCGGTGGCGGCCCGTTCCAGCAGCTCGGGTGTCCCGTCCGTGGAGCGGTCGTCGACCAGCAGGAATTCGAAATCCTCACGGGCGTTCAGTTCGAGACTCTTCAGGGCATCCGGTGCGTATGTCTGCACGTTGTAGAACGGCACGACGACAGAGAGCTTGGGCACCTGTGAGACCTTAGGGGGCGGTGCGTCATTCGCCGTGGCTCGTACGCGGATTCCACGTGAACGAAGAGCGGCGGGCGCGTTAACCCGCGCGCTTTCGCATTTCGTCGACGGGTTGTTAACCCACCGTTGTGCGCTCGTTGGGCCGAACACCGGAAATGCGGAATAGCTTCTGCCGGGTGCCAGTGCCATTCAGCAGCAGCCGAGCCGATCTCCGCATCGCCGTCATCGCCGATTCCGACACGCGGTGGAAATGGGGCGCGCTCACGGCCCGCCGTCTCGCCCCCGACCCGGAACACCGCCGGGTCACCGGCTACCTGTTGCGCGGCCGGGCCACCCCGACACCACGTCAACTCGACGAGGTGGGCGTCGCGGTCGACGGCCTGCCGACGGAGGTGACCTGCGCGGAGTTCCTCGACGTCCTCGGGCGCGAACGGTTCGACGTGGTCGTCCTCGCCCTCGTCGGCGGCGCCGTCCAGGCCGTCCTGCACGGGGCCCGCGCCCTGTGGCCGGGCCCGGCCGCCCGCCCCGTCCTCGTCACCGGGTACGTCGGGGTCGTCTACGAGAAGCTCGCCGACGGACTGCTGCTGCGCCACGGCGCCGACCTCGTCCTCGCCAACTCCCGCCACGACGCGGGCCGCTTCCGCGCCGTGTACGAGGGCGTCGGCGCCGATCCGGGCGCCGTCACCGAGACCGCCCTGCCCTTCCTCGGCGGGGCCCCGTACGCCCCCGCGGGCAGCCGCGCCCACACCGTCGTCTTCGCCGTGCAGCCCTCCGTCCCCGAGTCCCGCGCCGACCGTACGTACCTCCTGCGGCGGGCCGCCGGGCACGCCCGGCTCCACCCGGACCGCGAGGTGCTGATCAAACTGCGCAGCAGGCCGGGGGAGCACACCACGCATCTGGAGGAGCACCCGTACCAGCGCCTCGCCGACCGGCTCCCCGGCGGGCTGCCGGCCAACTGCCGCCCGGTCCACGGGAACATGGGCGAGGTCCTGGACGGCGCCGACCTGCTGGTCACGGTGTCCTCCACCGCGGCCCTGGAGTCCCTGCACCGGGGCATCCCGACCGCTGTCCTGACCGACCTCGGGATCCGTGAGGCGCTCGGCAACCACCACTTCCTCGGCTCCGGCTGCCTGACCTCGTGGGACCGCCTCGACGAGGGCCTGCTGCCCCGGGCCGACCCGCATTGGCTCGCCGCCCAGGGAGTCACCGCCGGCCCGCCCGGTCCCGTCCCCGCGTCCGACGGGGCCCCCGACGCCCACGCCGCCGCCCGGACCCGCCTCGCCGAGCTGCTGTCCCACGACCGGCTCCCCGCCGTCGCCCCCTACTACACCGCGGCCACCGCGCCCGGGTACCTCCCCGGCATCCTGGCCCGCCACCACCTCGACGTCGACGGGACCCCGCTGCCCGGGGCCGCCCGACAGGCGTCCACCGGGTCCGGGCCGGGCCGCTGGGTCCGGGCCCGACTCCGCGAGACCGCCCGCGGCACCTACCGGCACGGCGTCCAGCGCGTCGCCCCCGTCATCCGCAGGCTGGGGGAGCTGTGAGGGTCCTCGCGGTGATCCCGGCCCGGGGCGGCTCCAAGGGGGTGCCGGGGAAGAACACCGCCCCGGTCGGCGGGGTACCGCTCGTCACCCGCGCCGTCCGCGCCTGCCTGGCCGCGCCCACCGTCACCGACGTCGCCGTCTCCACCGACTCCGACGCGGTCGCCGAAGCCGCCCGCGCCGCCGGGGCCCGGGTGATCCGCCGCCCGGCCGCGATCTCCGGGGACACCGCGAGCAGCGAGGCCGCGGTCCTGCACGCCCTCGACGCCCTCGACGCCTTCGACACGGCGAACGACGCGGACGGCGTGGAGGGGAGCCGCTCCGCCCCCGTCGACGTCGTCGTCCTGGTCCAGTGCACCAGCCCGTTCCTGACGCCCTCGGACGTCGAGTCCGTGGCCGCCGCCGTCGCGTCCGGGGCGGCCGACTCGGCCCTGACCGCGGCCCCGTTCCACGGGTTCCTCTGGCGGCGCGGACCCGACGGTTCGGGGACGGGGGTCAACCACGACGCCGCGCACCGGCCCCGCCGTCAGGACCGGTCCGCGGAACTGCTGGAGACCGGCGCCGCCTACGCGATGTCCGTGCCCGGCTTCCGCGCCGCCGGGCACCGCTTCTTCGGGCGGATCCTCCCCGTCACCACCGACCCGGCGCGGGTCCTGGAGATCGACGACCCCCACGACCTCGCCCGCGCCCGCCTCCTCGCCCCCCTCTTCGACACCACTCCCACGGCTGCGGCCGAGCTCCCCGCACCCCCGGCGCCCGCCGGGACCCCGCGCACCGAACGAAGGGCATCCCCCGCCATGACCGTCACCCCCGACTCCCGCCTCCGCGCCTTCGGTTCGCGGACCGCCGGCCCCGGCCGGCCCGTCTACGTCGTCGGCGAGATCGGCATCAACCACAACGGTGACCTCGGCACCGCCCTCGCCCTCGTCGACGCCGCCGCCGAAGCCGGCTGCGACGCCGTCAAGTTCCAGAAGCGCACCCCGGAGATCTGCACCCCCCGCGACCAGTGGGACATCGAACGCGACACCCCCTGGGGCCGGATGACGTACATCGACTACCGCCACCGCGTCGAGTTCGGCGAGGCCGACTACCTCGCCATCGACGCGCACTGCGCCCAGCGCGGCATCGCCTGGTTCGCCTCCCCCTGGGACACCGAGGCCGTCGCCTTCCTGGAGAAGTTCGACCTCCCCGCCCACAAGGTGGCCTCCGCCTGCCTCACCGACGACGAACTGCTGCGCACCCTGCGCGCCACCGGTCGCACCGTCGTCCTGTCGACCGGCATGTCCACCCCGAAGCAGATCCGGCACGCCGTCGAGGTACTGGGCAGCGACAACATCCTGCTCTGCCATGCCACTTCGACCTACCCGGCGAAGGCGGAGGAGCTCAACCTGCGGGTCATCAACACCCTCCAGGAGGAGTACCCGAACGTCCCCATCGGCTACTCCGGCCACGAGACCGGCCTCCAGACCACCCTGGCCGCCGTCGCCCTCGGCGCCACCTTCGTCGAACGGCACATCACCCTCGACCGGGCCATGTGGGGCTCCGACCAGGCCGCCTCCGTCGAACCCGGCGGCCTCACCCGCCTCGTCCGCGACATCCGCACCATCGAGACCGCCCTCGGCGACGGAGTCAAGCGCGTCTACGACTCCGAACACGCCCCGATGAAGAAGCTCCGCCGGGTCCAGGCCCCGGTCCCCGCAGCCGTCTGACCTCCGCTCCGACCCCGCACCCTGACGAGGAGTACGTGGTGTCCCGCTCAGCCCCCACCCTGGCTTTCGTCGAGAGTCCCGTCCAGCTCCTGAACGTGCTGGAGTGGGCGTACGCCCACGACGCCGCCCCCGGCGTGCGCCCGACCGGCGCCGCCCCGCTGCTCGACGGCGTACCGCCCCAGCGCGACCGCCGCCCCGGCCCGACCCCGGCCGCCGACCCGCCGCGGATCGTGGTGCTGCCCCCCACCGACCCCATGTCCCGGGGCCAGCTGCGCCGCGTCGCCTCCCTCGCCCGCGACGAGGGGTACGACGTCCACTGGCAGGAGGCCCGCGGCGGCTCCGGTGCCCCCCTGAAGGCCCTGGCCTCGCTCGCCGCCGCCGTGCGCGGCGCCGAGCGGATCGTCGTGGGCGACCCGTTCTCCCGCTTCGTACAGCTCCTCCTGGCCCCGGCCCGGGCCACCGAACTCGTCGTCGTGGACGACGGCACCGCCACCATGGAGTTCGTCGCCCAACTGGGGCGGGGCGAACGACTGCGCCGCTGGCACCGGGCCGGTGGCGGCCCCGCAGCCCGGGCGCGCGAGCTCGTCCACGCCCCGGTGTCCGGCGCGGCCCGCCGCCGGCTGACCCCGGGGAAGCACCGCCGGGTCGAGGTGTTCACGTCGATGCCCGTCGAGGCCCTCCCCGGCATGGACCTGCGGGTCAACGACTTCGCCTGGACCCGCTCCCGGTTCGGGCCGCCGCGCCTGACCAGGGGCACCGACCTGGTCGGCACCTCCCTGGTGGAGACCGGCGTGGTGGACCCGGACCGCTACCTGGAGGCGGTGCGCGCCCTGACCCGCGAACACGGCGTGACCCGCTACTTCGCGCACCGCCGGGAGTCCCCGGAGAAGCTGCGCGCGCTGAGCGAGGCGGCCGGGCTGGAGATCGTACGGCCGGACCTGCCGCTGGAACTGATCGCCCGGCGGGGTCCGATCGCCCGGACCGTCGTCAGCTTTCCGTCCACGGTCGTCCACACGCTGCCGTACGCCCTGGCCGGTACCGGGGTGACGGTCGCCGTCCGCGCCGTCGATCCGGCCTGGCTCACCGGGACCGCCTCGCCCAGGGCCCGCGGCTTCCTCGCCGGGGTCACCGACACCGCCCGCGATGTGCGCAGACTGCCCGCGCAGGCCGCTCCCGCCGCCGGATGAGCGCGCGAGTTTACCCCCGGGCGCATCCGGTCATGCGTCCAGAGGCGGGGATTCTTTCCCCTGACGGCATGAACTTTTTGTGATCTCCAGCCAGTTGACCCGTTCGTGGGCCTACCCTTCAACGGGTGAACCAGTTGATGTCCCGCGAGTCCCAGACCGCCCTGCCCGGCACGCCCGACCGGCCCGAGCTGCCCGGCAAACTTCCGGACCACCTGCGTGCCGAACTGATCGCCTTCCGACGGGACTTGCACATGCATCCCGAGCTAGGACACCAGGAGTTCCGCACCACGGCCGCGATCAAGGCCCGGCTGGAGAAGGCCGGCCTGCGCCCCCGCGTGCTGAAGTCCGGCACCGGACTGATCTGTGACGTGGGGACGTGGGACGGCGTACGGCCCATGTTGGCCCTGCGCGCGGACATCGACGCCCTGCCCATTCCCGATGCCAAGACGCACGTCGCGTACCGCTCGACCGTTCCCGACCGCGCGCACGCCTGCGGCCACGACGTCCACACCGCCGTCGTCCTCGGCGCCGGCCTGGTGCTCGCCGAGCTCGATCGGCAGGGTCTGCTGCCCCGGCCCGTGCGGCTGCTGTTCCAGCCCGCCGAGGAGGTGCTGCCGGGCGGGGCGAGCGACGCCATCGAGTCCGGCGTGCTGGACGGCGTCGGCAAGATCATCGCGGTGCACTGCGACCCCCGCGTCGACGCGGGCCGGATCGGGCTGCGCCCCGGCCCGATCACCTCGGCGTGCGACCGCCTGGAGGTCAGCCTCTCCGGCGCCGGCGGCCACACCGCCCGCCCCCACCTGACCACCGACCTGGTCACGGCCGCCGCCCGCGTGGCCGTCGACGTCCCGGCGCTGCTCACCCGCCGGATGGACGCCCGCTCGGGCATGTCGGTCACCTGGGGCCGGATCGAGGCCGGGCACGCCTGCAACGTCATCCCGATGCACGCCGAACTGTCCGGAACCGTTCGCTGCCTGGACCTGGGTGCCTGGCACGAGGCCCCCGACATGATCCACGCGGCGATCGACGAGGTCGCGACCATGCACGGCGCCAAGTTCGAGATCAACCACGTCCGCGGGGTGCCGCCGGTGGTCAACGACCCGGTGGTCACCGAGCTGCTGCGCGAGGCCATGGCGGTCCGCCGCGGCGCCGACGCGGTCGAGGACACCGAGCAGAGCCTGGGCGGCGAGGACTTCTCCTGGTACCTGGAGCACGTCCCCGGCGCGATGGCCCGCCTCGGCACCCGCAAGCCCGGCGACACCACCAAGCGCGACCTGCACCGGGGCGACTTCGACGTGGACGAGTCCGCGATCGGTGTCGGAGTGGAGTTCTTCACCGCCGCCGTCCTCCTCGACGGCCTGCGCGCGGGGACGGCCACGGGCGCGACCCGCTAGCCGGCCGGCCGAAAGGAAGCGGCGAAGGGCCGGTCGCCGCAGCGGTCGAAGGACCGGGCTCCGGAGCGGTCGCCGAACCCGCTCGACGGGGCCGTCGATCGCCCGTCGGCCCCGGCCGGCTCGATGACCGACGGAGGTCCCTACAACAACCGCCGGAGATCCGGTGGAGGTGTCCAGCCCTTGGTACGCAAGGGCTGGGCCACGACTCAGTTACCGATCGGTCACTGTCCGGTTCGCGACGATCCGATAACGACTCATGAACGGGCCTTTAACTGACATCTACGCGCGTTACGATCGCCGCGAAACCAGCGCCGGTCGTGGCGCTTCGGTCAGGTTTTGAAGGAGCCTCCCCTTGCGCCGGATCACCAGGATCGCCACCGTGGGCATCGCGTCCGCGGCGCTGGCCCTCTCGGCCACCGCCTGTGGCGGTAAGAAGTCCTCGGACAGCACCTCCCCCTCGTCGAGCTCCGGCTCCGCCGAGGCCAGTGCCGCCATCGCGTACGACATCGGTGGCCGCGGCGACCAGTCGTTCAACGACGCCGCCTTCGCGGGCCTCGAAAAGGCCGAGAAGGAACTGAAGATCAAGGGCGCCGAGGCGGAGCCCACGGACGGCGAGGGCGAGGCCGACAAGGTCCAGCGCCTCACCGAGCTGGCCCGCAAGGGCAACAACCCGGTCATCGGCGTCGGTTTCGCCTACGGTCCGGCCATCAAGAAGGTCGCCCCGAAGTTCCCGAACACCACGTTCGGCATCATCGACGACACCTCGGTGCAGGACAAGAACGTCGCCAACCTGGTCTTCAACGAGGAGCAGGGCTCCTACCTGGCCGGCGTCGCCGCCGCCAAGGTCTCGAAGACCGGCACGGTCGGCTTCATCGGCGGCGTCGAGGTTCCGCTGATCAAGAAGTTCCAGGCGGGCTTCGAGCAGGGCGTCAAGGACACCAACCCGAACGCCAAGGTGCTCTCCACCTACCTGACCCAGCCGCCGAACTTCGACGGCTTCGCCAAGCCCGACCTGGGCAAGGCCGCCGCGCAGGGCCAGATCGACGGCGGCGCCGACGTGGTCTACGCGGCCGCGGGCCTCGCCGGCTCCGGTGCCATCGAGGCCGCTTCGGCCAAGGGCAAGTGGGCCATCGGCGTCGACTCCGACCAGTACAACCAGGCCGGTCTGTCGAAGTACAAGAACGCCATCCTGACCTCGGTCACGAAGGACGTCTCCGACTCCGTCTTCGACCTGATCAAGTCGGTCAAGGACGGCAAGCCGACCACCGGTGAGATCCGCTACGGCCTGGACAAGGACGGCGTCGGCCTGGCCGACTCCAACCCGGAGTACAAGAAGATGACCGAGGTCATCTCCGCGGTGGACAAGGCCAAGGCCGACATCATCGCCAAGAAGATCACCGTCAAGACCACCCCGTAGGGTTCCGTCCGACAGTCCGACAGCTCGTTGTGGTGCTCGGGGTTCGGGAAGCGGTTTCTGCCGCTCCCGGGCCCCGCACCGCGTCGGACACGTTCCGTGTTCACTCGTGGCCAGTTGGTCGCAAGTTTTCACTTTCGACAGTGCTACGCGCGTAGAGGCATCGGGGACGCGATACCGTCCAGCTCCCGCCCACCCGCTCGGCCGATCGACCGCCCTGTCCCCCCCTGCCTCCAGCTCCTTCCGCGCCAAGGAGAGTGCGTCATCAACGCGTCCAGCCCGCCCCCCGCCGTAGAACTGCACGGCATCACCAAGCGTTTCCCCGGCGTCGTCGCCAACAAAGACATCGCGATCACCGTTCGCAAGGGCACGGTCCATGCCCTGATCGGCGAGAACGGCGCCGGCAAGTCGACCCTGATGAAGATCCTCTACGGCATGCAGAAGCCGGACGAGGGAACCATCGCGATCGACGGGGAACAGGTCACCTTCTCCAGCCCCGGCGACGCCATCGCGCGCGGGATCGGCATGGTGCACCAGCACTTCATGCTCGCCGACAACCTCACCGTCCTGGAGAACGTGGTTCTCGGCGGCGAGAAGCTCTACGGCATCGGCTCCAAGGCCCGCAAGAAGATCCTGGAGATCTCGAAGGCCTACGGCCTCGGCGTGCGCCCCGACGCCCTCGTCGAGGACCTCGGCGTCGCGGACCGGCAGCGCGTGGAGATCCTCAAGGTCCTCTACCGCGGCGCGCGGATCCTCATCCTCGACGAGCCGACCGCCGTGCTCGTGCCGCAGGAGGTGGACGCCCTCTTCGACAACCTGCGCGAGCTCAAGTCCGAGGGCCTGACGGTCATCTTCATCTCGCACAAGCTGGGCGAGGTCAAGAAGGTCGCCGACGACATCACCGTCATCCGGCGCGGCACCACGGTCGGCACCGCCGACCCGAAGACCGCCACCACCAAGCAGCTCGCCGAGCTGATGGTCGGCGCGGAACTGCCCTCGCCGGAGACCCGCGAGTCGACCGTGACGACCGTCCCGATGCTGACGGTGTCGAACCTGACCGTCGCCGCGGGCGACGTCGTCACCGCCGAGCCGGAGACCATGACGGGCGCGGACCCGGAGGACTCCGCCCTGCGCGAGCACACCGCGGTGGGACGCCTCCTGCTGGACGACGTCAGCTTCACCATCCACAAGGGCGAGATCCTCGGGATCGCCGGCGTCGAGGGCAACGGCCAGACCGAGCTCATCGAGTCGCTCATGGGCATGAGCACCGCCGACAACGGCGTCATCACCCTGGACGGCCGGGACATCACCAAGGACACGGTGCGCAAGCGCCGCGTGGGCGGGATCGGTTACATCCCCGAGGACCGCCACCGGCACGGCCTGCTGCTGGAGTCCCCGCTGTGGGAGAACCGCATCCTGGGCCACGTCACCGAGGCGCCGAACTCCAAGAACGGCATCCTCGACCCGAAGGCCGCCCGCAAGGACACCGAGCGGATCGTGCGCGAGTACGACGTCCGCACGCCCGGGATCGACGTCACCGCCTCCTCGCTCTCCGGCGGCAACCAGCAGAAGCTGATCGTCGGCCGCGAGATGAGCCACAACCCGAAGTTCCTCATCGCCGCCCACCCCACCCGTGGCGTGGACGTCGGTGCGCAGGCGCAGATCTGGGACGCGATCCGCGAGGCCCGACGCGAGGGCCTCGCCGTCCTGCTGATCTCCGCGGACCTGGACGAGCTGATCGGCCTGTCCGACACCCTGCGCGTGATCTACCGCGGCCGCCTGGTCGCGGACGCCGACCCCGCTACCGTCACCCCGGAAGAGCTCGGCACCGCCATGACGGGCGCCGCCTCCGGGCACCTGGAAGCCACCGACAACCACTCCGCCACCGGTACCGACGCGGGTACCGCTGCACCGGAGGACGAGGCCCGATGAAGAAATTCGACAAGGACCGGCTGCTCCTCGGCTTCGCCGGGCCCGTGCTCGCCCTGGTGAGCGCCTTCCTGCTGACCGTGATCGTGCTGGCCGCGACGGGCATCGACCCGATCGAGCCGCTGCGCCTCATGGTGGAGAACGCCGGCTACGAGGACGTCCAGGTCCTGATCCTGAACCAGGCCGGCACGTACTACCTGGCAGCCCTGGCCGTGGCCATCGGCTTCCGGATGAACCTCTTCAACATCGGCGTCGACGGCCAGTACCGCCTCGCCGCGATGGTCTCCGCCGTGGTCGGCACCGCCGTCGCGCTGCCCGGTCCGCTGCACATCCTGCTGATCGTGGTCGTCGCCATGCTCACCGGTGCGTTCTGGGCCGGCATCGCGGGCGTGCTCAAGGCCAAGCGCGGCGTCAGCGAGGTCGTCTCCACGATCATGCTGAACGCCATCGCGACCAGCCTGATCGCCTGGCTGATCCTGCCGACGAACCTGGGCGTCCAGCCCGAGGGCTCCAACGACCTGACGACCGGCGACATCGCCCAGTCCGGTTGGTTCCCGGCCCTGACGATCGGTGACGGCCTGGAGGTCTACGGCTTCACGTTCGTCGCCTTCGCGCTCGGCATCGTCTACTGGTTCGTCCTCAACCGCACCCGCTTCGGCTTCGACCTGCGCGCCACCGGCGCCAGCGAGTCCGCCGCCCAGGCCTCCGGTGTGGACGCCAAGAAGATGATCATCACCTCGATGCTCATCTCGGGCGCGGTCGCGGGCCTGTCCGGCATGCCGCAGCTGCTGGGCGAGACCCACACGTACAACCTGTCCTTCCCGGTGGGCGTCGGCTTCACCGGCATCACCATCGCGCTGCTCGGCCGCAACAGCCCGGTCGGCATCCTCTTCGCCGCGTTCCTGATGGCCTTCATCGACAAGGCCTCGGCCTCGCTCGACACCGAGGGATACGCGAAGGAGATCGGCACGATCATGAAGGGCCTGATCGTGATCGCGGTCGTCGTCTCGTACGAACTCGTCCGCCGCTACGGAATCCGCCGCCAGCAGCAGAAGGTCGGCGCGGAACTGGCCGCGGGCCACGCCATCAAGACCGACAAGGAGGTCGCGGCGTGAGCACCAGCACCGTTTCCGCGAAATCCGCCGCCCCGAAGAAGCCGGGCGGCCGCAAGAAGCTCACCCTGCCCTGGATCATGCTGATCATCGCGGGCGGGCTCGCGCTGGTCTCCCTGGTCCGCCTCATCAGCGGCGCCGACGACCTGACCTCGGTCGGTCAGGTCTCCGGCGCCCTCTCCCTCGCGGTCCCGATCGGCCTCGCCGGCCTCGGCGGCCTGTGGGCCGAGCGCGCGGGCGTCGTCAACATCGGCCTCGAAGGCATGATGATCCTCGGCACCTGGTTCGGTGCCTGGGCCGGTTACCAGTGGGGCCCGTGGACCGGCGTCCTCGTCGGCATCGCCGGCGGCGCCATCGGCGGCCTGCTCCACGCGATCATCACGGTCACCTTCAACGTCAACCACATCGTCTCCGGTGTGGCCATCAACATCCTCGCGCTGGGCTTCACCCAGTACCTGTCGAACTTCACGTTCGCCGAGGCGGAGGGCGGCTCCTCCAAGCAGTCGCCGCGCGTCGAGGAGATCTACAAGATCACGGTGCCGGGGCTGTCCGACTGGATGAAGGACCTCCAGGGCAAGCACTGGTTCTTCGTCTCCGACCTCGCCGGCGTCATCGGCGGCCTGGTCACCGAGCTGTCGCTGCTGACCGTCGTCGCGCTGCTGCTGATCCCCGGCACCTGGTGGGTGCTGTGGCGCACCACCTTCGGCCTGCGGCTGCGCTCCTGCGGTGAGAACCCCGTCGCCGCCGAGTCGCTCGGCGTCAACGTCTACAAGTACAAGTACATCGCCGTGATCGTCTCGGGCGGCCTCGCCGGCCTCGGCGGCGCGTTCCTGTCGATCGTCGCCAGCCCCATCTACCAGGAGGGGCAGACCGGCGGCCGCGGTTACATCGGTCTCGCCGCGATGATCTTCGGTAACTGGATGCCGGGCGGCATGGCGCTGGGCGCGGGCCTCTTCGGCTTCACCGACAGCCTCAAGCTGCGCGGCGGCGCGGAGAACGTCCACGCCATGCTGCTGCTGGTCGCGATCCTGCTCACGCTCCTGCTCGTCTGGCAGCTGTACAAGAAGAAGTACGTCCAGGCCGGCATCTCGGGTGCCTTCGCCGTGCTCCTGTACCTCTGGTACGCCTTCACCGACCAGGTGCCCAGCCAGTTCGTCGACGCCGCCCCGTACCTGACGACGCTCTTCGTGCTCGTCCTGTCGGCGCAGCGCCTGCGCATGCCCAAGGCGGACGGCATGCCGTACCGCAAGGGTCAGGGCAAGTGACCCCGCCCCAGGCAGCGGACTGGGAAGCCCTGCGGACCTACGCCCGGGAAGCGATGACCCGGGCCTACGCCCCCTACTCGGGCTTCCCGGTCGGCGTCGCGGCCCTGGTGGACGACGGCCGCGTCGTGACCGGCTGCAACGTCGAGAACGCCAGCTACGGCCTCGGTCTGTGCGCCGAGTGCGGTCTGGTCTCCTCGCTCCACGCCACGGGCGGCGGCCGGCTCACGCACTTCACGTGCGTGGACGGCAAGGGCGAGATCCTCGTCCCGTGCGGGCGCTGTCGCCAACTGTTGTTCGAGTTCGGCGGGCCGGAGCTGCTCGTGGAGACGCCGGCCGGCATCCTGCCGCTGAGCGCGATGCTCCCGCAGGCCTTCGGGCCCGACCACCTGAGATAGCCGAGCCGACGGCCCTCCGCCCCCGCCGGGGCGGAGGGCCGTCGGTTTCTCCTCCTCCTCCTCGTTCCAACCCCTCATCTCTATGCGCGTAGAAGGAAGTCACCTCATGGACGTCATCTCCGTCATCCGGACCAAGCGGGACCGCGGTGAGCTGAGCCCCGAGCAGATCGACTGGGTCATCGACGCGTACACGCGCGGTGTCGTCGCCGACGAGCAGATGTCGGCGCTGGCGATGGCCATCCTGCTGAACGGCATGAACCGGGCCGAGATCGCCCGCTGGACCGCCGCGATGATCGCCTCCGGCGAGCGGATGAACTTCGACTCCCTCTCCCGCCCGACCGCCGACAAGCACTCCACCGGCGGCGTCGGCGACAAGATCACCCTCCCGCTCGCCCCGCTCGTCGCCGCCTGCGGCGCGGCCGTACCGCAGCTGTCGGGCCGTGGCCTCGGCCACACCGGCGGCACCCTCGACAAGCTGGAGTCCATCCCCGGCTGGCGCGCGCTGCTGTCCAACGAGGAGATGCTGAACGTCCTCGACACCACCGGCGCCGTCATCTGCGCGGCGGGCGACGGCCTGGCACCGGCCGACAAGAAGCTCTACGCCCTGCGCGACGTCACCGGCACCGTCGAGGCCATCCCGCTGATCGCCTCCTCGATCATGTCGAAGAAGATCGCCGAGGGCACGGGCTCGCTCGTCCTCGACGTCAAGGTCGGCTCCGGCGCCTTCATGAAGAACATCGAGGACGCCCGCGAGCTCGCGTCCACGATGGTGGCGCTCGGCACCGACAGCGGCGTCAGGACGATCGCCCTGCTCACGGACATGTCCACCCCGCTCGGCCTCACCGCCGGCAACGCCCTGGAGATCCGCGAGTCCGTCGAGGTCCTCGCCGGCGGCGGCCCGTCCGACGTCGTCGAGCTGACCCTGGCCCTGGCCCGCGAGATGCTCGACGCCGCCGGGATCAAGGACGCCGACCCGGCGAAGGCCCTGGCCGACGGTTCCGCGATGGACGTGTGGCGCCGGATGATCTCCGCCCAGGGCGGCGACCCGGACGCGGCCCTGCCCGTCGCCCGCGAGCAGCACGTCGTCACCGCCTCCGCCTCGGGCGTCCTGACCCGCCTCGACGCGTACGCCGTCGGCGTCGGCGCCTGGCGCCTGGGCGCCGGCCGCGCCCGCAAGGAGGACCCGGTCCAGGCCGGCGCCGGCATCGAGCTGCACGCCAAGCCCGGCGACACGGTCACCGCGGGCCAGCCCCTGATGACCCTGCACACGGACACCCCGGAGAAGTTCGAGTACGCCCTGGCCTCCCTGGAGGGCTCCTACGACGTGGCCCCGGCCGGCACGGCCTTCCAGGCCACCCCGATCGTCCTGGACCGCATCGCCTGACCTGCGGCTTCCCTCTTCGGGTGAACGGGACCGGTGGACACCCACCGGTCCCGTTCGGCTTCGGCCCGCGCGGCTCCGCCCTCCCCGCGCCGCGAACCGGGGGCCCGCCGCCGATGAGTTCGGCCGGCCCCGGCAGTCACCCCTGCGTGGAGATCATGCGTATCGTCCTGCCCGGCCCCGGCCCGGACCCGCAGGACGTGGCCGGGCTGTGCGCCCGCCTGGAGCTGCTGTACGAGGCAGGGGCCGCCGCGGTGGTGTGCGACGCCGCGGCCGTCACCGCCCCGGGCCTGGGCGCCGTCGAGGCCCTGGCCCGGCTGCGGCTCACCGCCCGCGACCGCCCGTTCCGTGTCACCGGGGCGGGCCCGCCGCTGCGCGGTCTACTGGGCCTCGTCGGTCTCGTCGAGCTGCTCGGGGAGCCCGAAGAGCGGGAACCACCTGGCGGTGTCCAGGAAGGCGTTCAGCCCGACGATCCGCCCCTGTGAGACCTCCAGCACCTGGAGCGCCCACGGAGCGTGCCCCTTCCCCGAGGGGTCGGGCCGGTACTGGCCGAACGCCGGCATGCCGTTCGCCGTGGTCGGTATCAGCCGGGAGCCCTTGCAGCCGATGCCCTGGTTCAGGTGCCACGCGGCGATCTCCGCGGGCCCCCGGAGCCACAGGTCGAACGGCGGCATCGACAGCACCGCGTCCTCGTGCAGCAGAGTGGTCAGCCGGGAGATGTCGTACGCCTCGAAGGCGGACAGGTACTGCGCCAGCAGCTTCGCCTGGTCCGTGTCCAGGGGGTCCACCGACTCGGTCTCGCGGACCCGCAGGTCGGCCAGCGTCGCCCGGGCCCGCTGGAGCGCGCTGTTCACCGAGGCCACCGTGGTGTCCAGGAGCCGGGCGACCTCGTCGGCCTTCCACGCCAGCACCTCGCGCAGGATCAGCACGGCGCGCTGCTTGGCCGGCAGGTGCTGGAGCGCCGCGACGAACGCCAGCCGGACGGACTCCTTGGCCAGCGCCATCTCCGCCGGGTCGGCGTGCTGCGGCAGCACCCGCCCGTCGGGCACCGGCTCCAACCAGGTCACCTCGGGCCGCTCGCCGAGCACGGCGGAGGCCTGGTGCTGCGGGGCGGTGAGGTCCATCGGGCGGGCCCGCTTGTTCCCGGCGCTCAGCAGGTCCAGGCAGACGTTCGTGGCGATCCGGTACAGCCACGAACGCAGCGAGGAGCGGCCCTCGAAGGTGGCGAAGCCGCGCCAGGCGCGGATGTACGTGTCCTGCACCGCGTCCTCGGCGTCGAAGGACGAGCCGAGCATCCGGTAGCAGTATCCGGTCAGTTCCACCCGGTAGCGGTCCATCGCGGCGTCGAGGTCCGCTTCCGGTGGTGTCGTCGCGAGGTCACTCATGGCTGCCGTTTCCCCAGAAGGATTCCGATGCTTCGGAAACTACCCGAGGGCACCGACAACGGCAGCCGCGAGCGGACCGGCGGATCAGGTTCCGGGCTTGCGCCCGTACACGTACACGTCCTCGCCGTTGGTCAGCATGCTCCAGTACGCCTTGGCGTCGGCGGTGGTCATGTTGACGCAGCCGCCCGACCCCGGCGGGTTCCACATGCTCTTCGGCGTGGAGTGGAAGGCGATCCCGCCGTCGAAGAACTGCGAGTACGGCATCGCGACGTTGTAGAGCGTCGACCAGTGGTTGATGCTGCGGTAGTAGATCTTCTTCAGGCCGGTCCGCGTCGGGGTTTCGGCCTTGCCCGTGCGCACCGGTACCGGCCCGTACTTCAGCGTCGCGCCGTCCTGGATCCAGGTCAGCTGCCGGGTCAGGTCGACGCAGGCGATCCGACCCAGATTGGTCGGGCACTTCCGGTCGGCGTTCGGGTTCTTCCCCGCCGCCCGCTGGGCCAGCATCGTGTTCATCGTCTGCCAGGTCAGCGGTCCCGCGTACCCCGCGGTGGGGGTGATTCCGTGGGTCGCCTGGAAGGACTTGATGGCATTGCAGTCGGCCGCCGACTGCACGCCGTCCACCGGCCTGCCCAGGAACTGTTCCACCTGCTTCTGGTACGGCCCCGTGGTCACGTTGCAGGAAGCGGCCTGTGCCGCCCCACCGCCCGCGACCACCAGCGGCGCGGCCAGTGCCAACGCCCCACCGAACACCACTGCAGCCCGTCTTTTCGCACGCGTGTGTATCGCGGCCATTCGCCCTCCCCTGTCCTGCACCGCATATTGGGGGATGCGGGGCCGCAATGACAGGGGAAGTTGTGTAACGACCTGGGATTTCCCGGCGCCGACCGCACCGGGACCCCTTTTGTCTCCTCCTGGCCCCTCCAGGTGCCTCCCGCCTCAGCGGGCGGTCGCCGCCGAGAGCGAGATGCGCCGCTCGACGCGGGCCTTGTGGGACCCGTAGAGGGTGATCGAGGCGACGCCCACCACCGCGAGCAGCGCGATGCCGACCGTGGCCGCCCATCCGGAGGCGTGGTAGGCCAGCGCCCCCAGCGTGCCGCCGGCGCTGGATCCCAGGTAGTACGCGGACTGGTAGAGGGCGGAGGCCTGGGCGCGGCCCGTCCGCGCCGTCCGGCTGACCGCGGCGGACGCCACCGCGTGGCCCGCGAAGAACCCCGCCGTGATCAGCACCAGACCGATCACGATCGCGGCCAGCGAGTCCGCGAGGGACAGCAACAGGCCCAGGGCCGTCGTCGTGACGGCCAGGTACAGCGCGCCGCGCCGCCCGGTGCGGGCCACCAGCTTCCCGGCGGCCGCCGAGGAGACCGTACCGACCAGGTAGACGAGGAACACCGAGCCGACGACGCCCTGCCCCAGCGAGAACGGCGCGTCCACCAACCGGAAGCCGATCACCGTGTACACCGCGCCGAAGACGGTCATGAACAGTGCGCCGATCCCGTACAGCCGCAGCAGCAGCGGATCGCGCAGGTGATCGGCGACGGTACGTCCCACCGCGCGCGGGTTCAGCGAGGCCGGCCGGAAGAACCGGGCCCGGGGCAACAGCACCAGGAAGGCCACCCCGCAGGCCAGCGCCATCAGACCGACGGTCAACAGCCCGGCTCGCCAACCCCACAGCTGCGCCGCCCAGCCGGTGACGATGCGACCGCTCATCCCGCCGATGGAGTTGCCCGCCACGAACAGGCCGATGGCGCCGACCAGCGCCTTCGGCCGGACCTCCTCCGCCAGGTACGCCATCGCGGAGGCCGGGATGCCGGCGATCGCCGCACCCTGGACCGCGCGGAGCACGACCAGCCACTCCAGGTTCGGCGCGAACGGCACCAGCAGGCCGACGCCGACGGCGAGCACCATCGACCAGGTCATCATCCGGGTCCGCCCGAACCGCTCGGACAGCGCGCTGAGCGGCAGCACGAACAGGGCGAGGGCGCCGGTGGCCGCGGACACCGTCCAGCTGGCCCGACCCGCCGTCACGCCGAACCCGGCGGAGATCGCGGGCAGCAGGGCCTGGGTGGAGTAGAGGAGGGCGAAGGTCGCCAGTCCCGCGGCGAAGAGCGCCAGGCTCATCCGGCGGTAGCCGGGGCGGCCGGGGGAGAGGGGCCCGTCCGCGGTGTCGGCGGAGGTGCCGGGTGCGGGCGCGAGCGGGGACGACGGAGTGGAGGCACCCGAGGTGACGGGTGCCCCGGTATGAGCGGGAGGCATACGAAAACCGTAGGCCCGACTTTTTCATGCGTCCAATGCACAGATTCGCCATAATCGATCCACTCACGCATCACCACAGCTCAGGGCGGCGGATGTCAATGAACCGTTACGAAGAAGACATGGCCGTGACACGCCTGCTGGCCCCCCGGCTCGCCCATTTCGTGGCCGTCGCCCGGCACGAGCACGTCACGCGCGCCGCGCACGAGCTGGGCGTTCCCCAGTCCACCCTGTCGCGGGCCATGGTCCGCCTCGAACAGGACCTGGGCGTCACGCTGTTCGCCCGCAAGGGCCGCACCGTCGCCCTCACCACGGCCGGCCGCACCTTCCTGGCCTCCGCCGAACAGGCCCTCGAAGGGATCGCGCGGGCCGCCGAGTCCGTGCAGCAGGACGCCGACCCGGCCTACGGCAAGGTCGCGTTCGGGTTCCTGCACACCCTGGGGCCGGAGACCGTGCCCGGACTGATCCGCGCCTTCCGGTCCGACCACCCCCGCGTGCGGTTCTCCCTCGTGCAGAACTACGGCGAGGCCATGCTGGAGAAGCTCCGGGCCGGTGAACTCGACCTCTGCCTCACCTCACCGCTGCCCGACGCCCCCGACCTGGTCGCCCGCCGGCTCGACGAGCAGCGGCTGCGCCTGGTCGTCCCGGACGACCACCGCCTCGCCGGGCGCAAGCGCATCCGGCTCGCCGAGGCCGCCGAGGAAACCTTCGTCACCCTCGAAGCGGGGTACGGCCTGCGCCGCATCACCGACGACCTGTGCGCGGAGGCCGGCTTCGCCCCCAAGGTCGCCTTCGAGGGCGAGGAGGCCGAAACCCTGCGCGGCCTCGTCGCGGCCGGCCTGGGGGTGGCCCTGCTGCCCCCGCCGGCGGTGCCCCGGCCGGGTGTGGTCGAGCTGACGGTCACGGCCCCGCGTGCGGTGCGCGAGATCGGCGTCGCCTGGCTCGACGGGCACCCGGACACCCCGCCCGTCGCGGAGTTCAAGCGTTTCCTGCTGTCCCGGCGCGGCCGTCTGATCGTGGAGCCGGAGCCCCCGGCCTGACCGGCCGACGCCCTGCGGCCGGCCCCGGTCGGGCCCCGACGGCAGCCCGCCTACCGGGGCGGCGTGGCCGTCGGGGACAACAAGTACCCGGCCTGGAAACGGGACTTGGCGCCCACCGCCCGCATGATCTCCGCGATGTGCCGCTGGCAGGTCCGCTCGGACATGCCGAGGCGACGCGCGATCACCTTGTCCTCCAGCCCCTCCGACAGCAGCCGCACGATCGTCTGCCGCAGCTCGTCCGAGATCGACCGGGCCGCGTCCGGGCCCACCGTCGTCGGGAACGGCTCGGCCCCCAGCCAGGAACGTTCGAAGGCCGCCGTCATGAAGTGCACGACGTTCGGCTCCCGCACCACCAACGCCGCCCCGGTCCGGTCCGGCACCGCCATCAGCCCCGTGTGCCGGTCGAAGATCAGCATCCGCATCAGCCCGTCGCCGAGCGTGCGCACCTGCGCCCCCAGCGCCGTCACCCGCTCGACGTACGCCGCAGTCGGCCGCGAGTACCGGGCCGTGTGCTGGTAGATCGTCCGCATCCGCACCCCGCGCGCCAGCAGCGACTCGTCCCGCCCGACCGCGTCCTCCAGCGTCTCCAACGGCCGGCCCCCGCCCGGCTGGGAGGTCAGCAGCTCCTGTTCGCACCCCGCCACCAGCTCGGTGATCAGCCCCCGCACCGCTCCCAGGTCCGTCACCAGCTCCAGGTGCCCCGAACCGCTCAGCTCCCGGTACGCGGCGCCCGCCTCGTAGGCCGGCACCAGCGCCTCCAGCCGCCCGCGCAGCCGGTCCATCTCGTCGTGGGTCTCCCGTACGAGCAGGGCCAGCGGGGCCAGCACCCGCGCCGCCGCCGCCCGGGGCGCCACCGCGCTCCACCGCTCCGGCCCGCCGCCCGGGGCCCGCTGGAGCAACTGCGCCGCGGCCAGCTCGGTGATGGCCGCGCCCGCCCGGGCACCCAGCGCCGCGGTGGCCTCCGCCGCCGTGAAGGCGTGCCGCTCCACGGCGTACGCGTACACGCGCCGTGCGGCGGGACTCAGATCGCCCGGGTGGTCCCGGCGATCCCGGTGGTCACGGTGGTCCCCTCGTCCTCCGTGGAGGTCCTCGGTCCCGTTCACCCCATCGACTCCGTCGGCATCGGCTGGCATATGCGTATTCGTCCCTGCATGTGACCGTTTATAAACCCCTCGTGTTCCCGCAAGGCGGCAACTCGACGCGTGCGCGGGCGCTCCCGGCATATGCCGAACCGGCACAGTGGGGGCACGGCGTGACGGGGGGAGCGCGGTATGCGGCAAGGACCGACCGGCCAACGGCACCAGCCCGTGGCAGTCCTGCTGAGCCCGCGCCCCGCCGAGGTCGCCGCCGCCCGCCGCGCGGGCGTGCGCACCGTGGTGGTCGCGCCGGATCCATCGGTGCCATCCGACCGTGAGGGGGCGGAGCGGCGGGTACGAACGGATTGGCGCGACCACCTCCGCCTCGTCGAGGACGTCGGCCGGCTGGCGGAGGTCCGCGACGGCCGGGCCCGCGTCTTCGGCTTCGGCCCCGCCGCGACCCTGGCGGCGGCCCGCGCCAACGAGGCCCTCGGCCTGCCGGGCACCCCCACCACCGCCGTCACCGCCCTCATGGACAAGGCCGCCCTCCGCGCCCGTTCCAACGCCCTGCACCCCGACCGGCCGGTCTCCTTCGTCCGCTGCGGCCGGGCCGCGCTGCTCCCCTTCCTGACCACCCTCATCGGATACCCCTGCGTCATCAAGCCCCGCGCGGGCGCCGATGGAGAAGGGGTGCGGCTCGTCGGTGACGCCGCCGCGGCGGAGGCCGCCGCTCCGTACTACCCGGAGATCACCGACCTGCTGGTCGAGGAGTACCTGGAGGGCCCCGAGCTCGCGGTGGCGGCCCTCTCCCGCGCGGGTCGCCACCGGATCCTCGGCTGGACCCGGCGCCTTCCCGGTCCCGGCGCCGGCCTCACCGCGGCGGGCCACGACCTGCCGGTCGCCCTCGACCCGCCCACCGCCGGGGCCGTACGGGCCCTCGTGCGCGGGGTACTGGACCTCACCGGCCACCACGACGGGCCCTCCCACACCGAGGTCGTCCTCACCCCCCGCGGCCCCCGCCTGATCGAGGCCCACGCCCGGCCCGGCTCCGAGGAGCTGACGCAGCTGCTGCGCCTCGCACACGGCACCGACGTGCTCGCCCTCGCGCTCGCGGAGGGGCTGGGCCTCCCGGAGCCGGTGCGCCGACCCCGCGCCGCCCACGCGGGCCTGCGGTACGTGGACTTCCCGCCCGGTCGCAGCCCGGCCGAGGCCGGCTTCCGCCTCGCGGCGGCCCGCGCCGTCCCCGGCGTGGTCCGGGCCCGGCTGACGGTGCCGCCGGACACGATCGTCCGGGCCGCCCCGACCGGCGGCCGGCACCACGCCCAACTCCTGGCCACCGCGCCGACGGCCGCGTTGTTGAGGAGCACCCTCGACGACGCCGCGGACCTGCTCGCGGGGGACCCGCGGGACCCGCACGCCCCGGTTCCGAGGCCCTGCCGGCCGCCCCTGCGGACCGACCGCGGCTCGGCGTAGACCCCGGACCCCGTCCGGACCGGGCCCGCGCCACCTGCCCGCGCCGCTCCCCGCACCCCGCCCAGCGACCCACCGCCCGGACGCGCCACCGCCGCGGCCCGGCCCGGTCAGCCCCGCAGGGACCGGCCGAAGCCCGACGCCAGCGGCATCCGCAGGCCCAGCGGGGGCGGCGCGGCGAGGGCGTCGGTCACCGGTCGCGAGTACCGCCCCGACACCATCGCGCCCATCACGAAGTCCACCCCGAGGGCGACCACCTCGGCCTGGTGCTCGCGCAGCCCGTGCCCGTCGGAGTGCACCTCGAAGCGGCAGGTCGAACGGTTCGCCTTCTTCGCCCTGACCGCCAGCAGGAAGGACGACTCCGGGTCGCTGCGCGCGTCGTTCGTCCCGTGCACGATCAGCACCTGGCGCCCCGCGAGGTGCTTCACCGGTTCGGGGGAGTCCTCGCCTCCCGCGTTCCCGAGACAAGGGGCGAGCGCCAGGACGGTGTTGACGGCGTCGTGGCCCCCCGCGCGCAGCGCCGCCCGGCCGCCCGCCCCGAACCCGGCCAGGCACACGGGGACGTCCCCGTACCTCCGCAGGGCCTCGTCCGCCGCCCAGCCGGCGGCCTCCTCCTGCGGCCCCGACCCGTGCTGGACGGTGTGTGCGACCAGGCCGTCGGTCCCGCCCGCCCGGGCCAGCGCCCGCGCGAGCGGGCGCAGCGGACCGGGGGAGAATCTGGACGCCCCGGGGAGCAGGAGCACCACACCACTGACCGTCGAAACCGAACCGTTCGCTCCGGCGGGCCGCCCCAGGCGGGCCCCGCGCGCCGGCGGCGCATGCTGTGCCATGGCGGAACAGTCTCAGACCGTCAGGTGTACGCCACCCGTCCGGACGGTCACTGTTACATATCGGCGACCGTTGCCGGGGCTACGCTCTACGCGCGTAGGAGCTAGAGTGCGCAGATGACGAGCGAGACCCCCACCCTGCCCACGCCGGACCAGATCCGCCGCTCCC
This sequence comes from Streptomyces sp. NPDC040432, assembly GCF_055595445.1. Taxonomy (NCBI): domain Bacteria; kingdom Bacillati; phylum Actinomycetota; class Actinomycetes; order Kitasatosporales; family Streptomycetaceae; genus Streptomyces; species Streptomyces sp. NPDC040432. The sequence continues at coordinate 529,464 of NZ_JBVIVP010000002.1, read as the reverse complement.
CGAAGGTGCTCCTGCACGACCACCTCGACGGTGGTCTGCGCCCCGGGACCATCATCGAGCTGGCCCGCGAGGTCGGCTACGAGAACCTCCCCGAGACCGACGCCGACAAGCTCGGCGTCTGGTTCCGCGAAGCCGCCGACTCCGGCTCCCTCCCGCGCTACCTGGAGACGTTCGCGCACACCTGCGCCGTCATGCAGACGAAGGCGGCGCTCTTCCGGGTCGCCGCCGAGTGCGCCGAGGACCTGGCCGAGGACGGCGTCGTGTACGCCGAGGTCCGGTACGCCCCCGAGCAGCACCTGGAGGCCGGCCTGACCCTCGAAGAAGTCGTCGAGGCGGTGAACGACGGCTTCCGCGAGGGCGAGCGCCGGGCCAAGGCCAACGGCCACCGCATCCGCGTCGGCGCCCTGCTGACCGCGATGCGCCACGCGGCCCGCGCGCTGGAGATCGCCGAGCTGGCGAACCGCTACCGGGACAACGGCGTCGTCGGCTTCGACATCGCCGGCGCCGAGGCCGGGTTCCCTCCCACCCGTCACCTCGACGCCTTCGAGTACCTCAAGCGCGAGAACAACCACTTCACGATCCACGCGGGCGAGGCCTTCGGCCTGCCGTCGATCTGGCAGGCCCTGCAGTGGTGCGGCGCCGACCGGCTCGGCCACGGCGTGAAGATCATCGATGACATCGAGGTCGCCGAGGACGGTTCGGTCACGCTGGGCCGCCTGGCCTCGTACGTCCGGGACAAGCGCATCCCCCTGGAGATGTGCCCGACCTCGAACCTCCAGACGGCCGCGGCCGCCTCGTACGCCGAGCACCCGATCGGTCTGCTGCGGAAGCTGCACTTCAGGCTCACCGTGAACACCGACAACCGGCTGATGAGCGGCACCAGCATGAGCCGCGAGTTCGAGCACCTGGTCGACACCTTCGGCTACTCGCTCGACGACATGCAGTGGTTCACCGTCAATGCGATGAAGTCCGCGTTCATTCCTTTCGATGAACGACTGGCCATGATCAACGACGTCATCAAGCCCGGTTACGCGGAGCTGAAGTCGGAATGGCTGTTCCGCCAGACGGTCTCGACCAGCGGTTCCGTCTCGGCCTAGGCCACGACATGACGTACTGAAAGCGCCCGGGAGGAGCAATTCCCGGGCGCTTTCTCGTATTTGATGATGTTTGCGGTCGGGGGTTTCAAGTGACTAGTTTGCGGAGCCGCTCAATTCCCCGTCGCAAGGACGATCTTTCATGAAGCAGTCTGCTGCCAAGTCCCTCGGTGTCGCTGTCATTGGTGCCGCCCTCGCCGCGGGTGCCGCCGGCACCGCCTCCGCCGCCGGTCTTCCGGCCGCGAACCTGACGGACGCCCTCGGCGCCGTCACCAGCGCCACCAGCTCGGTCACCAACCAGACCCAGGAGGGTCAGGAGGGCCAGTCGTCCGACCCCGCCGCCCCCGTCACCGGTCTCCTCGGCGGTCTCCCCGCGCTGGCCGGCGGTCTGCCCGTCGGCGGCTGACCTGCTGCGACGCGTACACGTGTGCGGCTGGCGCACGCCTCTTCGAGGAGGTGTGCGTCGCGCCGCGCGGTGTGCCACGATCGCCCCTAACTGCCGCTCGACGTACGGGGTATGAGGTTCCGTCATGCGCATCAAGACTCGATTCACAGCGCCGGTGACGACGATCGCGCTGCTTCCCGCGCTGCTCCTCGCAGCCGTCGGATGCAGCAGCGCGGACTCCCCCGCGTCCGACAAGGTCCCTGATCCCAAGGGTTCCGCCGCGGCCCCCGCCCCGGGTGCGCCCGGCGCGTCGGCGTCCGGCTCCACCCCGTCCGGCGCCGCGCCCGTCGGACTGGAGCGGGCCGCGCTCGTCCAGGGCGACCTGCCCGGCTACCAGGTGTCCGCCCAGGGCAAGAACCCCAACGCCCCCGACGGCCAGCCGCAGGCCGACAAGAAGGCCTGCCAGCCCCTCGCCGACATCATGGGCGACAAGCCCGACCCGGCCGCGCGGGAGACCGTGAACCGGGGCATCGGCTCCCAGAAGCAGGTCGGCCTCGCCGTCTCCGCCTCCGTCAGCTCCTACTCCGAGGGCGACGCCAAGCGGCTCGTCTCCCGGCTGCGCGACGCCGTCGCCGCCTGCGGCACCGGATTCGCGGCCACGGTGGAGAAGCAGACCGGCAGCTACCGGGACGTGAAGGCGGTCCCGTACAGGACCGCCGCGGACGAGACCGTCAGCTGGACGACCGTCGCCGCCGCGGGCGGGGTCTCGGCCCAGGTCCACCTGGTCGTCGCGCGGAAGGGCGACACCGTCGTCCGGTTGATGGCGCTCAACGTCACCGGCGCCGGTCAGCAGGCGACCGTCCCGCAGGAGGTCGCCGACAAGCAGTTGGAGAAGGTGGGGAAGGCCGGCTGACCGGCGGAACTACCAGGCGGTGCCGGCGGCGCCCGTGGTCGCGTACTTCTCGTTGGGCAGCAGCAGCCACAGCGCGAGGTAGATCAGGAACTGCGGGCCGGGCAGCAGGCACGAGATCACGAAGATGATCCGCATCGTCTTCGCCTTCATGCCGAAACGTCGCGCGAGACCGGCGCAGACGCCACCGATCATCCGTCCGTCACGGGGGCGGGCAATCGCGCTCATGGCTTTCTCCTTCGTAGGGTGATCGCGCCCCGGGAAGCCCCTGCGCGATGCCTCAATACTCGCGCGGCACCGCGGAAAGAACCTCGGTCCAGCGGCCGAGCCCGACCCTGGTAATTCTCGGGGTGGGCCCCTGAGACCGCCTCATCCTGGCCCTCAGGGCCGGTACGACGGCGAGGTGCGCGAGCACCATTCCGGCGGTGTTCAGCAGCACGGAATCCACGTCCACGACCTGCCCGGGGACGGCCGTCTGCAACATCTCGATGGTGAGGGAGACCAGCACGCCGGCGGCCGCGGTCCGGGCCAGCGAGGACCACGCGGACAGCGGTGTCGGCGCGAGCCGCCCCCCGATCAGCGGCAGCAGCACCCCCAGCGGGGCCAGCAGGGCCAGCCCCTCACCGATCCGCCGGGCCGCCTCCAGCGGTCCGTACGCCAGGTCCGCCCGGATCCCCTCCAGCGGGGTCAGATTGGCGGCGGCGGCCCAGGGCACGTCCAGCGGACGCAGGGTCAGCCATGCCACGAGGACCAGATGCGCGGCCAGCAGGGCCCCGCTCAGGATTCGGGGCCGGAGCGGGAGCTGTGTGGCGGTGGCGGCGCTGCCGCTGCCCTCATGACGGTGCACACCTGCGAGGACGCGCCCCCCGGTGGCGGTGGTTCCGCCTCAGCCGGTGACGAGCAGCACGATCAGCAGCACCGCGCCCGCGACGGCCGGCGCGATGATCTCGAAGGACCACGTGACGCTGACGGAACCCTGTGCGCCGGGCCTGGCCGCACCGCGCTCCGCGAGCTCGCGGAGTTCGTCGACGACCTTGTCGGCCGCGGCCCGCTCCGGCCCCTTCGGCACGGCGGCGCCGTCCTTCTCCAGCCCCCTGCCGCTCAGCGCCTCGCGCCGGCTGAGCTGCCGACTGGCCTTCTTGCGTTCGCGCAGCGACACCGGCACCGACCAGAGCTGGTACTTCGACCCCTCCGCCAGGACCTCCGCCGAGTACCCGGCGCGCACCGCGTCCACGGCGGCCCAGGGCAGCTCGATGACGCGGAACGGGTTGCGCACCCGCATCCGGTCGTCATTGGCGAAGACGGCCGGCCGGATGGTGAAGGCCACGGTCAGCGGCACCGCGAACAGGGCGATGGCCAGCCCGATCCAGCGGCCCGGGCCCTCGCCCCGCACGACGGCGTCCCCGCACAACCAGGCGATCACGGCGAGCATGAGCACCCCGGTGACGACGGCCATGGGGGAGCGGTAGACGCGGTCGTCGTAGACCGGCTCGTGGGGGGAGGGCGTAGTCATGCCGCCGATTGTGCCGTACGCACGCGCGAGCGCGACAAGGGCTCCGCACCGATGACGGATGTCACGCCCATATGTGCACCGTGGGGGGTGACAGGCAGCTACGCGCGTAGATATGCTCCTCTGGTGACCATGCCCACCACCCTCACCGCATTCGCTGACGTGACGACGTCCGACAGCGCGCTGCGCCGCTTCCTGCACGGGTTGCCCGGCGTAGACGCAGTCGGCCTGGAGGCCCGTGCGGCCTCCCTCGGCACCCGCTCGATCAAGACGACGGCCAAGGCGTACGCCATCGACCTGGCCATCTCGATGATCGACCTGACGACGCTTGAGGGTGCTGACACCCCGGGCAAGGTCCGGGCGCTCTCCACGAAGGCCGTCCACCCCGACCCGACCGACCGCACGACGCCGATGACCGCCGCGGTCTGCGTCTACCCCGACATGGTGGCCACCGCCAAGGCGGCCCTGAACGGCGCCGACGTCAAGGTCGCCTCCGTCGCCACCGCCTTCCCGGCGGGCCGTGCCGCCCTGCCCGTGAAGATCGCCGACACCCGTGACGCCGTCGCCGCAGGCGCCGACGAGATCGACATGGTCATCGACCGGGGTGCCTTCCTCGCCGGCCGGTACCTGGACACGTATGAGCTGATCAAGGCCGTCAAGGAGGCCTGCGTCCGCGAGGACGGCACGGCCGCCCGACTCAAGGTGATCTTCGAGACCGGCGAGCTGTCGACCTACGACAACATCCGCCGCGCCTCCTGGATCGGCATGCTCGCGGGCGCGGACTTCATCAAGACGTCCACCGGCAAGGTCGGCGTCAACGCCACCCCCGCCAACACGCTGCTCATGCTCGAAGCCGTCCGCGACTTCAAGGCGCAGACCGGGATCCAGATCGGCGTGAAGCCCGCCGGCGGCATCCGCACCACCAAGGACGCCCTCAAGTTCCTCGTCCTGGTCAACGAGACCGTCGGCGATGACTGGCTGTCCAACCACTGGTTCCGTTTCGGCGCCTCCAGCCTCCTGAACGACCTGCTCATGCAGCGGCAGAAGCTGAGCACCGGACGTTACTCCGGTCCCGACTACGTGACGGTGGACTGATCACCATGGGTTCTGTTTTCGAGTACGCACCGGCCCCCGAGTCCCGCTCGGTCGTCGACATCGCCCCCTCCTACGGCCTCTTCATCGACGGCGAGTTCACCGACGCCGCCGACGGCAAGGTCTTCAAGACCGTCTCGCCGTCGTCCGAGGAGGTGCTCGCCGAGGTCGCCCAGGCGGGCGCCGCCGACGTGGACCGCGCCGTGAAGGCGGCCCGCAAGGCCTTCGAGAAGTGGTCCGCGCTGCCCGGCTCCGAGCGCGCCAAGTACCTCTTCCGCATCGCCCGGATCATCCAGGAGCGCAGCCGCGAGCTGGCCGTCCTGGAGACCCTGGACAACGGCAAGCCGATCAGGGAGACCCGCGACGCGGACCTTCCGCTCGTCGCCGCGCACTTCTTCTACTACGCGGGCTGGGCCGACAAGCTCGACCACGCCGGCTTCGGCGCCGACCCGCGCCCGCTGGGCGTGGCCGGCCAGGTCATCCCCTGGAACTTCCCGCTCCTGATGCTGGCGTGGAAGATCGCCCCGGCGCTCGCGACCGGCAACACCGTCGTCCTGAAGCCCGCCGAGACGACGCCGCTGTCGGCGCTCTTCTTCGCGGACATCTGCCGCCAGGCGGGCCTGCCCAAGGGCGTCGTCAACATCCTGACCGGCCACGGCGACGCGGGCGCCGCCCTCGTCGCGCACCCGGACGTCGACAAGGTCGCCTTCACCGGCTCGACCGCGGTCGGCAAGGCCATCGCCCGCCAGATCGCCGGCACCGACAAGAAGGCCACCCTGGAACTGGGCGGCAAGGGCGCCAACATCGTCTTCGACGACGCCCCCATCGACCAGGCCGTCGAGGGCATCGTCAACGGCATCTTCTTCAACCAGGGCCAGGTCTGCTGCGCGGGCTCCCGCCTGCTGGTCCAGGAGTCCATCCAGGACGAGCTGCTCGACTCCCTCAAGCGCCGCCTGTCCACGCTGCGCCTGGGCGACCCGCTCGACAAGAACACCGACATCGGCGCGATCAACTCCGCCGAGCAGCTCGCCCGGATCACCGCGCTCGCGGAGACCGGCGAGGCCGAGGGCGCCGAGCGCTGGTCCCCGGCCTGCGAGCTGCCGTCCGCCGGCTACTGGTTCGCCCCGACGCTCTTCACGAACGTCACCCAGGCGCACACCGTCGCCCGTGACGAGATCTTCGGCCCGGTGCTGTCCGTACTGAGCTTCCGGACCCCGGACGAGGCCGTCGCCAAGGCCAACAACAGCCAGTACGGCCTCTCCGCCGGCATCTGGACGGAGAAGGGGTCGCGCATCCTCGCGGTCGCGAGCAAGCTCCGTGCCGGCGTCGTCTGGGCCAACACGTTCAACAAGTTCGACCCGACCTCGCCCTTCGGCGGCTACAAGGAATCGGGCTTCGGCCGCGAAGGCGGTCGCCACGGCCTGGAGGGCTACCTCGCCCCGTCGAGCCCGAAGGGTGAGCGCTAATGGGAACGGTTGAGTCCGCTGTGACCCGTCTGAACGTCTTCAAGACCTACAAGCTGTACGTCGGGGGCAAGTTCCCCCGCTCCGAGAGCGGCCGGGTGTACGAAGTGACCGACTCGAAGGGCAAGTGGCTGGCCAACGCCCCGCTGTCGTCCCGCAAGGACGCCCGTGACGCGGTCGTCGCCGCCCGCAAGGCGTTCGGCGGCTGGTCCGGCGCCACCGCCTACAACCGCGGTCAGGTCCTCTACCGCGTCGCCGAGATGCTGGAGGGCCGCCGCGAGCAGTTCGTCCGCGAGGTCGGCGAGGCGGAGGGCCTGTCCAAGTCGAAGGCGGCGGCCGTCGTCGACGCGGCGATCGACCGCTGGGTCTGGTACGCGGGCTGGACCGACAAGATCGGCCAGATCGTCGGCGGGGCCAACCCGGTCGCGGGCCCGTTCTTCAACCTCTCCACCCCGGAGCCCACCGGTGTCGTCACCGTCGTGGCCCCGCAGGACTCGTCCTTCCTGGGCCTGGTCTCGGTGATCGCCCCCGTGATCGCGACGGGCAACACGGCCGTCGTGATCACCTCGGAGAAGGCCCCGCTGCCCGCCCTGTCGCTGGGCGAGGTGCTGGCCACCTCCGACCTGCCCGGCGGCGTGGTCAACATCCTGTCCGGCAAGGCCTCCGAGATGGGCCCGCACCTGGCGTCCCACCAGGACGTCAACGCGATCGACCTGGCGGGCGCCGACGCGGACCTCGCCAAGGAGCTGGAGATCGCGGCGGCCGACAACCTCAAGCGCGTCCTGCGTCCACAGCCTGTGGACGACTGGACCGCCGACCCGGGGACGGCCCGCATGACCGCCTTCCTGGAGACCAAGACGGTCTGGCACCCGACGGGTTCGCTCGGCGCGGGCGGTTCCTCCTACTAGGAACACCCGCCCATGGACCGGCCCCGGCAGCGACCCCCGCGCTGTCGGGGCCTTCCCGTACCCCGGGTCCCGCGGTGCGCCTACGCCTTCGGGAGCACCGGACCCAGCAGCGAGGACACCGCCGCGGTGGGCAGTTCGCCGACCGACGGACCCCGCGTCAGGGTGCCCGTCACCATGCCCGTGCCGACGGACGGGAAGTCCGCGACCTGCGTGGCGACCCCGTTGTCGAGGGGATCCACGCCGGTGTTCGCGAGCGGGTTCACCTTCAGGTTCGCGATCGGGTCGGTCACCCCCGCCAGCGCCGCGGGGACGGAGAGTTCACCGGCCTGGGCCCCGCCCGCCGCCATGGCCAGGGCCGCACCGGCCATGGACAGGGTCAGCCCGGCGGCGCGGAGGCGCTTCGGAGGGGTGGGAGCTGCGTGACGTGCCATGGGTTCCCGCCTGTGGTCGTAGTCGCGTGCGCACACAGGGTAGTCGAGCCGGCTTCCCCGATTCCAACCGGCGGACCGCGCCCCGTGTGAGGGTCGTCGCAGCCGCCGTCGCGGGTGTGCCCTTACGGCCGGTCATGCCTCACACTGGTGTCCCGTGAGCTGTTCATCTCCTCTTCCCACGCGCGTCGTGCTGCTGACCGGTCCCTCGGGATCCGGAAAGTCCTCGCTCGCGGCCCGTTCCGGGCTGCCCGTCCTGCGCCTGGACGACTTCTACAAGGAGGGGACGGACCCGACCCTCCCGCTGGTCGAGGGCAGCTCCGACATCGACTGGGACTCCCCGCTGTCGTGGGACGCGGCAGCCGCCGTCGCCGCCATCGCGGAACTCTGCTCCACGGGCCGCACCGAGGTCCCGGAGTACTCCCTCGCGTTGTCCTCGCGCACCGGCACCGAGACCCTCGACATAGCGCGGACCCCGCTGTTCATCGCGGAGGGCATCTTCGCCGCCGACGTCGTGGCCCGCTGCCAGGAACTCGGCCTGCTCGCCGACGCGCTCTGCCTGCGCGGCCGACCCTCGACCACCTTCCGTCGGCGCCTGGCCCGCGACCTGCGCGAGGGCCGCAAGTCCCTGCCCTTCCTGCTGCGCCGCGGCTGGCGCCTGATGCGGGCCGAACGCGGCATCGTCGCCCGGCACACCGCCCTCGGCGCCCACGCCTGCGGTCGTGACGAGGCCCTCGGCCGGCTGGCCGCCGCCGCGGCGGGCCGCCACCGCACCGCGACCACCCCGGCCTGACCCGGAGCCCCGCGCCCGGGCACACGAAAAGGCCCGGGCCCACGCAGGGCCCGGGCGCACGAAAAGGCGGGATCACGCGGACCCCCGGCCGCTTGATCCCGCCCCTTCTCCCCCCGCAGGCCTCCGTCCCACCCCCGTAGGACGGCCCCCGTGGCCCATGGTCATCGGTTACGCGACGAGCTCCCCGAAGGACTCCGCCTCGTCACGTCCGAAGCTCAGTGCGTCGTCCTCCCGCAGGCGCCGCAGCGACCGCCAGATGCTCGACTTGACGGTGCCGACGCTGATGCCCAGGATCTCGGCGATCTCCGGGTCGGTGCGGCCCTCGTAGTAGCGCAGCACCAGCATCGTGCGCTGCGGCTCCGGGATCCGGGTCAGCGCCTGCCACAGCACGGCGCGCAGTTCGGTACCGCGCATCGCGTCCGTGTCGGAGGCCGTCTCCGGCAGTTCCTCGGTCGGGTACTCGTTGAGCTTGCGCCGGCGCCACGCGCTGATGTGCAGGTTCGTCATCGTGCGCCGCAGGTAGCCGCCGACGGCCGCCTTGTCGCTGATCCGGTCCCAGGCCCGGTAGGTGGAGAACAGGGCGCTCTGCAACAGGTCCTCGGCCTCGTGCCGGTCACCGGTGAGGTGGAAGGCGGTGGCGAAGAGGGCCGCGCGGCGCTCCTGGACGTACGCCGTGAACTCGGCCTCCGAGGCGGAGGAAGGAGTACGCGGTGCGGGAACCGTCCGGTACTGGTTCGCGTCAATGGCTGTGACGTGCACCGGCCGCGGACGGGCGACCGGCGCCGTACGGACACCCGCCCGGCGGTTCACATCGTGCAGCCGCGTGACAACCGCGCTGGTCGTGGTGCTGTGCAGCGTGTTCATCTCGCGCCCCCCGTCGTGGAGTCTGGCTTCGGTCCGTGTTGCGATGACAGAAGCCTGCCCGCCGGACATAACCGGGGTGTCCTTCGACTGTCACAGGCCTGTCACAGCGGACCGCGGCCGGATCCGGGGTGCCCGACGGTCGAAGTCCCAACGGCCGATGGGACAGAATGAGCGCGTGCCCTTCCTGTTGCTGATCGAGGACGACGACGCCATCCGCACGGCCCTCGAACTCTCCCTGTCCCGCCAAGGCCACCGTGTGGCCACCGCGGCGACGGGCGAGGACGGCCTGAAACTGCTGCGCGAGCAGCGGCCGGACCTGATCGTGCTCGACGTGATGCTGCCCGGTATCGACGGCTTCGAGGTGTGCCGGCGGATCCGCCGCACCGACCAGCTGCCGATCATCCTGCTGACCGCGCGCAGCGACGACATCGATGTCGTCGTGGGCCTTGAGTCGGGAGCCGACGACTACGTCGTCAAGCCCGTCCAGGGCCGGGTGCTCGACGCCCGGATCCGGGCCGTGCTGCGCCGGGGCGAACGCGAGGCGAGCGACTCCGCCGTCTTCGGGTCCCTGGTCATCGACCGGGCCGCGATGACCGTGACGAAGAACGGCGAGGACCTCCAGCTCACCCCGACCGAGCTGCGGCTGCTGCTCGAACTCAGCCGCCGGCCCGGCCAGGCCCTGTCGCGCCAGCAGTTGCTGCGCCTGGTCTGGGAGCACGACTACCTCGGTGACTCGCGACTCGTCGACGCCTGCGTGCAGCGGCTGCGCGCCAAGGTCGAGGAGGTCCCGTCCTCGCCCACCCTGATCCGCACCGTCCGGGGCGTCGGCTACCGGCTGGACTCGCCGCAATGATCCGAGCCCTGTTCGCGGGCAGGCGCTGGACCAGCCTGCGGCTGCGGCTCCTGGTCGTGTTCTGCCTGGTCGCGCTGACGGCCGCCGTCTCCGCCTCCGGGATCGCCTACTGGCTCAACCGCGAGGCCGTGCTCACCCGTACCCAGGACGCGGCCCTCGGCGACTTCCGTCAGGAGATGCAGCTCCGGGCCGCGGGGCTGCCCACCGAGCCGACGCCCCAGGAGATGCAGCGCACCGCCGAGTTGATGGCGGGCAGCAGCCCCGGGTACAGCGTGCTGCTGGTGCACGAGCGCAAGGACGGCCGGAAGGTGTTCGGCGCGGCCGGGGCGGCCACCTTCGGGCTGGACGACGTACCGAAGTCCCTCCAGGACGCCGTGAACGACCGCCAGAAGACCACGGCCGCCAACGACGCCGAGTACCACATGTACTGGCAGCGGACGAAGCCGCAGGGCAATCCGTACCTGGTGGGCGGCACGCGGATCGTGGGCGGCGGGCCGACGGGCTACATGTACAAGTCGCTGGCGACCGAGCGGGACGACCTCAACGCGCTGGGCTGGTCGTTGACCATCGCCACCGGGCTGGCCCTGCTCGGGTCGGCGCTGCTGGCGCAGGCGGCGGCGCGGACCGTGCTGAAGCCGATCCAGCGCCTCGGTGACGCCGCGCGCCGGCTCGGCGAGGGCGAACTCGACCACCGGCTGGACGTATCGGGCACGGACGAACTCGCCGACCTGTCCCACACGTTCAACAAGACGGCCGAGGCGCTGGAGAAGAAGGTCGCCGACATGAGCGCCCGCGAGGAGGCCAGCCGCCGCTTCGTCGCCGACATGTCCCATGAACTGCGCACGCCGCTGACGGCGTTGACCGCGGTGGCCGAGGTGCTGGAGGAGGAGGTCGACGACCTCGATCCGATGATCGCGCCCGCGGTGGGGCTGGTGGTGAGCGAGACGCGACGGCTGAACGTCCTGGTGGAGAACCTGATGGAGGTCACCCGCTTCGACGCGGGCACGGCGCGCCTGGTGCTGGACGACGTGAACGTCGCCGACCAGGTCACGGCGTGCATCGACGCGCGCGCCTGGCTGGACGCGGTGGAACTCGACGCCGGGCGGGGGATCGTGTGGCGGTTGGACCCGCGGCGCCTCGACGTGATCCTGGCGAACCTGATCGGCAACGCGCTCAAGCACGGCGGTTCGCCGGTGCGGGTGTCGGTGGCGGTGGAGAGCGCCGACGCCGACTGGCTGGTGGTGACCATCCGGGACAACGGGCCGGGCATCCCCGAGGAGGTCCTGCCGCACGTCTTCGACCGGTTCTACAAGGCGAGCGCGTCCCGGCCGAAGTCGGACGGCAGCGGTCTGGGCCTGTCGATCGCGATGGAGAACGCGCACATCCACGGCGGTGACATCACGGCCGAGAACGGGGCGGACGGCGGGGCCGTCTTCACCCTGCGGCTGCCGGGGGACGTGGGAAAGGTGATCACCGGTGACGTGGACGCGTAGGGCCCTGCCGAAGGTCGTGGCGGCGGTGCTGCTGTGCGGGACCTCGGCGTGCGGGATCAGGGCGACGACCGTGCCCGTGGACGTGGGCGCGGCCCCGTCCCGGGTGTCGTGCGAAACCCCGGAGCGACCCGCCGGACAGAGCGGTGTGCAGGGGTTCCGGGCCACGGTGGAACTGGTCTGCGGATCACAGCTGGTGGGCGTGGAGCGAATCGTTCCGGTGCCCGAGAAGAGGCCGGCCAAGGAGACCGAGGTCCTGGTGGCGCAGGCGCTGCTGGAGCAGCTGGAACGGACCACGGCGGACGAGCGGAGCGCCGGGTTCACCACCGGGGTGAGCGGCGGGCTGGCGGTCGCCCCGCCGCGGACCGGGGACCCGGCCGGGACGGTCCGGCTGACCCGTCGGCCCGAGGACCTGCCGCCGGTGGCGCTGTCGCAGATCGTGTGCACCCTGGCCGGCAGCGACGCGATCTCGGCCGGGCCGGGGCCGGTGGTCCTCGGCGGGCCGGACGCGGACCCGCCGCGCGCCTGGGAGTGCACGGAGGCCGTCCGCTCCCGCCCGGAGTCGGTGCCGACGCTCGGCGAGCTGGTCCGGCCCTCGCCCTCCTGACGGACGCCGACGGCCCCCCGGGCCGGAGCTCGGGGGGCCGTCGGACGGGGCGGCGGGTCAGATCCCGGCAGCCGCCGAGAGGTCCTTCTTGATCGCGTCCAGGACGCCCTGGCCGCGGGTTCGGGCCGCGGCGAGGTCGGAGGCCCCCGCCACGGGGACCACGACCTCCAGGTAGCACTTCAGCTTCGGCTCCGTGCCGGACGGGCGGACGATCACCCGGGCCTTGTGGTCGCCGTCGAGGTGGTAGCGCAGGCCGTCCGTGGGCGGCAGCGCGGCCGAACCGACCGTGAGGTCCTCGGCCGAGACGACCCGCAGGCCCGCGAGGGAGACCGGGGGCTCCGCGCGCAGCGCGGCCATCGCGTCGGCGATCACCGACAGGTCGGAGACGCGGACCGAGAGCTGGTCGGTGGCGTGCAGCCCGTGGGCCAGCGCCAGGTCGTCCAGCAGGTCGGTCAGGCCGCGGCCCTGCTCCTTCAGCTCGGAGGCCAGCTCCGCCACCAGCAGGGCGGCGGTGACGCCGTCCTTGTCGCGGACGCCCTCGGGGTCCACGCAGTAGCCGAGCGCCTCCTCGTAGCCGTAGCGCAGGCCCTCGACGCGGGCGATCCACTTGAAGCCCGTCAGGGTCTCCTGGTAGCCGACGCCCGCGGCCTCGGCGATCCGGCCCAGCAGGCTGGACGAGACGATCGACTCGGCGAAGACGCCGCTGACGCCCTTGCGGACCAGGTGGGCCGCCAGCAGCGCGCCGACCTCGTCACCGCGCAGCATGCGCCAGCCCGTGGGGGTGGACGCGTCCGGCACGGCCACCGCGCAGCGGTCGGCGTCCGGGTCGTTGGCGATCACGATGTCGGGGCGGACCTCGGCGGCCTTCGCGAAGGACAGGTCCATCGCGCCCGGTTCCTCCGGGTTGGGGAAGGCGACCGTCGGGAAGGCCGGGTCCGGCTCCGCCTGTTCGGCGACCAGGACCGGCTCCGGGAAGCCGTGCCGGGCGAAGGCCGCCATGACGACGTCCTTCCCGACGCCGTGCATGGCCGTGTAGACGGTCCGCACGCCCCGGGGGGAGCCGGGGGTCAGGACGGCGTCCGTACGGGCCAGGTAGGCCTCCAGGACGTCGTCGCCGAGCTCCTGCCAGCCCGATTCCGGGCGCGGCACGGAGGCGAGGGTCTCGACGCGGTCGATCTGCGCCGCGATCTCGACGTCGGCCGGGGAGACGATCTGCGAGCCGTCGCCGAGGTACACCTTGTAGCCGTTGTCCCGGGGCGGGTTGTGACTCGCGGTCACCTCGACGCCGGCGACGGCGCCCAGGTGCCTTATGGCGTACGCGAGGACGGGCGTGGGCAGCGGGCGCGGCAGGACGGCCGCGCGGAGCCCGGCGCCGGTCATGACGGCCGCGGTGTCGCGGGCGAAGTCCGCCGACTTGTAGCGGGCGTCGTAACCGATGACGACGAGGCCGTCCGTGTGGCCCTGGGCCAACAGGTAGGCGGCGAGGCCCGCCGCGGCCCGGATGACCACACCGCGGTTCATCCGCATCGGGCCCGCGCCGATCTCGCCGCGCAGTCCGGCGGTGCCGAACTGGAGCGTCCCGGCGAACCGGTCCGCGAGCTCGGCGGTGTCGCCCGCCTCGATGATCCCGGCGAGTTCGGCCGCCGTCTCCGGGTCCGGGTCCTCGGCGAGCCAGGCCCGCGCCCGGGTGATCAGGTCGTCCTGTGCCTGTTCCTGCACTGCTTCCGCCTTACCTCTCGTACGTCGATCAGATGCGGGCGAGGACCTGCGTCAGCAGCGTGCCCATGCGGGCAGCCGAGTCGCGGCCGGCCTGGAGGACCTCTTCGTGGTTCAGCGGCTCGCCGGACAGGCCGGCGGCCAGGTTGGTGACCAGCGAGATGCCGAGCACCTCGGCGCCGGCCTCACGGGCGGCGATGGCCTCCAGCACGGTGGACATGCCGACCAGGTCGGCGCCCATCACGCGGATCATGTTGATCTCGGCCGGGGTCTCGTAGTGCGGGCCGGGGAACTGGACGTAGACGCCCTCTTCCAGGCTCTCGTCGATCTCCTTGCACATCGCGCGCAGGCGCGGCGAGTACAGGTCGGTGAGGTCGACGAAGTTCGCGCCGACGATCGGCGAGGTGGCCGTCAGGTTGAGGTGGTCGCTGATCAGGACGGGCTGGCCGGGCTTCATGCCCTCGCGCAGACCGCCGCAACCGTTGGTGAGGACGATGGTCTTGCAGCCGGCGGCCACGGCGGTGCGCACGCCGTGGGCGACGGCGGCGACACCGCGGCCCTCGTAGTAGTGGGTCCGGCCGAGGAAGACCAGGGCGCGCTTCTCGCCGATCTTGTACGAGCGGATCTTGCCGCCGTGGCCCTCGACCGCGGCGGGCGGGAAGCCGGGCAGCTCGGTGACGAGGAACTCGGCCTCGGGGGCGCCCAGGGCCTCTGCGGCGGGGGCCCAGCCGGAGCCCATGACGAGGGCGACATCGTGGGAATCGACGCCGGTCAGCTCGCGCAGGCGGGTGGCGGCGGCGTCGGCGGCGGCGAAGGGGTCGGTAACAGATGCGTTCACGCGGACGAGCGTAACCGCTCTCGGCCTACGCGCGTAGATGGCACAGCTCACGGTGTTCGGATCGTTGCCTTGTCGTTTCCGCCGAATCGTCCCGGGCGCGGTCGGGAGCGGGTCGAGGCGGGGCCGGGATCCGGTCCGGGATCAGCAGGGGCGCTTGCGCAGTTCCATCGCGTAGTCGTGCGGGGCGCCCGCGGCCTCGGCCGCGTCGGCGATCTCGCCCAGGTAGCGCGCCGAGGGCAGTCCGCCCTCGTATCCGTTGAGGACGTACACCCAGGCCGCCTCCTCGCCGTCGAGCGTGTGCACGCGCACCCGCATCCGACGGTAGATGTCCATCCCGACGCCCTCCCACCGGTCCATGGAGTCCTCGTCCAGGGGCGCGATGTCGTAGAGGGCGACGAAGACCTGGTGGCGGGGGGCTTCGACGATCGTGGCGAGGGCGCCCTCCCACCCCATCTGCTCGCCGCCGAAGGTCAGCCGCCAGTCGTTGATCCAGCCCGTGCCGCGCAGCGGCGAATGCGGAGCGCGGCGCGTCATCAGCCGCGGGTCGAGGTTGCCGGCGTACGCGGCGTAGAGCGACATGTGGTCGAGGGTACGGGAGGGCCGGCCCGCCGCGCGTGCCCGGATGGCGGGACCGGGCGCGAAGCACCGTGAAGCGTGCGGGACAATGGGGCACGGAATGCATCCCCCGGGGAGACCCCCCGGAACACCGGCCGGGGCGGCAGCCGGCCGGGTAGACGTGAGGCGGACTTTTCGTGACCCGGATCGTGATCATCGGCGGCGGACCCGGCGGGTATGAGGCGGCCCTGGTGGGGGCCCAGCTCGGCGCGGAGGTGACCGTCGTCGACTGCGACGGTCTGGGCGGGGCGTCGGTACTCACCGACTGCGTGCCATCGAAGACCCTCATCGCGACCGCCGAGGTCATGACGACCTTCGACTCGTCGTACGAGGAGCTCGGGATCGTCGTCGCGGACGACACCCCCCACATAGAACAGGCCGCGCGCGTCGTCGGCGTCGACCTCGGCAAGGTGAACCGACGCGTCAAGCGCCTCGCGCTGGCCCAGTCCCACGACATCACCGCCTCCGTGACCCGGGCCGGCGCCCGCGTCCTGCGCGGGCGCGGCAAGCTCGGCGGGCCGCAGGGCATCGACGGGACGCGCGACGTCATCGTCACCGCGGCCGACGGCACCGAGACGATCCTCACCGCCGACGCCGTCCTGATCGCCACCGGCGGGCACCCCCGTGAGATCCCGGACGCGATGCCCGACGGCGAGCGGATCCTCAACTGGACCCAGGTCTACGACCTCGAAGAGCTCCCCGAGGAGCTCATCGTGGTCGGCTCCGGCGTCACCGGCGCCGAGTTCGCCGGCGCCTACCAGGCCCTCGGCTCCCGGGTGACCCTGGTGTCCTCCCGCGACCGCGTGCTGCCGGGCGAGGACCCGGACGCCGCCGCCGTCCTGGAGGACGTCTTCCGGCGCCGCGGCATGAACGTCGTGGGCCGCTCGCGCGCCGAGTCCGCGAAGCGGGTCGGCGACCGGGTGGAGGTCACGCTGTCCGACGGGCGCGTCATCACCGGCACGCACTGCCTGATGGCCGTCGGCGCGATCCCGAACACCAAGGACATGAACCTGGAGGAGTCCGGGGTCCGGCTCAAGGAGTCCGGCCACATCTGGACCGACAAGGTCTCCCGCACCTCCTCGCCCGGCGTGTACGCGGCCGGCGACGTCACCGGCATCTTCGCGCTGGCGTCCGTGGCGGCGATGCAGGGCCGGATCGCGATGTACCACTTCCTGGGCGACGCGGTGACCCCGCTCAACCTCAAGACGGTCTCCTCGAACGTCTTCACCGACCCGGAGATCGCCACCGTCGGCTACACCCAGGCCGACGTCGACTCCGGGAAGATCGACGCCCGTGTGGTGAAGCTTCCGCTGCTGCGCAACCCGCGGGCCAAGATGCAGGGCATCCGCGACGGCTTCGTGAAGATGTTCTGCCGGCCGGGCACCGGCATCGTCGTCGGCGGCGTGGTCGTCGCGCCCCGCGCGAGCGAGCTCATCCACCCGATTTCGATCGCCGTCGACAACAACCTGACGGTCGAGCAGATCGCAAACGCGTTCACCGTGTACCCCTCGCTGTCCGGTTCGATCGCCGAGGTCGCCCGTCAGTTGCACACGCGCAAGGCGGCGGGCGAGGCGTAGGAACCGCCAACCACCCCTCCTCACATGGAGGTTGGGGTGAACGCGGAGCGGTGGTCCGGATTTCCGCCGGGCGGGCGCGGTCCCGTCCGGCGGCGTATACCACTTGTCGACCGGTTTTACGGACAACTTCGGTATTCCGGTGCAAGGAGCTGAAAGCAGACGGTCACCCGGGTTACTGTCAGTTTCGTGTTCGCTGCAGAACGTCGCCAATTGATCCTCGAAATGGTGCGGGCCAACGGAGCGGTATCGCTCCGGGAGCTCGCCCGCGTCGTCCAGACCTCCGAAGTGACCGTACGGCGGGACGTGCGGGCGCTGGAGGCAGAAGGACTCCTCGACCGCCGGCACGGCGGTGCGGTCTTGCCGGGTGGTTTCACGCGGGAATCCGGCTTTCCGCAGAAATCCCATCTCGCCACGGCCGAGAAGACCGCCATCGCCGATGTCGCGGCCGGACTCGTCGAAGAGGGCGAGGCCATCGTCGTCGGTGCCGGCACCACGACCCAGGAGCTGGCCCGCCGGCTCGCGCGGGTGCCCGGCCTGACCGTGGTCACCAATTCGCTGCTCGTCGCCCAGGCGCTGGCGCATGCCAACCGGGTGGAGGTGGTGATGACCGGCGGAACCCTGCGGGGCTCCAACTACGCCCTCGTGGGCAGTGGCGCGGAGCAGTCCCTCCAGGGGCTGAGGGTCTCACGGGCCTTCCTGTCCGGCAGCGGCCTGACCGCCGAACGCGGTCTCTCCACCTCCAACATGCTCTCCGCGAGCGTGGACCGGGCCCTGGTGCAGGCCGCGGCCGAGGTGGTGGTCCTCGCCGACCACACGAAGCTCGGCACCGACACCATGTTCCAGACCGTGCCGACGGACGTCATGACCCGGCTGGTCACGGACGAGCCCCCGCCGCACGACGACCGGGCGGGCACCGAGCTCCAGGCCCTCGCCGACCAGGGTGTCCAGATCACCGTGGCCGGAGCGGCCGTGGCCTCGGGCGGAGGTCCCGGCGGCGGGGCGGGCGGCGACGGGATGCAGGGGCGCAGGCCCCGGCGTGACTCCCCGCTCCCGGTCCAGCGGCGCGGCGGCCCCGGCACGCTCCGATCGGCCGCGATGGCCGAGCCGAGCGAGCGGGCGAGGGTCGCGGACCTGCGCCGACGCTGACCGGACGGGTCGCCCGGCCGCCGCTCCGAAGCGGCGGCCGGGCGACCCGGACCGGAACGTCGGCAGGGTCCGGTGCGCGGGGTGGCGCCGGAGCCCGGCCGGGCGCCGGCACGGCACACCGGCACGCCCTGCGCGGGCGATCGCCCCGGACGCGCCCCCACGGACGCGCGAAGGCCCCGCCCGGGCGGACCGGGCGGGGCCTTCGCGTACGGCGTGTCGCGGACGTCAGTCCTTGATCTCGCAGATGGTGGCGCCGGAGGTGATGGACGCGCCGACCTCGGCGTTCAGCCCGACGACGGTGCCGGAACGGTGCGCGTTCAGCGGCTGCTCCATCTTCATGGCCTCCAGGACGACGACCAGGTCTCCCTCGTTGACCTGCTGACCCTCCTCGACGGCCACCTTGACGATGGTGCCCTGCATCGGGGAGGCGAGGGTGTCACCGGAGGCGGCCGGGCCCGACTTCTTCGCCGCGCGGCGCTTGGGCTTGGCCCCGCCGGCGGCGGCCGTACGGGCCAGGGTCATGCCCAGCGAGGACGGGAGGGAGACCTCCAGGCGCTTGCCGCCCACCTCGACGACGACCGTCTCGCGGCCGGGCTCGTCCTCGGTCTCCTCGGCGGCGGGCGGGACGAACGCCTTGATGTCGTTGACGAACTCGGTCTCGATCCACCGGGTGTGGACCGTGAACGGGTTGCCGCCCTCGGGGGCGAACGCCGGGTCGGCGACGACCGCGCGGTGGAAGGGGATGGCCGTGGCCATGCCCTCGACGTTGAACTCGGCGAGCGCGCGGGCGGCCCGCTGGAGGGCCTGCTCGCGGGTGGCGCCGGTGACGACGAGCTTGGCGAGGAGGGAGTCCCAGGCCGGGCCGATCACCGAACCGCTCTCGACGCCGGCGTCGAGGCGCACACCGGGGCCTGACGGCGCGTCGAACCTCGTGACGGTGCCCGGGGCGGGGAGGAAGCCGCGCCCCGGGTCCTCGCCGTTGATGCGGAACTCGAAGGAGTGCCCGCGCAGGACGGGGTCCCCGTAGCCGAGCTCCTCGCCGTCGGCGATCCGGAACATCTCGCGGACCAGGTCGATGCCCGCGACCTCCTCGGTGACGGGGTGCTCGACCTGGAGGCGGGTGTTGACCTCCAGGAACGAGATCAGGCCGTCGGCGGAGACGAGGAACTCGACGGTTCCGGCGCCGACGTAGCCGGCCTCCTTGAGGATGGCCTTCGACGCGGCGTACAGCTCGGCGTTCTGGGCCTCGGAGAGGAACGGGGCCGGGGCCTCCTCCACCAGCTTCTGGTGGCGGCGCTGGAGCGAGCAGTCACGGGTCGACACGACGACCACGTTGCCGTGGGAGTCGGCGAGGCACTGGGTCTCGACGTGACGCGGCTTGTCGAGGTAGCGCTCGACGAAGCACTCGCCGCGGCCGAAGGCGGCGACGGCCTCGCGGACGGCCGAGTCGTAGAGCTCGGGCACCTCTTCGAGGGTGCGGGCGACCTTCAGGCCGCGGCCGCCACCACCGAACGCCGCCTTGATCGCGATCGGCAGACCGTGCTGCTCGGCGAACGCGACGACCTCGTCGGACCCGGAGACCGGGTCGGGCGTGCCCGCGACGAGGGGTGCCCCGGCGCGCTGCGCGATGTGGCGGGCGGCGACCTTGTCACCGAGGTCGCGGATGGCCTGCGGCGGCGGACCGATCCAGGTGAGTCCGGCGTCGAGGACGGCCTGCGCGAAGTCGGCGTTCTCCGACAGGAAGCCGTAGCCGGGGTGAATGGCGTCGGCCCCGGAATCGGCGGCGGCCTGCAGGACCTTCGCGATGTCGAGGTAGCTGGCGGCCGGGGTGTCACCGCCCAACGCGAAAGCTTCGTCTGCCGCGCGGACGTGCAGGGCATCCCGGTCCGGATCGGCGTAGACGGCTACGCTCGCGATCCCTGCATCCCGGCATGCCCGAGCAACGCGGACAGCGATTTCGCCACGGTTGGCGATGAGCACCTTGCGCACGATGGCTCCCTCCTTGAAACAAGCTGAGTTTAGGGATAGTCGACACGGCCTTTCGACCCTTTCCCGGAGGTGAGCTTGCCCACACGGAGCGTGATTCGAGGCAGGCTCTAGTCCGAAAACCCTTGTGTCGCCCCAGGTCAGGGAGATCCCAGACTGCACAGTAACCCTGATGGACGGCGAAGGTCTCTGTTCGGCGGGTCAGCCGCCCCCGCTGATTCTTTGTGGAGTCCCTACGAACGGCCTATGCATTCTTTGCGTGAGAGCCGTCACGGAGGGCCTCCGTAACGAAGCCGCCCCGACCCCTTGTCCGCAGGTTTACTCGTTAGTAGCCTCCACGACGTCGAACACGCTTGTGCCGTGTCGGGGGATGGGGACGTCGTGCTGCGCAGATTCGTCGCCGGGCTGGCCGCGGTCGTGCTCGCCGCCGAGGCGGCGCTGCTCGTACTCGTCCACCTGGTGCTGGGCCGGACCACCGAGAACCAGTCGATGTCCATCGCGGGCAGCGACCCGGAGCTGATGTCCACGGCCACCTACGCGATGGGCGCCGGCATCGGCGTGTTCCTGCTGCTGTGCGCCGTCGTGCTCGCCGTCGCCGCCGTACGGGACCGGCCGCCGGGCCGTGCGGGCCGCATCCTGCTCATCGTCGCGGCCGTCGTGCACGCGCTGCTCGGCACGCTGGCCGTCGGACTGGCCGGCTGGCCCGTCTGGGGAGCGCTGATGCTGGTCCTGTGCCTGCTCGTCCTGTGCCTGCTGCTCTACGCCAGGACCGACCGGGACGCCCCCGGTGCCCGGCCGAAGGCGCCGCCGGGCCCGGTGGGGGAGTTCAGGCCCACAAGTCCGTGATGGACACGTCCAGTTCGCCCAGCAGGGAACGCAGCAGCGGCAGCGACAGGCCGATGACGTTGCCCGGGTCGCCGTCGATGCCGTCGATGAAGGGCGCCGACAGGCCGTCCAGGGTGAACGCCCCCGCGACGTGCAGCGGTTCCCCGCTCGCCACGTAGGCGGCGACCTCCGCGTCCGTGGGCTCGCCGAAGCGGACCGTGGTGGAGGCGGTCGCCGAGACCTGACGGCCGGCGGCCGTGTCGACCACGCAGTGGCCCGTGCGCAGCACGCCCGACCGGCCCCGCATGGACTTCCAGCGGGCGGTGGCCTCCGTTGCGTCGGCCGGCTTGCCGAGCGCCTCCCCGTCCAGCTCCAGCACCGAGTCGCAGCCGATCACCAGGGCGCCCGCGGCCTCCGGGAGGGCCGCCACCACGGCGGCCTTGGCCTCGGCGAGGGCCAGCGCGAGGGCGGCGGGCTCGTCGTGGTCCAGGGTGTCCTCGTCGAAGCCGCTGACGATCACGTGCGGGGCGAGGCCGGCCTGCCGCAGCAGGTTCAGCCGGGCGGGGGAGGCGGAGGCGAGGACCAGCGTGCGGCGCGGGCTCGCGGGGAGCGGGGTTGCGGTCATGGGGGCCATCGTAGGGCGGCCCCGGGGACCGCCTAGAACGGGGCGACGCCCAGCACGTACACGCCCACCACCATCGCGAGGACGAGGAGCACGAGCAGTCGCCGGAGCATCGCCTGCGCGTCGCGCATGTCCTTCGGCGGCTCGTCCTTCGGGTCTGACCAGAGCATGCTTCGATCCTGGCGCCGGTACGGCGGTGGCGCCTGAGTACTCGTACTCAGGCGCCACCGTGCGTTCACGTCATCCTCGCCCGACCCGTCCCGCGGCCGGGTCCGGGACGGGGTTCAGCCCTGGCCGGGCCAGTACGTACGACCCCAGGCGCGGGGCCCCGGCCGCGGCAGCCGGTGGCGGGCCACCCGGCCCGGCGCGGCCCATTCGTCCGGAACCCGGGGCGCGCCCGACGGGGCCGAGGCCAGCGCCGCCGCGCGCGCTTGGACCACCGCCAGTGCGGCGGCCAGCTCCTCGGGGGTCGGATTGCCCTTGACGACCTTGATCACCACAGAGACCTCCTCGGGGGCTTACAGGGGGATGTTGCCGTGCTTCTTCGGGGGCAGGGACTCCCGCTTGGTGCGCAGCTGCCGCAGGCCCTTCACGACGTGCGCGCGGGTCTCGGACGGCATGACCACCGCGTCGACGTAGCCGCGCTCGGCCGCCGTGTAGGGGTTGAGCAGGGCGTCCTCGTACTCGGTGATGAGCCGTGCGCGGGTCTCGTCGGCGGTGCCGGCCTGCTCCGCCTCGGCGATGGCCCGCCGGTGCAGGATGTTCACCGCGCCCTGGGCGCCCATGACGGCGATCTGGGCGGTCGGCCAGGCCAGGTTGAGGTCGGCGCCGAGGTGCTTGGAGCCCATGACGTCGTACGCCCCGCCGAAGGCCTTGCGGGTGATGACGGTGATCAGGGGGACGGTGGCCTCGGCGTAGGCGTAGATGAGCTTCGCGCCGCGCCGGATGATGCCGTTGTACTCCTGGTCGGTGCCGGGCAGGAAGCCGGGCACGTCCACGAACGTCAGCACGGGCACATTGAAAGCGTCGCACGTACGGACGAATCGCGCAGCCTTCTCGGAGGCGTTGATGTCCAGGCAGCCGGCGAACTGCATCGGCTGGTTGGCGACGATGCCCACCGGATGTCCCTCGACGCGGCCGAAGCCGGTGAGGATGTTCGGCGCGAACAGCGACTGCGTCTCCAGGAACTCCGCGTCGTCGAGCACGTGCTCGATCACGGTGTGCATGTCGTACGGCTGGTTCGCGCTGTCCGGGATCAGCGTGTCGAGTTCGAGGTCGGTGCCGGAGACCTCGGTGTCCGCCTCCTCCGGGAACGCGGGCGGCTCCGAGAGGTTGTTCGACGGCAGGTACGCCAGCAGGGACTTGACGTACTCGATGGCGTCCTTCTCGTCGCCCGCCATGTGGTGGGCGACGCCGGAGGTGCTGTTGTGCGTACGGGCTCCGCCGAGTTCCTCGAAGCCGACGTCCTCGCCGGTGACGGTCTTGATGACGTCCGGGCCGGTGATGAACATGTGCGAGGTCTGATCGACCATCACGGTGAAGTCGGTGATGGCGGGCGAGTAGACGGCGCCGCCCGCGCAGGGGCCGACGACCAGGCTGATCTGCGGGATCACGCCGGACGCGTGGACGTTGCGGCGGAAGATCTCGCCGTACATGCCGAGCGCGCTGACGCCCTCCTGGATGCGGGCGCCGCCGGAGTCGTTGATGCCGACGAGCGGGCATCCGGTCTTCAGCGCGAAGTCCATGACCTTCATGATCTTCTGGCCGTAGACCTCGCCGAGGGCTCCGCCGAAGACGGTGAAGTCCTGCGAGAACACGGCCACCGGGCGGCCGTCCACCGTGCCGTAGCCGGTGACGACGCCGTCGCCGTACGGCCGGGTCTTCTCCAGCCCGAAGTTGGTGGACCGGTGCCGGGCGAACTCGTCGAGCTCTACGAAGGACCCCTCGTCCAGCAGCAGTGCCACCCGCTCGCGTGCCGTCAGCTTGCCCTTGGCGTGCTGCTTCTCCACGGCGCGTTCGGAACCTGCGTGGGTGGCCTCCTCGACGCGGCGCCGCAGATCCGCGAGCTTGCCCGCGGTCGTGTGGATGTCGATCGGCTCTGAGGGTTGGGACATCGGGGTCGCGGCTCCCTGTGTGGTGTCAACTGCCTGGTCAATTGATTGACTGCTGCTGGCTACTGGTGCGTAGCGTATCGGCGGGCATGGCGCTCGGCAGTGCGGCGTTTGACACACCTACATTGACTTGCATGACGCCATCAGATGCTCCAACCGGAGCTTCCGCGGGACGCTGGTCGAGCCTGGACCGTCCTCCCCTCAACACCGCAGCCCTGCAACGCGCCCTCGTGACGGACGGGGGCCTGTGGACCTCCCTGGAGATCGTCCCCGCCACCGGGTCGACCAACACCGACCTCGCGGCGCGGGCCGCCTCGTCGCCCGAGGGGGCGGTCCTCGTCGCCGAGGAGCAGACGGCGGGGCGCGGTCGCCTCGACCGCAGCTGGACGGCGCCGGCCCGGTCCGGGCTGTTCTTCTCCGTCCTGCTCAAGCCGGGGCCGGGCGTGCCGGAGGAGCAGTGGGGGTGGCTGACCCTGCTGGCCGGCGTGGCCACGGCCACCGGCCTGTCCCGGGCGGCGGGCGTGGACACCAGGCTCAAGTGGCCCAACGACCTGCTGGTCGTCGTGGACGGCGAGGAGCGCAAGACCGGCGGCATCCTCGCGGAGCGCGTCGCGGACGGGGTGGTCATCGGGATCGGCCTGAACGTGACCCTCACGGAGGACGAGCTGCCCGTACCGACGGCCGGTTCGCTGCTGCTGGCCAAGGCGTCGGCGACGGACCGGGACCCGCTGCTGAAGGCCGTGCTGCGTTCGCTGGAGCAGTGGTACGGGAACTGGCGCGAGGCGGCGGGCGACCCGGGGGCCAGCGGGCTCCAGGAGGCGTACGCGGCGGGCTGCGCGACCCTCGGCAAGCACGTCCGGGCCGACCTGCCGGGAGGGCGGACCCTCACCGGAACGGCCGAAGCGGTGGACGCGGACGGGCGCCTGGTGATCCGGACGGTCGAGGGCGAGCGGGAGGCCGTGGGCGCGGGCGACGTGGTGCACCTGAGGTCGGTGCACTGACCCCGACCCGGCGGCGGCGGGGGCCCGCTCCCGGCCCGCCGGGCCGCGGGGCGCGGCCGGGTCGTCGGGGGCGACGCCCCCGGACCCCCGCGCCCCGGACGCCGGCGGTGGGGGGCCGGGAAGTGGGGGAGTGAGCTACGGCACACCTGCCGTATGGTTTAGGCGATCCCGGTCCTCCCGGTGATCACCCGGTTCGGCAGTGCGCACGGAATGGACAGGAGGCGGCCCTTGACCGTCGACGACCCTACGTCCGGCGCGTCCGGGGCCGGCTCCGCGAGCGGCCCGGGGACCCCCATCGGGCGGGACCGGCACACGCCGCTCCACGAGGTCGACCACACGGCGCAGCCGACGGCCGATCCGCTGGCCATCCGGCTGGAGCAGCTGATCCTCGGCGCCGAGCGCCGGTACACGCCCTTCCAGGCGGCCCGTAGCGCCGGTGTGTCGATGGAGCTGGCCTCGCGCTTCTGGCGGGCCATGGGATTCGCCGACATCGGCCAGGCCAAGGCGCTGACGGAGGCCGACGTACTGGCCCTGCGGCGGCTCGCGGGTCTGGTGGAGGCGGGGCTGCTGTCCGAGCCGATGGCGGTGCAGGTGGCCCGGTCCACGGGGCAGACGACCGCCCGACTGGCCGAATGGCAGATCGATTCCTTCCTGGAGGGGCTGACGGAGCCGCCCGAGCCGGGCATGACCCGTACCGAGGTCACGTACCCGCTGGTCGAGCTGCTGCTGCCGGAGCTGGAGGAGTTCCTCGTCTACGTGTGGCGGCGCCAGCTGGCGGCCGCGACGGGGCGGGTCGTGCAGGTCGCGGACGACGAGGAGATGGTCGACCGGCGCCTGGCGGTGGGCTTCGCGGACCTGGTCGGCTTCACCCGGCTGACGCGGCGCCTGGAGGAGGAGGAGCTCGGTGAGCTCGTCGAGGCCTTCGAGACGACGGCCGCCGACCTGGTGGCCGCGCACGGCGGCCGGTTGATCAAGACCCTGGGCGACGAGGTGCTGTACTGCGCCGACGACGCGGCGACGGCCGCGGAGATCGCGCTGCGGCTGATCGAGACGATGGAGGCCGATCCGCAGATGCCCGAGCTGCGGGTGGGGATCGCCTTCGGCACGGTGACGACGCGGATGGGCGACGTCTTCGGGACCACGGTGAACCTGGCGAGCCGGCTCACCTCCATAGCGCCGAAGGACGCCGTCCTCGTCGACGGGGCGATGGCCGAGGAACTCGGCCGGACCGGAGCGGCGCCGCTCTCGGAGAAGTCCGCGGAGCTGGAGGAGGGCGGCGGCGCCTACCGGTTCGCGCTCCAACCGATGTGGCAGCGGCCCGTCCGCGGACTGGGCGTCGTGGAGCCCTGGTCGTTGACGCGGCGGAAGCCTAAGATCCCCGGGTAACGTTCGTTAACCGGGAGGGTGGCGTGGCTGTGGACGAGGTCCGGTTCGGGGAGTTCGTCGCGGTGCGGCGCCACGGCGACGGCGGTGCCGTCGCCGAGCTGGTGCTGGACCGTCCCAAGGCGATGAACGCCGTGTCGACGGAGATGGCGCGCTCGATCGGTTCCGCGTGCGCGGCGCTGGCCGCCGACGCCTCCGTGCGGGTCGTGGTGCTGTCCTCGACGCACGAGCGGGCCTTCTGCGTCGGCGCCGACCTCAAGGAGCGCAACTCCTTCTCCGACGCCGAGCTGGTGCGCCAGCGTCCCACCACCCGCGGCGCGTACGGGGGCGTGCTGGAGCTGCCGATGCCCACCATCGCGGCGGTGCACGGCTTCGCGCTCGGTGGCGGCTTCGAGCTGGCGCTGGCCTGCGACGTCATCGTGGCCGACGCGACGGCCGTGGTCGGCCTGCCCGAGGTGTCGGTGGGCGTGATCCCGGGCGGCGGCGGCACACAGCTCCTGCCGCGCCGGGTCGGGGCGGCGCGGGCCGCCGAGCTGATCTTCACCGCGCGCCGGGTGGAGGCCGCCGAGGCGCTCTCGCTGGGCCTGGTGGACTCGCTGGCCCCGGAGGGCGAGGACCGCGCGGAGGCCCTGGCGCTGGCCGCCCGGATGGCGGCGAACTCGCCGGTCGGGCTGCGCGCGGCCAAGCGGGCGCTGCGGCTGGGACACGGGATGGACCTCGCGGCGGGACTGGAGATCGAGGACGCGGCCTGGCGGACGGTCGCCTTCTCGGGGGACCGGGCCGAGGGCGTGGCCGCGTTCAACGAGAAGCGCAAGCCGAACTGGCCCGGGCGGTAGCCGACGCAGCCGAATGACGCACCGACCATCACCGAATCGGACAAAACTCCCTAATCTGGAGTGATGGGAGTTGACGGGCGGCTGAGAGCCGTCGTGGGCCTCGCGCAGGCCATGGCGGCCGCCTGCGCGCCGCGGGACAGCGTCCGGGCGGCGGCGAGGGGCGCGCGCCTGGCGATGGACGGCTCCTTCGCCGCGATCTCCGCCTGGGAACGCGAGCGGGGCCGCCTGCGCGTCCTCGTCAACGAGGGGGAGCGGCGGGCCGGGGAGGAGGAGTTCCCCGAGGACGAGTCCTACCCGGTGCACGACTTCCCGGAGATCACCGAGTTCCTCCACGAACGCTGGGTCGGCGGCGGCGGGCCGCACGCCTGGGTCGAGAGCGCCGTCGGCGAGCGACCCGGCCGGCGCGGCGCGGCGCTGCGCCGCCGCGGTCGCGGGACCTGCGTGGTCGCGCCGATCGTGCTCAGCGGCCGGGCCTGGGGGGAGCTGTACGTCGCCCGGGACGAAGGGCTGCCCGACTTCGACGAGGACGACGCGGAGTTCGCGACCGTGCTCGCCGCGGTCGTGGCCGCCGGGCTCGCGCAGAACGAACGCCTGGAGGAGGCGCGGCGACTGGCCTTCACCGACCCCCTCACCGGTCTCGCCAACCGCCGGTCCGTGGACATGCGCCTGGACGAGGCCCTGGAGGAACACCGGCGGACCGGGGTCGTCGTCAGCCTCGTCGTGTGCGACCTCAACGGGCTGAAGAAGGTCAACGACACGCTCGGCCACGCCATGGGCGACCGGCTCCTCGAACGCTTCGGATCCGTCCTCAGCCTGTGCGGCGCGATGCTCGCCGGCACCCTCGTGGCGCGGCTCGGCGGCGACGAGTTCTGCCTCGTCAGCGTCGGCCCGTCCGCCGACGACGTCGTCCGCGTCACCGAGGAGGTGTGCCGGCGGGCCGCGGCGCTCGAACTCGGGGAGGGCGTGGCCTGCGGGGTCGCCTCCACCGGGGACCCCATCGGGCTCGTCAAGTCCTCCCGGCGGCTGTTCCGGCTCGCCGACGCCGCCCAGTACAAGGCCAAGGCGGCCCGCTCGCCGCAGCCCGTCGTCGCGGGTCGCGACACCGCCGTGGTGCGTCTCGCGGACACGGCCCCGCAGGACGGCCCGGGCGAACGGCGCCGGTTCCGCGGCAGGGGGTGACGGCGGGGGGCGGCGGGGGCGACCGCGGGGCGGGCACGGAAGTAAGGGGCGGTCGTGCGGCTCGATCGTGACGATTCCGGGTGGTGACATGAAGAGATTCAGTCCGTAGGGTGCTGAATATGGATATGCACACTGTCGTGGTGGGGACGTCCGGAACCACCGCCGAGGACGTCATCGCCGTGGCCCGCGGCAACGCGCGGGTCGAGCTGTCCGGCGAGGCGCTCGAAGCCCTCGCCCGCGCCCGCGCCGTCGTCGACGCGCTGGCCGCCAAGCCCGAGCCCGTCTACGGGGTCTCCACCGGCTTCGGCGCCCTCGCCTCCCGGCACATCAGCCCCGAGCTGCGCGCCCAGCTCCAGCGCAACATCGTCCGCTCGCACGCCGCCGGCATGGGCCCGCGCGTCGAACGCGAGGTCGTGCGCGCCCTGATGTTCCTGCGGCTGAAGACCGTGGCCTCCGGGCACACGGGCGTCCGCCCCTCCGTCGCGCAGACCATGGCCGACGTGCTGAACGCCGGGATCACCCCCGTCGTCCACGAGTACGGCTCCCTCGGCTGCTCCGGCGACCTCGCGCCGCTCTCCCACTGCGCGCTCGCGCTCATGGGCGAGGGCGACGCCGAGGGTCCCGACGGCGTCGTCCGCCCCGCGGGCGAGCTGCTCGCCGAGGCCGGCATCGAGCCCGTCGAGCTCCGCGAGAAGGAGGGCCTCGCCCTCCTCAACGGCACCGACGGCATGCTCGGCATGCTGATCATGGCCCTCGCCGACCTGGGCACGCTGTACACCTCCGCCGACATCACCGCCGCCCTCACCCTGGAGGCGCTGCTCGGTACGGAGAAGGTCCTCCAGCCCGAGCTGCACGCCATCCGCCCGCACCCGGGCCAGGGCGCCTCCGCCGCGAACATGGCCGCCGTGCTGAAGGGCTCCGGGCTGACCGGGCACTTCCAGGAGGAGTCCGCCCCGCGCGTCCAGGACGCCTACTCGGTGCGCTGCGCCCCGCAGGTCGCCGGCGCGGGCCGGGACACCATGGCGCACGCCGCCCTGGTCGCCTCCCGCGAGCTGGCCGCCGCCGTCGACAACCCGGTGGTCCTGGCCGACGGGCGCGTGGAGTCCAACGGCAACTTCCACGGCGCGCCCGTCGCGTACGTGCTGGACTTCCTGGCCATCGCCGCGGCCGACCTCGGATCGATCGCCGAGCGCCGCACCGACCGGCTCCTCGACAAGAACCGCAGCCACGGCCTGCCGCCGTTCCTCGCGGACGACGCCGGTGTCGACTCCGGCCTGATGATCGCCCAGTACACGCAGGCGGCCCTGGTCAGCGAGATGAAGCGGCTCGCGGTTCCGGCCTCCGCCGACTCGATCCCCTCCTCCGCCATGCAGGAGGACCACGTCTCGATGGGGTGGTCGGCCGCGCGCAAGCTGCGCACGGCGATCGACAACCTGACCCGGATCATCGCGATCGAGCTCTACGCGGCCACCCGGGCCATCGAGCTCCGCCACGGGCTGACCCCGGCGCCGGCCAGCCGGGCCGCCATCGGGGCGGCGCGCGCGGCGGGCGTGGAGGGCCCCGGGCCGGATCGTTTCCTCGCCCCCGACCTGGCCGCCGCCGACGCGTTCGTCCGCGCGGGCGGGCTCGTCGCCGCGGTGGAGCCGGTGACGGGTCCCCTCGCCTGACGGACGGCGCACCCGACGCGGAAGGGGCCGGGCCCCGGGGATCGCTCCCCGGGGCCCGGCCCCTTCCGCGTTCTTCCGTACGCCGCTACTGGGTGCGGGAGCGGCGTACGGAGAAGGCGACGAACCCGGCGCCCAGACCCAGGCAGAGCGTGCCGCCCAGGACGTAGGGGGTGGTGTCCGCGCTGCCGGTGTCGGCGAGCGTGAGGGTGACCATCGAGGCGCGGTCCCCGGCGGACACGCCGTCGGAGGAGCGGGTGTCGCCGCCGGCTGATTCCGGGGAACCGGAGTCGGCGGCGGCGGGATCCGCGGTGTCGGAGCGGGCGGAACCGGAACGTGCGGCCTCTTGGGCGGAAACGCCGTTCACGGTCCCGGTGTTGGCGGCGGCGGGGCCGCCGGAGGACCTCGTCGCGTCCTGACCGGGTGCGGTTGCGTTCGCCGAGGGGACGAACCAGAGGACGGCGAGGAGGGTGGTCGCTCCGAGAGCGGTGAGCAGCGGTCGACGTGCGGACACGGTGCGATCCCCCTTGTGGCAGCAGCGAATTGGCCGTGTGCGCCGATGCTAGTGAACAGGGCGGGTCGTGGGAAAGTCGAGGCTGTCACGGGCTTACTCTCCGTCGTATGAACCCTTCTGAGACATCACGATTCGTACGACTTCGGGTGGATTTGATCCTCGAAGTGTCGGACTCCGACGCACTCATCGGCGCGGCCCTCGGTCACATCAAGGCCGACGAGTTCATGCCGGACGAGGAGCGCGGCCATGCGGAAGCCGCCGTCCGACAGGACGAATCGGAGGCGCTGGCCTACTTGGTGGACCCCACGGACCTGGTCGCGGAACTGCCCGGAATCGAGCTGGCGCAGGCCTCCTGGAGCAGCGAACCGGTCGAATACGACCCCGAGTCACTGGAGTGGGACCTGGACGAGGAAGATGGTGACTTCGAGGAAGAGGCGGACAACGCCTGACCGTGGGGTTGCACACATTCGAACGGAGTGTGGAACCGACCCGCGTCGTTAACGCGTTGTCAGGACGAGCAGGGGGTGATGCCCCCTGCCCGGCCCAATCCCGGGAATGCAGCCTCGGGGTTTCCGGCAACGATGGAGTGACGTGTGAGGACGTACAGCATGCGGCGGAGAAGGTCCCTGGTGGCCGTATCCGCCGTGCTCGGCGGCGTACTGATGCTCTCGGCCTGCAATGACGGGGGTACCGAGAAGCCTCAGGGCAGCGCCGAAACGGGCAAGGCACAGGCGGACGTGGACGCGGCGGCGGCCAAGGACGCGTCCAAGGCGAAGATAGAGATCACGCCGAAGGACGGCTCCACCAACATAGCGCTGAACGACGCGGCGAACGTCACCGTCAGCGACGGGAAGCTCACCCAGGTCGAGTTGAAGAGCTCCGAGGGTGCCGTGGTCGCGGGCAAGATAGCCGCCGACGGCAAGAGCTGGAAGCCGGACGCGGCCCTCAAGCGCTCCACGAAGTACGCGCTGGCCGCGACCGCGAAGGACGAGGCCGGCCGCGAGGCGCACGAGAACGCCTCGTTCACCACCCTCTCGCCGGAGAACAGCTTCGTCGGCTCGTTCGTCCCGGACGAGGGCCAGACGGTCGGCGTGGGCATGCCCGTGTCGATCACGTTCAACAAGCCGATCAAGGACCAGAAGGCCGTCCAGGCCGCGATCAAGGTCAGCTCCAGCAGCAACCAGGAAGTCGTCGGCCACTGGTTCGGCAACCAGCGCCTGGACTTCCGCCCCGAGGCGTACTGGCAGGCGAACTCCACGGTCACCCTGAAGCTCGCGCTCCAGGGCGTGCAGGGCGCACCCGGCATCCAGGGCGTGCAGAACAAGACCGTCACCTTCAAGGTCGGCCGGAGCCAGGTCTCCACGGTCGACGTGAAGGCGAAGACGATGACGGTCACCCGGGACGGCGCGGTCCTCAAGACCATCCCGATCTCGGCGGGCTCCCCGGAGAACCCCACGTACAACGGCCAGATGGTGATCTCCGAGAAGTTCAAGGAGACCCGGATGGACGGCGCCACCGTCGGCTTCAAGGGCAACGACGGCAAGGGCGAGTACGACATCAAGGACGTCCCGCACGCGATGCGGCTGTCGACCTCCGGCACCTTCATCCACGGCAACTACTGGGGCGCCGACTCGATCTTCGGCAAGGTGAACACCAGCCACGGCTGTGTCGGCCTGAACGACGCCAAGGGCGCGAACGACCCGGACCAGCCCGGCGCGTGGTTCTTCGACAACTCGCTGATCGGCGACGTGGTCACCGTGCAGAACTCCCCGGACAAGACCATCAAGCCGGAGAACGGCCTCAACGGCTGGAACATGGACTGGGCGGAGTGGAAGGCCGGCTCGGCCGCCTGACACCCCCGGTGAGCGCCGCCCGCGGCGCCGCCCACCGAACCCCGGACGGCGGGGAGCCCACGACGGGCTCCCCGCCGTCCGTGCGTTCCGCGACGGTGCGACGCAGGGGCGGTGCGACGCCGCGGGGTCGGGACGCCGCGAGGCCGCCCTCCGGGCGACGACGGGACTTTGACGACAGGCCCTAGGGTCGTGGCATGACGAAGATCGACACGCTGACCGTGCCCCCGACCGACGACGAGGTGGACACCTGGTGGGCGGTGCAGGTCTCCGCCCACGCCGCCGACACCGCCGCCCTGCCCGACGTACCCGCGCCCACCCGGGCGGAGGTCGCCGGCCGGCTGCGCGTGCCGCCCGCCCGCGGCCGGTTCGTCCACTGGGCCGGGGCGGCCGGCGAGGGCCACGCCGCCCTGCTGCTGTTCACCGAGGAGGCCAACACCCACACCGCCTTCCTCGACGAGCTGACGGTGCGCCCCGACGCCCGCCGCCGGGGCGTGGGCACCGCCCTGTGGGAGCGGGTCCGCGCCGAGCTGCTCGACCGGGGCCGGACCTCGGTCTCCACCGTCGCCGACACGGGCGGGCCCGGACAGGCCTTCCTGGAATCCGTCGGCTTCGAGAACGTGCTGCCGATGGCCTGGTACGTCCAGGAACTCGGGGAGGACCCGGCCGCGGAGGCCCACCCCGACGTCCCCGGGTACGAGCTCCTCACCTGGGCCGGACTGGTCCCCGACGCCTGGGCCCCGGCCGCCGCGGCCGCCCACGGTGCGATGGAGGACGCGCCCTCCGGCGACGCCGACGAGCGGTTCACCGCCTGGACGCCGGAGCGGGTGATCGCCGCGCAGCGGCTCGTGCTGGACCGCGGCGGGAAGCTGCTGATGGTCGCCGCCGTCACCCCCGCCGGCGAGATCGCCGCGTACACGACGCTGGTGCTCCCGGACCCGGACGGGCCGCGGGCCCTCCAGTACGACACCGTCGTCGTCCCCGCGCACCGGGGCCGGGGCCTGGGCCGCGCCGTCAAACTCCGGATGCGGGCCGAGGCGGCCGTACGGTACCCGGAGCTGCGCCGGATCGGTACGACCGTCGCCGACGAGAACACCCCCATGCTGGCCGTGAACGAGGCCCTGGGCCACCGACGCGAGCGCGGTGCGGCCGTCTTCCAGCTGACGCTCTGACCGGGCGGCGCCGAGCGGCCCGGCCGGCGCCGGCCGGGCCTGCCGTGGCGTGGCGTGGCCCGATCCGTACCCGCCGCACCGCTCAGGCGGTCTCCTCCGTGCGGGCCGTCCCCGACCCGGAGGGCGGCGCGGGGGTGGTCGGCGTCGGCTCGTGGGCCGGCGCCGACCAGGACGACAGCAGCCGCAGGGCGTCCGCCGAGGGGGAGCCCGGCACGGCGTGGTACGTCACCAGGAACTGCGCCGGATCGTCCGGCAGGGCCAGCGTCTCGAACGGCAGCACCAGCTCGCCCACCACGGGGTGCCGCAGCCGCTTCACCCCGTGCGTCTTCTTGTCCGCCACCGTGTGGGCCGCCCACAGCCTGCGGAACTCCTCGCTCTTCACGGACAGCTCACCGACCAGCACGGACAGCTGCTCGTCGTCCGGGTACTGGCCCGCGTACATCCGCAGGTTGCTCACGACCTCGCAGGCCCGGCACTCCCACTCCGCGTACAGCTCGGCCGTCGCCGGGTCCAGGAACACCATCCGCACCAGGTTCCGCTCCGCCGGGGGCAGCGTCCCGAAGTCCCCGAAGACGGCCGCGGCCAGCCGGTTCCACCCGATGACGTCCTGCCGCCGCCCCACCAGGTACGCCGGTACGCCCTCCATCGCCTCCATCAGGCTGCGCAGCTCCGGGCGGACCTGCTGCGGACGCCGGGACCGGCTCCGCCCGCGGGCACGGGGGCGTGCCAGGTGGGTCAGGTGGTCCGACTCCGTGCCGTCCAGTCGCAGGGCCCGCGCGATGGCGTCCAGGACCTCCGCCGACACGTTCTGCCCGTGCCCCTGTTCCAGCCGGGTGTAGTAGGCGACGGAGACCCCGGCCAGCTGCGCCAGCTCCTCCCGGCGCAGCCCCGGAACCCGCCGGTGCCGGCCGTAGTCGGGCAGGCCCACGTCCTCGGGGCGCAGCCGGGCGCGGCGGCTGCGCAGGAACTCGCCGAGTTCGGCTCGCTGATCAAGCTGGTCCATACCGCCAGTATCCCCGGGCGGGACACCGGACGCGGCGGTGAGCCTGACCCCACCAGGGGTAGGTTCGCCAGTCCTAGGCACGGCAGGGGTCTGGGTGGGCGGCCCGGAGCGGGGCAGGGTGGAAGTACCGCAGTACGGACGTCGAACTCGGCGTCACCACGACGTCACAGCCCGACGTCCTCGTCAGAGGAGATCACCCCCATGTCCGTCACCCAGGTCCCCGCCTACGCCGCCCCCGCCGCGAAGGCCCCGCTGGAGCGCGTCACCGTCCCGCGCCGCCCGGTCGGTGAGCACGACGTCCTCATAGACATCAAGTACGCAGGCATCTGCCACTCCGACATCCACCAGGCCAACGACGGCTGGGGCGAGGGCATCTTCCCGATGGTCCCGGGTCACGAGATCGCCGGGATCGTCGCCGAGGTCGGTCCCGGCGTGACGAAGTTCGCCGTCGGGGACCGGGTGGGCGTCGGCTGCTTCGTGGACTCCTGCCGGGAGTGCGAGTACTGCCTGCGCGGCCAGGAGCAGTACTGCGTCAAGGGCATGACCGGCACCTACAACGCCCTCGACAAGAACGGCGAGCCCACCTACGGCGGGTACTCCACCCACATCGTCGTCGACGAGAACTACACCCTGCGCATCCCCGACGGCGTCGAGCTGGACGTCGCCGCGCCGCTGCTGTGCGCCGGCATCACCCTCTACTCCCCGCTCCGGCACTGGGGGGCGGGCCCCGGCAAGAAGATCGCGATCGTCGGCCTCGGCGGACTCGGGCACATGGGCGTGAAGATCGCCTCCGCGCTCGGCGCGGAGGTCACCGTCCTGTCGCAGAGCCTGCGCAAGCAGGAGGACGGCCTGAAGCTGGGCGCCGCCCACTACTACGCGACGAGCGACCCGAGCACCTTCGAGGAGCTGGCCGGCACCTTCGACCTGATCGTGTCCACCGTCTCCGCGCCGCTCGGCCTCGACCGCTACCTCGCCCTGCTGAAGGTCGACGGGGCGCTCGTGAACGTCGGCGCGCCCGAGGAGCCGGTCGAGCTGAACCTGTTCTCCGTCATCGGCGGCCGCAAGACCCTCGCCGGGTCGATGATCGGCGGCATCCCGGAGACCCAGGAGATGCTCGAATTCTGCGCCGAGCACGGCCTGGGCGCGGAGATCGAGCTCATCTCCGCCGACCGGATCAACGAGGCCTACGAGCGGGTCCAGTCCAGCGACGTCCGCTACCGCTTCGTGATCGACACGTCGACGATCTGACGGGTGGCGCCACCGGCACCCGGCCCCGGGCCACCGCCCGGGATCGGGCCGAGCGGCCGGCGCCGAAATGCGCGCTCCGGCCTCCTCATCGCCGGCCTCGCGCCGACCCCGGGCCTAGGTGCCCGAGGCGGGTGCGCCCGAGAAGGCGACGGTCCCGGACGTCGTGACCGCCTCCTGCTCCGCCCCTTTCATCGGCGAGTGGTCCGGTTGCGGCGCAGGAACTCCAGAGCGGCACTCTGGATTTCCTCGTCCGGCCCATCCGCTCGATAGTCCCGCGACTTGATGTACTCGTAGAACTCCGAATCCGGGGCAAAGCCGTAGTGCTCCAGGTAGTAGGCGTGTGCAGCCGTCCAGATCCAGACCCCATCCGTCATCGTCACGACCGGCACGACCTTGCCCTTGGACGCATCGAGCTGATCCGGAGCCAATCCCGCGGCCCGCTCGATGGCGGCGCCACCGTGCGAGAGGAAGTCGAGCAGGCGGTCCCGCTCGGATCGATCGACGATGCGTGGCCTGGACTCATCGAAGTACGGCCCGGACTCCGGGGCGACACCATCGAACAACCGTGCACGCTTGAACTCCACTTGTTACCTCCCCCGGCTGTCAACGGCCTCACCGTATGCCCTGGATGATCACCTGGGGCCACCCCGACCGCCGACGCCGTGCGGCCGGCCCGTGTCACACGTTCTTCACGTCCCGTGCATGGTCTTCGCGTGGCCCGGCTGTTGATGATCTCCTCATCGCCCCGCCGCTGCCGAGGAGTTCACCATGCCCAGCCGCCGCCACTTCCTCGCCGGATCCGCGGCGGCCGTCGGACTCGCCGCGCTGCCCCAACTGCCCGCCGCCGCCCCGGCTTCCGCCGCCGGGGTCGAGGTCGGGGGCGCCCCGCACCTCGTGGTGGTGCTGGCCGACGACCTCGGCTACGGGGACCTCTCCCCGTACGGCCAGAAGCTGATCAGTACCCCGCGCATCGCCCGACTTGCCGAGGAGGGGCTGCGGTTCACCGACGCGTACGCGGCCGCCGCCGTCTGCGCCCCGTCCCGTGCCGCGCTGTTGACCGGCCTGCATACCGGGCACGCCCCCGTCCGCGCCAACCCGGGCAGCGGCGGCCAGGCCGGACTCGGTGCCGGGGACACGACCTTCGCGGAGGTGCTGAGGGCGCGCGGCTACCGCACCGGCCTGTTCGGCAAGTGGGGCTTCGGGCCGGAGGCCGCCGACCAGCCGAGCCACCCGTTGTCGCGCGGCTTCGACGAGTTCTACGGCTACATCGACCACGGCCACGCCCACCAGTACTACCCGTCGTACCTCTGGCACAACGACGCCAAGGAGCCGGTCGCGGCGGGCACCTTCGCCCCCGAGGCCATCGCCGCGCGAGCCCTCGACTTCATCGACGCGCACGCCGCCGGGCCCGACCCCTTCCTGCTCCTGCTCACCCCGAACCTGCCGCACGCGCCCAGTGAGGTCCCCGACCTCGGGGCGTACGCCTCGAAGCCCTGGACCAAGGCGAACAAGGCGCACGCCGCGCAGATCGGGCTGCTCGACGCGCAGGTCGGCGCGGTCGTCGACCGGCTCCGGGCGCGCGGTATCGCGGACCGCACGGTCGTCCTCGTCGCCTCCGACAACGGCCCCCACGAGGAGGGCGGCGTGGACCCCGACCTCTTCGACGCCAACGGCCCGCTGCGCGGCTACAAGCGCAACCTCTACGAGGGCGGCGTACGGGTCCCGCTGATCGCCTGGGGCCCCGGCCGGATCACGGCGGGCACCACCAGCTCCCGCCCCACCCCGCTCCACGACCTGCTGCCCACCCTCGCCGACCTGGCGGGCGCCCCGGCCCCCTCCGACATCGACGGCCTCTCCGCCGCCACCGTGCTCGCCGGCACCCCGGGACTCGCCCCGATCCACTCCCACCTGTACTGGTACCGGGACGAGCAGGGCGTCACCGCCCGGGCCGACGCCCAGGACGGCGGCCGGGCCAAGCGGGTCGCCGAGGCCATCCGCAAGGACCGCTGGAAGGGCGTCCGGTTCGCCCCCGGACGCGACCGCGACGCCCCCGACGCGCAGTGGCAGTTCGAGCTGTACGACCTGACGGCCGACATCGGCGAGCAGCGCGACGTGGCGGCGGCCAACCCGTCGGTGGTCGCCTCCCTGACGGCGCTGCTGCGCGGGTCCTGGGCGCCGACCTACCCGCGCCGGGCGTGGGGGCTGGCGGCGACCCCGGACGCGGACGGGGCGACCGTCACGACCCGGCTGTCCAACGGCACCGCCCGGGCCTGGCCGGACGCCCGGGTCGCGTTGGCCGTCCCGGCCGGCTGGACGGCGACCCCGGCCGGCCCGGTGACGGCCGCCTCCCTGGCCCCGGGAGGGACCCTGACCACGGTCTGGACGGTGACCGGGCCCGCCGCGGCGGCCCCCGCCCTGCTCACGGCGTCCGCGACGACATCGGCGTACCGCTTCTCGGCGCCCGTGCGCTTCGCCCCGCTCCCGGCCCCGCCGACCCGGGACGGATACCTCAGCGACCTGCCGTGGGTCTCGGCGGTCAACGGTTGGGGCCCCGTGGAGGTGGACCGGTCCAACGGCCGCAAGGAGGCCGGCGACGGCACCCCGATCGCGTTCGGCGGGGTGACGCACGCCAAGGGCCTCGGCGTCCACGCCCCGTCGCAGGTCGTCTACCACCTGGGTGGGCGGGCGGCCCGCTTCACGGCCCTGGTCGGCATCGACGACTTCTCGACGCGGCAGTCGGCGGCCGGGGCGACCCGGGCCGTGGTCCGCGCCGACGGCCGCACCCTGCTGACCACGTCCACCCTCACGGGCGCCACCGGCCCCACCGCCATCGACCTGGACGTGACCGGTGTGCGCCTGCTGCACCTGGTGGTGGAGGACGCCAACGGGAACTCCGCCTTCGACCACACCTCGTGGGCCCGCCCCCACGTCACGGTGCGCTGAGCGCCCGGCCGGGCGGGCGCTCAGGCCGTGTCGGGTCGGGCCGGCGGCCACGCGTAGGCGTACCGGCCGGCCGGCCGGTCGAAGGTGATGTCGACGGGGTGCGCGGGCAGGGAGAACTCCTCCTCCGCCCAGCGCAGCACCGCGGCGGCCAGGCCCTCCGGCTGGAAGTGCGCCTCCGGGAACAGCACGCGGTCCACCGTGACCAGGACGTGCGCGCCCGGGTGCCGGGCGGCGACGGCCGGCGCCGCCACCGCCGCGCCGTGGCGCAGCCATCCGGCCTCGGCGGCGTCGAGCCGCTTGCCCCGGCGGTCCGACGGCGGATGCGTGCGGACGGGGGCGGTGTCCAGCCACACCCCGTCCGCGACCCGCTCGCCCCGGTCGGGCGGCGCCGCGCCGACGGCCGCCGACGCCGTCAGCTCGATCCGGATGCCCCACGGGCCCCGCAGGACCCGGTGGAGGACGGTGCGGGGACCGTCAGGCATCCGGCGACGGCGCCGCCGCGACGCCGATCGGGCAGGAGACGCCCGTGCCGCCGATGCCGCAGTAGCCGCCGGGGTTCTTGTCGAGGTACTGCTGGTGCTCCGGTTCCGCGGGCCAGAAGGGGCGCTCCGCGGCGGGCAGGACGGCCGTGGTGATCTCACCGTGGCCGGAGGCGGTGAGGACGCGCTGGTATGCGGCTCGGGAGGCCTCGGCCGTGGCCTGCTGGGCGGGGGAGTGGGTGTAGACCGACGAGCGGTACTGGGTGCCGACGTCGTTGCCCTGCCGGAAGCCCTGGGTGGGGTCGTGGGCCTCCCAGAACACCTTGAGGAGGGTCTCGTAGGAGACGAGCGCGGGGTCGAAGACCACACGGACGACCTCGGTGTGCCCGGTCAGGCCGGAGCAGACCTCCTCGTACGACGGGTTCTCGGTGAAGCCGCCCTGGTAGCCGGCCAGGGTGGTCCACACCCCGGGCGTCTGCCAGAACTTGCGCTCCGCGCCCCAGAAACAGCCGAGGCCGAAGTCGGCGGTTTCGAGGTGGGCGGGGAACGGGCCGGTCAGGGGGTTGCCGAGGACGGTGTGGCGCTCCGGCAGGGAGAACAGCGGGTGCGCGCGGCCCTTCAGGGCCTCCTCGCGGGTGGGCAGCTCGGGCGTGCGGCGGTACGAGAACATGGATTCCCTCCTTGTAGTCCTGACAACGGCCGGGGGCGGGCCGGGATTCCCCGGACCCGTCCCCGACCGGCCCCGCCCCGATCCGCTGTCCGGTGCCGGGCCCGCCGTCGTCCGGCGGGATCAGTCCTCGGTTTTCAGCAGGGTTACGCGGACCGCCCAGTTCCGGGCGTAGAGGTAGCGCTGCTTCGGATTGCCGGCGTAGTACCAGGGCACCGCCCCGATGTGGCCGTCGACGTGCCGGAACTGTTCGACGGCCTCCGCGTCCCGGTCCTGCCAGAACAGCAGGTACGCCAGCACGTGCCGGAGATGGACCGCCCGGGTGTCGGCCGGGTCGGCCGCCGCGAGGTCCACGAGTGCCTCGTCGACTGCGGTCCGCACCTCCTCCCGCGCGAAGAAGGTCTCCGCCGCGAGGTCCTCCTCGTAGTTCTCCTGCTCCACGTACGCGAGCAGCGGCAGCAGCGTCAGCAGCTCACCGGGGGCGGCGCCGGCGGTCGCCTTCCGGGCGAAGGAGAGGCACTCCTCGTGCGAGCCGCGCCACTTGCGGGCCCAGTACTGCACGGCGTTGGTGTGGGCGCTCAGCAGCTTCGGGGCGCGCGAGACGATCTCGGTCCACAACCGTTCGTACCGCTCGTGCGGGTACATCAGACCCAGTGCGACGGCCTGCTCGACCATGTACGGGACCGGGTCGGCCGGGTCCGCCACCTGCTGCGCCTCGTGCACGGCGGCCTGTGCGCCGCGCAGCAGCTTGTGGAACAGGTCGAACTGTTCCTCCGAGGTGTGGCGGGCCCAGGCGGAGCCGCGGACCTCCCACGCGACGAGGACGGCGTTGTCGGCGAGGACGAGGGCCGCGGCCGGGTCCCCGGGCCGGGCGGCGCGCCAGGCCATCAGCCAGGCGTCGTCCTCGACGGCCGCCTCGGCGAGGGCGCGCACGCGGTGCCAACGCTCCTCCCAGTCGGTGCCGGCGGCCTCCAGGTGGGCGGCCCCCGTCTCCCAGTCCCCGGACCGGACGGCGGCCAGCGCGGCCGTCCGCGCGGCCGGGACGGGCGCGGGGTGGTCGGTGTCGAGGGCTTCCTCCGGTACGAAGCCCAGGGCGACGACCGCGGCCGCCTCCTCGGCCCTGCCGTCGGCCTTGAGGGCGTCGGTGCGGGCGCGCAGCTCGGCGCCCGCCGACTCCAGGCCCTCGATCCGTTCGGTCAGTTTCCGCGCCTTGCGGATGATGAGGAAGCCGCGGGCGACCCAGAGGGCGCCCGCGAGGAGCAGGGTGCCGAGGACGAGGAGAAGGACGATCACGGGTTGAACACCAGCTTCCGCAGAGGTTCGGTGGCGCACGGGTCGGCGACGGCCGCGTCGAGGGCGGCCTCAAGACGGTCCTCGAAGTCTCCGGCCGGGTAGGCCAGGCCGGCCGGGTCGGACCAGGACAGCTGCCAGCGGGCGGTGCCGCGGGCCGTCAGCTCGGTGGTGACGAGCTGGTTCAGGATCCGACGGAAGGCCGGGCGGGCGAACTCGCGGGCCGCGCGGCCGGTGGCGGCCGCCGCCTGCTCCGAGGTCGGGAAGTGCGCGGCGAGCCGCCACCGCAGCGGGGGGTCGGCGTCGACGGCGTCCAGCAGCGGGGCGAGGCCGTCGCCCGCGCCCTCGGCGGCCACGGCCTCGCGGATCTCCCGCGAGCCCTGCCCCACGTACAGCGTCATGCTCTCGTGGACGAGGTCGGGCCAGTCCAGCCGCTTCAGGGCGAGGGCCTCCGGGCTGAGGACGACGGGCTCCAGGGCGACCATGGCCGCGTCCGCGTCCGACAGCAGTGCCATCGACGGGCGGACGGCCCCTTCGGCCCGCCCGTCATCGGGCAGGGCCTCGATGCGGGCCACGCGTTCGGCGAGCGCGGGGTGCGAGTCGTACGGGGAGGCGGGCTCGGTGGACAGCTCGGTGCGCAGCTCGTCCAACTGCTCGGAACGGGCGTCGAGGAGGTGGCGGAAGCCGCCGAAGACCTGCCCGGGCAGCGGCAGCAGCCCGGCATTGACGCCGAGGGTCGCGTAGGACTCCATGTAGAAGTCGTGGGCGTTGCCCAGCGCGTTCAGCTCGCGCAGCGCGGAGGCCGTGGAGTCGCGGCCCGCGACGCGGACGGCGGCCAGGTCGGCGGCGAATTCCTGGCGGCGGGACGCCGAGAGGGTGGCCCGCATGTAGAACTTCGCGTAGGCGGTGTAGACGTGGGCCATGGCGCGGTAGGTCAAGCCCTCGCCGGTGGTGTCGACCTCCTTCGCCTTCCTGCCCTTGGCGGTCCGCTTCGCGGCGCGCTTCTCCTGCTTGGCGCGCTCCTTGGCGACCTTGGTGTCGGCGCGGTCGTTGAAGTGGCCGATGGTACGGATCAGTTGGGCCCGGCCGCGGGCGATCAGCGGGGTGAGGCGCGTGTCGAGGTTGGCGTAGTGGCCCATCTCGTGGGCGAGGACGGCGCGCAGCTGCATCTCGTCGAGGCCGCTCATCAGGGGCAGGCCGAGGTGCAGGCGGCGGGTGCCGGGCAGCAGGCCCAGCATCCGGGAGTCCTCCGAGACGGCCGCGTTGACCTCGTCGGTCAGCAGGATCTCGTCGGGCGCGCGGGTGCCGACCCGGGCGGCGATGTCACGCACGGCCCGCCACAGCGCCGGTTCCCGCGCCTCGGTGACCGGGATGCCCGGCAGCGGCTCCGGCTCGGGGGTGCGCAGCATGAACATGCCG
This sequence comes from Streptomyces sp. NPDC040432, assembly GCF_055595445.1. NCBI lineage: Bacteria > Bacillati > Actinomycetota > Actinomycetes > Kitasatosporales > Streptomycetaceae > Streptomyces > Streptomyces sp. NPDC040432. Next base: position 486,983 of record NZ_JBVIVP010000002.1, on the reverse strand, counting down.
CGCACGATCGGGATCGCGAGGACCACCGACACGATGACGACCTTGGCCGCCACGGGTCCCGACACCCAGGTCATGGCGGCCAGGTCGAGGAGCCCGAGGACGCCGAGCAGGATCAGGCCGAGCAGGTGGAAGCCGGCGAGCAGGACGAGCGCGCGCAGCGCGCGAAGTGAAGCGCCCATCAGGACGTGTCCCCCCAGGGATGTGGTGCGTGTGGTGACGGGCGCGGGGCTCCGCCCCGCGCGGGGTCAGTCGCGGCGTGCGCCGTGTGCGGCGAGGCCCCGGGCCAGGTCGAAGGCCGCGACGGGACCGGCCGCGTCGGCGTTCCAGGGCGCGGCGCCGCAGTGCGGGCCGATGGCGCGGAACTGGTCGAGGGCCGCCGCGTGCATGCCGGCCTCGCCCAGGCGGTGCGCGAGCAGGTGGCGCAGCCGGGGCAGGCCCTCGTGGTCGGCCCGTACGGACTCCAGCCGCTGCGCGACGGCGCCGAGCAGGGCCCGGTGCGCATCGGAGCGGGCGGTACGGGAGGCGCGCGATCCGCGCAGTTCGTCCAGGGCCTGGAGGTAGACGCCGGGCAGCAGGCTGCCCGCCGGGGCCTGGGCGACGGCCCGCGCGGCGAACTCGGTCATCAGCTCGTCGGAGCCGTGCCACTTGGCGCACCAGTACTGCATGGCCTGCCAGTGGGCGGCCGTGTGGTGGGGTGCCCGCAGTGTGAGGTTGCGCCACAGGTCGGAGAACTGACTGTGCGTGTACGACAGCGCCCGCGCGGCCGTGATCATGACGACCCAGGGGCCGGGGTCCTCGGGGGCCAGGTCGGCGGCACGCTGTGCGGCGGCCACGGCGGCGGGCAGTTGGGCGTGGAAGGCGCGCATGTCGGCGTCCGGCACCTCGCGGGCGACGGCCGAGCCGCGCACCGCCCACGCCCGGCTGACCAGCAGGTGGGAGTGGACGGTGCCGGCGTCGCCGTCGGCGGGTTCGGCCGTGCGCCAGTCGGTGAGCCAGCGGTCGTCGGCGTCGGCGAGCCGGATCAGCAGTTCCAGCCGGGTCCAGCGCTCGTCCCAGTCCGCGCCGGCGGCGCGGACGTGCGCGGCGGCGGGCCGCCACTCGCCCTCGTGGGCGGCGGCGATGACGCGGCGGCGCTCGGCCGCGCGCCCGGGATCGGCCTCGGGGCCGGCGGTGCGCGGGTCGAGCGCCTCACGGGGGAGGAGGCCGAAGGCCGCCGGGTCGAAGCGCGTACGGGCCCAGCGGGTGGCGAGCGCGCGTGCGGCGCGATTGACGATCACGGCCGGAATCATGCGGCCTGATCATCACTTACGGCAACTCTATTGGCCAACGGTCAGGGGTGCGGGGCGGTGCGCCCCCGCACCCGGCGGGGACTTTTCCGCCGACCGCCGGAGATTCCGGAGCCCCGCCCGCCCACGGGACCCGCCCGCCACGCACCGACCCGGCCACGCACCGACCCGGCCACCCACCGACCCGGCCATCCCCCGACCCGGCCACCCACCGCTCCCGCCCGCCCCGCGGCCGGAGCCGGATCAGTGCGGCAGCGTCGCCGGGGACCCGCCGTTCGCCTCGTACCCGGCGACCGCCAGCGCCCGGTACACCGCGTACGTCGCGGCCGGGTCCGGCGCCGTCGACCAGGGGAGCGCGCCGACGTACCCGTCCACGTGACGCACCTGTTCCATGGCCTCCGCCCAGCGCTCCATGTTCACCAGGAACACCAGCAGCAGGTGCCGTACGTGCGCCAGCATCGGGTCGTCCTGGCGCGCCGTGCGCACCGCGTACATCGCGCCCTCCACCGCCCGCGTCACGACCGCGCTCCGGTAGAAGCTCTGCACCAGGTTGACCTCGGGCAGGTGCTCGTAGACGGCGAACAGCGGCAGCGCCGCCAGCAGCGAGCCCTGCGGGGCGCGGGCGGCCGCGGCGTGCGCGAAGGCGTCGGCCTTCTCCCGCGAACCGTGCCACTTCTCGCACCAGTAGTGCAGCGCCGCCAGGTGCGCGCCCATGTGCTGGGGCGCCAGGTCGATGATCCGCGCCCACAGGATGTCGAAGTCCGCCTCCGTGTACCCGAGCGCCCGCGCGACCGCCAGCTCCGTGATGTACGGAACCGGGTCGCCCGGGGCCAGCAGCGTCGCCCGGCGGCACGCGTCGCGGGCCTCCTCCAGGATGATCCGGTGGTCGGTGGAGCCCACGCCGCCCGAGTGCCGCCACGCCTGCTGCACCAGCAGCTCCGCGTGGACCTGCGCGCCGCCCGCGTCCTTCTCCGCCTCCAGCCGCCACGACTTCAACCACCGCGCCCCGGCCCCGGGCTCCCGTACGAGCTCCAGCGCCGCCGCCCCGCCGAAGGACTGCACCCGCTGCCAGCGCTGCTCGCCCTCCTTCGGGGTCCCCGCGAGCAGGGCCGACGCGGCCTGCCAGTGACCGCTGCGCTGGACGTTGCCCAGGGCGTCCATCAGGTCCTGGTCGGGCCCGGGCACCCGGATGTCCAGCTGCTCCTCCCGCACGAACCCGTAGTCGGCGGGGTCGGCGGCGTCGGGGCTGCCGGGCGCCACCTGGCGGATGCCGCCCGAGAAACCACCCCGCCTGCGGCGCACGTACGGCATCACGACGGCCACCAGCAGGACCACGGCCATCAGGACCACGAGAATCTCCATGCCGCCAAGCGAACCAGACACACCGGGGCCATGGCCAATGGTCTGCGTTCCGGGCCGCGCTCCAGGTCAGGAAGGCAGGTCAGCGGCCCGTCGTCCACCCGTCAGGCCGGAAGAGGACCGAAGCCCGGACGGGGCATAGCATCTGCCCATGAGCGACGACAGCCACGAGCACCAGAGCTTCGAGACCCGTGCGATCCACGCGGGCAACACGGCGGACCCGCAGACCGGCGCGGTCGTACCCCCGATCTACCAGGTGTCCACGTACAAGCAGGACGGCGTGGGCGGGCTGCGCGGCGGCTACGAGTACAGCCGCAGCGCCAATCCCACCCGGACCGCGCTGGAGGAGAACCTCGCCGCGCTGGAGGGCGGCCGACGCGGCCTCGCCTTCGCGTCCGGTCTCGCCGCCGAGGACTGCCTGCTGCGCACCCTGCTCGCGCCGGGCGACCACGTGGTCATCCCCAACGACGCGTACGGCGGCACCTTCCGGCTCTTCGCGAAGGTCGTGTCCCGCTGGGGCGTGGAGTGGTCGGTGGCCGACACCTCCGACCCGGCGTCCGTGCGCGCCGCCATCACCCCGAAGACGAAGGTCATCTGGGTCGAGACCCCCTCCAACCCGCTGCTCGGCATCACCGACATCGCCGTGGTCGCCGACATCGCGCGCACGGCCGGCGCCAAGCTGGTCGTCGACAACACCTTCGCCTCCCCCTACCTCCAGCAGCCGCTCGCGCTCGGCGCGGACGTGGTCGTGCACTCCCTGACGAAGTACATGGGCGGCCACTCCGACGTCGTCGGCGGCGCCCTGGTCACCGCCGACGCGGCCCTCGGCGAGGAACTGGCCTACCACCAGAACGCGATGGGCGCGGTCGCCGGGCCCTTCGACTCCTGGATCGTGCTGCGCGGCATCAAGACGCTGGCCGTGCGCATGGACCGGCACGCGGAGAACGCCGCCAAGATCGTGGAGGTGCTCACCCGCCACCCGAAGGTCAGCCAGGTCCTCTACCCGGGCCTGCCCGAGCACCCGGGCCACGAGGTCGCCGCGAAGCAGATGCGCAACTTCGGCGGGATGATCTCCTTCCGCGTCGAGGGCGGCGAGGAGGAGGCCGTCGCGGTCTGCGGTCGTACGAAGATCTTCACCCTCGCCGAGTCCCTGGGCGGCGTCGAGTCCCTCATCGAGCACCCGGGTCGGATGACCCACGCCTCGGTGGCCGGCTCGGCCCTGGAGGTCCCGGCGGACCTGATCCGCCTCTCGGTCGGCATCGAGAACGCCGACGACCTCATCGCGGACCTGACCCGCGCCCTCGGCTAGTCCCGGCCGGCACGGCCCGCACGGCCGTCCGACCCCGGCCCGTACGGCCGCACCCCGGCCCGTCACGGCCGCGATCTCCCCGTCCCCGGAGCGCTACCAGCCCTCCAGGGGCGGGGAGATGCCGCTCGACGGAGTCACCCACGGCCGGGTCAGCGAGGCCCACACCGTGAAGGCGACCGCCGCCGCGAACAGCACCGACCAGCCCAGCCGGCGCAGGGCCCGCCTGCGGCGCAGCAGCCGCCTTCCGTGCGTGGCGGCCGCCGCCGCGAGCCCGGCCGGCACCATCGGGTGCGGGCCCTCCAGCATCTTCCTGACCTGCTCCTCCTTGCGGTCGGGGCTCACGCGGCCCCCCGCCCGGAGTCGGCACCCGGCGCCGCGCGCCGCCCGGGCCCCGCGTCCCGACCCGTCCCCGATGCCGCCCGCATCGTGGCGACGGCACGGTTGCAGACGGCCTCGACCCGCTCGGGCGGCAGCCCCAGCTGCGCGGCCGTGACCTCCTCCGCGACGCCCTCGTGGACCCGCATGACCAGCACGAGCCGCTCCAGCGGGCTCAACCGCGCGAGGACCCCGGTGCCGCCGGGGTGCCGCCAGGCCGTGCGGGCGTACGCCGCGCACAGTTCCTGGCGGGTGTGGTCGTACGGGTCGTCGTCGCGGACCCGGCTCCAGTGCGCGTACGTACGGGCCAGTGCCCCGGCGAGCAGCCGACGGGCCGCACCGGCCTCGGACGGCGGTTCTGCCGTCAGCAGGACGGCGACGTGCAGGAGCCGCCCCGCCGCGCCCGCGACGAAGGCCTCGAACTCCGGGTCGCGCCCCGAACGCCGGTCCACAGCCCACATCTTGCGGCCGGTGCCACCACCCCGGTCAAGGGGTCGGACGGGCCGGGATCGGAGCGCGGACGTCAGGAGGCGGGGCCGCCCTCGACGGCGGCCGCCATCAGCTCCGACAGGGAGAGGTTGAAGCGGGTCAGCAGGACCGTGAAGGACTCGCGCTCCTCCTCCGCCCAGTCCTCGGTCACCCGGGCCATCAACTCGCGCCGCGAGGACCGCACCTCCTCCAGGCGGGCCAGCCCGCGCGGGGACAGCGCGAGGACCACGGCCCGGCCGTCCTCGGGGTGCGAGGTCCGCTTGACGAGACCGGTGTCGACGAGCGGGGCGACCTGGCGGGTGACCGTGGACGAGTCGATGCCCATTCCGCCGGCCAGCGCCTTGACGCCCATCGGGCCCTCCAGGTCGAGCCGGTTCAGGAGCAGGTACGCGGCGCGGTCCATCGAGTTGCGCGCCTGGCCGACGCCGCCGAGGCGGGTCTGCTCCGCCCGGCGGGCGAACACCGCGACCTGGTGCTGGAGCGAGTCGAGGAGACCGGCTCCGGCGGGCGCTTCGGCCGCCGTGGGCAGGTCGGAACTGGCCGGGATGGAGGGCATGGCCGTGGGCTCTCTTCGCGTGGGGCCGACAAGGATGGGGGACAGAGTACGCGGCCGTGCGGCGGCCCGTACGCCGCGTACGAGAACTGGTGCGGCCCATCGGTCCTGCCGCCCCGGGCACGTCCCGGATGGCGAGATCCCGCCCCTGTCCGCAGGGACCCGCGACCTCCGCGGAGCGGGTGGGGCGGCTGTCCGCCCCCTGGTCGTCCCTGCGCCGTGACCTGCGGGGGCTGCGAGACTGGCGGTATGAACTACCGCGTGCCCCAGCCCGTCCCCCAGGTCATCCTCGACGACGTCCGGGGGGCCCAGAAGATGCTGTCGGGGGTTTCCCGGGTCACGCCGATGGAAGGCAGCCGGCACCTCTCCTCCCTCACCGGCTCCCCGGTCCACTTCAAGTGCGAGAACCTCCAGCGGACCGGTTCCTTCAAGCTGCGGGGCGCGTACGTGCGCATCGCCGGCCTGCGCCCGGAGCAGCGGGCGGCCGGCGTGGTCGCGGCGAGCGCCGGCAACCACGCGCAGGGCGTGGCGCTGGCCTCCTCGCTCCTCGGGGTCCGCTCCACGGTGTTCATGCCCGTCGGGGCGCCGCTGCCGAAGGTGGCCGCGACGCAGGAGTACGGCGCCGAGGTGCGCCTGCACGGCGAGGTGGTCGACGAGACGCTGGCCGCCGCCCAGGAGTACGCGGACCGCACCGGCGCGGAGTTCATCCACCCGTTCGACCACCGGGACATCATCGCCGGCCAGGGCACGGTGGGCCTGGAGATCCTGGAGCAGTGCCCCGAGGTCCGCACGATCCTGGTCGGCATCGGCGGTGGCGGGCTGGCCGCGGGCGTCGCGGTCGCGGTGAAGGCCCTGCGCCCCGACGTCAAGGTGATCGGGGTGCAGGCGGCGGGCGCGGCCGCCTACCCGCCCTCGCTCAAGGTCGGTCACCCGGTGTCGGTGGACAACCCGACGACGATGGCGGACGGGATCAAGGTGGGCCGCCCCGGAGACGTCCCCTTCAAAATCATCGGCGAGCTCCTCGACGACGTGCGTACGGTCTCGGAGGACGCGCTCTCCAGCGCCCTGTTGCTGTGCCTGGAGCGGGCGAAGCTGGTCGTCGAGCCGGCCGGGTGCAGTCCGGTGGCGGCGCTGCTGAGCGAGCCGGAACTGTACGGCGGCGGCCCCGTGGTCGCCGTCCTGTCCGGCGGGAACGTCGATCCGCTGCTCCTCCAGCGGATCCTGCGCCACGGCATGGTCGCCGCGGGCCGCTACCTGTCGTTGCGGCTGAGGGTCACCGACCGTCCGGGCGCGCTGGCGGGACTGCTCGGGGTACTGTCCGCGCTGGACGCGAACGTGCTGGACGTCAGCCACGTGCGCACCGACCCGCGGCTGGGGCTCACCGAGGTCGAGGTGGAACTGCACCTGGAGACCAAGGGGCCCAAACACTGTGCGGAGGTGGCGCGTTCCCTGCACAGTGCTGGGTACGCGGTCATCGGCTGAGCGCGGGGGCCGCCCGCTCGGGGTCCGGGAAAAAGCATGGCGGGACGCGATATAACGCGATAGTGTGACGGCCGTCGGGAACACCGCCGATCCGAGGTCACCTAGGATTCGTGCAGGAAAGTCCTGATTCTTCTGGCCCGAAACCATCCGGCCTGAATTGCTCTGGGAGAATCCGTATGCCAGGCGCCATCTATGCCGAAGGACTCGTCAAGACCTTCGGCGACGTAAGGGCTCTGGACGGCGTGGACCTCGATGTCCCCGAAGGCACCGTGCTGGGGCTCCTCGGCCCCAACGGCGCGGGCAAGACCACGACCGTCCGTGTCCTGACCACCCTCCTCCGTCCCGACAGCGGCAGGGCCGTCGTCGCCGGGATCGACGTCCTCAAGCAGCCCAACGAAGTCCGCCGGGCCATCGGCCTGTCCGGCCAGTTCGCCGCCGTCGACGAATACCTGACCGGCCGCGAGAACCTCCGGATGGTCGGCAGGCTCTACCAGATGAAGGCCAAGGCCGCGAAGGCCCGGGCCGACGAACTCCTCGAACGCTTCAACCTCGCCGACGCCGCCGACCGTACCGCCAAGACCTACTCCGGCGGCATGCGCAGGCGGCTCGACCTCGCGGCGGCCCTCGTCGTCAGCCCGCCCGTGATGTTCATGGACGAGCCGACCACCGGCCTCGACCCGCGCAACCGCCAGCAACTGTGGGGGATCATCCAGGAACTGGTCGCCGGTGGCACCACCCTGCTGCTCACCACCCAGTACCTGGAGGAGGCCGACCACCTCGCGCACGACATCTGCGTGGTGGACCAGGGGAAGGTCATCGCGCGCGGCACCTCCGACCAGCTCAAGGCCCGCACGGGCGGCGAGCGCGTCGAGGTCGTCGTCCACGACCGCGCCCACATCGCCACCGCCCGCGAGGTCCTCTCGGGCTTCGGCAAGGGGGAGGCCACGGTCGAGGAGCACACCCGCAAGCTGACCGTTCCCGTCGCGGGCGGGGCCAAGCTGCTCGCCGAGGTCATCCGCGAACTCGACGGCCGCGGCATCGAGATCGACGACATCGGCCTGCGCCGCCCCACCCTCGACGACGTGTTCATCTCCCTGACCGGACACGCGGCCGAACTCGCCGCGGAGGAGGACGGCGCAGCGCCGGCCGACGGCAAGGGCGACACCGGCGCCAAGGGCCGCAAGGCGCGTAAGGAGACGGCCAAGTGACCCTCACGTCCCCGAACCCGGGTACCTCCCCGACCACCCCCGAGCTCGCGGCACCGCGGCCGCGGGGCGGCATCGTCCAGGGCGTCAACGACTCCCTGGTGATCGCCAAGCGGAACCTCATCCGGATGTCCCGCATCCCCGAGATGATCATCTTCGGTGTGATCCAGCCGGTGATGTTCGTCGTCCTGTTCAGCTACGTGTTCGGCGGCTCGATCAGCGTCGGCGGCAGCACCTCCCCGGCGGACTACCGCGAATTCCTGATGGCGGGCATCTTCGCCCAGACCGTCACCTTCGCCACGGCCGGCGCGGGCGCGGGCATCGCCGACGACATGCACAAGGGCCTGATCGACCGGTTCCGCTCGCTGCCCATGGCCCGCGGCGCGGTCCTCACCGGCCGTACCCTCGCCGACCTCGTCCAGACCACGCTCACCCTCGTCGTCCTGGCGGTCGTGGCCCTGCTCGTCGGCTGGCGCACCCACACCAGCATCGGCGAGGTCCTCGGCGGCTTCGCGCTGCTGCTGCTGCTCGGCTACGCCTTTTCCTGGATCGGCGCCCTGATCGGCCTGTCCGTGCGCACCCCGGAGGCGGCCACCTCGGGCGGGCTGATCTGGCTGTTCCCCCTGACGTTCATCTCGAACGCCTTCGTCCCCTCCGACAACATGCCGACGTTCCTGCGGCACATCGCGGAGTGGAACCCCTTCAGCGCCACCGTCCAGGCGTCCCGGGAACTGTTCGGCAACCTGCCGGAGGGCTACCCGGTCGCGGACGCCTGGCCGATGCAGCACCCCGTGTGGGCGTCGATCATCTGGTCGGTGCTGATCATCGTGGTCTTCCGCACCCTCGCGGTCCGCAAGTACCGCTCGGCCACCGTCTGAGGCCGCCGCACGTGCGGGAGCCCCCGTCCGGACCGTTCCGGACGGGGGCTCCCGTGCGCGTGCGCGCCCGCGCGCGGGGGATCAGCCGTTGAAGGGCTTGACCGCCAGGATCCTGACGGTCGCCTGCTTGCCGTTCGGCAGCTCGTACTGGGCGTCCTCGCCGATCTTCTTGCCGTTCACGCCGCTGCCCAGCGGGGACTGCGGGGAGTAGGTCTCGAAGTCGGACGACGCGTACTCGCGGGAGGCGAGCAGGAACTCCAGGGTGTCGTCCTCGTCGCCGTCGAAGGCGATCGTGATCAGGGTTCCGGGAGCGGCCACGCCGTCGGACGCGGGGGCGGTGCCGACCTTGGCCTTCTCCAGGAGCTGCGTGAGCTGGCGCACCCGGAGCTCCTGCTTGCCCTGCTCCTCCTTGGCCGCGTGGTAACCGCCGTTCTCACGCAGGTCGCCCTCCTCGCGGGCGGCTGCGATCTTCGTGGCGATCTCCGTGCGTGCGGGACCAGAGAGGTAGTCCAGCTCGGCCTTCAGCTGGTCATACGCCGCCTGCGTCAGCCAGGTGACGTTATCGCTCGTCTGGGTCACGGGTGCTCCTCGTCGGTACAGGGGAATACAAGCCGCCGGCGGCGGGCGAAACCACGAGCCTAACAATTCGGGAAGAAAAGGGGGAGGACACCCGGTGGGTGAAGTGTGTCATCGCGTTCCGGATACCCGCCGGGCATCAGGAACCGAAGGAAGGGCGTTCGAGAGGGCCCGGGTCAGCCGGCCGGGGTCGCGGCGGTCTGGCAGCCCACCAGTTCGACCGCGGTCGCGCGCCCCGTCGTCCGCAGGGTGACGACCTCGTCCACGCGCGTGTCGCGCTGCGGGAACGTGAAGTCGGCACGACCCACCTCGCCGTGCCCCTCGTCCTGGGAGCTGAGGGTGCAGACACCGGTCACCCCGGCGTCCTTGCGGACCTCCAGGTGCACTTTGACCTCGGTGTCCGACAGGATCTGGAACTTGATCATCTCGGCGCTCACGGTCTGCCCACCGACGTAGTCCCAGCCGATCCAGCCGACCACGGCCAGCAGGCCGACGCCCAGCACCGAACCGACCACCTTGAGCCGGCGGTCCGCACGCTCGTCCTCGGACCGGCCGTACCGGCCTTCGGGGAGCCCTTCGCGCACCGCGCTCATGATCGTTCCTCTCAGTGGGGAGGGTGAGGCACCCGTTGGAATTTTCCGACCCCCCGTTCGGTCACTATAGAAGCCGACCGTCGCGCCGAATCACAGAGGATCCCGCCTTGACCGAGCAGCTCCGACTGATGGCCGTCCACGCCCACCCCGACGACGAGTCGAGCAAGGGCGCGGCCACCATGGCCAAGTACGTGTCCGAGGGGGTGCCCGTCCTCGTCGTGACCTGCACCGGCGGCGAACGCGGCTCCGTCCTGAACCCCAAGCTCCAGGGCGACAAGTACATCGAGGAGAACATCCACGAGGTGCGCGCCAAGGAGATGGACGAGGCCCGCGAGATCCTCGGCATCGACCAGGAGTGGCTCGGCTACGTCGACTCGGGCCTGCCCGAGGGCGACCCGCTGCCGCCGCTCCCCGAGGGCTGCTTCGCCCTCGCGGACGTCGAGGAGGCCGCCGGCGAGCTGGTGAAGAAGATCCGCGCCTTCAAGCCGCAGGTCATCACCACCTACGACGAGAACGGCGGCTACCCGCACCCCGACCACATCATGACCCACAAGATCACGATGGTGGCCTTCGACGGCGCGGCCGACACCGAGAAGTTCCCCGAGGCCGAGTACGGCGCCGCGTACCAGCCGCAGAAGCTCTACTACAACCAGGGCTTCAACAAGCCGCGCACCGTCGCCCTCCACGAGGCGCTCCTCGCGCGCGGCCTGGAATCGCCGTACGGGGAGTGGCTGGAGCGCTGGAAGGAGTTCGAGCGCACCGAGCGGACCCTGACCACGCACGTGCCCTGCGCGGACTTCTTCGAGATCCGTGACAAGGCCCTCCTCGCGCACGCCACCCAGATCGACCCGGACGGCGGCTGGTTCCGCGTCCCGATGGAGGTCCAGCGGGAGGTCTGGCCGACCGAGGAGTACGAGCTGGCGAAGTCGTTCGTCGACACCTCCCTCCCCGAGTCCGACCTCTTCGCGGGCATCCGGGAGAATGCGTAGCTATGAGCGCTACGCAGTCAGCCCTGACCCAGCTCCTCCCCCTGGCCGGCGACACCTTCGACAAGAACAAGGTGACCCCCGGAATCCTGGGCTTCATCGTGTTCGCGGCCCTCGCCCTCGGCGTGTGGTTCCTGATGAAGTCGATGAACCGCCACATGGGCCGGGTGGACTTCCAGGAGGCCCCGGAGCCCGCCGCCGCGGGCCCCAAGGGCACGCCGACGGCCAAGCCGGACAGCACGGGCTGACACCCCGCACGCGAACGCCGCCCCGCCCGGAGCACCGGTGGGGCGGCGCGTCCCGCGCCGGTGACCCCTGCCGGCCGGGTCCCGACCCGCGGAACCGTTCGTGCCGGCCGGGCCGGTCGGGCTCCCGCGTCGGTGCGGCGACCCGCGCACGCGGGTGGAGCGGGCCCGCGGACGGCGTCCGGTCCGCGCACGCGGGTGGAGCCGGCCCGCGGACGGTGTGTCCGGTCCGCTCACGCGGGCGGTGGGACCGGAACCCCCATGACCTCGCGCGAGCGCAGGTTCGGGACCATGCCCAACCGCCACGCCTGCCAGCCCTCCGCCGGATCCACGCCCCGCCCCAGGATCACCCCGTACGTCTCCAGGCAGTCGTCCAGCCGTCCGTCGCGCAGCGGATGCGGGGCCGCCACCAGCCGGGACAGCTCGGCCCGCGCCCCGTCCGGGTCGGCGGGGTCCGCGTACGGCAGCAGCGTGCACCGCAGGAAGCGGGCCCAGTCCTCGCCCCGCAGGTCCCCGTACGAGACGAACAGGCGGGCCGCCTCCTCGCACAGACCCACCGCCTGCGCGGTCCGCGCGTTGCCCGCGTCCACCACCGCCAGCTCCAGGCAGGTCCACGCCTCGCCGTGGGCGAGCCCGATCCGCCGGAAATCGGCCCTCGCGTCCATCAGCAGCTGACGGGCGAAGCCCGAGTTCCGCAGGTTCCCCGTCTGCGCCGCCCGCTGGTCGCGGGTGACCCGGCCCGAGTGGTGCCGGGCGTGCGCCAGCCCGTACACGTCCCGCATCCGCGAGAACATCGTCCGCGCCCGCTCCAGCTCGCGGACCGCCCGGTCCCGCTCGCCGCCCTCCTCCAGCGCCTGCCCGAGGTAGTACAGCGTCCACGCCTCCCCGCGCGTGTCCTCCGCCAGCCGGTGCCGGGCCAGGGCGTCGCGCAGCCGCTCCTGCGCCGGACCGGGATCCCCGTCGACCACCCGGGCCCGGCCCAGCTGGGTCAGCGCCCACGCCCGGCCCCGGTCGTCCCGCGTGCGCCCGTACAGGTCCAGCGCCCGACCCAGCTCCGCCTCGGCCCGCGGCACGTCACCGAGCCGCAGGTGCACCTGCCCCAACTGGAAGTGCGCCCACGCCTCGCCGTGCACGCTCTCGTTCTCCCGGTGCAGCACCAACGAACGCTCCAGCAGGGCCAGCGCCTCCGCCAGGTGCGCCCGGTCGCGCTCCACCGCCGCCAGCGCGTGCAGCCCCCAGGCCCGGTCGCCCGCCAGCTCCGGCGCCTCCTGGAGGGCCAGTGCCTCCCGGATGCGGGTCGCGGCCTCCGGCAGGTTGCCCTGGTGGTGCAGGGTGATCCCGAGCGACACCAGGGCCATTCCCGCCCCCGCCTCCTGCCGGGCCTCCCGGTACTGGTCGACCAGCGAGGTCAGCGTCGTCCGCGACTTGTCCAGCTCGCCGAGCTGACGCGCCGCGATACCGGTGCGCCACTGGACCGAACGCGCCACCCGCCCCTCGTCCACGGCCCGCGTCAGCTCGTTGATCTCCCCGAGCCGGTACAGGTCCCCGCGCAGCAGGCAGAAGTCGCACAGCGCGCCCAACAGGTCCAGGACGGCCTGCTGGTCCACGTCCTGCGCGTGGCGCAGCGCCGCCGTGATGAAGCTGGACTCCTCGTCCAGCCAGCGCAGCGCCGCGTCCAGGGAGGCGAAGCCGTGCCCGCCGAAGTGGTTAGCCCGGGTCGACATCTTCCCGTCGACCATCCGGATCACCGAGTCCGCGAGCTGCGCGTAGTCCCGGATCAGCCGCTCCTGGGCGGCCACCGCCTCCGCCCGGTCCTCGTCCGCCGCCAGCCGCGCCGCCGCGAACGCGCGCACCGCGTCGTGCATCCGGTACCGCTCCCCGCGCACGAGGTCCAGCAGGCCCGCCTGCGCCAACTCGCGCAGCAGCCGCCCGGCCTCGGCCCGGTCCGAGCCCGTCAGGGCCGCCGCGGCGGACGCGCCGAGCGAGGTCCGCCCGGCCAGCGTGAGCCGCCGCAGCAGCCGGCGCCGCTCCTGCGGCAGCCGTACGTACGCCAGGTCCAGGGCGTGCGCCAGCGAGCCGTCCCCGCTGTCGGAGGCCCGCGCCGCCCCCAGCGGGGCCAGCACGCGCAGCGCCAACGGCAGCCCCGCCCCCAGCTCCAGCAGTCCCGCCTCGGCCTCCGGGCCCGGCGCCGCCTCGCCCGCCGCCCGCGCCCCCTCCCGCAGCACCTGGGCCGCCTCCGGTTCCGCCAGCCGCGCCACCGGGAGCTGGTGCACCCACGCCGACAGGTCCTCGGGCAGCTCCAACGGCTCCCGCGCGGTGACGAGCACCAGGCTCTCGGAGCGCTCCGGCACCAGCGTGCGCACCTGCGCCGCGTCCACCGCGTCGTCGAGCACCACCGTCACCGGCAGCCCCCTCAGGTGCTGGTGGTACAGCTCGCCGAGCCGGCGCACCTGCTGGTCCGCGGAGGCCCCCTCCCGGAACAGCAGCTGCTCGCGCGGGGCGCCGAGCCGGTTCAGCAGGTGCAGCAGCGCCTCCCGGGTGGGCAGCGGGGCCTCCGGCGCCGCCGATCCGCCCCGCAGGTCCACCAGGCACGCACCCCGGAACTGGTCCCGCAGCGCGTGCGCCGCCCGCAACGCCAGGGCCGTGCGCCCGGATCCGGGCTCGCCGTGCAGCACCACGACCACCGGCCGGGTCTCGGTGCTCGCGCGGGCCGCCTGCACCCACTGCGCGATCCGGGTCAGCTCCGCGCGCCGGCCCGTGAACAGGGCCCCGGAGTCGGGGAGCTGCCCGAACGACTGCTCCAGCATGCTGCGCCGACGGGCCTCCGCGCTGCGGTCCGTGCCGCGCAGCGGGGCGACCCCGCCGGCGGGCTGCTTGCCGAGGGACGCCCCGACCCCGAGTCCCGCGCGACCGACGCCCGCACCCGCACCGGCCCGGGTGCCCGGTCCCGCTTTCGGTCCGGTGCCGCTGCCGGTGCCGCTGCCGTTCAAGTCCGCCCCCGGACCGGCCCCCGCCCCGGCCGAGGTCCCGCCGCCGATCGTGGCCCGGCCGCGCGGGGGAACCCGTACGGCCGCCGCCGCGGCGCGCTCCCGCTCCAGGAAGGGACGTACCCCGCGCACCTCCAACACCGACAGCCACTGGAGCCGCAGTTGCTCGGGGCCGCCCGGGCGGCCGGCGGCGCCGGCGCGCCGGTTCGCGGCCGGTACGTGCAGCGCGGTCACCTTCGCCACGGTCGTGGCCGCCCCCGCGACGCCCACGACGAGTCCCGCGCTCAGCGCCGTCCCGGACGGGACCCCGAGGGCCAGGTCCGCGCCCGCGGCGGCGACGGCGGCGACCGCCGTCACCAGCAGGGCCGTCGAGGTGTTCCCCCGGCGGAAGGCCTCCCCCAGGGACAGCTCGCCGGCCGCGGCCTCGTCCAGCGCGCGGACGTACGTCCCGTACTCCTCGGCCGCCGCCGCGGCCATCGAGTCCAGGGCCTCCAGCCCGCGCGCCAACAGCGCCTCCTTGTCGGCCGGCGACAGGGGCGCGCCCGCCGCACCGCGCCGGGCCTCCTCGTCGACGGCCCGGGCCAGCAGGCGCTCGGCCTCGACACGATGGCTGTCCCGCATCGGCATCCTCCTCGGAGAGCTCCGCAAACGTGCGCCAAGTGTCCTGCTCGACGATCCCGAACGCGAGTGAATCTGAGCTAGTTCAGAGGGAGTTGGCGTGCAACCGATCACACCGGTGGGCAACCGCACCGTCCGCCCCGCACATCCCCTCCGCCCCGCCGTCCCCTCGTGGCACCCACGCGGGGCACGGTGGCGTGCGTAAGGATGTGCACATGTCCAACCGACTCGCGCACGCCACGTCCCCGTACCTCCTCCAGCACGCCGACAACCCCGTCGACTGGCGGCCCTGGGAGCCCGAGGCGTTCGAGGAGGCACGCCGGCGCGACGTGCCCGTGTTCCTGAGCGTGGGGTACAGCTCCTGCCACTGGTGCCACGTGATGGCGCACGAGTCCTTCGAGGACGAGCTGACGGCCGCCTACATGAACGAGCACTTCGTCAACGTCAAGGTCGACCGGGAGGAACGCCCGGACGTCGACTCCGTCTACATGGAGGCCGTGCAGGCGGCCACCGGACAGGGCGGCTGGCCCATGTCCGTGTTCATGACCGCCGACGGCGAACCGTTCTACTTCGGCACCTACTTCCCGCCCGAGCCCCGCCACGGCATGGCCTCCTTCATGCAGGTCCTCGAAGGGGTGCGGGCCGCCTGGACCGGCCGCCGCGACGAGGTCGCGGAGGTCGCGCAGAAGATCACCCGCGACCTGGCGGACCGTGAACTCGGCTCGGGCGCCGGATCCGGCCTGCCGACCGCCGAGTCCCAGGCCAACGCCCTGCTCCAGCTCTCCCGGGACTACGACCCGGAGAGCGGCTGGTTCGGGGGCGGCGACACGAAGTTCCCGCCGAGCATGGTCGTCGAGTTCCTCCTGCGCCACCACGCCCGCACCGGTTCCGACGGCGCCCGCGAGATGGCGGAGGGCACCTGCGAGGCGATGGTCCGCTCCAGCCTGTTCGACCAGGTGGGAGGCGGCTTCCACCGCTACGTGCTGCGCCCGCGGCCGGGCGCGGCCCTGGTCCCGCACTTCGAGAAGATGCTCTACGACAACGCCCTGCTGTGCCGCGCGTACGCACACCTGTGGCGCAGCACCGGATCCGACCTGGCCCGCCGCGTCGCGCTGGAGACCGCCGACTTCATGGTCCGCGAACTGCGCACCGACCAGGGCGGCTTCGCCTCCGCGCTCGACGCGGACAGCGCGGACCCGATCACCGGCAAGCACGTCGAGGGGGTGTACTACGCCTGGACGCCCGCCCAGTTGGCGCAGGTGCTCGGCGAGGAGGA
Organism: Streptomyces sp. NPDC040432; assembly: GCF_055595445.1. Classification (NCBI taxonomy): domain Bacteria; kingdom Bacillati; phylum Actinomycetota; class Actinomycetes; order Kitasatosporales; family Streptomycetaceae; genus Streptomyces; species Streptomyces sp. NPDC040432. Next base: position 470,766 of record NZ_JBVIVP010000002.1, on the reverse strand, counting down.
CGGGGCTCTGGCGCAGGCGTACTTCGGGGTGACCGAGGAGGGCACCTTCGAGCACGGCTCCTCCGTCCTGCAGTTCCCCGAGGGCGGGCCCGACGTGGACGCCGATCGGCTGGCCGGCATCAAGGAGCGGCTGCTCGCCGCCCGCGCCGCACGGCCCGCGCCCGGGCGGGACGACAAGGTCGTGGCCGCCTGGAACGGCCTGGCCGTCGCAGCCCTCGCCGAGTGCGGGGCGTACTTCGAGCGCCCGGACCTGATCGAACGGGCCACCGAGGCCGCCGACCTCCTGGTACGGGTCCACATGGACGGCAAGGCCCGGCTCGCCCGGACCAGTCGGGACGGTGAGGTCGGCCCGAACGCCGGGGTGCTGGAGGACTACGGCGACGTCGCCGAGGGCTTCCTGACGCTGGCCGCCGTCACCGGCGAGGGGGTGTGGCTGGAATTCGCCGGCTTCCTCGTCGACCTGGTGCTGGACCGGTTCACCGCCGAGGACGGCTCGCTCTACGACACCGCGCACGACGCCGAGCAGCTCATCCGGCGTCCGCAGGACCCCACCGACACGGCGGCCCCCTCCGGTTGGACCGCCGCCGCGGGGGCGCTGCTGTCGTACGCCGCGCACACCGGCTCGGAGCCCCACCGCACGGCGGCGGAGCGGGCGCTCGGGGTGGTGCACGCCCTCGGGCCGCGCGCCCCGCGCTTCATCGGGCACGGCCTGGCGGTCGCCGAGGCGCTCGTCGACGGGCCGCGGGAGGTGGCCGTCGTCGGACATCCGGAGGACCGGGCGCGGGCCGTGCTGCACCGGACGGCGTTGCTGGGTACGGCGCCCGGGGCGGTGGTGGCGACGGGCATGCCGCGCGCGGCGGACGGCAGCGGAGGAGAGTTCCCCCTGCTGGCCGACCGCACCCTCGTCGACGACCTTCCGACGGCTTACGTGTGCCGGCACTTCGTCTGCGCCCGACCCACGACCGAACCGGGCGAGCTGGCCGAGCAGGTGGGAACGCTTCGCTCCTGAGGCTCCTGAGGCTCCTGAGGCTCCTGAGGCCCCTGGGGGTCCTGGGGATCCCCAGGGCTCCTGGATCCCCATGGCTCCAGGAACACCTGGAGCTCTAGGAGCACCTGGGGCAACCGGAGTTCCGCCCGTCGATTCCGGTTCTCGCGCGTCGGAGCGGACCCGTGGTGCGCGCGTCGCGACGCCACGGCCCCCCACCGCGAGGGCCGCACCGGAGCGCTCGACCGCGGTGGCCGTCCCCCGGCGCCGGGGAGCAGCGCATCGAGATCCGCCGCACCGACGCCGAGAGTGGGAGCTGAAGCGCCATGAGCGAGGACCTGGGGCCCCCGCACGCCCTGGACGAACCGGAAGCTCCTGCTCCAGGGGCTTCCGGTGGTGGCGGCGTCACCTTGATCATCCCGACCTCCGACGGGTCCGCGACCATCGCGGAGCTGCTGGCCCGGCTCGCCACGTCCCTGCCCGCCCACCCGCCCTGCGAGGTCCTGTTCATCGACGACTCGACCGACGACTCGACTGACGACTCCACCGACGGCACCCCCGCCGTGATCGAGAAGGCCGCCGCCGACTGCCCGTTCCCCGTCAGGGTCCTGCACCGGACGAGCCCGGACGGCGGCCTCGGCGGGGCCGTCGTCGCCGGCATCGGACGGGCCGCCTCCGACTGGATCGTCGTCATGGGCGCCGACCTCCCCCACCCGCCGTACCTGGTCGCCGAACTCGTCGGCGAGGGCGAGCGCACCGGCGCCGACCTCGTCGTCGCCTCCCGCCGTCTCCCCGACGGCAGCCGTGCCGGACTCGCCGGCGGCCACCGCGGCGCCGTCTCCCGCGGCGCGACGTGGCTGGCCAAGGGCCTCTTCCCGCGCGCCCTGCGCGGCATCGGCGACCCCATGAGCGGCTTCTTCGCGGTGCGCCGCACCGCCGTGACCGCCGAGGCCCTGCGACCCTTCGGCCACCGGATCCTGCTGGAGCTCGCCGTCCGCTGCCGCCCCGCGCGGACCGCCGAGGTGTCCTACGTCCTCCAGGACCGGCACGCGGGGGAGTCCACGGGCGCCGTCCGCGCGGGGCTGCGTTTCCTCGCGCACCTGGCCCTCCTGCGCTCGGCGGCCCCCCTCGCCCGGATGGTCGGCTTCGGCCTCATCGGGCTCTCCGGGTTCGTCCCCAACCTGTTCGCGCTGTGGCTGCTGACCCACGCCGGCATGCACTACCTCCCGGCCGAGATCGTCGCCAACCAGGCCGGGGTCCTGTGGAATTTCCTCCTCATCGAGCAACTCCTCTTCCGTGACCGACGGCACCGCCACTGGGCGGACCGGCTGGGCCGGTTCGCCCTCCTCGCCAACGCCGACCTGCTGCTGCGCATCCCGCTGATCGCGCTCTTCGTCGGCCGGCTCGGCCTGGCGGTCCTGCCCGCCACCGCCCTCGCCCTCGCCACCACCTTCGTCCTGCGCTTCGTCGCCACCGAGGCGCTCGTCTACCTGCCGCGGGGCCGTCGCGCGGCGCCCCCCACCAGGAGCTGAGCCGCGACGGAAGGGAGCGCGGGACGACGGGGGCCCGGCCGCGACCACGCGACCGGGCCCCCGCACGTGCCGTCCGTCAGTGCTGGTAGGCCGCCATGGAGATGCCGACGTAGTGGGCGACGAAGGCGGCCAGGGTCAGCGAGTGGAAGACCTCGTGGAAACCGAAGAAGCGGGGGGAGGGGTTGGGGCGCTTCATCCCGTAGATGACGCCGCCCACGCTGTAGAGCAGTCCGCCGACGATCACCAGGACGAGGACGGCGATGCCGCCGGTCCGCATGAAGTCGGGCAGGAAGAAGACCGCCGCCCAGCCCATCGCGATGTAGCAGGGGGTGTAGAGCCAGCGCGGGGCGCCGACCCAGAACACGCGGAAGGCGATGCCGGCCGCGGCCGCGATCCACACCGCCCACAGCAGGGTCCGTCCCGTGGACGGCGGCAGCAGCAGCACGGTGAGCGGGGTGTAGGTGCCCGCGATGATCAGGAAGATGTTGGCGTGGTCGAGGCGCCGCAGGATGGCCTCGCCGCGCGGACCCCACGTACCGCGGTGGTAGACGGCGCTGACGCCGAACAGCAGGCAGGCCGTGAGGATGTACACCCCGCAGGCCACCCGCGCCTCGGTGGTGTCGGTGAAGGCCATCAGCACCAGCCCCGCGACGAGCACGGCGGGGAACATGCCCAGGTGGAGCCAGCCGCGCAGCAACGGCTTGGCCTCCAGGGCGGACTCGACCGCCTCCACGGCCTCGACGACCGGGGAGGGCTCGGCGGCCGGAACAGCGGCGTCTGAAGTCATGGCCCACATGCTACCTACGGGTCCGTAGGTAGCCGGTAGTCGTCCGACCGTCTTCCCACGATCTTCGGAACCCCGTCTTTACGGAAGATTGACGGGAGTGGCCATGCTCACGTGAGAGGCCCCCTGGACATATGCGCACATCCACCGGATGATCAGATGAGTGCGGTCGGCACCGGATGAGCGGAGCGCGAAGCGTCCGGGTCGCAGCCCCCACGGGGCAAACACCAAACAAACCCCTCAACAAGGAGCAATCGTGGCGCGCGACAACGCGGCTCCCACTTCCGTACCGACGAATCACGAGGCGCTGATCTCCTGGGTGGACGAGATCGCGGCCCTCACCCAGCCGGACCGCGTCGTCTGGTGTGACGGCTCCGAGGCCGAGTACGAGCGCCTGTGCGAGGAGCTCGTCGCCAAGGGCACGTTCAAGAAGCTCGACGAGACCAAGCGCCCGAACTCGTACTACGCCGCGTCCGACCCCTCCGACGTCGCGCGCGTCGAGGACCGGACCTTCATCTGCTCCGAGAAGGCGGAGGACGCGGGCCCGACCAACCACTGGAAGGCCCCCGCCGAGATGAAGGAACTCTTCATCGGCGCGAAGGACGGCCAGGACGGCCAGGGCGAGCAGGGCATCTTCCGCGGCTCCATGAAGGGCCGCACGATGTACGTCGTCCCCTTCTGCATGGGCCCCCTCGGCTCCGAGCTCTCCGCGATCGGCGTCGAGATCACCGACTCCGCCTACGTCGCGGTCGCCATGCGCACCATGACCCGCATGGGCAAGGCCGTCCTCGACGAGCTCGGCACCGACGGCTTCTTCGTCAAGGCCGTCCACACCCTCGGCGCTCCGCTCGCCGAGGGCCAGGCCGACGTGCCGTGGCCCTGCAACACCACCAAGTACATCTCGCACTTCCCCGAGACCCGCGAGATCTGGTCGTACGGCTCCGGCTACGGCGGCAACGCCCTCCTCGGCAAGAAGTGCTACGCCCTGCGCATCGCGTCCGTCATGGCCCGCGACGAGGGCTGGCTCGCCGAGCACATGCTGATCCTCAAGCTCACCCCGCCGGCCGCCGAGGGCGGGGCCGAGGCCGCCAAGTACCTGGCCGCCGCCTTCCCCTCCGCCTGCGGCAAGACGAACCTCGCCATGCTGGAGCCCACGATCCCCGGCTGGACCGTCGAGACCGTCGGTGACGACATCGCCTGGATGCGCTTCGGCGAGGACGGCCGGCTCTACGCCATCAACCCCGAGGCCGGCTTCTTCGGCGTCGCCCCCGGCACCGGCGAGCACACCAACGCCAACGCCATGAGGACGATGTACGCCAACACCGTCTTCACCAACGTCGCGCTCACCCCGGACGGCTCCGACGTCTGGTGGGAGGGCATGACCGAGGAGGCCCCCGCCGAGCTCGTCGACTGGAAGGGCAACCGCTGGACCCCCGAGTCCGACACCCCGGCGGCCCACCCCAACGCCCGCTTCGCCGTCCCCGCCTCGCAGTGCCCGACGATCGCCCCCGAGTGGGAGGACCCCAAGGGCGTCCCGATCTCCGCGATCCTCTTCGGTGGCCGCCGCGCCTCCGCCGTTCCGCTGGTCACCGAGTCCTTCGACTGGAACCACGGCGTCTTCATCGGTTCGAACATCGCCTCCGAGAAGACCGCCGCCGCCGAGGGCAAGGTCGGCGAACTGCGCCGCGACCCCTTCGCCATGCTGCCGTTCTGCGGCTACAACATGGGCGACTACATGGGCCACTGGGTCGACGTCGCCAAGGGCAAGGACCAGGCGAAGCTCCCGAAGATCTACTACGTGAACTGGTTCCGCAAGAACGACGCGGGCAAGTTCGTGTGGCCCGGCTTCGGCGAGAACAGCCGCGTCCTGAAGTGGATCGTCGGCCGCCTCGACGGCACCGCCGAAGGCGTCGAGACCCCGATCGGCGTCCTGCCGACCGTCGGCTCCCTCGACACCGACGGCCTGGACCTGCCCGCCGCCGACCTGGAGTTCCTCCTCACGGTCGACAAGGACATCTGGCGCGACGAGGCCGCCCTGGTCCCCGAGCACCTGAACACCTACGGCGACCACACCCCCAAGGAACTGTGGGACCAGTACCACGCGCTCGTCGAGCGCCTGGGCTGACCGCCCCGCCCCGCCACTGCCGGGGCCACGAACGTGGGAGCCCCCGACCAAGCGGTTCCCACCGCTGCACACCGACCTGCCTGGTCTGTCAGGAGCGTCCGCGCTCTTCCAGATAGGTCGTGTGCGTCTGCTGACGGCGGGCCTCTGCTTCGCGGAGGTCCGCCGTCAGGCGTTCCGCCTCGTCGACCAGCACCGACAGCTGCCGCTCCAGGTGCCGCTCCGGCGGTTCACCGCCCGCCGCCGGTCGGGTCCACCACCGGGTCCGGCCGTAGGTGTCCACGCACTCCGGGACGTCCGTACGGATCGCCCGCGACAGCGCGTGCACCGCCTCCGGATCACCCGCCAGCACCTCGGCCACCCAACCCGGCGCGAGCAGCGCCCCGTACAGTCCGGTCAGTTCCGACAGCCTCCCCCCGGCCGCGGCCGGCAGCCCCACCTCCGCCAGGTACTCCCGCAGCCGCCCGAAATCCTCCCGCAGCACGTCCAGTTGCTCCGCCGGGTCCGGGACCGTCGGCAGGGGCACCCGCGCCGGCGGGGCGATCAGCGCACCCGCCGCGTACAGCCCGGCGACCACCACCGGCCAGTACGGGCCGGCCACCCCCACCAGCGCGAGCCCCACCCCGAGCAGCCCGCAGGCCGAGCCGGCCAGGTTCTTCCTCGACTCCAGCCAGCCGAGCGCCCTACTGGTAGCCACGGATCTCCTCGAAGGCCCCGTCGAGCGAGCCGTTCCCGTCGGTCGCGTCGAACAGCCGCCCGCCGGTCAGCTCCGTGATGTGGGTCAGTTCCTTGCGGTCCGAGTCGCCGAACAGCACCGCGAACACGGGCGTGTGCCGGCGGCCCTCCGGAAGGCCGGCGTAGAAGGAGTCGAAATCCTGCACCTTGTCACCGCTCCGCCCGTCCGTCATCAGGACGATCGAGGTGAACGCGTCGGCGTTCCCCTGCCCCAGGTGCTGGTACGCGGCCTTCAGACTGCCGTACACGGCCGTGCCCCCCTCCGGCCGGAGGGACGCCACGTCACCACGGATCGCGTCCAGGGAGGCCCCCGGGCTCCCCGGCTCGACGACGTGCGTCAACACCTTCTTCACCTTGTCACCGAAGGGCAGCAGCGTCACCTCCTCGCGGTCCCTGAATCTTCGACCCGGACCCGAACTCCCCGTACCCGTCAGGTCGGTGAGCGCCGACCTCAACCGCCCGATCCGGTCCCCCTCCGCCATCGACCCGGAGGTGTCGAGCACGTACACCGTCCGTGAGGGCCGCCGCAGCTCGTTCTCGTACGAGGCCAGCAGCCCGTCCGCGACCGCCCGCGAACCGGGGAACGGCAACTCCCGCCGCACCGCCGGATCCAACCCCGCCGCGGGCGCCACCCCCGCCGCCACCGGACGCCGGAACGTCCCCGTGGTGATCGCCTCCTGCACGCCGGCGCTCCGCAGGTGCTCCGTCAGGGCCCTCCCCGACTCCCGCGCCCCCGCCGGGGCCGACGTCAGCAACGTCAGCGGATAGTGCGCCGTGACCACGCCGTCCTTCGGGCGGACCACCGTCAACGGCTGCTCGGCCCGGTCGTTCATCGACAGCAGCACCGACTCGTAGTTCACCAGCGCGTCCACGTCGCCGCGCTTCGCGTACGCCGTCACCAACCAGCCCGAGGAACCCGACGTCAGCTTCTGCCCCTTGAAGAACCCCTTCAGCCTCGGCTGCGCCTTGCGCACGTCCTCCTCCGTCAGCGCCGCCTGCGCCCCCGACAGTCCCGAGGCCACCGCGACCAGCGCGGAGAAACCCGAGTTGGAGCGCACCGGGTCCGTCATCCCGTACGTCAGCCTCCCGGTGGCCACGGCCTCCTCGACCGCCGACCAGGTCACGTCCTCCGGCTTCCACCCCAGCCGCGCCAGGGCCTGGGGCTTCACCCCGACCGCCACCGGAGAGGACATCACCGGGGTCTCGTTGGCGAGCTTCGCGGACGCCTCCGGCCGCAGCCGCAGGTAGTCGTTGGAGGACAGCCAGATCGCGTCGTACCGCCCGTCGGCCTTCCCCGAGGCGACCTCCTCGACCGCGTCCAGCGTCCCCGACCAGGTGAAGTCCACCGACACCCCGGTCGCCGCCCTCGCCGCCTTCAGGACCGGCTCCATGTCGGCGAGCTCGCTGGAGGCCAGCACCCGCAGCCGGCCCTCCCGGTACGCCGTCGGCTTCGACCCGCCGGAACCACCGGGCCCTCCGCCGGAATCGTCCGACGTGCACGCCGCCGCGCCCAGCAGGGTCGCGGCGAGCGCGACCACCGCCGCCATCCGCCTGCGCAGGTGCGCGGCACGCAGGTGCGCGGCGCGCTGTCCTCCCGTACGGCCGTTCACCGGTCCCCGCCCTCCAGCGCGCCTGCCGTACGGGTACGGGCCAGGTACGCCGACGCCGACTGCAACTCCCCGGTCAGGGACTCCACCGTCGCCGCCATGTTCTCGGTCGCCGTCACCCTGAAGGAGTCGATCGCGTCGAGCGTCCGGTGGATCTGCGCGAAGGCCGCCCGCAGCGTCTCCGCGCCGACCGCCGGATCAGCGGAGATCCGCTGGATCTCCCCGCTCTGCGTCGCCAACATGTCCGCGTTGCCGCGGATCAGGTCCTCCGTCGTCCCCCGCAGGGCGTCGACCTGTTCCGTCACCCGACGCTGGTTGTCCAGCGCGGACGCCAGCATCACCGCGATCCGCAGCGCCGAGACCGTCGTCGTCGCGGCCCGGTCGACACCCTTGATCAACTCGTCGTTGTTGCGCCGCACCACGTCCATCGCGAGATAACCCTGCGCGCACACGGCCAACTGGGTCAGCAGGTCCTGGTGCTTCTGCCGCACCGGGAACAACACGTCCGCCCGCAGGACGTCCGCCGCTCCCGGATCCGCGTGCCCGACCTCGGCGATCCGCTGCTCGACGGCCGCGTCCAAGGCCTCGGTGAGGACGGCGTGCTCCTGGAGCCTGCCCATCGTCTCCCAGAGCCGGGCCCGCTCCGTGTGCAGCGCCGCGTTGTCGCGGCGCAGCTCGTCCTGGCCGCCGCGCAGCGCGCCGACGATCCGGTTGAGGGAGGTCTGCGAGGAGGCGTACCGGGCCACGTGGTCGCGCAGCCTGTTGCCGCCAGGGAGCTTGGCGAGCAGCCGGCGGGCCCCCTTGGCGGGAGTGTCCCGCGGGTCGAGGTCCTCGACGGTGCGACGCAGCTCGACGAGCGAGGAGGCGACGCGGCCCGGGGCGTCGCCGTCGCCGTCCCGGCCGAGCGAGCGCACGGCCCGCTCCAGCATCCGGTTCGACTGCTGGGCGGCGCCGCGCACGTCGGCGGAACCGAGCCCGGCGATCTCCCCGATCCGCACCGCGAACTCGGGGGAGCGGGCGTCGATCGCGGCGAGCGAGTCGACGTACTCCCCGGCCCGGCGGGCCATCTCCTCGCGGACCCCGTCCCGCAGCGGGACGAGACCGGAGGCCTGTTCCCGGCGGACGGGGGCGACGGGCCCGGGTGCGGTGAGGACGAGCGGGGCGTCGTCGCCGACGGGTGGTGTGAGCGTCACGGTGTGTCCCCCTGCCCCTTGGCGCGGGCGGCCAGCGCCATCAGGACCTTCACGGTCGGCGTGCCGACCTGACGGATGCCGGTCAGCCCCGGGTTGAGGAAGCCGGAGTGCGGAGCGGTCGCGGCGGTGAACTCGGCGACGCCCTGCTGCGGACGGAACCCGTGGCGCACGGCCAGTTCGCGCAGCTTCGGATCGTCGACCAGGAGCGTCCCGAGGTCCTTGGCCGCCTCGCTGATCGGTACGAAGGTGTGCGGGGAGTTGACCGTGGTGTCCGGGTAGAGGACGACCATGTCGGCGGCGTTGCCCACCGCCTGCTTCCGGAGCATGAGCGAGGCGACCTGGGACTCGTACGCCAGGATCAGCGGTTCCCCGCTGCCGCTGATGAACGCCCGGAACGGGTCGTCGGTGCTCTGCTCCAGGGCGCCCTGCACGGAGATCAGCTTCCGCATCAGCGGGGCGGTCCGGGCGATGCCCGCGTCGTCGGCGACGACGGTGTTGCCGTTGGCGACGTTGGAGGCCGCGGCGAGGAAGAGCGCGCCCGAGTTCGAGGTGGCCGGGTCGGTGGTCCTGATGAACACCGTGCCGGTCAGCTCGGCGTGGGCGGCGGCGCCCGGCAGTTGTTGCCAGGTCCGGTCCTCGCCGGCCGCCTTCAGGTAGGGGCCCATCAGGAGGGTGCCGGAGTTCTTCCCGGTCATCCTCGCGAGCCCGCTGTCGGCCAGCACCTTCGCGACGTCGGCGCGGGCGATGACGACGAGCGGCGAGAAGAAGGGCTTGCTGGTCTGCGCGCCCGTGACGCCGGCCGCGACCTCGATCTCCTTCGCGGGTTCACTGCTGCCGGGGAACGCGAAATCGAATTCCTTGAGGTCCAGTTGGTCCATGGCCCAGGAGCCCGAGGTTTCCGTCCTCACGGTCCAGCCCTTGGCGGCAAGGGCCTTGACGACGTCCGGATCGCGGAAGAAGTCGGACTTCTCCGATCCGATGACGCCACGCACGGTCTTCGTTGCCGTGCCCTCTGCTGCGCGTCCCCCGATGGCGATGACGGCGATCACGCCGCCGATCAGGAGGACCGCCAGAGCGATTCCCAGGATGCGTCTCACGGGTGCAGCGTGCTCGCGGAAACCCACATTCCGCGCGGCGTCGGGTGAACGCCGGGTGTCCGGGCGGTCCCACTTCGAAATGCTGTGTGGGCCCGCGGGTGCTGGTGGGCGGGGCTGCCTGCCGGGAGGATCGACCCATGGGCGTGACGGCATTGAAGTGGCAGGGCTGGCTCGTCGGTCTGGTGGGGCTGGCGGGGCTGCTGGTGTTCGCCCCGCTGGGGCTCTACGTATGGGCCAGCGGCGAGGACCGCCCCGCCCCGCCGGCCCCGGGCCCGGTCCTCCAGGACGTACGGGTCACCGCGTGCCGCGTCGATCCGACGAGCCGGCGCGTGCTGGCCGTCGTCGAGGTGACGGGCCGCCGGGACGCCGGTGCGGGCGGCTACGTCGTCACGGTGGAGTTCCGCGATCGGGAGGAGCCGGGCGGGCGGGCGGCCCAGGCGCTGGTGAAGATCCCCGGGGTGGCCCCCGGCGCCACGGAACGCGGCGAGGCCCTCGGCCCGGTCTGGCCCCCGGCGACGGTCCCCTGGTGCGGCGTGGCCTCGGCCGAACCGGCCACCCCACCACCCTCCGCGGAACCGGCTCCGGGCCGGTAGGGGGAGGGGCCGGGGGAACGACACCGGCCCCTCCTCCCGCGGAGGCGGGGGGAGGGGCCGGGACGTGCCGGACGCCGTTCGGTCAGACCGGTCCGGCCAGCGGCGATTCCAGACCGGAGGCGAGCCAACGCTGCGCGTTGGAGCCGAGCCTGGTTCAAGTCACCCCGGGTGACGACGAAGGTGCCCGGTCCCCGGCACGCGGCGGGACGTTCACCCCATGCGGCACGCAGCAAGACACAAGGAGGGCCGACCGTGAACAACTACATGCTGAACGGCACACTGGCCGGCGCCACCTGCGGAGGGTCCGCCGCCCTGGGCAACAATGCGGGGTACTGCCCGTGAGAGGGCGCGACGGGTTGCTCGTCTCCCGCAAGAGGGACGGTTCACTGCATCTGCGACGGTTCGGTACGGTCGTTGGGGCCTGGATCCTGATCGCCCTCTTGGTGCCGTTCTTGACGCTGATGGGAGCGAGTTCGGCCGACGACGACCTCACCGAAGGGCTCGGGCTCATGGTGACCGGTTGCATGTTCGGGATGGTGGCCCGTCGCGCCGCGCTCTCTCCCCGCCTCGTGTTGGGATCCGATGGCATCGTCCGGGAGGTGAAGCCCGTGGGGACGAGGAGCATTCCGTCCTCGGAGATCCGATCCGTTGTGAGCAGGAGCGGAGGGCTGTGGCTGACCGGCGAGGACGGCGCGGAACGAGCGATATGGGCGTTTTCGCCGAGCTGGATGGGACACCGGTCCACCCGATCGGCGAAGAAGGTCCTCGCCGAGTGGAGGGCTTCTCCGAGTAGCGCCCATGGGTCGGGGGCGACGGCGGGCCGGGAGATGGTCCACTTCGGGCTGCTCGACTTCCTGATCGTCGTGCTGCCGTTCGCGGTGGCTGTGCTCGTCAGGAGCTTCTGACCGGTACGGGTTGGGTGTCCGTCGACTTCGAGCGGCGGGCACCCTCCCGCGAGGCGGTCCGGGGGCGGCCGGAGGTTCCCCGCAAGGGTTCGTGGCACCCGGTCCGGAGCCTCCGCGGCCCCGGACCGGGGCCGTCAGTGGGCGCCGGCCAGGTCGACGGAGTCGAGGGCGGCGGCGTGCGCGTCCATCCGCTGGGCGGCGAGGATCGCGGCGGTGGTGTCGGCGCGGGACGCGGCGACGAGGAGGGCGCGGGCGGCGAGGTCATGGGCCCGGCGGTGCAGTGCGGGGGAGTTCTCGGGGGAACCGTGCGCGGCCCGGGTGGGCCGGGACCCGCGCAGGCGTGCCACCTGGTCGGCGATGCGCGTGGCGCTCTCGTCGAGGCCGAGCTCGTCGGTGACGGCGAGCAGGGCGGCGAGGTGGCCGGCCAGCTGCGTGTCGAGGGCTTCGCCCCGACTGCTGTGCGGGTAGTCGGACCGGTCGGCGCCCATGCGGTGGACGACCGGCTTCGTGCGGCTCGGCTCGTACATGAGGAGGCCTCCTGCGTGGTCAGGAGACCATCCTACATTGGATCCGTTCTAAAGTTGAGCTGAATCCGGAACGGGGTTCGGGTCCGGGCCGGGAAGGCCGCTACGGCTGGCCGTATCCGTCCAGGAAGTTGCCGATCCGGGTGACCGCGTCCGCCAGGTCCTTCGCGTTCGGCAGGGTCACGATCCGGAAGTGGTCCGGCTCGGGCCAGTTGAAGCCCGTGCCGTGCACGACCATGATCTTCTCGGCCCGGAGCAGGTCCAGGACCATCTGCCGGTCGTCCTTGATCTTGTAGACGGACGGGTCGAGCTTCGGGAACGCGTACAGCGCGCCCTTCGGCTTCACGCAGGTCACACCGGGGATCTGGGTGAGCAGGTCGTAGGCGACGTTGCGCTGCTCCAGGATCCGTCCGCCCGGCAGGACCAGGTCCTCGATCGACTGCCGGCCGCCGAGGGCGGTGGCCACGGCGTGCTGGGACGGCATGTTCGCGCACAGGCGCATGTTCGCGAGGATCGTGAGGCCCTCGATGTACGAGGAGGCGTGCTTCTTCGGGCCGCAGACCGCCAGCCAGCCGGACCGGAAGCCGGCGACGCGGTAGTTCTTCGACAGCCCGTTGAAGGTCAGCGTCAGCAGGTCGGGCGCGATGGCGGCCGTGTTCGTGTGGGTGGTGCCGTCGTAGAGGATCCGGTCGTAGATCTCGTCCGAGCAGACGACCAGGTTGTGGCGGCGCGCGATGTCCGTCAGCCCGCGCAGCATCTCGTCGTCGTAGACGGCGCCGGTCGGATTGTTCGGGTTGATGATCACGATGGCGCGGGTGCGGTCGGTGATCTTGCGCTCGATGTCGGCGAGGTCCGGCATCCAGTCGGACTGCTCGTCGCACCGGTAGTGCACGGCCGTACCGCCGGCCAGCGAGACGGAGGCGGTCCACAGCGGGTAGTCCGGCGCGGGGACCAGCACCTCGTCGCCGTCGTCGAGCAGCGCCTGCATCGACATCTGGATCAGCTCGGAGACGCCGTTGCCGAGGTAGATGTCCTCGACGTCCAGCTCGATGCCCTTGGTCTGGTAGTGCTGCATGACCGCGCGGCGCGCGGAGAGCAGCCCCTTCGCGTCCCCGTAGCCGTGGGCGGTGCCCAGGTTGCGGAGCATGTCCTCAAGGATCTCCGGCGGGCACTCGAAGCCGAAGGCCGCGGGGTTGCCGGTGTTCAACTTGAGGATGCGATGACCTGCCGCTTCGAGCCGCATCGCCTCTTCGAGGACGGGTCCGCGGATCTCGTAGCAGACATTGGCGAGTTTCGTTGACTGGATCACCTGCATGACGGGAGCTTACGGGGCTCCGCGCCACCCCGCTCGACCTTTCCGCCGCGGACGGGGGGAGGTAATTGTCCCGTTTCGCGCAATGGGAGGGTGGCGCCGCGCTCCCCCCTTGGAAACGGCGACCGGGCGACGGCCACGGCCTACGGAATGGAAGGAGGGGGGAGCGGGAGCGACGGCGGTGTTGCGCTCGTCACCCCGGGGGGCGAGGAGCCCGTCGGGGTCGGGCCTACTTGGGGGCCACGCGGCAGGCGGACGCTGCGGTTCCGTTGGTCACGCCGCTGTCGGTCAGTCCGGTGACGCACTTCGCCTGGTCGCCGGTCAGACCGACGTAACACGCCATGCGGATGGAGTCGGGGGCCTCGCCGCCCTGCAGCTCCCGTTCGACCTGGTTGATGCAGGCCGTGACGTCCGCGTGGGCCGCGGGGGCGGTGAAGGCCACGCCGCCGACCGCGAGGGCCAGCCCGCCGAGTACACCTGCGATACGGGTGGACGTGCGCATGGGACGCACCTGCTCTCCGGGATCGTCGAGCGGCCCGGGACCTGGAGGCGCCGGATCCGGCTCGACAGGCTTTCCCCCTGCCTTCGACGCTAGAACAGCCCTCTGCCGCACGCACCCGCTGACCCGACGTTCCCGCGTTCCGTCGCGACGTCCTCCCTGCTCAGGGCGCCGGTGGCCCGAGCCGGAGGCCTCGTACCGGGCCTGGCACCGGGAGCGGTCCGGGAACGACTTCGGTCTCGGCGCCGTGCGGTTGGTGCGGGTGCGGCCCGACGTGTGGGTGGCCAACATGGTCGGTCAGCGGGGGATGCGCACGGGCACCGGTGGGCCGCCGATCCGTTACGACGCCGTCGAGCGGTGTCTCGGGGCGCTCGCCGGCCACGCGCCGGCGTTGGGGGCGAGCGTGCACATGCCGCGCATCGGGTGCGGGTTGGCGGGCGGGAAGTGGTCCCGGATCGAGCCTCTGATCACCGGCCAACTGTGCGCCCGTGACGTCGAGGTGACGGTCTACGACCACGGCCCTTGACCTCAACTCGGCTTGAGGTAAGAGGATTCGGTCATGACCACGGAATCCACGTCGCGCGTGACGGACATCGAAGCGATCCACCGGCTCGTCGCCACCGTCGAGCACTCCCAGCGGAACAAGGACCCCGAGGAGTTCCTCTCCCTCTTCCACCCCGAGGCGATCTGGACGACGGCCCACGGCAAGATCCTGCTCGGCTTCGACGCCATCGCGGAGTTCACCCGCAGCGTGCTGCCGGCCGCCGCTTGGGACGGCGAGGTCAGCTACGAGGTCGCCCACGTCCTGTTCATCCGACCGGACGTGGCGGCCGTCAAGGTCACCCAGACCTACCGGTCCGCGGACGGCGAGAGCCGGGGCGCCCCGCTGTACGTGGTCTCGAAGCAGGACGACGATCGCTGGCTCCTGACCGCCTGCCAGAACACGGGCGTCGTAGCCGACTAGGTCGTGCCCGGCGCATGTCGTGACCGCCCCGCGCCCCCGGCCGAACGGGTGGTGGGCGGGGGCGCGCCGGGCGGGATGTCGGCGGCGGATCGATTCGCCGCGGGTGGGCCCTCCTAGGGTCGGGCCGCAGCATTTCCCCGCCTGCTCGTCCCCGGAAGGGATCCACCCGTCATGAAGCTCCGCAACACCGTCGCCGCCGCCCTCGGCGCGTTCGTCCTCGTGCTCTCGCTGCCCGGCTCGGCCCTCGCCGCCACGGGGGAGTTCAGCTACAAGTACGTCACCGACCTCGGCCACGAGGAGCGCGTCACCCTGCACGACCCGCACAGCGGCAAGTGCATCAACCTCTTCGCCGTCGGCGACGACGACGTGCCGCCCGGCTACGGCCCGCACAACCGGACGAACACCCCGGTGACCGTCTACTCCGGCGCGCTCTGCACGGGTCGCGAGTGGCGGCTCCGGGCGAACGGCAGCCCGACCACGGACCAGCTGGAGGTGCGCTCGGTGCGCTTCGACGCCCCGGCCGCCTGAAGCCCGGCTGCCTAAAGCCCGGCCGCCTGAAGCCCGGCCGCGCGCACCCGGACGCCCTCGACGATCACCAGCGGCAGTTCGCGCGGCCACGCCGTGTCCTGGTGGTCGTCGAAGAGGGGCCACAGGGCGGTCATGGCCTCCCAGTACGTCTCCCGCTCCGCCCGGTTCGCCGTGCGCGCCGGGCCGGCGAGGACGGTCGGGCCCACCTGGAGGCGGACCTCCGGGTGCGCGGTGAGGTTCTCGTACCAGGCGGGGTGGTGCGGGCCGCCCGAGGCGGCGGCCACGAGGAGGTACCGGCCGGCGTCCCGTCCGTAGATCAGCGGGGTGCGCGCGGTGCGACCGGTGGCGCGGTCGACGGTGGTCAGGAGGAGGGTGGGGACGCCGTGCCAGAGGTGGCCGTCGGCGCCGCCGCTGTTCACGTAGGTGCGCACGTGGTCGAGCCGCGGTCCGGGGCGCGGGTCCGTGGGGTGGTCCCAGTCGACTGCGACGGTGACGCTGTTCATCTTTCCTGACCTCCGTAGGGCGGCCCCCCGGACGGCTAACGAGCCTCCCTCGATTCTGGATGCGGCACACCCGTAGCGCATGCGCACAGGTCTGGACCAAGCTCGGACCATGGATCTGGAGTTGAGGCACCTCAAGATCGTCAGGGCCGTCGCCGACGCCGGGAGCCTGACCCGCGCCGCCACCGCGCTCGGGCTCGCGCAGCCCGCGCTGAGCGCGCAGCTCAAGCGGATCGAGCGGGCCCTGGGCGGGGCG
This sequence comes from Streptomyces sp. NPDC040432, assembly GCF_055595445.1. Classification (NCBI taxonomy): domain Bacteria; kingdom Bacillati; phylum Actinomycetota; class Actinomycetes; order Kitasatosporales; family Streptomycetaceae; genus Streptomyces; species Streptomyces sp. NPDC040432. Next base: position 454,630 of record NZ_JBVIVP010000002.1, on the reverse strand, counting down.
CTGTTCCTGCGCGGGCGGGACGGCGTACGGGTCACCGCGCTCGGGGAGCTCGTGCTGGAGCGGGCCCGTGTGGTGCTGCCGGCGGTGTGCGAGTTGCAGGAGGAAGCGGTGCGGTTCGCCCGGCAGGGGGCGGCCGGCTACCGGCTCGGAGGGACGCACGGGCCGCTGCTCGGCGGGCTCGTCGACCGGATCGCCGGTCGGGAGCCCGGGGTCTCCGTCACGACGTACACGTCCTGGTCGGAGCGCGAGGTCGCGGCGGGCGTCGCAGCCGGGCGGCTCGACTTCGCCCTGGTCGGGGTGTGCGGGGAGAGCCCGCCGCCGGAGCCGGGGCGGCTCGCCTGGATGGAGGTCGCGCGCGACCCGGTGCACGTGATGCTCGCCGAGGACCATCCCCTGGCCCACCGGGCGGAGATCGAGCTGGCGGAGCTGGCGGCCGAGGCCTGGGCCGACGTGCCGGGCGACGGCTGTTTCGGGGACTGCTTCTCGGCGGCGTGCGTACGCGCCGGGTTCACGCCCGCCTGCGTGTACGAGACGGACACCGCGTCGTGCGTGCACCTCGTCCAGGTGGGGCGGGCCGTGGGACTGTGCCGGGCCACGTTCCCGGTGACCCCGGGGGTGCTGACCCGGCCGCTCGCCGGGAGCCCGCTGGTGTGGCGGCACCTGCTGGGTTGGCATCCGGCGGCGCCCGCCGCGACCCGGGCCGCGGCCGTACTGGAGCACGCCCGGGCCGCGCACGCGGACGCACTGGCCAGATCGGCCTCGGCGACGGCCCCCGCGACCGGGCGGGGGGCCGCGGCCGGGGGTCAGCCCAGTGCGGCGGCCTTCTCGATCACGACGGGGACCAGCGGGACGTCGCCGTGCCCGCCGGCCCGGCCGGTGCGGACCGCGGCGATCGAGTCCACCACGTCCTGGCCCTCCGTGACCACGCCGAAGACCGCGTAGCCGTACCCGCCGGGGGTGGTCGAGGTGTGGTCCAGCGCCGGATTGTCCGCGGTGTTCACGAAGAACTGCGAGGTCGCCGAATGCGGTGCGCTCGTACGGGCCATGGCGACCGTGTACCGGGTGTTCCGCAGCCCGTTGTCCGCCTCGTTGCGGACGGGCTCACGGGTCGGCTTCTGCCGCATGTCCGCGGTCAGTCCGCCACCCTGGTTCATGAAGCCGGGGATCACCCGGTGGAAGACCGTGCCGTCGTAGTGGCCGCTCTCCACATACGCGAGGAAGTTCGCGACCGAGGCCGGAGCCTGTTCCGCGTAGAGGTCGATGACGAAGGCGCCGAGGCTGGTGGTCAGCTTCACCTGAGGCATGCGGGTCGGGTCCCTTCTGGGGCTGGAACGTGCCACACAGCATCGCAGAGGGTGACCGGAAGGCCACGGCCCGGGGTGTGCACCCCGGGCCGGGACCCACAACAGCGCCATCGGTCGCCCGCGGGGGGCGGGGCCGGCTACGGCAGGTAGCGCTCGATGACCTGCGGACCCTCCTTCTCCATCATCCGGCGAGCCTTCTCGATCCGCTCCGGAGTCGGGTCGTGGCCGGTCGCCATCACGAGGTCCTCAGGGTCGTACGGCCGCTCCCCACCGGTGAAGAGCCGGTCCGACCGGGTGGGCTGCTGGTCCGATTCACTGTCCATCGCGTACCCCTTCCGCTACCCCCCTGGCCCCCATCGTGCGGCGACCGCCCCAAGAACGCACTTCGGCCGGCCCGCGGTCGGTCCACGACCGGGAACCGGATGCCGGCGCGGCCCGGCCATACCACCGAGGGAGGGGCCAACCGACGTCTCCCGCAAGGCGGTTCGGATTCCTACGGTGTCGAGGACCCCCACCGAACCGAGGAGATCCCCCATGCTCAAGCGACACGCCCGCACGGCGTGTACCGCCCTGGCCGCCGCCGGGCTGCTCCTGGCCGCCACCGGCGGGGCCACCGCCGCGGACGCCCCGGCGCCGCCCGCCGCCTCGGCCGCCGAGACCCTGCGCACCGCCGACGCCCAACCCGAGCTGCTCGCCGCCATGCAGCGCGACCTCGGCCTGACCCCCACCCAGGCCAGGACGCGGCTCGCCCACGAGGCCGAGGCCGGGGCCACCGCCGCCCGGCTCCGGGACCGGCTGGGCGCCGCCTTCGCCGGGGCCTGGGTGGACGGCCCCGACGCGGGCACCCTGACCGTCGCCACCACCCGCGCCGCCGACACCGCCGCGATACGCGCGGCCGGCGCCCGGGCGAAGCTCGTCGGCCGTTCGTCGGCCGACCTGGACGCGGCGAAGGCCGCCCTGGACCGGGCCGCCACCGCCGAGACGCCGGTCCGCTACGTCGACGTCCGGGCCAACGCCCTGGTCATCGAGGAGACCCGGCCGGGCGCCGCCGCCCGGCTGCTCGCCGCCACCGGGACCGACTCCGCCCTGGCCACGGTCGTCCGTACCGCCGAGGCCCCCCGGCCGCTGTACGACCTGCGGGGCGGGGACGCGTACTACATGAACGGCAGCGGACGCTGCTCGGTCGGCTTCCCCGTCACCAAGGGCACCACCCAGGGCTTCGCGACGGCGGGCCACTGCGGCCGGGCCGGCACCACCACCAGCGGCTTCAACCAGGTCGCGCAGGGTTCCTTCCAGGCGTCCGTCTTCCCCGGCAACGACATGGCCTGGGTCGCCGCGAACACCAACTGGACCGCGACCCCGTTCGTCAAGGGCAGCGGCGGCGCGAACGTCCAGGTCACCGGCTCCGTGCTGCAACCCGTCGGCTCCTCCGTGTGCCGCTCCGGCTCCACCACCGGCTGGCACTGCGGGACGGTCCAGCAGCACAACACGAGCGTCACCTACCCGGAGGGCACCATCTCGGGCGTGACCCGGACGACGGTCTGCGCCGAGCCCGGCGACTCCGGCGGCTCCTACATCTCCGGCAGCCAGGCCCAGGGCGTCACCTCGGGCGGCTCCGGCAACTGCTCCAGCGGCGGGACCACCTTCTTCCAGCCGCTGAACCCGATCCTGTCCGCGTACGGGCTCACGCTGAAGACCACCGGCACCGACCCGGGCCCCGGCCCCGGCCCCGGTGACCCCGAGCCCGGCGGCACCTGGAAGGCCGGTGGGGTCTACGCCACCGGCGCCACCGTCACCTACGGCGGCGCGACGTACCGCTGCCTCCAGGGCCACCAGGCGCAGATGGGTTGGGAGCCGCCGGCGGTCCCGGCGCTGTGGCAACGGCTGTAGCCGCCGCGCGAGCCGCGTGAACAGGGGGCGCCGTGACTGCTGAGGGGGAGTCACGGCGCCCCCGCCGTCGCGGGCGGGCCGTCCGTCGACCGGCCCGTCCGTCCGTCGGCCCCGTCCGTCGGCCCCTCCGTCAGAACGTCAGAACGCCAGACGTCAGAACGTCAGCAGCGCCGCGACCGAGACCACCGCGCCGAAGGCGGTCAGGGCCCCGCAGATGGCCAGGTTCACCCTGCGGTGCTCCCAGAACACCGCGACGAACTCGCGCAGGGTGGCGGTCGGCAGGAAGTAGCGGGCGGTCGGCGAACCCACGACCTGGCCGTTCACCCCGGCCTTGCGGGCCATCATCGCGGCGCGGAAGGCGTGGAAGTTGTTGGTGACCACGACGCACCGGTAGCCCGGCACGTCCGCCTCCATGATCTCCCGGCTGAACAGCATGTTCTCCTCGGTCGTGCGTGACCGGTCCTCCAGCCGTACGTGCTCGGCCGGCGCGCCCTGCGCGATCAGCCAGTCCGCCATCGCACGGGCCTCGGACACCCTCTCGTCGGACCCCTTGCCGCCCGACACCAGCAGCACCGGCGGCCTGCCGCCCCGCGCCACCTGGGCGTCGTGGATCTGCTGCCCCTTGCGCAGGCGCGAGGCCAGCAACGGCGGCACCCGGTCCCCGCCGATCAGGCCCGAACCGAGCATCACCACGTGGTCGACGTCGCCGCGCACCTTGATCCGGCCGTAGAGGAACGCGTACCCGATGAAGGACAGGAACACGAACGAGACGTACCCGACGACCAGGGCGAGGGTGGCGACCGCCCCGGTGAGGGCCGCCGAATCGGAGACGCCGACGGAGACCAGCAGCGCGATCATCGCGAAGATCCCGAGACCGGCGAGCAGGGACAGCAGGTTCGGCAGCCGCGTGCCCTCCTTGCGGACCATCGTCACGCCGTTGCCGATGAGGAAGACCCCGGCGGCCACCAGACCGAAGGTGGGCACGGTGAGGACGAGCAGCAGGGCGGCGACCGCCACCCAGCCGGGCAGCGCCGCGACTTGCAGCAGCACGGCGAAGGAGAGCGCCACGCCGGTCAGACCGAGCAGGACGGCGTTGCGGAAGCGCCGGCGGTCCCTCCGGGCGCTTATGCCGAAGGCGACGAACAGCAGGGCGGCGAGGACGAAGGCGACCATGGCGCCATCGTAGGTGTCAGGCGGGAGGCGTCGTCCGGCGCACGGCGCGCCCGGCCAGGACGTCCGTCCGGCGCCCGTCCCGGATGACGAAGCGCCCGTCGATCAGCACGTGGGGGATGCCGGTCGGCAGTGTCCGCGGCTGCTCGAAGGTGGAGCCGGCGGCGACCGTCTCCGGATCGAACAGCACCAGGTCCGCCCGGTGGCCGACACGGACCAGGCCCCGGTCGGGCAGTCGCAGGCGGGCCGCCGGACGCCCGGAGAGGTGGGCCACGCACTCCTCCAGGCCGAGCACGCCGAGCTCGCGGACGTACCGGCCGAGGTAGTGCGGGAAGGTCCCGTAGGCACGGGGGTGGGGTTTGGCGCCCTGGAGGATGCCGTCGGAGCCGCCGGTGTGGACGCGGTGCCGCATGATCGCGCGGACGTTGTCCTCGTGGCCGACGTGTTGGAGGACGGTCGGTGCGAGCCGGTCGTCGAGCAGCAGCCCGCGGGCGGTCTCCCAGCCGTCGAGGCGGGTGCCGACGTGGTGGGCGAGGGCGGGGTCGCCGACGCCGGAGATCTCGATCGTCGACCAGTCGACGGGAACGCCGTGGCAGCCGTCGGAGCCCTCGACCTCCAGGGCGTGCCGGATCCGTTCGGCTCCGGTGTCGTCGCGCAGGCGGGCCAGGACGGCCTGCGGGCCGCCCTCGTTGGCCCAACCGGGCAGCAGGGCGACGAGGGTGGTGCAGCCGGGCGTGTACGGATAGGTGTCGAGGGTGATGTCGGCGCCCGCGTCGAGCGCCGCGTCCAGCAGGGCGAGGAGTTCGGGGGCCCGTCCCTCGTTCTCGCCGAAGTTCATGGTGGCGTGCGCGAGGTGCAGGGCGCAGCCGGCCCGCCGGGTCAGCTCCACCATCTCGGCGTAGGCGGTGAGGGCGCCGTGGCCGTAACTGCGGTGGTGGGGGCAGTAGTAGCCGCCGTAGCGGGCCACGACCGCGCACAGTTCGGTGAGTTCGGACCCGGAGGCGTACATCCCGGGGGTGTAGGTCAGCCCGGAGGACATGCCGACGGCGCCCTGTTCGAGGCCCTCGCCGACGAGCCGGCGCATCCGGTCCAGCTCGGCGGGCGTCGCGGGCCGGTCGTCCCAGCCGACGGCGTACGCGCGGACGGTGCCCTGGGGGACGAGGTAGGCGGCGTTGACGGCGATGCCCCGTCCGCCGTGGGCCCGGTCGAGACGGTCGAGGTAGCCGCCGACGGTGCGCCAGTCGAAGTCGACGTCGTCGCCGGGGCCGTTCCAGCCGGCGATGGCGGCCCGCACCCCGTCGAGGGTGCGGTCGTCGACCGGCGCGTACGACAGGCCGTCCTGGCCGAGGACTTCGAGGGTGACGCCCTGCGCGGCCTTCGCGCCGTGGTCCGGGTCGCGGAGCAGCGCGAGGTCGCTGTGGGCGTGCATGTCGATGAAGCCGGGGGCCAGGACGAGGCCGTGGGCGTCGAGGGTGTGCCGGCCGCCGCCGGGGATCCGACCGATCCCGGTGATGCGGCCCTCGTGCACGGCGACGTCGGCGGTGTACGAGGGCCCGCCCGTGCCGTCGGCGACGCGGGCCCCGCGGATGACCAGGTCCACGGCCGGCGCCTAGAAGAAGGTGCGGACGTAGTCGGTGACCGTGCCGTCCGCCCCGACGACCGGGATCAGCGGCCACTTCTCGAAGATCGTGCAGGGGTGGGACATGCCGAGCGCCACCCAGTCGCCGACCTGTACGTCCTCGGCCGAGTCGGTCTCCAGCCAGGCGTGCTGGTCCGACAGCTTGACGACGCGGACCCCGGTCGCGGGCCGCTCCTCGCCGGTGAGGGCGTCGCGGACCAGTTCGGCCTCGGGCAGCCCGAGGTCGTAGGCGACGTCGCGCTTGCCGGCGTTGACGAAGGCCTGGGTGGGCGAGGGCCGGGAGACGACCTGGGTCCACAGCCGGAAGGCGGGTCGCAGCCCGCCCTCCCGCGGGATCCGGTTGAAGGGGGTCAGCCGGCCGTACCAGCCGTGGTCGTGGGAGACGTACGCCCCGGAGCGCAGCAGCCTCAGGGTCGGCCGGGAGAGCTCGGGGAGTGCGCCGAAGACGTCGGCGACGGAGTCGAACCAGGCGGAGCCGCCGGCGCTGACGACGATCTCCGGCACGTCGGGGGAGTACCGCCCCGCCTTGTCGAACTCGACGGCGAGAGCGGTCAGCCGGCGCAGGTAGGCGTCGACGGTCGAGGGGTCGGCGCCGGGTACCTCGGCCTCGTAGCCGGCGACGCCGACGAGGCGCAGGGTGTCGGTGGCGGCGACGGCGTCGGCGACGGCCCGACAGTCCTCGTCGGTGCGGGCGCCGGTGCGGGCGCCCTCGCCGGCGCCGAGCTCGACGACGACGTCGATGACGGCGGGCTGCCCGGCCAGGGCCCGGTCCATGAGGTGGACGCCGCGTACGGAGTCGACGTAGCAGACGAACCGGAAGTCGGGGTCGGCGGTGAGTTCGGCGGCGACCCAGCGCAGGGCGGCGGGGTCGACGAGCTCGTTGGCGAGGAAGATCCGGTCGATGCCGAAGGCGCGGTAGACGCGCGCCTGGTGGGGGACGGCGGCGGTGATGCCCCACGCGCCGTGTTCCAGCTGGCGCCGGAAGAGCTGCGGGGACATGCAGGTCTTGCCGTGCGGGGCGAAGGCGAGCCGGTGGCGCTTCGAGTATTCCCCGAGTGCGGTGAGGTTGTGTTCCAGCGCGTCCGCGTCGAGGGTGAGCACGGGCGTGGTGAACCCGCCCGTGAACAGGTCGCGGGCCTGGGCGGCGAGGGCGCCGACGGTCAGGCCGGCGTGCTCGGCGTCCGGGGGGAGGCCCTTGAACCGGTGGTCGACCGGTTCGTCGGAGAGGGCCTGGACGGGGTCGCTGGGCATGTGCGGGTGCCTCCCGGGCGTGTTGCGCGTACCGCAACGGTCGTTGCGTATGCCGCTGCATGCTGTCTAACATCCCGCATGACGGCGGGTCAACGGGCGGAGCCCGGTGCGGCGCCGGACCAGCCGCCGCGCGGGCGGACGTACGGACGGACGAGGGGACACGGCGTGAGCCAGTCGGTGGAGCGCGCGCTGCAGATCCTGCCCGCGCTCGCGAAGGGTCCCGCCGGGCTCGGTGACGTCGCCGACGGGCTCGGCGTGCACAAGAGCACCGCGCTGCGGCTGCTGCGGACCCTGCACGCGCACGGCTTCGTGTACCGGCAGCCGGACGGCCGCTACCGGCTCGGCGCCGGTCTGTTCGCGCTGGCCGCGGAGGCGGTGGAGAACCTGGACGTGCGCGAGGTCGCGCACCCGCACCTGGTCGAGCTGAACCGGCTCACGGGGCACACCGTCCACCTGGCACTGCACCAGGACGACGAGGTCGTCTACATCGACAAGGTCGACAGTCGCTACCCGGTGCGGATGTACTCCCGCATCGGCCGGCCCGTCCCGCTGACCGTGGCCGCCGTCGCGAAGGTGATCCTCGCCGACCTGCCGGAGGCCGACCGGCGGAGCCTGGCCGCGCGCATCGAATACCCCCGATACACCGCCCGCTCGACCCCGGACGCGGACGCCTTCCTGACCGAGTTGGCCCTCGTGCGCAGGCAGGGCTGGGCCGCCGACCTGGGGGGTCACGAGGAGGCGCTCAACTGCGTGGGTGCGCCCGTGCGCGGCCCGGGCGGGCGGGTCGTCGCCGCGATGTCCGTCTCGGCTCCCGGTGTTGTCGCCGGCCCCGACGAACTGCTCGAACTGCTGCCCCTGGTACGCCGTACCGCCGACACCATCAGCCGGGAGTACTCCGGCTCCGAACCCAGCGAGGACGCCCCGTGACCGAGAAGACCGCCATCACCCCCGACACCCACACCGCGCCGCCCGCGAGGTTCTCGCACGGCGTGCGCAAGGGCAACATCCTGCAGGTCGCCGGTCAGGTCGGCTTCCTGCCCGCCGTGGCGGGGCAGGCGCCGACGCCGGCCGGGCCGACGCTGCGCGCGCAGACCCTGCAGACGCTGGAGAACGTACGGTCCGTGCTGGAGGCGGGCGGGGCGACCTGGGACGACGCGATGATGATCCGTGTCTACCTGACGGACACCGCGCACTTCGCCGAGATGAACGAGATCTACAACGCCTACTTCGAGGAGCAGGGCCTCAAGGAGGCCCCGGCCGCCCGGACCACGGTCTACGTGGGCCTGCCGGCCGGGCTGCTGGTCGAGATCGACGCGCTGGCCGTCCTGGCCTGAGCGCGCCGAGGGGGCGCCCCCCGGGTGGCGGGGCGCCCCCTTCGGGCCGGACGGCCGCGGGGCCGTCACGTGCAGTACTGGGCTTCCTTGCCGATGGACCGGTACATGCAGTCGGCGTTCTCCAGGAGTTGGAGCACGGCCTCCTTGTTGCGGGAGGTCTCGCGGTCGATCACCTCGTCGGGCGGGTAGAACCCGCCGCCGCCCGCGCTCGACGGGTACATCTCGAAGGTGTAGGCGAAGATCTTCTGGCTGCCCCACAGCCAGTCGTCGATCGTGCCGTCGGTGATGTACAGGTCGCTCGACTGCTCGGGCGTGTAGCCGTTGCTGGCCGCCATGCCGGTGCCGACCTTCTTGAAGGCGGCGAGGTCGTCGGCGGTCAGGCCGGGCGCGGTGTCGTTGTACGTCCAGCCGAAGGGCCACAGCACGAGCTGGCTGTAGGTGTGGAAGTCGATCGAGGCCTTGATCTGCTGCTTGCCGCCGACGACGCGGCTGCGCACGAAGTCGGAGACCACCTTCACCTCGGGGGCGGACTCGGCGGCCGGACCCCGGTAGGTCTCGGAGCTCTTGCTGCTGCTGGAGCCGCCGCAGCAGCCCCACTTGTAGTTCCAGTTCCGGTTCTGGTCCGTGCCGACGTAGGAGGAGCCGGAGTTCGGCTGCCGGTTCTTGCGCCAGGAGCGGTAGGAGCCGGTGGCGATGTCGTACTCGCCGCCGTCGGGGTTGAGGTCCGGCACGATCCAGATCTCGCGGTTGTTGACGGCGTTGGTGATCCGGGACTCGGTGCCGTACTTGGAGCCGAACTCCTTCAGCAGGTACAGGGCCATCTCGACGGTGAGGTGCTCGCGGGCGTGCTGGTGCGCGGTGAAGAGCACCTCGGGCTCGGCCTCGTCGGTGGCGACGTTGTCACTGATCTTGATCGCGAAGAGGTCCCGGCCCTGGTACGACTTCCCGATGACGCGCTTGCTCATGATCCCGGGGTACTGGGCGATGCGCTGGTCGATCTCCGCGGTCGCCTCGGCGTAGTTGTGGTACTTCGAGTCGGCGGACGGGAAGTCCATGGTCCCGGAGGCGATGCCGGGCTCGGAGCGGTCCGGGGGACCGGGCAGCGCGGTCAACTGGTAGCCGCGCTTGCGGAGGTCCTTGGCCTGCATGGTGTCGGCGCTGACGACCACGGTGTGGTCGTCCACCTCGTCGATCGACACTCCGGTGCGCAGCAGGGCCGTCCGGTCGGCGACGGTGGACGGCCCGTGGATCCGGTACTGGACGATGGCCTCGTCCTGGGTGGCGGTGGACGGGGTGGGTGGCGGGGCTGCCGTGGCGCTCATGCCGTAGGCGGGTGCGCCGAGCGCGAGCGCCAGCAGGGCAGCCGTGACGGCGGCCCTCCGGCGGGTGTGGAGCCGCATGCGTTCTCCTGGGTCGGGAGTGTGGGGGTAGCCGTGCGGACGCGCACAGCGTGCTCTCCTGGCATGTCCGGGTCAAGAGCCTGCCGGGTGCGCCGACCTGAATCGGCCACCCCCACTCGTACCGCCTACGGGAGCGCGTGGACCTTGGGACCCACCGCGTTGGACCAGGCGCTACCCGCCTTGGCGTCCCAGTTGGTCGACCAGGTCATCGCCCCGCGCAGCCCCGGGTAGGTCTTCGACGGCTTGAAGGATCCGCAGTTCGTACCGCGGGCCAGGCAGTCCAGGGCGTTGTTGACGATGGTCGGCGACACGTAGCCGCTGCCGGCGCCGCTGGGCGAGGCCGGGACGCCGATGCCGACCTGCGAGGCGTCGAGCCCGCCCTCCAACTGGATGCAGGCCAGGGCGGTCAGGAAGTCCACCGAACCCTGCGAGTAGACCTTGCCGTCGCAGCCGTTCATCGCGCCGCTGTTGTAGTACTGCATGTTGACGACGGTCAGGATGTCCTTCACGTTGAGGGCCGTCCTGAAGTAGCCGCCCTGCGTGGACTGCATGTCGATCGTCTGCGGAGCCATCGTCAGCACCATGGACGGGCCGGCCTTGGCCGACAGGGCGCGCAGCGCCTGCGTCATGTAGGTCGGGTTGAGGCCGTTCTCCAGGTCGATGTCGATGCCGTTGAAGCCGTACTCCTGCATCAGCGCCCAGGCCGAGTTCGCCAGGTTGTTCGCCGAGGCGGAGTCGTTGACCGAGATCGTGCCCTTCTCGCCGCCGATGGAGAGGATGACCGACTTGCCGGCCGCCTTCTTCGCGGCGATGTCCGCCTTGAACTGGGGCACGGTGTAGCCGTTCAGGCCCGCCGAGTCGAGGTTGAAGGTGATGGCGCCGGGCGTGGCCGTGGCGTCGGCGAAGGAGACGGCGAGGATGTCGTACTCGTTCGACACGTCGGAGAGCTTCTGGACGGTCGCGCCGTTGTTGAAGTTCTGCCAGTAGCCGGTCAGCGCGTGCTTGGGGACCGAGGGGTTCGGGCCGGGGCCGGGGCCGCCGCCCGTCGTCGTCCCGGTCACCGGCGCCGACTTCGCGCCCTCGCCGGCCGCGTTGTAGGCGCTGACCTGGAAGGAGTACGAGGTCGACGCGGCGAGCCCGGTGATCTGCGCGGAGGCGTCCGTCACGGACTTCACCCGGACGCCGTCCTGGTAGACGTGGTAGCCGGCCGCGCCGCCGACCGCGTTCCACGAAAGGGTGAGCGCGCTCGCGCTCTGGCCGGAAACGGCGGTGCCGGCGGGGGCGCCCGGGATGCTCGGGCCGGGGTCGGTCCCGCCGCCCCCGTCGGGGCCGACGACGCTGAACTCGTCGATGACGTACGGGGTCTGGCCGTACCAGCCGTGGGTCCAGACGCTGACCTGGGTGGTGTTCGGGCCGGTGGAGAAGGTCGTGGAGAGCTTCTGCCAGCCGGCGCCGGAACCCGGCGTCCAGGTGGAGACGTCCTGCGTGCCGGTGCCGGTCGCGCCGAGGTACACGTAACTGCCCTGGACCTGGGTGCTCAGGGTGTACGTCGAATTCGGCTTGACCGTGACGGTCTGGCTGCAGCGGGCGTTGTCCTGGCCCGCCGGGGCCGCCCGCAACGCGCCCGCCCCGGCGAAGACCGGGGAGGAGACGGAGGCGCCGCTGCCACCGGAACAGGACCAGTTGGCCAGCCCGGATTCGAAGCCGCCGTTGCGTACGACGTTGACGTCGGCCGCCTGGGCGATGCCGGGGGCGAGGGCGGTGAGGCCGCCCGCGGCGAGGGTGGCCGCGCCCAACAGGGCGAGGGAACGTATGCGGTTCACGTGGGCTCCGTGGGGGGAGGAAGGGACAAGCGGAATGAGGGGGAGTGGGGGATCCCCGCAAGCAAGTGCCGGCGCAGCCAAGTTGGTCCAGACCAATCCTCGTGTCAAGGGTCTTTGCGAAGTGGCTTGAAATGGACGGGTCTCGAATCCCGGTTGTCCGGGTTTCCCGCCACCTGTGACACCTGCTCAGGGCACGGGAATCCGCAAGGCCCTGCCCCACCAGGGAGGTCGCGGATATGGTGCTGGGGCAAGGGGGAAGCACGTCGGGAGTTTGCGGTCGCGCAGCACGTGCGCTTGCGCGAAGGCCGCGGGAACGTGCGTGGTGTACCGGGTGAACGGGGGGATTCGGGTGCCGACCGCCATCGCTGTCACCAGCGCCGACCTGGTACTGCCGGCCCCTGACCGGCACACCCCGGGCGCCGCCGTCCTGCGCCCGCCCGGCGAGGCGGACCTGGAGGGCTCCCTCGCCGAGACCACCGCCCTGCTGGACCGGCACGGCCACCTCGTGGTCGTCGTACCGTCCTGGCTGCCGGCGGCCGGCGCGCGCCGACTGCACACCGTCCGGGCCATCCTGGAGACCGACCGGATCGCGCTCCTCGACATCGATCTCCCGCCGTTGGCCACGGCCGTGCTGGTACGTCAGCTGCGCCAGCTCAGCGTCTGCGACTTCAGCCCCGGCGTCCTCGCCTCGGCCGCCCGCCTGCTCTCCCACTACATCCACGCGGGCGCACTGCTCGGTACGGTCGCCAAGCTCGACCGGGTCCCCGTCGGCCTCAAGGCGCACGCCCGGTCCTGGTCACCGAGCGCCCGCTTCGCCGTGCTCGCCCACCCGACACCGCACCTCGCGAAACTCGGCCCGCAGGGGACCGCGGCCGCGCGCGAGGGCGTGCTGCCACCGGGACCCGGCTTCGCCACCCACCTCACCTTCGCCCGCGGCCAGTTGTCCTCCGACTGGGTCGCGACCGAACTGGCCCCCGCCTGGCAGGTGCAGGGAGTCATGGAGAACCCGCTGCCGGCCGACTCGCCCGGCTGGTGGGCCACCCCCAAGCTCGTCGAGTTCGCCGCGGCCATCCCCGACCCCTCCGTGCTCTACCAACTGGTCTCCTCCGTACGCCGCGAGGAGTGTCGGTGGTGCGGCTTCGAGCTCATCGGCGACCGCTGCGGATTCTGCGCCGCGCCCCTCGCGGCGCCGCCGCCCGAAGCGGCCACCCGTTCCAGATCCAGATCCTGACCGGCCCGAACGAACGAAGAACGGCGAGGTAGTACGGCTCATGAACTCACGCCAGCGCCGCGGCGTCATCCTGCTCCTGCTGTCGGTCCTGTGCGCCCTCGCGGCGTTCGGCGGGGTCCTCGTGGTCATCGGCGACGTCAATTCGAAGGTCGGGAACGAGGTCGTCGCCTACCGGGTCAAGGGTGACATCGCCCCCTACAGCGCCCTCGGTGCGGGCCAGTTCGAAGAGGTCACGGTCCCGAAGCGCTGGCTGTCCGACACGGCCGTCACCGACCTCGGAGCCCTCCACGGCAAGATCGCGCTCACCACCCTGAAGAAGGGATCGCTGCTCCAGACGGACATGTTCGTCGACAAACCGCAGCTCCAGCCCGGTGAGCAGGAGATCGCCATCATGATCGACGCGGCGACGGGCGTGGCCGGCAAGATCACGTCCGGCGCGAAGGTCAACATCCTCGCCACCTTCAAGGGTGCCAAGGACACCGACCCGTCCCGGTCGGTCATCATCGTCGCCAACGCCCGCGTCCTGGGCGTCGGCAAGCTCACCGCCCTGGAGAAGAACAGCGACCGCACCGGCCCGGCCGAGGCCGTGCCGATCACCTTCGCCCTGACCACCAAGGACACCCAGCGCGTCGCGTACGCCGAATCCTTCGCGGAACACGTCCGGCTGGCCCTGGTGGCCCCCGGCACCGACTCGGCACCCGGCCCGAGCGACCGCACGTACACCCTCGAAGGGGACAAGTGAGGCGCGGATGACCACTCGTATCCTGCCCGCCGCCGGTGACGCGGACGCCGCCCGCGCCATCGTGGCCCTGCTCAGCCAGCTCCCGGACGCCGAGCCGGCCGCCCCCGTACCCGATTCCACGTCCCTCCTCGACACCCTCGGCCGGATGGCCGCCGAATCCGTCGACGAACTCCCCGAGGTCGTTCTCGTCCACGAACGGATCGGCCCCGTCCCCGCCCTGGAACTCATCCGCGAGGTCGCCCTGCGCTTCCCGGCGGTCGGCGTGGTCCTGCTCTCCTCCGACACCGGACCCGGGGTGTTCTCCGCCGCGATGGACTCCGGCGCGCGCGGCCTCGTCGGACTGCCGCTGGGCTACGAGGAACTCGCCACCCGCGTCCAGGCCGCCGCCCAGTGGTCCGCCGGCGTACGCCGCCACCTGGGCCGGGGAGCCGACGCACCCACCGGCCCCGGCGGCCGGCTCGTCACCGTCACCGGCGCCAAGGGCGGCGTCGGCACCACCTTCACCGCCGTCCAGTTCGCCCTCGCCGCGACCGCCTCCGGCCGCCGCACCGCCCTCGTGGACCTCGACCTCCAGGCCGGGGACGTCGGCTCGTACCTCGACGTCCAGTTCCGGCGCTCCGTCGCCGACATCGCCGGCATCCAGGACATCTCCCCGCGCGTCCTCCAGGACGCCGTCTACGAGGACCGCACCGGCCTGGCCCTGCTGCTGGCCCCCGCCGAGGGCGAACGCGGCGAGGAGGTCGACGACCGCGCCGCCCGCCACGTCATCGCCGCCCTGCGGGCCCGCTACGAACTCGTCGTCGTCGACTGCGGCACCCAGGTGACCGGCGCCAACGCCACCGCCGTGGAAATGGCCGACGTGGCGGTCCTGGTCACCACCCCGGACGTCGTCTCCGTACGGGCCGCCAAGCGGATGGTCCGCATGTGGGAGCGGCTCCAGGTCCGCAAGGCCGAGGACACCACCGTGGTCGTCAACCGGTGGAGCAAGCACACCGAGATCCAGCCCGCCCTCATAGAGAAGATCACCAAGACCCGGGTCGCCCGCACCCCCGTCCCGGCCGCCTTCAAGGAACTCCAGGGCGTCGTCGACGCGGGCCGCGTCCAGGACCTCGACAACCGCTCGACCGTCAAACAGGCCCTGTGGACCCTGGCCGGCGAACTGGGCCTGATCGCAGTCCCCGACGAACCCAAGGCCGGCCCCGGCCACGCCCTCGCCGTCCGCCCGTCGGGCCCGGTGGCCCGGCTGCGCCGCGGCCGGGAGGGCTGACCCGATGGCCGCCCGGCGGTCCGTGCGCACCGGCTCCGACCGCGGGCAGGTCGCCGTCGAGTTCGTCGGCATGGTCCCGCTGATCCTGCTGCTCGTGGCGGCGGTGTGGGAATGCGTACTGATCGGCTACGCCTTCAGCCTGGTCGGCAACGCGGCCGACGAGGCGGCACGGGCGGGGGCGGTCAAGGGCGACGGGGCCTCGTGCGAGGCCGCGGCAGGCGAGCACATCGGCTCCGCGTGGTCCATGGAAGTGCAATGCGGACCGGCCGGGGACGTCTACAAGGCGACGGTGAAGCTCAAGATCCCCGTGTTCCACCCAGCCCTGAACTTCGGCACCATCACGGGCACGGGCGGCGCGGCCACGGAGAAGGAGGCGAACTGACGTGGACAGGCCACGCATCCGCTCCGACCGGGGTCAAGTAGCCCTGGAATACATCGGCTTCGTACCGATCCTGCTGTTCGTCGCGCTCTGCGCGATCCAACTGGGCTGGATCGCGTACGCGGAGGAACAGGCGGGTACCGCCGCCCGAACCGCCGCCCGCGTCGAGGCGCGCAACCCGGACCGCGGGGAGGCCGCCGGACGAGCCGCCATCAGCGGCGGCCTGGCCTCCGGAGCCTCGTTCGACTGGAGCACCTCGGCGGACGCGGTCAGCGTGACCGTCACCCTCACCGCCAATTCGATCATCCCCGGTCTCGGGCCCCACCAGGCACGGAGCACCGCCGTCATGCCCAACGACGACCCGAACCCGATCGGAGCCCGCCCATGAGCCTGCGCTCCCGGGTCAACACCCCCGACGACCGCCACAGCCCCCGCGAGGACGGCCGGCTGGTCTCCTCGTACCGGGCCAAGCTGCTGGAGGAGATCGACCTCGCCGAGATGTCCGCGCTCGCGCCCGCCGAGCGCCGCGCGCGCCTGGAGCGCGTGCTCGGGCACATCATCAGCCGTGAGGGCCCGGTCCTGTCCACCGCCGAGCGGGCCCAACTCGTGCGGCGCGTCGTCGACGAGGCCCTCGGCCTCGGCGTGCTCGAACCGCTCCTCGAAGACGCCTCGATCTCCGAGATCATGGTCAACGGGCCGGACCAGATCTTCGTCGAGCGCGCCGGCCGCGTCGAGCAGCTCCCCCTCCGCTTCGCCTCGCACGAGCAGCTCATGCAGACCATCGAGCGCATCGTCTCCACCGTCAACCGCCGCGTCGACGAGGCCAACCCGATGGTCGACGCCCGCCTCCCCAGCGGCGAGCGCGTCAACGTCATCATCCCGCCGCTCTCGCTGACCGGCGCCACCCTCACCATCCGCCGTTTCCCGCGCGCCTTCACCCTGCACGAGATGATCGGCCTCGGCTCCCTCGACGAGCAGATGCTCCTCCTGCTGTCCGGACTGGTCCAGGCGAAGATGAACGTGATCGTCTCCGGCGCCACCGGCACCGGCAAGACCACCCTCCTCAACGCCCTCTCCGGACTCATCCCGGAGGGCGAGCGCGTCATCACCATCGAGGACTCCGCCGAGCTCCAACTCCAGCAGGCGCACGTCATCCGCCTCGAATCCCGGCCCCCGAACGTGGAGGGCAAGGGTCAGATCACCATCCGCGACCTCGTACGCAACTCCCTGCGCATGCGCCCCGACCGGATCATCGTCGGCGAGGTCCGCGGCGGCGAGACCCTCGACATGCTCCAGGCCATGTCCACCGGCCACGACGGCTCCCTCGCCACCGTCCACGCCAACAGCTCGCAGGACGCGTTGATGCGCCTGCAGACCCTCGCCTCCATGTCGGAGGTGGAGATCCCCTTCGAAGCCCTCCAGGACCAGATCAACAGCGCGGTCAACGTCATCGTCCAGCTGACCCGCTTCGGTGACGGTTCGCGCCGCATCACGGAGATCTCCATCCTCGATTCCCACGGCCGCGAACCCTTCCGCATCACCACCGTCTGCCGCTACGTCGCCCAGCCCATGGGCGCCGACGGACGCGTCCACGGCCACTTCACGTACCACCCGCTGCCCCGCCGGATCGCGGAACGCCTCTACATGAACAGCCAACCGATTCCCCAGGCCTTCGGGGTCGCCCTGTCGGACGAGCGGTACGAACCGTTCGACCCGCTCACCTCTCGGACCGTCCTGTGAACAACCTCGTCCTCCTCACCCTCGGCGCCACCCTGCTGGCCGGCCTCCTCGTGTCGCTCGGCGTGCACGCGTACGCCGCCGGGCACGCCCAGCGCGCCGCCCTCATCGAACGGCTCTCGGCGAGCGGCGCACCCGAACCGAAGGGCCGCCGACGCCGCTTCCCCGCCGTGGACCGCCGACTGCGCGCGACCCGGTTCGGACGCCGCCTCGAACTGAAGCTGGCCACCACCGGCATGGACCTCACCCCCGGCGAGTTCTTCGTCTACATGCTGATGGCCATCACCGGCGTCTGGCTGGTCTCCGCGTCGCTCCTGGCACCCTTCTTCGGCCCCCTCGCCGGCCTGATCGGCATCTGGGCGGCCAACGCCTTCCTCAACTGGCAGCGCGCCCGACGCACCGAACGCTTCATCAACCAACTCCCCGAACTCGCCCGCATCCTCGCCAACGCCACCCAGGCCGGCCTGGCCCTGCGCACCGCCATCGGCATGGCGGCCGAGGAGTTGGAGGCCCCGGCGGGCGAGGAACTCTCCCGCGTCGCGGACCGCCTCGCCGTCGGCCACTCCATCGAGGAGGCCCTCGGCGAGATCGTCGACCGGCTGCCGTCGCGCGAACTCGTCGTCCTCGTCTCCACCCTCGTCCTGTCGGCGCGGGCGGGCGGCGCCATCGTCGGAAGCCTGCGGAACCTGACCGTCACCCTGGAACAGCGAAAGGAGACCCGCCGGGAGATCCGTACGCAGCTCTCGCAGGTCACCGTCACCGCCTACCTCGTCCCCGCGATCGGCCTGGGCTCGCTGCTCCTGGTGAACGCGATGATGCCCGGCGCCCTCGACCGGATGACGGGAGCGTTCGTCGGGCAGGTGGCGGTGCTGGTCTCCCTCGGCCTCTTCGCCCTCGGCTTCTTCCTCATCCGCCGCCTCTCGAAGATCGACGTGTGAGGCGGACGACCACATGAGCGCGCTGCTGCCCCTCGCCCTCGCCCTGGCCCTCGGCCTCGCCGTCTTCGGCATCCTCCACGGCATCCGCCTCTACCGCGCCGACGTCGAACTCCCCACGGACCTCGCCCTCGCCCTGGAGGTCGGCGCCACCCGCACCACCGCCGTGGGCTCCCTCGTCGACCGCCTCGGCATCCGCTGGGCCCCGCTGGTCCTGCGCCTCATGGGCCCCAAGCAGGTCGCCCGCAAACGCCGCCAGATCGACATGGCGGGCAACCCGTCCGGCCTGACCATCGACCGCTACGCCGCCCGCCGCGCCGTGTACGGATTCCTCGGCGGCCTCGGCGCCCTGGCCATGCTGATGAACGGCCGACTGGTGCCGGCCCTCCTGATGGTCGCCTTCGGCCTGTTCTGGATCGAGGCCGGCCTGTGGTCCGCGATCCGGGTCCGCCGCGACAACATCGAACGGACCCTGCCCGACTTCCTCGACGTCCTGGCCGTCGTCGTCAGCGCCGGTCTCGGCTTCCGGCAGGCACTGGAACGCGTGTCGCACAAGTACGAGGGCCCCTGGGCCGACGAGGTCCGCATCACCCTCCAGCAGATGGACATGGGCGTCAGCCGCCGCCAGGCCTTCGACGAACTGCGCCGCCGCAACGACTCCGAGCAGGTCGCCCAGTTCGTCACCGCCCTCCAGCAGGGCGAGGAACTCGGCTCCCCGATCGTCGAGACCCTCATCGCCATCGCCGAGGACATGCGCCGCACCGACGCCCAGAACGCCCGCCGGCGCGCCGCCCGGGCCGTCCCCAAGGCCACCTTCGCGGTCACCATGTTCATGCTGCCGGGCACACTGATCCTGCTCGTCTGCGGGTTCGTCTACGGCGCGGACGTCGACTTCGGCGCCCTCCTGGGAGGCGGGTGAGCCATGATGCCGATCCGCGTCCTCATCGCCGACGACAACCCGGTCGTCCGGGCCGGCCTCGCCGCCCTGCTGGCCGCCACCGACGACCTCCGGGTGGTGGCCGAGGCCCGCGACGGCCGGGAGGCCCTGAGTCTGACCCGCCGGCACACCCCGGACGTGATCCTGCTGGACGTCCGCATGCCGGGCGTCGACGGCATCTCCGCGCTCCCGCACCTGGTACCGCTGGCCCCCGTCCTGATGCTGACGCACAGCCGCGAAGCCGACACGATCCGCGAAACCCTGCTCCTGGGCGCGGGCGGCTACCTCGTGCACGGCGAGTTCACCGCGGACGACCTGATCCGCGCGGTCCGCGACATCCGGGCGGGCCGCGCCCACTTCTCGACGTCGGCGGCGACGACCTTGCTCTCAGACCTCCGAAGCTCTTCGCAACCGCAACGAAATGTGGCATCCTCTACGGAGCGCATGCACAACTCCGTTCCCTATGGACTGAGTTCGCGGGAGACTGAGATCATGGACCTGATCGCGTCCGGAATGAACAACCAGCAGATCGCCGGCGCGTGCTTCATCAGCGAGAAGACGGTCAAGAACCACATCAACCGCATCTTCGCGAAGCTCAGGACCACCACCCGCAGCGAAGCGATAGCCCGCTGGCTGGGAACCGCCCGTCCGGGAGTGACCGGCCATGGCTAGCCGCAGGACGCAGTGGGTCCGCATTTGGGCCCCGGGACCCTTGGTTATCACCCGTAACTCCCCGTACCGTCCGCCCATCAACAGTGGCACCGGCCCGGGAGGGGACCCCCATGTCACACAACTCGCTGCTGAAGGCGTCCGTAGAGGTCAAGGTCCGGCTGAACACCTGGACGGACACGGCGATCACCCAACTCCGCAAGCGCTACGCGAACCAGGACCGGGGCCAGACGGCATTCGAATACCTGGGCATCATCCTGGTGGTCGTGGTCATCATCGGCGCGATCGTGGGTACGGGCATCGGTCAGGCCATCACCAACCGGATTTCCGCAGCAGTCGCCGCGGTAACCGCCGGGAGTTGATCTCGCCGGGCCGGAAGGACGAAGGCCAAGCATTCCCCGTCTACATCGTCTTGGTGGCGGGGGTGCTCTTCGCCGCGCTCGCGTTCTTTGTCGTTGGGCAGGCCTCGGTCAAGCGGAGCGATGCCCAGGGCGCTGCCGATGCTGCCGCCCTGGCAGCCGCCCGGGACGCCAGGGATCATCTTGTGCCCGGACTGGACCTACTCACCCTCACTCCCGATCAGTGGGAGGACGTCCTCAATGGCGATTTGTTCGACCCGGAGGGTGGGTGTGGGAAGGCGGTTGATTTCGCCGGCCGGAACAACGCGCAGGCTACCTGCTCGCGATCAGGACTCGCTTTCACGGTCGGGGTGACGACGAACGGAACCGTGGGAAAGTCTGTCGTACCTGGAACGGACGCGGTGCATGCGACAGCCAATGCCAAGGCCGAGATTCGATCGCGCTGCACGCTGACATCGGCGCCACCACCAGCCCCGACTGCGCTTCCTTCCCCAAGTCCCAGTCCAAGTGCGGGGCCTCCGGACAAGCCTGGGCGTGTCATTTTTGCGTGCAAGGGGGCCGTGGTCACGTTCGACCCGTCCAGGCCGGATCCATGGCGGATCTTGGCGAGAGCGCTTTTCGACGTGAAACTGACCGATTGAAATTGATTCACCAGACAAGGAAGCAGTGCACATGAGCATTCGGCATACGGCGAAGGTCCGCGGGGGAGCGGTCGTTGCGCTTGCGACGGTCCTGGCCCTCACGTTGGTCGGATGTGGTGGTGGAGACGGAAACAAGACGGCTGAGGGTGCGAAGACTTCGCCCGCCGATCCGAAGGCGAACGGTTCGCAGCCGGCCACGTCCACTGGTGTACCCAGTCCAACGCCTACTCAAGTCATTGCCACGGTCAACGGCGAAGCCGGAATGACCCTTGCCATTAACTCTGCAGTCCGGGATGCGGGGGGCTTCCTCACGGTAAGTGGGCAGCTGAAGAACACCGGAAATCAGGCCTTCACGAGTACGGCGGCCTGGAGAGGCAACGAACTGAAGGGCAGTGGGGTATCTGTCGCCGGCGTCACGTTGGTCGACAAGGCCGGGAAGAAGAGGTACTACGTGCTACGCGACACCGAGGGCAGGTGTCTGTGCACGACGGGTCTGACCATCATCGACCCGGGCCAGACGATCCCCTTCTTCGCGCAGTTCCCCACGCCGCCCCAAGGCACGACCGAGGTTGATTTCAACCTTCCTACTTTCGCCACGGCAACCATCAAGATCTCTGGGTGACGCCATGACAAAACGCCACCGCACAGCCGCCTCGACAGCCGTCGTCGGTCTTGTGATCGCCGGAGTTCACTTCGTCGGCGCCACGAGCGCTCAGGCCGACGATCCAAAGCCCTCCGTGCCGCCCGGAACCGAACCGTCGGCCGCTGCGCCCGTTGCCATCGACTCCAACGCTCCCGGGCTCAAGATCCCGCAGGGCGGAACGCTCGCGCCCATCAAGGTGCTCGACATCGCCGAGGTCGTCGAGGACCTCGGAGGTGAGCAGCGGCGGCAGGAGACGAACCAGACGGTCATGATGGCGTTGCAGTCCGAGGTGCTGTTCCCCGAGAACAGTGCGGTCTTCAACGCGCAGGCGGCGGCCCGGATACAGGCCATCGCCAACGAGATCAACCAGCAGAAGGCCACCCGCGTCCGCGTCTTCGGCTTCACCGACGACCAGGGCAGCTACGAGCACGGCAAGGAGCTGTCCAAGCAGCGGGCCGACGCGGTGCAGACGGAGCTCGTCAAGACCGTCACGAACCCTTCGGTCACCTTCGATGTGCGGGGTTACAGCGAGGATTACCCCATCGCGGACAACAGCACCGAGGAAGGCCGGAAGAAGAACCGCCGCGTCGAGATCACCTTCCCGCGCGGCGCGAGCTAGCGCGAGCCGGGTTCGGTCAGGCGTGCGTGGCGGCGGTCCGGCCCAGGAGGGTGCGGGCCGCCGCCGCGGCCTGCCGGGCCGGGGCCGGGCCGGGATCGAGGGCCGCCACCACCGTCGCGCCCTCGACCAGGATCAGCAGCTGATCCGCGAGGCCGGGCGGGTCGCCCGGGCCGGTCAGGCCGGCCAGGAGGCTGCGTAGCTCCGCCTTGTGGCGGTGGACGACGTCCAGCACACCGGCGGGGCCCGAGCCCAGCTCCCCGTAGGCGTTCAGGAACGCGCAGCCGCGGAAGTCCGGCTCCGAGAACCAGGCCGCGAGCCAGTCGAAGACCGCCGCGACCGGATCGGGGGCTGCGTCGATCGCTGCGCGCAGTCCGGCGATCCAGCGTCGGTCCCGCCGTTCCAGGTAGGCCGTGACCAGGGCTTCCTTGGCGGGGAAGATGCGGTACAGCCGCTTGAGCGCGACGCCGGACTCGGCGCGGATGCGGTCCATGCCGACGGCCTGGATGCCCTCCGAGTAGAAGAGGGCCTCCGCGGCGTCCAGCAGCCGGTCGCGTGCCTCGTCGTCGTTCGGGCGGGAGTCCATGCGGGCAGCGTAATGCAGATCCGCTTGCGAGGAAAACGATCGTTCTCTACGGTGAGAACGATCGTTCTACGCATCCGTTCCCCGACCCCGAGAGGCCTTGCCATGGACCTTGCCGCCACGCGTCCACCCCTGCCGCCGTTCACCGAGAAGTCGGCACTGGCCAAGGTCCAGGCGGCGGAGGACGCCTGGAACAGCCGCGATCCGGAACGGGTCGCGCTCGCCTACACCGAGGACTCGGTCTGGCGGAACCGCGACCGCTTCCTCACCGGCCGGGACGAGATCCGTGCCTTCCTCGCCGACAAGTGGGAACGCGAGCTGGAGTACCGGCTCCGCAAGGAGCTGTGGTCCTACACCGGCAACCGGATCTCCGTCCGATTCGAGTACGAGTGGCACGACGTCGCCGGTCAGTGGTGGCGCAGCCACGGCAACGAGCAGTGGGAGTTCGACGAGGCGGGCCTGATGCGCCGCCGGGAGGCGAGCATCAACGACGTTCCGATCGCCGCCGCGGAACGCCGCCTCGGTCGGCCCGCCTGACCATCCTTCCTGTGCGTGCCGCGCCCTCGTGCGGCGGCGTGGACCGCCGGCCGCGCGGGCGTCAGTCGGTGAGGAGGTGGTCGGCCTTGCCGGCCTTGATGTCCCGGATCAGTTGGCGCAGCGACTCCGCCGAGTCGGTGAGGGGCGCGGATTCCGCCCCCGCGACGGCGATGTAGCTCCGGCCGTCCCCGTCCATGCCGATCCGGTAGCAGCTCGCCCCCTCGCCGCAGAACGCCTCTTCCCAGGTGATGTCGGCCATCGGGTTCCTTTCAGAGCTGGCGGGCCACGGTGTGGATGAAGTCTCGCGATGCCTCGGGGGAGAGGCTCAGCTTTTCCATCCAGTCCAGCTGGGCCCGGTATTTGGCCAGTTGGGCTTCCGTGTGCAGGAAGTCGGGTCCGTGCGTGCTGTCCACCTGGACCGTGTCGAGTCGTGGCACGACACTTTCCAGGTAGTTGACGGTTTGGCCCGCTCCCGGGAATCCGCCCGCATCGAAGGTCAGCACGCGCAGGACGACATTGTCTCGTTCGGAGGCGCTGCCCAGGTGCTCCAGTTGGGCCTTGGCGACCTTGCGTCCACCGAACTGCATGCGGAGGGCGGCTTCATGGATGACCGTCACGTATTCCGGAGCGGCTGCGCCCTCCAGTACCTGCTGGCGCTCCAGTCGGTGGGCGAGTCGGAGGGCGATCTCGTGCTCCGGCAGGGTGGGGAGGACGAGCCTGAACAGGGCCAGGGCGTGGTCGCTGGTCTGTAGGAGCCCCGGGATGTGTACCGAATGGGCGCACCGCATGCGGGTCGCGTGGGCCTCCAATTCGGCGATGTCGAGCACCGGGGCCGACAGGGAGCCGCGGTAGCGCTCCCACCAACCGCGCTTGCGTGGTTGCGTCATGGCGGCGAGGGCGTCGACGTACTCCTCGTCGACGCAATCGCAGTGGCAGGCCAGGGTGCGCAGCCGCTCCTCGCTGATGGCGCGGATGCCCTGCTCGATGGCGGAGACCTTCGACCGGTCGACGCCGAGTAGGCCGGCGGCGGACTCGGCCGTCACATCGGCGGCCAGCCGCATTCTGCGCAGCTCGGCGCCAAGTCGCTTCTGCCGTTCGGTCGGTGCGGTGCGTGGCGGCATGGATGCAGTCTGCCGTGTGCCGGCCTGGCGAAGCCACGTGTGGGCTAACTCCTCAATACAGGTGGCTAAATGGCCACCATCACCGCTACCTTTAGTGACGCAACGCTCACGCAAGGGAGTTGAAGTGCATCGCCGTGCCATGCCCCGGTGGTCAGGGTCGGTGCGGTGACGAGCCACACCCTGCTTCGCGTCAGCCGTCCGCGCATCCCCAACCCGCATTCGATGAAGCCGACTTGAGGGAGCCTGTGATGTCCAGCCCGTTCCTGTCCTGCCCTCCGCCTCCGGTCGTGTCCGCCGGTTGCGAGCCGCCCCCGCTCGACACGCTCTCGTGCAGTCTCACGGTCCCCGGGGCGCCGTCCAGCGCTCGGATCGCGCGGGCTGCCGTACGGGCCGTCCTGTACGCCTACCGGCTCGAACCCCTCGTTCCCTGCGCCGAGCAGGTCGTCGGTGAACTGATCGCCACTGCCTGGCAGTTGGATCCGGGGAGGAACCTCTACCTCGCCGTGCGGTTCCGTGAGGACATCCTGCGGCTCAGCGTCTACGACGGCCACGCGCCGCACCCGCACCCCCGTCTCGCCGCCCACTGCGAGGCGCGTCGGCGGGCCTCGCTGCGGGTGATGGCGGCCGTCGTCCGGGACTGCGGCGGGTCCTGGGGGTTCGGGGAGTCGCGGGAGCCCGGCGGCGGGACGCGAACCTGGGCCGGACTGCCCCGGGCCGGTGCCTCCGGGTACCTGGACGAGTAGCCGGGCTCGGATGAACGGGCCCAGCGCGACGGGCGCTCAGGCGGCGTCCGCCGGTCGGCCGCCGGCAGTGGCGCCGGGATGGACCGGCCCCGGCGGGTGGTGCCCCGGAGGGTGGCCCGTGCGGGGCGTTGCGAACCTCGGACGGTGTGAGCGCAGCCTGAACGCGACTGCCCCCGCCTCCGACCGGAGGCGGGAGGCGGGAGCAGTAGGCCAGGTCAGGACACGTCCGCGCGGATCGCCTTGCCGATCAGCCCATCCGTGTAAGCCACGGACTTCGAGGTGAACTGCCCCTTCGAGGTGACTGTGCCCGTCACGTTCTCGCCCGGTGCCAACTCGACCGTGCCGATCTGCCCCTCATCGACACCGAGCTCCGACGTGTGCTTGCCGCCACCGGTGTCGGTGATCGTGAAGTACAGCGGATTGACGTCGATCGACTTCGACGAGTTGTTCGTGACGGTGACCGAGACGCTCGTGTAGTCGTCGCCCTGCGCCAGGACCGACGCCTTGAACGGCGTTTTCTTCGCGGTCACCTCCACCGCCGCCTTCTTCTCCGGCGCCGCGGAGGCCGGGGCCTCCGGCTGCCCCGAAGCAGCCGACGAGGCGGCCGGCGGCGTCGCCGGCCTACCGTCGTCCTCCCCGCCGCTCAGGGCCGCGCCCGCGATGCCGATGACCACGACCAATCCGACGATCCCCAGACAGCCGAACCCGACGATCTTCCCGGCGGACGATTTTTTCGGGGCCGGCGGCGGGTAGCCGTAGCCGGGCGGTGGCTGCTGGCCGGGCGGTGGCTGCTGGCCGGGCGGTGGGAACTGTTGTGACATGAAGACCCCCACAGAGGTGGTGTGAATTCGGTCACCTTAGGGGTGGGTGGGTCGCAAGGTGCGGCAGTAGCCGAACCGTGACATTCGGAGCTTTGGCAGCGCCGCCTGCGCGCATCGGACACGCACGCCCGGTTCGTTCCTGCCGTCGTGCGTGCGGTGCCGTCTCGTGCGCCCTCGTCGCTCTCTCGTGTCCACCGGTTCCGCGCGTCCGCCCGTGACGCGATCGTGCGAACGGTCGGCGGCGAACGCACGGAGCGGGCGGAGGGTGGGGGCGGGACGCGCGGTGGGAGCTACTCGCCCTCGTGGTGCGCCTGCGTGATCAGGTCCGTCGCGACCTGGAGCGCCGCCTGCCGGGTCTCCTCCGGGTCGCCCTCCACGTGCTGGAGGAACATCATTCCGGCGTGCAGCGTGAACAGGGCGCTCACGCAGCGGACCTGGTCCGTCAGCGGCCCTTCCTCCGTGCGCAGCAGTTCCACCAGGGTGAACAGGCGCCGCTTCACGGTTTCGCCGATGCTCAGCTCCCGCATCGTCGCCTGGTTCTCCTGCATGAAGCGGTACAGCTGCGCGCCCGACGCCATCGCCTCGCTGTAGCGGCGCAGCACCTCGCGCTTCGTCTCCAGCGTCGGCGGCTGCTCCTGCGCCCACTCGATCAGCTCGTCGATCGGCCTGGTCGAGTCGTCGAAGACGCTGATGATGATGTCTTCCTTGGTCTTGAAGTGGTAGTACAGCGCCGCCTTCGTGACCTCCAGCCGCTCCGCGATCTCACGCAGCGACGTCTTCTCGTACCCCTGCTCGGCGAACAGCTCCAGCGCGACGTCCTGGATGCGCTGGCGCGTGTTGCCGCGCCGCTGCTGCGGACCGCTGCTGGAGCTGTTGGACATGGCTCTCCCCACACTTACGTACAACACATGTACTTACTTGACGACCGGCTAGTGACACGTCTACCGTCCACAGTGTAGTGAACTAGCCGGGCGGCAAGTAAGTTCCCGGCGCGTGTGGAACGAAGTGTCGGTGCCAGGGGAGTGGACATGAGCGAGACAGTCAAGACGGCCGTACCCGTGGAGGAGGTGCAAACGGGACCGAAGCCGCGCAGCGTGCGCGTCGTCCTCATGGCCCTCATGATCGCGATGCTGCTCGCGATGCTCGACAACATGATCATCGGCACCGCGATGCCGACCATCGTCGGCGAACTCGGCGGCCTGGAACACCTCTCCTGGGTGGTCACCGCCTACACCCTCGCCACCGCCGCCTCCACCCCCATCTGGGGCAAGATCGGCGACATGTACGGGCGGAAGGGCTCCTTCCTCGCCTCGATCGTCATCTTCCTGATCGGCTCCGTGCTCAGCGGCATGGCCCAGGACATGGGTCAGCTCATCGGCTTCCGCGCCATCCAGGGTCTGGGCGCCGGCGGTCTGATGGTCGGCGTCATGGCGATCATCGGTGACCTGATACCGCCCCGCGAGCGCGGCAAGTACCAGGGCATGATGGCCGGCGTCATGGCCCTCGCCATGATCGGCGGTCCGCTGGTCGGCGGCACCATCACCGACCACATGGGCTGGCGCTGGTCCTTCTACATCAACCTGCCGCTCGGCGCCGTGGCCCTCGCCATGGTCTCCGCCGTGCTGCACCTGCCCAAGAAGCGCTCCAAGAGCAAGATCGACTACTTGGGTGCGGGGCTGCTGACCATCGCCATCACCTCGACCGTCCTCGTCACCACCTGGGGCGGTACCGAGTACGCCTGGGGTTCCGTCGAGGTCCTCGGCCTGATCGCCGTCGGCATCGCGTCGACCGCCGCCTTCCTCTTCGTCGAGACCAGGGCCGCCGAGCCGATCATGCCGCTGCACATCTTCCGCAGCCGCAACTTCGCCCTCATGTCCGTGATCGGCTTCCTCGTCGGCTTCGCGATGTTCGGCGGCGTGCTCTACCTCCCGCTCTTCCAGCAGGCGGTCCAGGGCGCCTCCGCCACCAACTCGGGCCTGCTGCTCCTGCCCATGCTGCTCTCGATGATGCTCGTCTCGCTCATCGCGGGCCGGGTCACCACCAGCAGCGGCAAGTACAAGATCTTCCCGATCGTCGGCGGCGCCTTCATGGTCGTCGGCCTGTTCCTGCTCGCGACGATGGACGCCGGCACCTCGCGCCTGGTCTCCGGCGTCTACATGGCCGTCCTGGGCGCCGGCCTCGGTTTCCTGATGCAGATCACCATGCTGGTCGCGCAGAACAGCGTCGAGATGAAGGACATGGGTGTGGCCTCGTCCTCGGCCACCCTCTTCCGTACGCTCGGCGGCTCCTTCGGCGTCGCCCTGATGGGCTCCCTGTTCACCACCCAGGTCACCGACACCATGGTCGAGCGCCAGGGTGCGCAGGCCGCCGCCGCGGCGGGTTCGGCCCAGCTGGACGCGGCGAGCCTCGCCAAGCTCCCGGAGGCCGTGCGCGACGCCTATCAGCACGCGGTGGCCGCCGGTACGCACTCGGCCTTCCTGCTCGGCGCGGGCGTCGCCGTACTGGGCTTCGTGGCGGCCTGGTTCGTCAAGGAGGTCCCGCTGCGGGGCGCGGGTCCGGCCCCTCAGGATTCCCCGGCGCACTGACGCGCCGACCCGCCCGGGACGCACCGCGCACTCACCACACGCCAGGAATCACACACGACGCGCCACACACGACGCGCCACACACCACGGACACCGGTACGGCGGGTCCGGCACGGGGACGAACTCCCGTGCCGGACCCGCCGTTCGTATGTGGGTGCGGTGCCGAAGGGGGCCGTCGGGACTCTCGTGTCATCTGTGGCTATGAAGGACTAAAGTCCTTATTACCTGCAATTTATAGGGCAATTGGGTGGAACCCAATCAAGTCCGAAGGCGTCATGACCCACATAACCCTTTCAAGGGCGGACGGGGAGTGGACACATGACGCATACGCAGAAGCTCGGTCTCCGGGGTCGGATAGCCGTCGCGGCCTCGGCCG
Organism: Streptomyces sp. NPDC040432; assembly: GCF_055595445.1. NCBI lineage: Bacteria > Bacillati > Actinomycetota > Actinomycetes > Kitasatosporales > Streptomycetaceae > Streptomyces > Streptomyces sp. NPDC040432. Next base: position 425,898 of record NZ_JBVIVP010000002.1, on the reverse strand, counting down.
CAGCCGTCGGGGCGACCGTGTGGGGAGTCACCGCACTCGTCGGAACGGACGGCCACCGCACCGACCCCGTCGCGGCCCCCGGCGCCCCCGGCGCGCCGGCGGCCCCCGGATCCCCCGGATCCCCCGGATCCGTGCCCGAGAGCATCGCGCACGCCTCGGAGAGCGGCGGCGACGCCGTCAACATCACCATCGACGACGGCCCCGACCCCCGCTGGACCCCCAAGGTCCTCGACGTCCTCGCCGCGCACGGCGTGCGGGCGACCTTCTGCATGGTCGGCCCCCAGGCCAAGGCCCACCCGGACCTCGTCAAGAAGGTCGTCGCGGGCGGCCATCGGCTCTGCGACCACTCCATGGACCACGACACGAAGATGGACAAGAAGCCCGTCGCCTACCAGGAGTCACAGATCCTCGACGCGAAGAGGCTGATCGAGGAAGCGGCCGGAGCGGGCGCGAAGGTCGAGTACTACCGGGCCCCGGGCGGGGCCTTCACCCCCGACAGCCGTCGCATCGCCGCGGCCAACGGGATGCGTCCGCTCGGCTGGAACGTCGACACCAAGGACTTCGGCAAGCCGGGCGCGGACGCCATCGTCGCCGCCGTGAAGCGTGAGATCGGGAACGGTCCGACGGTGCTCTTCCACGACGGGGGCGGCGACCGCCGGCAGACCGTCGACGCCCTCGACCAGGTGCTGACCTGGTTGAAGGAACAGGGCCGCCCCACCGGCTTCCCGGTCCGCACCGCCCCCGACCCGTCCTGACGACCCGTCCCGACGACCGGTCGCCCTGACGGCCGGTCGAACCGACGACCGGTCGCCCTCACGACCGCACCCGACCTCACGACCGCACGACCCCACCTGTTCCGACGGCCACCCGCCCGTCCGCCGCGCCCCTGACACGCCGTCCGGCGGCGAACGGGTGAGGGTCGGCGCTCCCGCGTCGCCCCCGGTGTTCCCTGGTCGCGCACAGCGGGCCCGCCCGAGGGCCCGTACGCACGAACAGGAGCCCTCCGTGATCGACCCGGCCCAGCTCACCGACCCCACCGTCCGCGCCTTCGTCACCGCCGTCAACGCCGGTGACCGGAGCGCCTTCCAGGCGGTCCTCACCTCCGACGCGACCATGTCCGACGACGGCTCGGACCGCGACGTCAGCCAGTGGACCGACAAGGAGATCTTCTCCTGCGGCGGCCACATGTCCGTGGCGTCCGAATCCGACGCCGGCCGCTCCCTCGTCGTCGACTACCGCAACGACACGTGGGGCGAGATGCGCACCGCCTGGCGCTTCGACGTCACCGCCGACGGCCGCGTCAGCCGATTCGAGACCGGACAGGCCTGACCCGGTCCGACCGCCCCACGGATCCGCCCCGCCCACCGGGGATCATGTGCGTGGACGGATACGGCACCACGGGGGCAGGGGAAGCATGGTCGCGTTCCACTCAACCGCGCTGGACGGGGTCGCGGGCAATCCGGCGCTGCCGACACCGCTCCTGCTCAGCCTGCTGCGCGCGGGCACCGGCAGCGCCACCGCCAGCGTCAGCGCCACCGGCGGCGAGGCCCCCGCCCCCGCCCCCGTCGACCGTCCGCCCCGCCAGGCCGTCCAGCGCGCCGGGCTTCCCGAGGCGGCCGTGGCATTGGTCCTGGCCCACCCCGACCCGCGCGTCCGGATCGACTTCGCGCTCGCCGCCGGGGTCGAGCCCGCGCGGCGGGCCCGGCTCGTGGAGGATCCGTCCGCCAAGGTCCGGGCCGCCCTCGCGTACGGGCCCGAGTGGCACGACCCGCGTACGACCGTCGCACCGCTCCCGGACGCCGTGTGCGCCCGCTTGCTCGACGACCCCGAGCCCTCCGTACGGTCGGCCCTGCTGGACTCCCCCCACCTGTCGGACCCGTTCAGGGCCGCACTGGCCACCCACCACGACCCGGCGGCACGCCTGCTCGCGGTGCGTACGTGGAAGCGCCTGGCACCGCGCGAGAGGTCGGCGCTGTCGGCCGACCCCGACCCCGGGGTGCGACGGGCCGCGGCACTGCGGCAGTGCCGGGGGGACGCCCGCGTCACCACCGAACTGCTCCGGGACCCGAGGTCCGCCGCCGAGGCACTGCGCCACGGGCTCCTCACCCGCGCCGACGCCGAACGGTACGTCGCCGGGCGGACGCACCTCGTCGCCCTCGCCGAGAACCCGTCGCTGCCCCCCGACCTCGTGGACCGGCTCGCCGTCGACCCCGACGAGGACGTCCGGCTCGCGGTGTCCACCCGGCCCGAACTGACGGAGGAGCAGCGCACGGCGATCGACTTCGCCGTCGGCGCCCTGGACCGCCGGGGCGTGCGATGGGTGGAGGACGGGATCGCCGACCCCGACGTGCTGCGTCGGGCCGCGACCTCCGCCCACCTGATGCTCCGACGCGCCGCCGCCCGGAGCCCGCACCTGCCGCCCGACCTGCTGCGCCTCCTCGCACGCACCGCGGACCCCGTGGTGGAGGCCAACCTGTGCGTCCACCACCCCGACACCCCGCAGGACGTCATGATGCGGGTGTACGGGCGGCTCGGCGGGACGTTCTCCGCGTGGATGGCGGAGACGCACCCCCGCTTCCCCCGCGAGGGTCTCGCCGCCCGCTACGCGGACCATCCGGACGGGGACCACCGCAGGCTCGCGCTCCGCGACCCCGCCGCCACGCCCGCGCTGGTCGAACGGCTCAGCCACGACCCGGAACTCGGGACGCGGCGGGCCGCGGCCGGTGACCCGAGGCTGCCGCTCCACCGCCTCCGCGAGGTCCTCCACGTCCACGAACTGGCCTCCGCCGCGGGCGCCAACCCCGCGCTCCCCGTGGACGGGATGGCCGCCGTCCTGAGCCGGGCCGGAGTCCCCACCTGACCGGTCCCGGTGATTCCGCCCCGGGGCGCCCGGGGCGGGAGCCCCGCCGACCACCACGGCCCGAACGGGCGCGGGCCGGGGCGCGGGCGCGCTTCGCCCACGGCGGGCCGGGGAAGCGCCCCGGGCTACGCCCCCCGCGCGACCTCCAGCACCGCCGCCGTCAGCGGGCCGTTCTCCGGGGCCATGCCGCCCGGGAAGCCGAAGCGGCGGCGGGTGTACCCGTACGCGATGCCCGTGACCGGGTCGGCGAAGCCCAGACCGCCCGCCGCGCCGCAGTGCCCGAACGCCTCCGGGCCCACCGCGTGCTGCCGCTCGAAGCCGAACCCGAAGTGGTCGACCTCCGCGGTGACCCGGTCCACGCCCGGCGTGTGCGGGCGGGCGACCTCGGCGGCCGTCGCGGGATCCAGCAGCGCGGGCCGGTCCTCCGTCCCGCTGATGGCCGCCGCGTACAGGCCCGCCACGCCGCGCGCCGTGCCGACGCCGCCGGCCGAGGCCGGGCCCAGGGCCAGCACCCGCGGATGGTTGGCGTACGCCACCAGGTCCATCGGCGTCGGTCCGTTCGCGTTGAACGCGATCCGCATCGCCTCGGGCAGCGGGCCGCCCGCGACGAGCGCCGCCGCCTGCGCGGGCGTCGGCAGCATCTCCAGGACCGGCTTCCACCGGCCCCGGGACTCCTGCGGCAGGCCCATGTACAGGTCCAGCCCGTACGGGGCCCGCACGCGCTCCTCGTAGACCTCCTGGAGGGACCGCCCCGTGACCCGGCGCACCACCTCACCGATCAGCGCGCCGATGACGAACGCGTGGTAGCCGTACGCCGTCCCCGGCTCCCAGTACGGCTTCTGCCCGACCAACCGGGCGGCGATGGCGGCGTCGTCCGCGATCTCCTCGTAGGAGAAGCCCCCGTCGCCACCGATCAGTCCGGAGCCGTGGGCGACCAGCTGCCGCAGGGTCAGCCCCTCCTTGCCGTCCCCGGTGAACTCCGGCCAGTACGAGGACACCGGGCGCTCCGGGTCCAGTACGCCGTCCTGCACCAGCAGTGCCATCACCAGGTGGGCGGCGCCCTTGGTGAGGGAGTAGACCCCGCTCAGGGTGTCCCCGTCGGTGTCCTCGCCGCTCCACAGGTCGACCACGGTCCGGCCGTGGTGACGTACCGCCAACTGGGCTTCGGGGGAGTGCGGTTCCGCTGCCACGAACGCCTCGAAGGCCTCCCGGACCGGCTCCCAGCCCGCGGCCACCGTGCCGCTCACCGTCGTCGCAACCATGACGCCCATGACGTTCCCCCGTACTCGTGGCGCGTGGTTCCGCGCCTTCACCGGCAGCCAACCAGGCCCGCGAGGGCCGTGTTCCCGCCCGGTCCGGAGTTCGTCACCTGCGGGCGCCCCGGCCGCTCCGTACGGGTGAACGCGCCCGGGGCGTCGTTCCGGCCCGCCGCGGGACCCCGTTGGGCGGGGCATGAACCGCACCCGTACCGCAGCCCTCGCCCTCGCCGCCGCCGTCGCGGCCCTCGCCCCCGCCGTCGGACAGGGCGCCGCCACGGCAGCCCCGAGCAGCCCGTACCTCCAGGACCCGGCCGGCGGCGAGAAGGCCATGAAGTCGATGTGGACCAAGGACGACATGCACAAGGTGGAGGGCCGACTCCGGTTCCACCCGGGCGTCCAGTACAAGACGGTCACCGGCCCCGGCCCCGAGGGCGCCCGCGAGTACGAACGGCAGGTCCCCGACCCGAAGACGCTGGCCTGGCTGCCCGCGTACGAGTTCGCCTGGTCGGTGTCCGACTCGAAGCTGCTGAAGAAGGCGCTGACCACCAAGGACGGCAAGCACCCGATCGTCGTGCACGCGGTACTGCGCACCGCGAAGGGCGCCAAGGCCGGCGAGGTGCGCCAGGAACTGACCGATCAGCCGGCGACGGGGAGCCGGCGGGTCGAGGGGGGCAAGCGGATCGCCTGCGACACCGGGGAGTACACGGTGGAATGGTCGCTCACCCGGTCGGGCTACGGAACGCTCACGGGCACGCTGCCCTGGGACTCCGACTGCGGCCAGTACCGGACGGCGTTCTCCACGGAGAACGGGCGGAGCTGAGGCGGCCCCGGACGGGGGGTTCGCCGTGGGGGAGGGGAGCCGAGGGAGGAGGCCGGTCGCCCCGCGCACCTTGTGGGTGCTCGGCGGGCGACTGGGCCACGGCCTTGGATCAAGAGCCGCAAGCCATTCTGCCGCACGGGATGCGGTGGGGCAGGGAGGCGAAGGTCCCGTCCCCGGTGGGTCTTTCGGGCCCTTCGGGTCGTGCGGGTCCTTCGGGTCGTGCGAGTCGTGCGGGTCGTGCGGGTCCTGCGGTTCCTTCGAGTCGTTCAGCGCTTCTTGCCGGCCTCGTTCGCCTTCGCGGCGATCTCTTCGAGCACGGCCTTCGGGTCGCCGGAGGGATCCACGGCCCGACCGATGTTGCGTTTGATGGAGTCGCTGACGGTCACCCACGACGGATCGTTGACCGGGTAGAGCTGCGCGCCGCGCAGGGCCGTCAGGAAGGCCTCGTCGGTGGAGCCGAGCCCGCCGCCGGCCGGGGTGCGCGCGGCCGTGACCGTCGAGGGCAGCAGGTGGTAGCGGCCGGCGAACTCCGACAGCGTCTTGTCCTGGTAGATGAAGTCCAGGAACTTGCCGATCTCGTCGCGCTTGCCGTTCTGCTTGAACGCCATCATCCAGTCCGCCACGCCCACCGTGGGCGTGCTCTCCCCGGATCCCAGGTCGTCCGACACCGGCATGGGCACGGCCTTGACGCCGATGCCCTTCGCGTTCGCCTCGTGCAGCAGCGACGGGTAGCCGTTGACCATGCCGACCTCGCCCCGCAGGAACGCGGCGAAGGCGTCGGCGCGGTTGAGCTGCGCGGGCGGCGTCGGGCCGACCAGCCCCGGGGTGACCAGGTTGTCCTTGATCCAGCGGAACGTCTCGACGTTCTGCTCGGAGGCCAGGCTGTAGTTGCCGCTGCTGTCGGCGAACCCGCCGCCGTTGCTCAGCTCCCAGATCATCGCCTCCGCGTGCGCCTCCTCCGGGCCCAACGGCATCGCGTACGGGTACTTCACGCCCTTGTCCTTGAGCGCCTTGGCGTCGGTCTTCAGTTCCGTCCACGTCCTGGGGGCGGACTGGATGCCGGCCTTGGTGAAAAGGGACTCGTTGTAGAACAGGAGGCGGCTGCTCGCCACGAACGGCAGGCCGTAGAGGGTGTTGCCGACCGAACCGGCCTCGGCGAGCGGCTGGAGGAAGTTCGCCTCCGCCGAGATGGGGAGGAGTTCGTCGGCGGAGTACAGCTTGCCCTGCGCGGCGAAGTCCGAGTACGAACCCATGAGGGCCATGTCGGGAGCCTTGCCGGCCCCCACCATCCGGGTGACCTCGCGGTCGATGTCCGCCCACGGGAGGAGCTGGACCTCGACCTTGATGCCCGGGTTGGCGGCCGTGAAATCGCGGGTGGCCTTCTCCCAGAACGCCTTGGAGCTGGTCGCCGGGGTGGTGCCGTATTCGGCGGCGACCAGGCGCAGCGTGTCGGCGTCCCCCGAACCGCTGTCGGAACCTCCGCAGCCGGTCAGCGGTAGCAGGAGGCCGAGCACGGTGGCCGAAGCGGCCGGGCGGAACGTTTTTCTTCGCACGGTGGGTTCCCCTGATTTTCTTTTGAGTCCCGTTATTACTTATGAGTTGCTCGGGGCCGGGGTGTCCCGCCGTGGCCCGTTGGCCGGAATTCTCTCCTGTCCACCGGGTGGCTGATTCCATTGGGTCGGAAGTTATGTCCAATGCTCCAAACAGTGGATTTCTCGATGGTGTTTTCCGATAGGGGATTGGGGAATTGGACGCGCGTAGACATGCCAAAAAGCCCGTTTCCGGCCATGGAAACGGGCTGTGGGTGTCCTGAAGGAATCAGTCGGCGAACTCGCCCGCGTACGGGTCGGGCTCGCCCGTTTCGGGATTGCGGCCCTCCTGCCAACGCCGCTGGGCCTTGCGCCAGTGCACGAAGCTCAGATGGCCCGCGTCCCAGAAGGTGATGCTGACGGGGCTCACGTCGAACTCGTCGGAGCACAGCAGCAACAGGAATTCGGCCATGCCGTACGGGTGGACCGCGAAGGAGTCGGCGGTGTGCCGCCCGACCACCAGCACCGGCCACCGGTCCGGGTCGGGGTCGGAGGTCAGCCAGCACAGGATGTCGGACCCGCCCGTGACCCCCCACGCGATGATCGATTCGGGATCCACGTCGAAGGCGGCCCGGCCGCCCTCGACCTCCCACACCTGACGGGCGTTGCCGGTCTCCTCGGCCATCTCCGCCGGGTCCCACTGCAACCCCGGCTTGGGCAACGGCAGCAGCACGCTGGCCTCGCCGTTGATGGAGCCCGCGCCGAACCGCCCCATGAAGGCCACGTAATCGGCCGGGAACCGGGTCCCCCAGACGGCCTCCGCCGCCTGCCAGTCGATGTCCTCGTCGGCGCCGTGCGTCGCCGGCATGATCTGCTCCAGCGCCTTGATGTGCGCGTTCTCCGTCATGCCGCTCATGCCGCTCCCCTGCCACCCCAGCTCAACCGCCCCAACCTACCGCCAGTGAGCCCGGGGCCCCAGCTCCTGTCGCCGTGATCCCGCCCGGTGGGACGTCGACCCCGGCCGCGCCGGACGGCCGTACGGGGCGTACGGAGCTCTCCCGGTCCGGTTCAGGCGTCGTGCGGGGCCGTGCGGAGCCCTTCGGGCCCGGTGAGTTCGACGCGGGAGCCCGCGCCCACGCCCCACCGTCGCATCGCACCCGCCTCCGCCTCCAGGACGTACCGGGCGCGCGGGCGCGGCAGGCCGAGCCGGCCCGGGACCATGGTGCGGACCGCGAGGACCCCGAAGCGCCGGTCCAGGTACGCCACGTCGATCGGGAAGCGCATCCGGAAGGTGTGCACGCTCGCCGCGGGCGCGAGCAGCATGGCCCCCTCGATCCCGTCGCGCCCCAGCAGCCCCCGCGTGCGCGCCCCGTACGAGGCGGCCACCTCCAGCGGCACCGTCACGTCCCCGGCCCGCAGCGTCCCGTATCCGTCCGACCACTTCCCCATGCGGCCACCTTGCCGGGTCGCGGGCCGCGGGGCCAGGGCGGCGGCGCCCGCGCGTGGAGCCGGGGCCGGGGCCGGGTCCGTGGCGTGAGGGGGCATGGGGTCGACGGGCCCTCCCCGCCGCGCGCCGCCACCGCCTACGGTCGCGGCATGGGCATCCTCGCGGCCATCCTCGCCGCCTCCTACGGCGCCGCCGCCGGGCTCCTGCTGCCCCGCGCCGCCTACCGGCTCTCCGTGCCGCCGCAGACGTCCTGGCGGGCGCACTGTCCCGACGGGCATCCGATCCCCGGCTGGCTGGGCCCCGCCCGCTGCCGCCCCGCCGGCCTCCGGCAGCACCGGTACGGGCCCGCCCGGCGCGGGGCCGTCACGGCCGCCGCCGTCACCGCGGCGGCCTGCGCCGCCCTCGCCGGCGCCTTGGCGCCCCGCCCCGAGGCGGCGGTCTACGTCGCCCTCGCACCCGTCCTGGTCCTGCTGGCCCTCGTCGACCTCGCCGTGCACCGGCTCCCCGACGTACTGACCCTCCCGCTCGCCGGAGCCGCCGCCGCGCTCCTGGGCGGCGCGGCCCTGCTCCCCGGCGCCGCGGGCTCGTGGCGGCTCGCGCTGCTGGGCGGGGCCGCACTCGGGGCCGCGTACCTGGTGCTGTTCCTGATCAACCCGGCCGGGATGGGCCTCGGCGACGTCAAGCTGGCGCTCCCGCTGGGGGTCGCTCTTGGGTGGTACGGGTGGGGGGTATGGATGGTCGGCGCGTTCCTGGGCTTCCTCTACGGCGCCCTGTACGGGCTCGGCCTGCTGCTGAGGGGCCGCGCCACCCGCAAGCAGGGATTCGCCTTCGGACCCTTCATGACGGCCGGAGCGCTCACCGGAGTGCTGCTGGGCGGATTCGGAGCGTAATCATTTCGCGCCGATGCACGCAGCATGCTTTACGAAGGGTTATGGTGGAACCCCCCCCTCGGGCCGGTCCGTATCCCCCCCACGGACCGGCCCGTTTTTTGTTTTCCGCGTCCGCACCTCAGTTGTGCGTCATCGCCGCAGGTCAGCCGCGCTGGGCCCAGATGTTGGTGCCGGGGGTGGAGACGGCGAAGGAGTCGATCTCCTTCAACTCCTGCTCCGACAAAGGCGCCGCCGCCAACGCGGCCACGTTCTCCTCCAACTGACGGACACTCGACGCACCGATCAGGGCCGAGGTCATCCGGTCGTCCCGCAGCACCCACTTGAGCGCCAACTGCGCCAGCGACTGCCCGCGCCGCGCGGCGATCTCGTTCAGACCGTTCAGGCGCCGGACGACGTCCTCCGACAGCAGCGCCGGGTTCAGGGACTTGCCCTGGGTGGCCCGCGAGCCCGCCGGGATGTCCTTCAGGTACTTGCCCGTCAGGAGCCCCTGGGCGAGCGGCGCGAAGGAGATGCAGCCCATGCCGGCCTCCTCCAGGGTGTCCAGCAGCGCGTCCTCCTCCGTCCAGCGGTTGATCATGGAGTACGAGGGCTGGTGGATCAGCGGCCGCACGCCCATGCCCGTCAGGATCCGGGCCGCCTCGGCCGTCTGCTCCGCGGTGTACGAGGAGACGCCGACGTACAGCGCCTTGCCCTGCTGGACCGCGGACGCGAGTGCGCCCATGGTCTCCTCCAGCGGGGTCTCCGGGTCGAAGCGGTGCGAGTAGAAGACGTCGACGTAGTCCACGCCCATCCGCTTCAGGGAGGCGTCGAGCGAGCCGAGCAGGTACTTGCGGCTGCCCCACTCGCCGTACGGACCGGCGTGCATGAAGTAGCCGGCCTTGGTGGAGAGCACCAGTTCCTCGCGGTGCGCCGCGAAGTCCTGCGCGAAGATCTTGCCGAAGTTCAGCTCGGCCGAGCCCGGGGGCGGGCCGTAATTGTTGGCCAGGTCGAAGTGGGTCACGCCGAGGTCGAAGGCCCGGCGCAGGATCGCCCGCTGGTTCTCCAGCGACGCGTCGTCGCCGAAGTTGTGCCAGAGGCCGAGGGAGACGGCGGGGAGCTTGAGGCCGCTGCGGCCGGTGCGGCGGTACTCCATGGAGTCGTAGCGCGAGGGCTCTGCCCGATAGGGATTGGTATCAGTCACGATGTCCTCCCTATCACGGACTTGTGACAGACCGAGTTGGGTACCCCATCCCACCGCGCAGTAATGTGGCCGCCTCGGGGGAGACCGCAATTCGCTCGGGGGCATTGCACGGAGGGGCTCGAAGATCGTGAAGCTGCGCGACCTGGTGTACAGGCTCTACGCACGCCGGGTGGAAGGCCGCCTCGACCATGACGCGTCGCCGAAGCACATCGGCGTCATCCTGGACGGGAACCGGCGCTGGGCCAAGGCGTCCGGAGGCACGACGGAGCAGGGCCACCAGGCCGGGGCCGACAAGATCTCGGAGATGCTGGGCTGGTGCACCGAGACGGACGTCGAGGTCGTCACCCTGTGGATGCTCTCCACGGACAACCTGGACCGGCCCGAGGTCGAGCTCCGCCCGCTGCTGAACATCATCGAGAACACGGTCCGGGGCCTCGCGGCGGACGGCCGCTGGCGCGTCCACCACGTGGGGAACCTGGACATCCTGCCCTCGCGGACGCAGTCCGTGCTCAAGGAGGCCGAGCAGGCCACGCACGACGTCGACGGGATACTCGTCAACGTCGCCGTCGGCTACGGCGGGCGCCAGGAGATCGCCGACGCGGTCCGCTCCCTGCTGCTGGAGCACCACGAGAAGGGCACCTCCATCGAGGAGCTCGCCGAGATCCTGGACATCGACCACATCTCGGAGCACCTCTACACCCGCGGCCAGCCCGACCCGGACCTGGTGATCCGCACCAGCGGTGAGCAGCGTCTGTCCGGTTTCATGCTGTGGCAGAGCGCGCATTCGGAGTACTACTTCTGCGAGGTCTTCTGGCCGGCCTTCCGCAAGGTCGATTTCCTGCGCGCGCTGCGCGACTACGCGGCCCGGCACCGGCGCTACGGCAGCTGACTTCCCGGGGCCGGAATTCCGGCGACCGATGCCCCCTCGGAGCGCCGGTATCCCCTCTGCCCCCGTTCGTCCCCCGCGCAAGGCCTTCACCAGGGGTTCACCCAGCGTCCGTCATATGCCATGGCATGGCCGCGCATGTTCGAGGGCATAACCCTGGCAGGTCGACGTCCGATCCACGGGTGTCGAGTCTCAGCGGACGGCACAGGGCCGTCCGCCCGGGAGGCCCTTTGCACCAGGACGCGCGTGCGGTTCGCACGGTCGGATTGGAGGGCCGGAACACGGCCCGCGCATTGGCGCCGTTGACCGGTCCGGTCTTCATGGCCCGACCTCTTCCGAGGGGGTACGTCCTTCCGTGGTGACCAGCACAAAGCGCCGCCTGCCCGACAGGCGGACCTACGTCCTCGACACCAGCGTCCTGCTGGCAGACCCCAACGCGATCTCCCGCTTCGACGAGCACGAGGTCGTGCTCCCGATCGTGGTGATCACCGAGCTGGAGGCAAAGAGGCACCATCCCGAACTCGGCTACTTCGCGCGCCAGGCCCTGCGCCTGCTCGACGACTTCCGGGTCCGGTACGGACGCCTCGACGCCCCCATCCCGCTGGGCGATCTGGGCGGCACCCTGCGCGTCGAGCTCAACCACTCCGACCCGGGCGTCCTGCCGGCCGGCTTCCGGCTGGGGGACAACGACTCGCGGATCCTCGCGGTCGCCCGCAACCTCCAGGCCGAGGGCTACGACGTCACGGTCGTGTCGAAGGATCTTCCCCTGCGCATCAAGGCCTCGTCCGTGGGCCTGCTCGCGGAGGAGTACCGCGCCGAACTCGCCATCACCGACGGCGGCTGGACCGGCATGAGCGAGCTCGCCCTCTCCGGCGAACAGGTGGACCTCCTCTTCTCCGAGGAGCGCCTGTACGTCCCGGAGGCGGCCGAGCTGCCCGTCCACACCGGACTGGTGCTCCAGTCGGAGCGCGGCAAGGCACTGGGCCGGGTCACGGCCGACGGCAACGTCAAGCTCGTACGGGGCGACCGCGAGGCCTTCGGGCTGCACGGTCGCAGCGCCGAGCAGCGCATCGCCCTCGACCTGCTGCTCGATCCGGAGATCGGGATCCTCTCCATGGGCGGCCGGGCCGGCACCGGAAAGTCCGCGCTGGCCCTGTGCGCCGGCCTGGAGGCCGTACTGGAACGGCGGCAACACCAGAAGGTGATGGTCTTCCGGCCGCTGTACGCGGTCGGCGGCCAGGACCTCGGCTACCTGCCGGGTGACGCCTCCGAGAAGATGAGTCCCTGGGCGCAGGCGGTCTTCGACACCCTCTCGGCCGTCGCCGGGCGCGAGGTCATCGAGGAAGTGCTGAACCGCGGCATGCTGGAGGTCCTGCCGCTCACGCACATCCGCGGCCGTTCGCTGCACGACGCCTTCGTGATCGTGGACGAGGCGCAGTCCCTGGAACGCAACGTGCTCCTGACGGTGCTCTCCCGGATCGGCGCCAACTCCCGGGTCGTACTGACCCATGACGTCGCACAGCGGGACAACCTGAGGGTCGGCCGGTACGACGGAGTCGTCGCCGTCGTCGAGAAGCTGAAGGGGCATCCGCTGTTCGCGCACATCACGCTGACCCGCTCCGAGCGCTCCCCGATCGCCGCGCTGGTCACCGAGATGTTGGAGACACTCTGATCCGCAACGGGCCAAAAGCCCCATAACCGCAGCACGAGTTGACGCCGCCCGGCAAAAGGCCCAGAGCCTAGCCGGGCGGCGTCGCGCTGCACAGCCCTTTGTCGCAAACAGCTACCGCATGCCAGGTGTGACCTTTCCCACGCAACGCAGAATTGCCCTGCGGCGTCGGGGTCCGGCAGAGTCTGTTTCCCGTCAGGCCCCGCATACGGCACACCTGTACCTCTCGTGAGGTACGCGCAGCACCACAACTCCAGAACCGTTGGCCGTATGCCGCCCGAGCTTCACGCGGCGACTTCCCCAGGGGAGTTGCCCACGGGCCCGCGCCTCCAGTGACCGCACCACCACGGAGGCCAGTGTCGAGGGCACTCTTGCGCCCGCGCGGTCACTGCGGACGCTGCTGGAAGGACACCGTGTGAACCGGATCTCGGTTCGGGGTTTCGCAGTGGCTTCGGCCACCGCGGTCACCACCGTTGGCGCAGTCGTGGGCGTTGCCACCGGCGACCCCTCCTCGAATGACCTCGAAACGACCGCCTCCGGCGCGACCCTCCTCGCTGAAATCCCGGTCGACGAGCAGGCACAGGTCCAGAGCGCCACCCTCGCGCAGCAGGCCGACACCATCGCGCACGCCGCCGACACCGACGCCAAGCGTTCGACGGAGGAGGCCGCTCGCGTCCAGGCCGCCGAGGACGCCAAGTCCAAGAAGGCCGAGGCCGAGAAGGCCGACAAGGCGAAGAAGGACAAGGAAAAGGCCGACCTGGAGGCCAAGGCCAAGGCGGAGCGCGAGGAGGAGGGCGAGATCGCCAGCCGGTCCGCGTCCCGCGACTCGGCCGACTTCCCCGTCCAGGGCTCCTACACGGTCGCCCAGGTCAAGGCCATGGCCCAGCAGATGGTCCCGGCGGGGCAGTTCCAGTGCTTCTCCAACATCATCAACCACGAGTCCACCTGGAACTACAAGGCCGTCAACGCCTCCTCGGGCGCCTACGGTCTGGTCCAGGCGCTCCCCGGTACGAAGATGGCCTCGGCCGGCGCCGACTGGCGCACCAACCCGGCCACCCAGATCAAGTGGGGCCTGAACTACATGAACGAGCGCTACGGCAGCCCCTGCGGCGCCTGGAGCTTCTGGCAGGCCAACAACTGGTACTAGGGTCCGCCCGACCCCCGAGCAGCCCCGCACCGTCCTACGGTGCGGGGCTGCTCGCGTGTACGGTCGTGCGGGGCGCGGCCGCACGGGGCACGCCGACGCGGTGGGCGGGGGGAAGGGAACGACATGGCGAAGACGGCAGGCTGGCTCGGCCGGCTCGGGAGCAGGCTCAGCCGGATGGAGGCACGCCTGGACGAACGGCGTGCCGAGGTCGAGGCCGAGGCCGAGGGCGTCGGCGAACCGCCGCTGCCCGCCCCCGCGGTGACCGCCGACGCGGGCGCCGCGCCCGCCCGCACCGGTAAGGGCCCGGGCGGGGCTCCGGAGCGGCCCGACCCGGTCAGCGTCATCCCCTGGGGGGTGCGCGTCGCCGCGGAGGCCAGCTGGCGGCTGCTGCTGCTCGCCGGCCTGCTGTGGGTGCTGATGCGGGTGATCAGCGAAGTGCGCCTGGTCGTCCTCGCCTTCGCCGCCGCCATGCTGGTGACCGCCCTGCTCCAGCCGTTCGTGGTCCGCCTCCGCCGGCTGGGGCTGCCGCGCGGACTGGCCACCGCCGTGACCGCGATCCTCGGGTTCGTGGTGATCGGACTGGTCGGCTGGTTCGTCGTCTGGCAGGTCATGGACAACCTCGACGACCTCTCGAACCGGCTTCGCGAAGGCATCAACGAACTCAAGACCTGGGCACTGGACAGTCCGTTCCACGTGACCGAGAAGCAGATCAACGACATCGCGAAGAACCTCAGCGAGACCATCGGCACCAACACCGAGGAGATCACCTCCGCCGGCCTGCAGGGCGTGACGGTGCTCGTCGAGGTCATGACGGGCATGCTGCTCGCGATGTTCTCGACGCTCTTCCTGCTCTACGACGGCAAGAAGATCTGGACCTGGGTCCTGGGCCTGGTTCCCGCCGCGGCCCGTCCCGGAGTCGCGGGCGCCGGTCCGCGCGCCTGGCGCACGCTGACGGCGTACGTGCGCGGCACCGTGCTCGTCGCGCTCATCGACGCCGTCTTCATCGGCCTCGGGCTCTACTTCCTCAACGTGACGATGGCCGTGCCGCTGGCCGTGTTCATCTTCCTGTTCGCCTTCATCCCGCTCGTCGGCGCCGTGATCTCCGGGGCGCTGGCGGTGGTCGTGGCGCTGGTGACCGAGGGCCCGTTCACCGCCCTGATGGTCGTCCTCGTGGTGCTGGCGGTGCAGCAGATCGAGGGGCACGTCCTGCAGCCCTTCATCCTCGGTCGGGCCGTACGGGTCCACCCGCTCGCGGTGGTGCTGGCGGTGGCCGCCGGCGGGATGGTCGCGGGCATCGGCGGAGCGGTGGTCGCCGTACCGTTGGCCGCCGTCACCAACACGGTGGTCGGCTACCTGAAGGCGTACTCCCGCGAACAGCGCGGGATCCCGGCCCTGAGCGGCCCCGGGCCGCACGGCGCGACCGCGGTCGAAGTGGCCGTACGGGAGGCCGGGGATGATCAGCGAGCCTGAGCTCGAAGGGAACTGGACCTCGGAGCGACCGGCCGAGGTCGCGCGGTTCCTGGAGGCCGAGGGCGGAGCCGGGCCGAAGGCACCCCGCAGGCCGTGGTGGTGGGCCCTGGGCGGGGCGCTGGTGGCCTCCGCGGTGTGGGCGGGGGTCCTGGCCGTGCAGGATCGATTCGCCGACGGTCCGCCGCTCGCCTACCGGCACTCCGAGGACCTGTGCAAGGACGCCGAGCTGAAGGCCCTCTCCGGGTTCGCCGGCGACCTGGACCGCGGGCCGAAGCGGCAGACGCGGAACCCGGCGTTGGACTGGTCGTTCTGCTCCTTCTCCAGCGGCTGGGAGGAGGAGAGGATCAGCTACTTCGGCCACGTGCTCGTCGAACTGCACGGGCGGACCGACCCGGGGACCGAGTTCGGAGCCGGCCCCGGGCTCGACGCACGGATGGCGAACGAACCCGGCGAGGTGCAGGAAGTGCCGGGGCTGGGGGAGCGGGCGCTGCTCTTCCGGCACGTCATGGCTCCCCGGATCCAGGTCCTCGACGGGGGCGCGGTCTTCACGATCGCACTGGAATGGCACACCGCGGGGAGCGACGTCGCCCCCGACGCGCAGCCCGACGAGGACGCCCTCGCCGCCGCCCTGATCGAGGACGCCCGGGCCCTGATGACCCGGCTCAAGAAGTGAACGAAAGGGCCCCCGCAGCCGGGAAGGCTGCGGGGGCCCCTACGCGTGAGGCGGCGGTCACTCGGCGGCGAGGGTCGCCTCCGCGTCGAGGGTGACGGCGACGGCCTGGATCACCGAGGCGACCTTGAAGGCCTCCTGGACCGTCTCCCGGTCGACGCCGGCCTTGCGCAGGACCTGCTCGTGCGAGTCCAGGCACTGGCCGCAGCCGTTGATCGCGGAGACCGCGAGCGACCACAGCTCGAAGTCGACCTTCTCGACACCGGGGTTGCCGATGACGTTCATCCGCAGGCCCGCGCGCATCGTCCCGTACTCCGGGTCGGAGAGCAGGTGGCGCGTGCGGTAGAAGACGTTGTTCATCGCCATGATGGCGGCGGCCGACTTCGCGGCGGCGTACGCCTCCGGGGTCAGCGCGGCCTTCGCCTCCGGCTCCAGCTCACGCAGGACGCGCGGGGAGCGGGCCGCGATGGCGCAGGACAGGACGGTGCCCCACAGCTGCTGCTGCGTGAGGGCGTCCTGGTTGCCGATGACCGAACCGAGGTTCAGCTTCAGGTCCTTGGCGAAGTCCGGTATGGCCGACTTCAGGGTGTCGAGGGACATCCGTCACTCACCGGCCAGCAGCGCGCCGGCGTCGAGGGTGGTCTCGCCCTTGGTCCAGTTGCAGGGGCACAGCTCGTCGGTCTGCAGGGCGTCGAGGACCCGCAGGACCTCCTTGGGGTTACGGCCCACGGAACCGGCGGTCACCATCGTGAACTGGATCTCGTTGTTCTGGTCGACGATGAAGACGGCGCGCTGCGCGAAGCCGTCGGCGCCCTGGACGCCGCAGTCGCGCATCAGCTCGTGCTTGGAGTCGGCCAGCATCGGGAAGGGCAGGTCACGCAGGTCGGCGTGGTCCTTGCGCCAGGCGTGGTGGACGAACTCGGAGTCGCCGGAGACGCCGAGGATCTGCGCGTCGCGGTCCAGGAACTCGTCGTTCAGCTTGCCGAAGGCGGCGATCTCGGTCGGGCAGACGAAGGTGAAGTCCTTCGGCCAGAAGAACACCACGCGCCACTTGCCCTCGTAGGTCTTGTGGTCGATCTGAGCGAACTCGCTGCCCGCTTCGAGCGAGACGCAGGCGGTCAGATCGTAGGTGGGGAACTTGTCACCGACAGTGAGCACGAACTCTCCTTGCGAAATGGAAAGTGACCCTTTTGGGGGCTTTCCGAAGGGGTTGGACGGATCTCACATGCTGGCACAGCTGCATTGATTACGGAAATAGCTAGTCTTGTGTCGGGTGATCGGAGGTACCTATCAGTGGCTGTCAGTAGTAGAGGACCGAAGCAGCCGACGCTGGCGCAGCTGCGCGCCTTCGCGGCGGTGGCGGAGCACCTGCACTTCCGGGACGCCGCCGCGGCGATCGGAATGAGTCAGCCCGCACTGTCCGGGGCCGTGTCCGCGCTGGAGGAGGCCCTCGGGGTGCGGCTGCTGGAGCGCACCACCCGCAAGGTGCTGCTGTCCCCGGCCGGCGAGCGGATCGCGCTGCGGGCTCGGGGCGTCCTCGACGCGATGGGCGGGCTGCTGGAGGAGGCCGAGGCGGTACGGGCCCCCTTCACCGGGGTCCTGCGGCTCGGCGTGATCCCCACGGTGGCCCCGTACCTGCTGCCGACCGTCCTGGGCCTGTTCCAGCGCCGCTACCCGGGGATGGACCTCCAGGTGCACGAGGAGCAGACGGCCACGCTGCTGGAGGGGCTCTCGGGCGGCCGGCTGGACCTGCTGCTGCTCGCCGTCCCGCTGGGTGTCCCTGGGGTCACCGAACTGCCCGTGTTCGACGAGGACTTCGTGCTGCTCGCCCCCCGCGACCACCCGCTCGCCGGGCGCCGGGACATCCCCCGCGAGGAGCTGCGCGGGCTCCAGCTGCTGCTGCTCGACGAGGGGCACTGCCTGCGGGACCAGGCCCTGGACATCTGCCGCGACGCCGGGCGGACCGTCGGCGCGGACGTCACCACGACCGCGGCCGGACTGTCCACACTCGTACAACTGGTCGCCGGGGGACTGGGGGTGACCCTGCTGCCGCGCACCGCGCTGCGGCTGGAGACCGCCCGCAACGAACACCTGTCGACGGGGTACTTCGCCGAGCCCGCCCCCTCGCGGCGGATCGCCCTGGCGATCCGTACCGGAACGGCCCGGGAGGAGGAGTTCCGGGCCATCGCGGGCGCCCTGCGCGGGGCGGTGCGCCCGCTTCCGGTGTGGCCCACCGACTGACGGCCCGTGCCCCGGCGGTGCACCCGTCGGGGCTCCGGCCGTGGGGCCGTCAGGGCTCCGGGTTGTTGCGCGGGCGACCGCGCGGTCTGATCGGGGCGGCCCCGCCCGGCAGTCGGCCGGCGTCGGACAGGGCCCTGCGGAGCAGGAACTCGATCTGCGCGTTCGCGCTGCGCAGTTCCTCCCCCGCCCAGCGGGCCAGGGCGTCGTGGACCTGGGGGTCCAGGCGCAGCAGCACCTGCTTGCGCTCCGGCCTCGCGGTCCGCGGCTGCCGCCCCGGCGCCGTCCCGTCCGGCTCCGCCCCGTCCGGCTCGCGGCCGGGACGGGCGCCGCCTGCGGGGCTCACTGGTAGAGGGTGCCCGTGTTGATGACGGGCTGGGCCGCGCGGTCACCGCAGAGCACCACCATCAGGTTCGACACCATGGAGGCCTTCCGCTCGGGGTCCAGGTCCACGATGTCCTCCTCCGCGAGGCGGGTGAGGGCGAGTTCCACCATCCCCACCGCGCCCTCGACGATCTGCTTGCGAGCCGCCACGACGGCCCCGGCCTGCTGGCGCTGGAGCATCGCGGAGGCGATCTCCGGAGCGTACGCGAGGTGCGTGAAGCGGGACTCGATGATGTGCACGCCCGCCGCCTCGACGCGGGTCGCGAGTTCGACGGCGAGCTTCTCGGTGATCTCCTCCGCGTTGCCGCGCAGGGAGAGGCCGCCCTCGTCGTGGGAGTCGTAGGGGTACTCGATCGCGATGTGCCGGACGGCGGCCTCGGTCTGCGTCTCGACGAACTCGGTGAAGTCCTCGACCTCGAACACGGCCCGCGCGGTGTCGGCGACGCGCCACACCACGACCGCCGCCAGCTCGATCGGGTTGCCGTAGGCGTCGTTCACCTTCAGGACGGCCGTCTCGTGGTTGCGCACCCGGGTGGAGATCTTCTCGCGGGAGGTGAGCGGGTTGACCCAGCGCAGCCCGTCCGCGCGGATCGTGCCCCGGTAGCGGCCGAACAGCTGGACGACCCGGGCCTCGCCCGGTGCCACGGTGTTGAGCCCGCTCATGGCGACGATCGAGAGGAGGGTCGCGAGGATGCCGAGCAGGATCAGGGAGGCCTGGGCGGCGACGGTCGAGGCGTTCGCGCCGAGGACGATCACCGCCGCCCCCGCGACCACCCCCAGCAGTCCGCCCAGCAGGGCCAGCCCGCCGCCGACGCTGCGCGCCGTGAACTCCCGTACCTCGCTCGGTCGCGTGCCCGTTGTCGCTGTCATGGAATACCCCCGTTTGGTGCGCGGCGTCCGGTCGGAACGGGCCGGATCGTCTATCAAAGTGATATCAGTTTTTGCGGAGTCCGCAACCCTTCAGGCATCGTGAGCGTCGGTTCCATTGGAGTGGGTGCTGATTCTCACGTCCGAATTGACCGGTATTGATCAGGGATGACCGACCTTTGTCACAGCCTGCGGTGTTAGTTTTCTGAGCTGACGTCGGGGGGGTAATCGAGCGGAGCGGGAGCGATGGGCCGAGCAGAAGCGCGACGAGCGCAGCAGCGCAGCGGTGCGCGGAATACGCCGCGCGGGCGCGCCAATGGCAGCGCCGGCAGACCAACCGGCATACGTCGCTTCTTCACCTGGAAGAAGATCCTCGGCGCCTTCTTCGGGATGATCCTGCTCTGCATAGGCGGGGTCGTCGTGCTCTACTTCCTCGTGAACGAGCCCACCGACCCGAACAAGACGGCGACGCTCCAGAGCAACACGTACAAGTACGCCGACGGTTCGGTCATGGCCCGCACCGGCGAGGTCAACCGCGAGAACCTCCCGATCGACAAGATCCCGGAGGACGTGCGCAACGCGTTCATCGCGATCGAGAACAAGTCCTTCTACAAGGACCGCGGCATCGACCTGATGGGCGTGGGCCGAGGCCTCTTCAACACCCTCCGCGGCAAGGGCACCGCAGGCGGCTCGACGATCACCCAGCAGTACGTCAAGAACTACTACCTGACGCAGGACCAGTCGCCCACCCGCAAGGTCCGGGAGTTGATCATCTCCCTCAAGGTCGACCAGCGGATGGAGAAGGACGACATCCTCGCCGGTTACCTCAACACCAACTTCTACGGCCGCAACGCCTACGGCATCCAGGCCGCGGCCCAGGCCTTCTACGGCGTCGACGCCGAGAAGCTGACCCTGGAGCAGGGCGCCTACCTCGCCGCCGTCATCCAGGCCCCCAGCCAGTACGACTGGGCGACCGCCGGACCCAACGGCAAGAACCTCGTCATGATCCGCTTCAACGCGGTCCTCGACAACATGGTCGAGATGGGCGAGCTGGACGAGGCCAAGCGCAAGACCCTGAAGTTCCAGGAGCCGATCAAGCCCAAGCCCCGCCCGGGCATGGAGGGCCAGAAGGGCTACCTGGTCCAGGCCGCCGAGGTCGAGCTGAACAAGCAGAAGATCACCGACGCCGACATCGCCGCCGGCGGCTGGACGATCGTGCTCAACATCGACAAGAAGAAGCAGGCCGCCCTGGAGAAGGCGGTCAACGACGAGCTGGAGTCCAAGCTCGACCGCAAGAACACCAAGGAACGCCCCGTCGACCAGAACGTCCAGGCCGGCGCCACCTCGGTCGACCCCAAGACCGGCGCGATCGTCGCGATGTACGGCGGCCAGGGCCTCACGGAGAAGTCCGCGAGCAACGCGCTGCGCACCGACTACCAGCCGGGCTCGACCTTCAAGCCGATCGTGCTGGCCTCCGCCCTGGAGAACGGGGCGACCACGCAGGACGGCAAGGAGATCACTCCCAACGCCCTGTACGACGGCACCAGCAAGCGCAAGGTCGTCGGCAGCGACATCCCGTTCAACCCGCAGAACCAGGACGACATCAACTACGGCGAACCGATGATGACGGTCCAGGACGCCACGAACTCCTCGGTCAACTCGGTGTACGCGCAGATGATCGTCGACGCCAAGCCGAAGAACGTGAAGAAGACGGCGCTGCAGCTCGGCATGGTGGACCGCAAGGGCTGGGACGAGGACCAGCCGGCCATGTCGCTGGGCACCATGAGCGCCAACACCGTCGAGATGGCCGGCGTCTACGCCACCTTCGACAACCACGGCAAGAAGGTCACCCCGACCATCATCAAGTCGGCCGAGCACAAGGACGGCGAGTTCCAGCCGGTCAACCCGATCGGCGGCCAGGCCATCACCCGCCAGACCGCGGACACCGTCACCAAGGTGCTCACCGGAGTCGTCGCCGAGGGCTCCGGCCAGGCGGTGCGCAGCGGCGCCTACCAGGCCGCGGGCAAGACCGGTACCGCCGAGCTCAACGTCGCCGCCTGGTTCACGGGCTACACCCCGGAACTGGTGACCATCGTCGCGATGTTCGGCGAGGACCCCGTCTCGCACAAGCAGGTCACCCTGACCGGCACCGCCGGCAAGGGCCGCGCGGGCGGATCCAGCTTCCCCGCCGAGATCTGGAAGGCGTACACCCTCGCCGCGCTCAAGGGCGTCGAAACCGGCGAGTTCAAGCTGACCGAGGCGAGGATGGGCGTGCCCGTCGCGCCGAGCCGCAGCACGTCCCCGTCGGCGCCCTCCACCTCGCCCTCGACCAGCCCGACGCCGAGCACCAGCCCCAGCCGGCCGTCGACCTCGCCGAACCCGTCGCAGAGCACCACCAAGCCCGACCCGTCGAAGTCGACCGGCGGCCCGACGAAGACCGTCGATCCGACCAAGACCGTCGACCCGACGAAGACGGCCGATCCGACGAGATCGTTCATCTTCCCCCGGCCCAACCCGGAGGAGCAGTAGCGGCAGGGGGACCGGTAGCGGTACCCGCACGCACCACCGCCCCGCAGCGTGATCGCTGCGGGGCGGTGGTGTGTGCGCTCCACCCGCCTTGGCGGGCCCTGCGCCCGCCAGGGGTCAGGCCTGCTCGAACCGCGCGGCGATCCGGTCGCCCACGCCCTTGTCGACGGCCCGCCAGTACTGGAGGGCCCGCGCCAGCACCGGGGCGCTCACCCCGTCCGCCAGGTGCCCGGCCACGTTCGACACCAGCCGCTCCCGGGCCGCGTCGTCCATCACCTGCCGCACCAGCGTGCCCGGCTGCCCGAAGTCGTCGTCCTCGGCGCGCAGGCCGTACGCGGCCCGCACCATCTCGCCCGCCGCCGCCCAGCCCGCCGGCTCGCCGGAGCGGGCCGGGTCGGCCGCCGGGCCGCCGTAGGAATTCGGCGCGTACGGGCGGGCCGTCGCCGGCGCCTCGTGGCGCATCGCGCCGTCCTTGGCGTACGACGCGACCCGCGACCGGGGCCGGTTCGGCGGCAGCTGCGTGTAGTTCGCCCCGATCCGGTAGCGGTGCGCGTCCGGGTACGAGAACAGTCGGCCGAGCAGCATCTTGTCCGGCGACGGGCCGATGCCCGGCACCAGGTTCGAGGGCTCGAAGGCGGCCTGCTCGATGTGGACGAAGTAGTCCTCGGGGTTGCGGTCCAGCGTCATCCGCCCGACCTCGATCAGCGGGTAGTCCGCGTGCGGCCACACCTTCGTCAGGTCGAACGGGTTGAACCGGTAGTCCGGGGCGTCCTCGAAGGGCATGACCTGCACCTTCAGGGTCCAGCCCGGCGCCTCGCCGCCCGAGATCGAGTCGAACAGGTCCCGCCGGTGGAAGTCGGGGTCCTCACCCGCGATCCGGTCGGCGTCCTCCTGCGTCAGGAACTCGATGCCCTGGTCGGTGTGGAAGTGGTACTTCACCCAGAACCGTTGGCCGCCCGCGTTGACCCACATGTAGGTGTGCGAGCCGTAGCCGTTCATGTGCCGGTAGCCCCGGGGGATGCCCCGGTCGCCCATCAACCACGTCACCTGGTGCGCGGACTCCGGCGACAGGGTCCAGAAGTCCCACTGCATGTCGTGGTCGCGCAGCCCGTTGTCGGGGCGGCGCTTCTGCGAGCGGATGAAGTCCTGGAACTTGCTGGGGTCACGGACGAAGAAGACCGGGGTGTTGTTGCCGACCAGGTCGTAGTTCCCGTGCTCCGTGTAGAACTTCAGGGCGAACCCGCGCGGGTCGCGCCAGGTGTCGGGGGAACCCTGCTCTCCGGCGACGGTCGAGAACCGCGCCAGCACCTGGGTGCGCCGCCCCGGCTGGAAGAGGTCGGCCCGGGTGAACTGGCTGACGTCGTTGGTCACCCGGAAGTCGCCGTACGCCCCCGCGCCCTTGGCGTGGACCACCCGTTCGGGAACCCGTTCGCGGTTGAACTGGGCCATCTTCTCGATCAGGTAGTGGTCCTGGAGCAGAACGGGACCGTCCGGGCCGATGGTGAGCGAGTGCTCGTCGCTCTCCACCGGGATTCCGGCGTTGGTCGTCGTGTACGGGCCCTTCGGCGCGTCCTGGGTCACGAGCGGTCTCCCCTGGGGTCGGTGGGATCACTGGCAGCCCCCCGGCTCACGCCGGAAAGGGGCACCCTCCCGCGCCTACCCAGTCAACGCCGCTCATGCGAACCCGGCAACGGGAGCTCGAACCAGACCACCTTTCCGCTGCTCAGACGGGTGGCGCCCCAGCGTCGCGCCAGCCGGTTGACCAGGAACAGACCGCGCCCGCCCTCGTCGGTGTCCCGGGCCCGCCGCTGCCGGGGCAGCTGCGGGGAGTCGTCGCCGACCTCGCAGCGCAGCACGTCCGTGCGCAGCAGCCGCAGCGTTACGGGCCGCTCGGCGTACCGGACGGCGTTCGTGACGACCTCGCTGACCAGCAGCTCCAGGGAGTCGCTGAGGTCCTCCAGGCCCCACCGGGTCAGGGCCCGGCGGGCGAACCTGCGGGCCCGACCCGGAGCGGTCTCCTCCGGGTCCAGGAACCAGTACGCGACGTCGCTGGGCGCGATCCCGTCGAAACGGGCCGCGAGCAGGGCGATGTCGTCGTCCCGGTCGCCGGGGCCCAGCATGTCCAGCACGTCGTCGCAGAGGGCCTCCAGCGGCGGCGGATGGTCCAACCCGGTCAGCTGGGCGGTGGTCGCCAGCCGTTCGCGGAGCTGCTCGATGCCGGTCCAGACGTCCCGCAGTCGGGACTCCACCAGCCCGTCCGTGTACAGCAGGAGGGTCGCCCCCGCCGGGGCGTCCAGCTCCACGGCCTCGAAGTCCACGCCGCCCACGCCGATCGGGGCGCCGGGAGGCACCCGCAGCACCTCGGCGCGGCCGCCCAGGTGCAGCAGCACCGGCGGCGGGTGTCCGGCGTTGGCGATGGTGATCCGGTGCGAGACCGGGTCGTAGACCGCGTAGAGGCAGGTGGCCATCCGGTCGGAGCCCAGCCGCTGGGCCTGCTCGTCCAGGTGGTGCAGGACCTCCGCGGGCGGCAGGTCCAACTGCGCCAGGGTCTGCGCCGTGGTGCGGAGCTGGCCCATGATCGCGGCGGAGGTCATGGAGTGGCCCATCACGTCGCCGACGACGAGCGCGACCCGGCTGCCGGGCAGCGGTATGGCGTCGTACCAGTCCCCGCCGACCCGGGCCGTCTCGGCGGCGGGCAGGTACCGTGAGGCGAGCCGGACCCCGGTGGGCTGCGGCAGGCTGTCGGGCAGCATCGTGCGCTGGAGCTCGTCGGCGATGTACGCCTCGCGGCCGTACAGCACCGCCTTGTCGATGCCGAGCGCGGTGTGGGTGGCCAGCTGCGCGGCGACCAGCAGGTCGTTCTGCTCGAAGGCGTCCCGGTCGGGCGTGCGCAGGAACACCGCCGCGCCGATCACCCGTCGGCGGCCCCGGAGCGGGGCCAGGATGGCCCGCCGGCCGCGCGGCACGGGATGCTCGGAGCCCAGCAGCTCCGGCAGCGCGTCCTTGGCCCCGGCGGCCGACCCGAAGACGGGCCGTACGCCGCGCAGGACCTCGGCGAGGGCCCCGCCGGGGCGGATCTCGCACAGCTCGGCCGCCGGCAGGTCACCCTGCGGCCCGACGAGCGGCAGCTGACTGAAATCGAGCTCACCGGCACCTCCCGGGGCCCCCGCGGCCCCGGCGGTCGCCGCGGGCTCGCCCGCCCCGCTGTCGGTCAGGTCGTCGATCGGCCGGAGCCGGTCGGTCCGCCGGAGCCTGAGGACGACGGGCCCGACGGGCCGCTCGTCCCCGACGGGCAGCGGATCGCGCAGGTAGACGAGGATGGCGTCGGAGAACGTCGGAACCGTCGCCCGGCACAGGCCCAGCACGATCTCGTCCAGGTCGATGCCGCGGGCGATCCGTCGGGTCGCGGCGCCGACGAAGCGCAGCCGGTCGCCCTCGCGGCGCGCCGCCGTCACCTCCCCGGCCCCGGAAGCCCCCGTGGATCCCGCGCCGACGGAGGAGAGGCCGCCGATGTCCGACAGCGCCTCGGGCGCGCCGGAGGGCAGCAGGGGGGCCGTTCCGACGGGGGCGCGGGGGCCGGGCGGCCCGGCGCGTCCCGGTCCGGTCTCCGCCGCGTCGCGCCGGCCGGCGTTGCGCGCGGCCTCGTCGTCGCGGGTGCGGGCGCCGCCGGAACCGGCGTCCGCCGCGCCGTGCCCGGAGCCCCGGGAGGCTTCCGCGGGCTGCCCGGGGCCCGGACCGGGGGCGGCGGTGCCGCGCGGGCGCGGGACCTCGGCGCCGCCCTGGCCGGACACCGGAACCTGCGCATGCGTGCGTACGGCCTCGGCGGCCGCGATCGGGGCCTTGCCGTGGCCTGCCTCGTCCGAACCTCCGCCGGAGGCACCGGCGGGCTGCGGGCCCTCCTGGGAGGTGGGGTACTCCGTCACGCGTGGAATTCCGTCCGTTTGCGCTGGATGTGCGCTGCACTCAACTCGGTCAGTCGCGGTATACCCGCTCAGCGGCGGGGACACCTCAGCCCCCGGATTCCGCGTCCCGCTCGTTACCTCTCGTTCAGCGTTGACCCTCGGTCAAGTCCCGGTCTTAGCAGGTCATTTGTGACCGCGGGACCTTGCTGCGGCCCCGCGCACGACCGGCGGAGGCCGATCCTACGGTTCAACCCCGGGGGCGCATCAAGGGTCTCATGAGGTCATATGCGCCGGGGTGCGGTCCCAGTCCTCCGGGAGAGGGGGGACGTCCCAGCTCGGATCGGGCCGCCAGTCGGGCCAGCCGCCGGAGAACGGCGCCCCCCACGCGTCGATCACCTCGACCGCCGCGCGACCCGCCTCCCGGACCCGCCGGGCCTGGTGGGGGTCCATCAGACCGGTCCGTTGTGCCTGCGCGAACTCGTCCTCGTCCAGCCACTTCCAGCTGCGGTCCGGGTAGACGGCGATGTCGAGGAAGTGGTCCTCGGAATCGACCCCGCCGGCCCATCGGACGCGGGGCTCCTCCAGGTTCACGTACCAGTTCTTGAACCGCCAGTCCCGGTCCCAGAACAGCCACACCGACCACGGTTCCCCGGGCCGGGCCAGCTTCAGCACACCGCTGCCGAACCAGCGCGACCGTGCGGTGGTGCGCGGAGCGGTGTAGCGGGTCGCGAGCGGCTCCTGGTGCACGGGGGAGCCGTCGGCGAGCACCGGCTTGACGCACTCGGTGCCCGGCGCCATCCACACGGCCAGCAGTTCGTCGGTGTCCTGGACGACGGTGACCGGACGGCAGATGTGGACCGGGCCGCTCAACCCGGGGGCGTTGTCGCGGTAGCGCCAGAGGATCTGCTCCCCGGGCGTCCAGAGCGTGTCCCGCGTCCCGTCGCGCGCGCCGCGCCGCGCCGGGCCGTCCCCGGGCCGAAAGGTACCTGTCATGCGCAGATCTTAGGGCGGGCGCCCGTACGGTGGCTGCGGTGCAGGTCACCGACGTGCCCGGGGACGGTAAACGACCGGATTCGGCCCCTGTCCGGTAACAGCTCGGGGTCGGGTCAGGGGCGGGTCATCCGCAGGACGTCCAGCGCCTCGTCGAGTTGTTCGAGGGTGAGGTCTCCGCGCTCCACGTAGCCGGACTCCAGCACGACCTCCCTGATCGTCCTGCGTTCCGCGAGCGCCTTCTTGACGACCTTGGCGGCCTCCTCGTAGCCGATCCAGCGGTTCAGCGGGGTCACCACGGAGGGCGAGGACTCCGCGTACTCCCTGGCACGCTCGGCGTTCGCGGTGATCCCGTCCACGGTGCGGTCGGCCAGCAGCCGGCTTCCGTTGCTGAGCAGACGGATCGATTCGAGGAGGTTCCGGGCCATCACCGGAAGCATCACGTTCAGCTCGAAATTGCCGGCGGCACCTGCCACGGCGACCGTGGCGTCGTTCCCCATCACCTGTGCGGCGATCATCAGAACGGCCTCGGGGACGACCGGATTGACCTTTCCGGGCATGATCGAGGACCCCGGTTGCAGATCCGGGAGATTGATTTCGGCCAATCCTGTGCGCGGTCCCGAGGCCATCCAGCGGAGGTCGTTCGAAATCTTGGTGAGTGATACGGCGATGGTCCGCAGCATTCCGGAGGTTTCCACGAGGGCGTCGCGCGCGCCCTGCGCCTCGAAGTGGTTGCGGGCCTCGGTCAGCGGAAGCCGGGTGACCCTGGCGACCTCGGCGATCACGGCGGAGGAGAAGCCGGGCGGGGTGTTGATGCCGGTCCCGACGGCCGTGCCGCCCAGCGGGAGCTCGGCCAACCGGGGGACGACCGCCCGCAGCCGCTCGACGCCGTAGCGGACCTGGCTCGCGTACCCGCCGAACTCCTGCCCCAGGGTGACCGGGGTGGCGTCCATCAGGTGCGTGCGCCCGGCCTTGACCACCTCGGCGAATTCGGCCTCCTTGCGCTCCAGCGCGGCGGCCAGGTGCTCCAGCGCCGGCATCAGCTCGCCGGTGACGGCGGCGGTCGCCGCGATGTGGATGGAGGAGGGGAACACGTCGTTGGAGCTCTGCGAGGCGTTGACGTGGTCGTTGGGGTGCACCTCGCGCCCCAGCCGCTCGGTGGCGAGGGTGGCGATCACCTCGTTGGCGTTCATGTTGGACGAGGTGCCGGAACCCGTCTGGAACACGTCGAGCGGGAAGTGCTCGTCCCAACGGCCGTCCACGACCTCCTCGGCGGCGGACCGGACGGCCTCCGCGAGGTCCGCGTCCAGCACGCCGAGGCGGGCGTTCACCACGGCTGCCGCCGCCTTGACCCGGGCCAGGGCCGCGATGTGGGCGCGCTCCAGCCGCTGGCCCGACAGGGGGAAGTTCTCCACGGCGCGCTGGGTCTGCGCGCGCCACTTGGCGTGGAGGGGGACCCGTACGTCACCCATCGAGTCGTGCTCGATCCGGAACGCTTCGGTTTGCTGATCTTCAGTCATGTTCGTGACCTCCTGAAAAAGTTGAGCAATTGTCTTGTTCGAAGTGTTCCCAACTCCCCTACCCATCAGTAAATACCGTGGGTAACACCGATTTCGGGGAGGCGTTCATGGCACGTGCTCGTACGGGATCCAGGCTCAGATCTACCTTCGCTTCGGTCGTGGCGATCGCGGCCGCCCTCGGGGGCGTCACCGCCGTCACCCCCATGGCCCAGGCGGCGCCCGCCGCCACCGGAACCACCGCGGGCGCGATCACCCCGCTGCCGCCGGAACTGGAGGCCGTCCGGGCCGCCGAGGCCACCCGGATCTACGGGGACCCGGCGATCCGCCCGCCCGCCCAACGCAGGACCGGGCTCATCTCGCTCGGCGACAGCGAGATCTCCGGCGAGGGCGTCGGCACCTACGACCCCGCGACGAACACGCCGAACAACCAGTGTCACCGCTCGCCCGACGCGGCCATCCACCGCACCGGCATCCAGGCCGACCTGACCTTCAACGTAGCCTGCTCCGGCGGGTACACGGGCAACATCAGGATCGGCGGCAGCAAGCAGTACGCGGACGAACTCGTCCAGAGCGACAGCCTGGCGATCAAGGCGCGCAACACGAGGATCAAAATGGTGCTGCTGGTCGCCGGGGCCAACGACGACCTCCAGTTCGGCCCCGTCATGACCGACTGCGTCACCCGCTGGGTGCTCATCCAGGGCACCTGCGAACCCAAGTACGCCCCGGGCTGGCAGGCCCGCGTCGACGGCCTGAAGCCCAAGGTGCAGTCGACCGTCGGGGACCTGCGGACCGTCATGCGCGACGCCGGCTACGCCGACTCCGACTACAAGCTCGTCGTCATGGGCTATCCCAGCCCCATCGGCCCCGACTTCGGCGACAACCCGAACTTCCCCGGCAAGCTCCCCGGCGGCTGCGCCGGCTACGACTCCGACGCCACCTGGGGCCGCAACCACGCCGTCCCCGCCTTCGAGAAGGGCATGCGCGCCGCCGCCCGCGACTCCGGCGCCCTCTACCTCGACAACTCCCGCCTCTTCCACGGCCACGAGGTCTGCATGGAGGACACCTGGGCCCGCGGCCTGTACCTCGACCTCGGCGACCACTTCCCGTGGGACGAGAACACCGCCCGGCAGTCCTTCCACCCCAACTACCGGGGCCACGGCGCCTTCGCGTCCTGCCTCACCCAGTTCTACGACTCGGGCCTGCGCGAGGCCTCCTGCGCCGATCCGGCGAGCACCGGCACACCCGTCCTGCAGGCCGGTGCCTGGGACGACCTGTACGCGCCGTTGACGAACGCCGCCACCGGCAACTGTCTGGACGCCTCGGGCGGATCCAGCGCCAACAACACCAAGGTCGTCGGCTGGGACTGCCACGGCGGCCGCAACCAGGGCTGGTGGTACGACACCGCCCGCAAGTCCCTGCGCGTCGAACTGACCCACGACCGCTGCCTCGACGTCCCCGGCGCCTCCTACACCAACGGCACCGGCCTCATCCTCTGGAACTGCCACGGCGGCGCCAACCAGCAGTTCGTCCGGGACGGCTCGACCCTGCGCCCCGCCGCCGCGACGGGCCTGTGCCTGACCGTCCCGGCCGCGCACGAGCAACTGCGCCTGCGGACCTGCGACGGCTCCGCGAACCAGCGCTTCACGTAACCACCCACCCGCCGACCGCCCCCGATCCCCACACCCGCCCCCCACACCCGGCCGGCGCACACCGGCCGGGTGCCTCACAGGTCGCGCAGGAGCTTGCGCACGTCCCGCGGCCGGTTGGTGATGATGGTGTCCACGCCGAGCCGCACGCACAGCTCCACGTCCGCGGGCTCGTCCACGGTCCACACCCGCACCGCCAGCCCCTTGGCCTTCAGCCGCCCCACCAGCCCCGGATCCCGGCGCACCAGGTCGATGCCCGGTCCCGCGTGGGTCGCGTACGGGGGCCGCGCGGGCCTCAGCCGGCGCTCCATCAGGTACACGGCGGGCAGTCCGGGCGCCAGCCGGTGCATCCGGGTCAGGGCGCTGCGGGAGAAGCTCATCACCTCGACGCGCCCGTCGGAGCCGTCCGCGAGGCCGTGCGCCCGCAGGACCCGCACGAGCTCGGCCTCCAACCGGCCGCCCGACCGGGTGGGGTGCTTGGTCTCCACGGCCAGCCCGACGCGCCGGGGCGCGGCCAGCACCTCCCGCAGCAGGTCCTCGAAGAGCAGCACCCGCGCGCCGCGGTGCTCCGGGCCCTTCCATCCGCCGAAGTCGAGGGCGGCGAGCTCCTCGTACGTCATCGTCGACACGACCCCGCGCCCGTCCGAGGTCCGCTCCACCCGCCGGTCGTGCACGCACACGAGCCGCCCGTCGGCGCTGAGCCGCACGTCGCACTCCAGGGCGTCGGCCCCGTCGGCGATGGCCTGCCGGTAGGCGGCGAGGGTGTGCTCGGGGTGCTCGTGGGAGGCCCCCCGATGGGCGACGACCCGCACGTCACGGACCGTGGAAGGGAACGGCTGCGTCATGTCCCCGACGTTATCCCGGTGCGCCGTCCGCCCCCGGACGGCATGCTCCACCCGTGGCTGAACACTTCGTGACACTTCCCTGCGGGCACCACGAGCCCTGCGGTTTCGCTGCCCGGCAGCAGATCGTCGACGGACGGCTGCACTGGCAGGGCAGCGACTTCTGTGCCGAGCACGGAGCCTGGGCCTGCGACGAGGGCCGGGCCCCGACACCGCGCCGGGTGCGCGAGGCGATCCTCGCCGCCGAGGGCGCGGTCCACCTCCCCGTCGGCGGCCCGGACGGCGTCCCGCTCATCAAGGTCCGCGCCCTGTACGGGCTCACCCTTCCCGAACTGCGCGAGGCGCGGGCGGCCGGCATCGACGCCACCCCGGTCGAGGCGGACCTGCTGCGCGGGGCGGCTCCGCGGCCCCGCGCAGCAGGCACGGGATGACCTAGCCGAGACCCGGGCCGCGGACCGGGATGTGGGTGAACGTCGGCTCGGGGGCCGGGTTCTGGAAGAAGTCGTTGCCCTTGTCGTCCACGACGATGAACGCCGGGAAGTCCTCGACCTCGATCTTCCAGACCGCCTCCATGCCGAGCTCCTCGTACTCCAGGACCTCGACCTTCTTGATGCAGTCCTGCGCCAGGCGGGCCGCCGGGCCGCCGATGGAGCCGAGGTAGAAGCCGCCGTGCGTGCCGCAGGCGTTCGTCACCTGCTGCGACCGGTTGCCCTTGGCCAGCATGACCTTTGAACCGCCCCCCGCCTGGAACTGCTCGACGTAGGAGTCCATGCGGCCGGCCGTGGTCGGGCCGAAGGAGCCGGAGGCGTAGCCCTCGGGGGTCTTGGCCGGGCCGGCGTAGTACACCGGGTGGTCCTTCAGGTACTGCGGCATTCCCGCGCCCGAGTCCAGCAGCTCCTTGATCTTGGCGTGCGCGATGTCGCGCGCCACGACCAGCGGTCCGGTCAGGCTCAGGCGGGTCTTGACCGGGTGCTTGGTCAGGGTCGCCAGGATGTCGTCCATCGGCTGGTTCAGGTCGATGGAGACGACGTCCGCGGCCTCGTCCAGGTGCTCGTCGGTGGTCTCCGGCAGGAAGCGCGCCGGGTCCGTCTCCAACTGCTCCAGGAAGACGCCCTCCGCGGTGATCTTCGCGGTGGCCTGGCGGTCCGCCGAGCAGGACACGGCGATGGCGACCGGCAGGGACGCGCCGTGGCGCGGCAGGCGCACCACGCGCACGTCGTGGCAGAAGTACTTGCCGCCGAACTGGGCGCCGATGCCGATCTTCTGGGTCAGCTCGAAGACCTGCTGCTCCAGGGCCTCGTCGCGGAAGCCGTGGCCGAGCGGCGAACCCTCGCGGGGCAGTTCGTCCAGGTAGTGCGCGGAGGCGTACTTGGCGGTCTTCAGGGCGTGCTCGGCGGAGGTGCCGCCGACGACGATCGCCAGGTGGTAGGGCGGGCAGGCCGCCGTACCGAGCGAGCGGATCTTCTCCTCCAGGAACTTCATCATGGAGGCCTCGTTGAGGACCGCCTTCGTCTCCTGGTAGAGGAAGGACTTGTTGGCCGAGCCGCCGCCCTTGGCCATGAAGAGGAACTTGTAGGCGCCGCCGTCGGTCGCGTACAGCTCGATCTGCGCGGGCAGGTTCGAGCCGGTGTTCTTCTCCTCCCACATGGTGATCGGGGCCATCTGCGAGTAGCGCAGGTTCAGGCGCGTGTAGGCGTCGAAGATGCCGCGCGACAGCGCCGCCTCGTCACCGCCCTCGGTGAGCACGTTCTGGCCGCGCTTGCCCATGACGATCGCGGTGCCCGTGTCCTGGCACATCGGCAGTACGCCGGCCGCGGCGATGTTCGCGTTCTTCAGCAGGTCCAGCGCGACGAACTTGTCGTTCGCGCTGGCCTCCGGGTCGTCGATGATGCGACGCAGCTGCGCGAGGTGCGCGGGGCGCAGGAAGTGCTGGATGTCGTGGATCGCCTCTTCGGCGAGCTTGCGCAGCGCCTCCGGCTCGACCTTGAGGAACGTACGGCCGTCCGCCTCGAAGGTGGACACGCCCTCGGCGGTCACCAGCCGGTAGGGGGTGGTGTCCTCGCCCAGGGGCAGCAGGTCGGTGTACGCGAACTCCGGCATTGGGGGCATTCCTTCAATCGGCAGACGGCGCTGGCGACCAATTTGGCAGCGCGGTATCAAGCGTAGGACCTCCCGGAGGCGCCACGTCTGTGAGGTAAGGCTCACTCAGTCGTATCGCGATCTATCGTGTCTCGCTATGCTGGCGTCGTGGACCTGGAAAAGCACCCCGCCGCCCCCGCTGCCGCCGCCCCTTCCGAGCTGCGCGCCTCCGACGCCGACCGGGACCGGATCGCGCAGATCCTCTCGGACGCCCTCGCCGAGGGCCGGCTGACCGCGGAGGAGCACTCCGAGCGCCTGGACTCCCTCTACGCCTTCAAGACGGTCGGCGAGCTGGACGTGCTCGTACGGGACCTCCCGGCCGCGCCGGGGTCCGCGGGCGCCGCCCCCGTGGCCGCCCCCGGATCGGGCTGGACCGAGACCGTCGTCGCCGTGTGCAGCGCCTCCGCCCGCAAGGGCCGCTGGCGCCCCGGTGCCCGTACCCGAGCCGTTTCGGTCATGGGCGACATCAACATCGACCTGACCGAGGCCGTCTTCGAGCAGCAGATCACCGAGATAAACGTGACGTCGGTGCTCGGCAACGTCGAGATCATCGTTCCGGAGAACGTCACCCTGCGCGGCTACGGCAGCGGCGTCCTCGGCAACTTCGAGGTCAGCGGTCAGGCCCGCGGCGCCACCGATCCGCAGGCGCCGGTCGTGATCGTCCGTGGCTTCTCACTGCTCGGCAACATCGAGGCCCGCCCCAAGCCCGGGGCCCGACTGGTCGACCTCGCCCAGAAGTTCCGCAAGCGGCAGGAGGGCTGAACGGCCCGTGCCCCGCGCGTCGGGCAGGGGGGCCGCACGGGGGTTTCGGGCCTGCGTCGTTTTTCGGTTTTCGGTCGAACCCCCGCGCCCGGCGGCCCGTGGGGCATAGGGGCACGCCCAGCGGGTAGGGACTGGTGCATCGTCTCTCGCTCGCGTATACGTCGTCAGGAGTAGACCGTGCCGCATCCGCCGCATCAGTCCCTGCAGGCAGCCGTCGTCCAGAGCCTTCCGACGCGGACGGCCGCCGTGCCGAAGCCGAGGGTGCCGGCCCGGGAGGAGGACGGCCCCTGGCACGCGGAGGCGGTGTGCCGCAGGGACGAGGCGGGACTCTTCTTCGCCCCCTCGAAGGAACCCACCGCGGCCCGGCTCGCCCGCGAAGAGGCCGCCAAGCGGGTCTGCGCGCGCTGCCCAGTCATGGTCGCCTGCCGCGAACACGCCCTGCTCCAGCCCGAGCCCTACGGCGTCTGGGGCGGTCTCACCGCCGCCGAGCGGCGGGTCGTGCTGGGTCGGCGCAGGCGGCGCGCCACCGAACTGCTGCCCGGCGCCGCCGGGCCCGGGCCCATCGCCGCGGCGGGCTGAGCCCGATCCGCCACGCCCCGGCCCCGGCCGGGCGCGCGGTACGACGTACGGACGCGAAAGGGGCGGACCCGCCGCACGCGGGACCGCCCCTCACGTCGTACCGCCCTCAGGGCCGGCCGCTCTCCGCGCCGCTCCTACTGGGCGCGGTCGAAGTCGATGCCGCTGTACGCGCGCAGCTTCGACAGCCGGTGGGTGGAATCGATCTGCCGGATGGTGCCCGACTTCGAGCGCATGACCAGCGAGGACGTCGTCGCGGTCTCCGAGCGGTAGTGGACGCCGCGCAGCAGCTCGCCGTCCGTGATGCCGGTGGCGACGAAGAAGACGTTCTCGCCGGACACCAGGTCCGTCGTGGTCAGGACGCGGTCCAGGTCGTGACCCGCGTCGATGGCACGACCGCGCTCGGCGTCGTCCTTGGGCCACAGCTTGCCCTGGATGGTGCCGCCGAGGCACTTGATGGCGCAGGCCGAGATGATGCCCTCGGGCGTGCCGCCGATGCCGAGGAGCAGGTCCACGCCGGTGCCCTCGCGCACCGCCATGACCGAGCCCGCGACGTCGCCGTCCGAGATGAACTTGATGCGGGCGCCGGTCTCGCGGATCTCCTTGACGATGCCCTCGTGACGCGGGCGGTCCAGGATGACGACGGTGACGTCCTCGACGGCGATGCTCTTGGCCTTGGCGACGCGGCGGATGTTCACCGCGACGGGGGCGTTGATGTCGACGAAGTCGGCGGCCTCGGGGCCGGTGACGAGCTTGTCCATGTAGAAGACCGCGGACGGGTCGAACATGGTGCCGCGGTCGGCGGCGGCCAGCACGGCGATGGCGTTGGGCATGCCCTTGGCGTTGAGCGTGGTCCCGTCGATCGGGTCCACGGCGATGTCGACCTCGGCGCCGGTGCCGTCGCCGACCCGCTCGCCGTTGAAGAGCATGGGGGCTTCGTCCTTCTCGCCCTCGCCGATGACGACGACGCCGTTCATCGAGACGGTGGAGATCAGGGTGCGCATCGCGTTGACGGCGGCGCCGTCGGCGCCGATCTTGTCGCCGCGGCCGACCCACCGGCCGGCGGCCAGGGCTGCGGCCTCGGTGACCCGGACCAGTTCCAGGGCGAGGTTGCGGTCGGGGGAATCGGGATGGACTTCGAGCTGGGGCGGCAGGTTGTGCTCGGTCATCGGAGCGCACCTTTCTGTACGACGACGGCCGGGATGTGAGGGTGCTGGAACTCTATCGGTACGTCGACATATTGAGCAGGCCGGGTCACGTATGAGCGGAATATCGGTCAAGGGGTTGGCGTGAGCGGACACCTTGCGCTCGGGCGGCCCTTTCCCGTGCGCGCGACCGACACGGCCACCCCGGCGGTGATCGCCCCCGCGGGATGCGGGACGATGGTCCGGTGGCAGGTATGAAGGGCAAGCAGACGGTCTGGGACATGTTCCGATCGCTGGCGGTGATCGGCGTGGTCGTGGCGGGGATCTACATCTTCGTCCCGCACGACGAGGACGCCGATCCGACGCGCACGGTCGACTACCGGGTGGAGACCCTCACGGCCCGGCGCGCGGCGCCGTACCCGGTGGCGGCTCCCGTGGGGCTCCCCGCCGAGTGGCGGGCGACCTCGGTGACGTACGAGCGCAAGAACGCGAACGCCTGGCACCTGGGCTTCCTCGCCTCGGACGAGGAGTACGTGGCGGTGGAGCAGTCCACCGACGTCTCGCCGAAGTACCTCTCGAAGGTCACCCAGGGCGCCAAGGCGGCCGGGGGCACCGAGCAGATCGGTGACCGGGCCTGGGAGCGCTGGGAGGGCGAGAAGTACGACGCGCTCGTCCGGCAGGAGCAGGGCTGGGTCACCGTCGTGACCGGGAACGCCTCCTTCGAACAGCTGGCGCGGATGGCGGGGGCGCTGGAGTTCAAGCAGGGTCCGGACGCGAAGTAGGACACCGAGCAGGACGCGCCGCGGGGAACACCGCAGGACGCGCCGCGGAACCCGGCGCGGAGGCGGCGCGGGGAACACCGCGGGACGCGCCGCGGAAGTCGACACGAAGAGGCCGCCCGCCCCGGGGATTCCGGGGCGGGCGGCCTCTTCGGTGTGCTGCCCGCGTGCGCGGGGCGGCGGTGCTCAGACGGTGGTGATGACCTGGTCGAAGGCCAGGCGCGGGCTGCGCGGGTACCAGGCGGCCTCGCCCGGCTTGCCGATGTTGACGACCATGATCGGGGTGTGGTCGTCGTCCAGGAACTCCTTCTGGAGACCGGCGAAGTCCACGCCCGTCATCGGACCGGCGGCCAGACCGGCGGCGCGGACGCCGACTATGAAGTACGCGGCCTGGAGCGAGGCGTTGACCAGCGCGCTCTGCTCGCGGACCGGGCGCTCGGTGAAGAAGTCCTTGGCCTGCGGGTAGCTCGGCAGCAGCTGCGGGATCTCCTCGTGGAACTCGTTGTCCGCGGAGAGGATCGCGACCAGCGGCGCCGTGGCGGTCTTGGCCTGGTTGCCCTGGGCCATGTGCTTCACGAGGCGCTCGCGGGCCTCGGGGGAGCGGACCAGCGTGACGCGCAGCGGGGTGGCGTTGAAAGCGGTGGGGCCGAACTTCACCAGCTCGTAGATGGCCTGGACCTGCTCGTCGGTCACCGGCTCGTCGGAGAAGGTGTTGGCGGTACGGGCCTCGCGGAACAGCAGGTCCTGAGCGGCGGCGTCGAGAACGAGAGACATCGGAAAGCCTTCTTCTTTACGGAGGTGAAGCGCGATGTCTCCGACTCTAGGGCGAAAATAGGTGAAGTTTCAACTAAATTGGCGTGCGGGTGATCGAGATCACTCGGGCCGGCCCGCCCCGTCGGCGGCGTTCCCGTCCGTCCCCGCGTCCCGTGCGGCCAGCGCCGAGTCCAGCCGGGCGCGGGCCCCCTCCAGCCAGTGCCGGCAGACCTTCGCCAGCTCCTCGCCGCGCTCCCAGAGCGCCAGCGACTCCTCCAGCGAGGTTCCGCCCGCCTCCAGCTTGCGGACGACCTCGATGAGTTCGTCGCGGGCCTGCTCGTAGCCCAGCGCCGTTTCGGTGTCAGTCATTCCCGTTCCCATCGTATGTGTGTCGTACATCGAATTTGTTGCCGCAGTGTGTCGCTTCAGAGGGAGTCGCCGCCGGGACTCCCATCGCCTTCCGCGCCGACCTCCGCCTCCTGCGCCCCGTCCGTCTCCTGCGTCCCGTCCGGGACTTCCACGACCGCCACCGAGAACGCGCCCGCCGCCACCCGCGCCCGCAGCACGTCGCTCGGCGCGACCTCACCCGGGGCGCCCACCACGTGCCCGTCCGCCCGCTGGAGCACCGCGTACCCGCGCTCCAGCGTCGCCGCCGGGGACAGCGCCACCACCCGGGCCAGGGTGTGCGCCAGTTCGGAGTCGGCCCGGTCCAGCAGGTGCCCCAGCGTGCGCCGGCCGCGCGCCAGCAAGGCCTCCACCTCGTCCTCCCGGGTCTCCACCATCCGCTGCGGATGAACGAAGACCGGCCGTGCCAGGGCGTGCGCGAGCCCCCTCTCCTCCCGGTCGAGCAGCCCGCGCAGGGCCCGCAGCCCCCGGCCCTGGAGCTGACGTACGCGCTCCATCTCCTCCCCGACGTCCGGGACCACCTTCTTCGCCGCGTCCGTGGGCGTCGAGGCCCGAAGGTCCGCGACGAGGTCCAGCAGCGGGGAGTCCGGCTCGTGCCCGATCGCCGAGACCACCGGAGTACGGGCCGCCGCGACCGCTCGCACGACCTCCTCGTCCGAGAAGGGCAGCAGGTCCTCCACGCTGCCGCCGCCGCGCGCCACGATGATCACGTCCACATCGGGTCGGGCGTCCAACTCCTCGACCGCCCGCACCACCTGGGGCACCGCGTGCACCCCCTGGACGGCCACGTTGCGGACCTCGAAGCGGACGGCGGGCCACCGCCGCCGGGCGTTCTCCAGGACGTCCCGCTCGGCCGCCGACGCACGGCCCACCACCAACCCGATCAGCTGCGGCAGGAACGGCAGCGGCTTCTTGCGGTCCAGGGCGAACAAGCCCTCCGCCGCCAAGGACCGCTTGAGCCGCTCCAACCGGGCCAACAGCTCCCCGATGCCGACCGGCCGGATCTCCGTCACCCGCAGGGACAACTGGCCGCGCGGGGCGTACCACTCGGGCTTCGCCAGGACGACGACCCGCGAGCCCTCCGTCACCGCGTCCGCGACCTCCTCGAAGACCTGCCGGAAGCAGGTCACGCTGACGGAGATGTCGTGCGACGGATCGCGCAACGTCAGGAAGACCACCCCCGCACCCGGCCGCCGGGACAGCTGCGTGATCTGCCCCTCCACCCACACCTGACCCAACCGGTCGATCCAGCCCCCGATGAGCCGGGACACCTGACCGACCGGCAGCGGCGCATCAGCCGACGTATTCAGACCCATGCACGCAGGCTAGTCGCCGGGGCCGACACCGCTACCGGGCCCGTCGGACCGTTCCCCGGCGCGTCGGCCCCGCTGGGCCACCAACACCCCCAGGCCCACCGCCAGCCACACCGCCCCCACGACCTGCGCCTCCCACGACGCCTCCACGATCACGGCGACGGTCACCACCGCGCCCAGCGCCGGAACCACCAGGTGCTTCCACCAGTTCACCGGGCCGCCCGCGCGCCGCACCACGAACCAGCCCACCACCGAGGCGTGCAGCAACGTGAACGCCACCAGCGCCCCCACGTCCACCACCGACACCAGGTGGTCGAGGCCGTCGTCGCGGCGCGCCGCCCACACCGCCGCCACCAACGTCACCGTCGCCGCCACCAGCAGCGCCGCCCGCGGAGTGCCGTCCGACGTACGGGACAGGACCCGCGGCAGCCGGCCCTCCCGCGCCATCGCGAACAGCAGCCGGCCGGCCGCCGCCTGCCCGGCCAGCGCCGCGAACGCCGCCCCGATCGCCTTGCTCACCGCCACCAGGTCGTGCAGCCACGCCCCCGTCGCGGACTCGACGGTGTCGTAGAACGCGGGACCCTGGAGCCCGGGATCCGCGGCCAGCTCGGCCGACGACACCGGGGTCAGCAGCGCCGCCAGATAGGTCTGCGCGATGAACAGCACCCCGGTCACCGCAAGACAGAACAGCACCGCCCGCGCCACCCGCGCGGAACCACCCGTCACCTCCTCGGCGAACGAGGCGATGGCGTCGAACCCCAGGTAGGACAGGACGGCGACCGACACCGCGCCCAGCACGGCGGCCACCGAGAAACCGAGCGAACCGTCACCCGTCAGCGGGGACAGCCAGCCCCGCCGCGCCCCGCCGTCGACCAGCGCCACCACCGCCGCGACCAGGAAGACGAGCAGGACCACGATCTCCATGGCCAGCACGGCGAACCCCACCCGGGCGGCGGCCCGCACCCCCCACAGGTTCAACGCCGTCGTGATCACGACGGCGAGGGCCGTCCACACCCACCGGGAAACCTCCGGGACCAGCGCGTTCATCGCGATCCCGGAGAACAGGTACGCCACGGCCGGGATCAGCAGGTAGTCCAGCATCGCCATCCAGCCGGCGATCAGCCCCGGCCCCTCCCCGAGGCCCTTGCGGGCGTACGTGAAGACCGAGCCGGCCTGCGGGGCCACCCGCACCATCTGTGCGTAGCTGAACGCGGTGAACGCCATCGCGACCGTCGCGACCAGGTACACGAGCGCGACCGCCCCGTGCGACTTGGCGTCCAGGGTGCCGAACACCCCCACCGGAGCCATGGGCGCGATGAAGAGCAGACCGTAGACGACCAGGTCCCGGAAGCCGAGGTTCCGCCGTAGGGCGGTGGGTGCGGGCGTACCGGAATCCGTGACGGACGCCATCCGTCCTCCGAGGGATAGGCGGGACAGGCTTTCGGGCCAGTGTGTGCCGGACGGGGGACGTACGGCCTGCTGGAGCCCCCCGTACGATGGAGGGCATGACTGCACCCGCCCCCGCTCCCGCATCCCGCCGCGTCCTGCTCGCCGCCCCCCGCGGCTACTGCGCGGGCGTGGACCGAGCCGTGATCGCCGTCGAGAAGGCCCTGGAGCAGTACGGTGCGCCGGTCTACGTACGCCACGAGATCGTGCACAACAAGTACGTCGTCCAGACGCTGGAGAAGAAGGGCGCCATCTTCGTCGAGCGGACGGAGGAGGTCCCCGAGGGCTCCATCGTGATGTTCTCGGCGCACGGGGTGGCCCCCGTCGTCCACGAGGAGGCCGCCCGCGGCAAGCTCGCGACGATCGACGCCACCTGCCCCCTGGTCACCAAGGTGCACAAGGAAGCGATCCGCTACGCGAACGAGGACTTCGACATCCTCCTCATCGGCCACGAGGGCCACGAGGAGGTCATCGGCACCTCCGGCGAGGCGCCGGACCACATCACGATCGTCGACGGCCCCGACGACGTCGCGAACGTGCAGGTGCGCGACGAGTCGAAGGTCGTCTGGCTGTCGCAGACCACCCTCTCCGTCGACGAGACGATGGAGACGGTCGACGCCCTGAAGACCAAGTTCCCGCTGCTCGTCTCCCCGCCGAGCGACGACATCTGCTACGCCACCTCGAACCGGCAGGCCGCCGTCAAGGTGATGGGCGCCGACTCCGACCTCGTCATCGTCGTCGGGTCGAAGAACTCCTCGAACTCCATCCGCCTCGTCGAGGTCGCCCTCGACGCCGGCGCGCGCGCCGCCCACCTGGTCGACTTCGCGTCGGAGATCGACGAGGCCTGGCTGGAGGGCGTCACCACCGTCGGCCTCACCTCGGGCGCCTCCGTGCCGGAGGTGCTGGTCGAGGAGGTCCTGGAATGGCTGACGCAGCGCGGCTACGCCGATGTCGAGATCGTCAAGACCGCCGAGGAGTCGATCGTCTTCTCCCTCCCGAAGGAACTGCGCCGCGACCTGCGCGCCGAGGCCGCGGGGCTGCTCGCGGCCGGGCCGGACGCCTAGGACGTCCGCGGAGCCCGGGGAGCGCGGGGCGGTGCGGTCGGCCCCGGGGACCGGGATGACGGGCCCGGCGGCGCGGACGACTAGCTCCCGGGGCGCCCGCTTCGTACGGTGATCCCATGGAGATCTTCGGTGTGGACATCGGCGGTTCAGGGATCAAGGGCGCTCCCGTGGACCTGGACCGCGGCGAGCTGGCCCAGGAGCGCCACAAAGTACTGACACCGCACCCGGCCACCCCCGAAGGGGTCGCCGGGTGCGTTGCCGAGGTGGTCGACGCCTTCTCGTGGAAGGGCCCGATCGGGGTCACCTTCCCGGGCGTGGTCACGCACGGCATCACCCGGACGGCCGCCAACGTGGACCAGGGGTGGATCGACCTCGACGCGGCGTCCCTGCTCTCCTCCCGCCTGGGCGGCAGGAAGGTCACCGTCCTCAACGACGCCGACGCGGCGGGGATCGCAGAGATCACCTACGGGGCCGGCCGCGACGTCTCGGGCACCGTCATCCTGCTCACCCTCGGTACGGGCATCGGCAGCGCGGTCTTCCGGGACGGCCGACTCGTACCGAACACCGAGCTCGGGCACCTCGAACTGAAGGGCCACGACGCGGAGACGCGCGCCTCCGTCAAGGCCAAGGAGGACGGCGACCTCAGCTGGCCGCACTGGGCCCGACGCCTGGAGAAGTACCTGGCCCACGTGGAGATGCTGTTCTCCCCGGACCTGTTCGTGCTCGGCGGCGGCGTCAGCCGCAAGCCCGAGAAGTTCCTCCCGCTGATCGAGGGCATCCGGGCCGAGATCGTCCCGGCGAAGCTGCAGAACGACGCCGGCATCGTCGGCGCGGCGATGGCGGCGCGGGACCTGGCGAAGTAGGCGGAGCAGGGCCGGTCAGGCCGCTCGGCGCGGTCTAGTACGCCGTCGTGCCGCGTCGGGCGGCGCGGCGGCGGCCGCTCAGCACAGCGCGGCGCGCCAGCGCGATGAGGGCGGCGATCAGGGTGCCCGCGTACAGCCACCCGGCGTGCAGGGAGAGCGCGGACACCACGCCCATGAGCTCCCCGGCGAAGCCTCCGGAGCCGCCGGACACGGGCCACACCCCGGCGGCGAAGGCGATCGGGACGGAGACCGGCGCCGTGATCAGGTCGGCCGGCCGCACCCACAACGCCGTGGCGGCGGCGACCGGCAGGAAGAGCAGCCCGTACACGAACAGCGAGGAGCCGAAGAGCAGCCAGGAGATCCCGGCGGCCAGCAGCATGCCGGTGCACGCGAGCAGCCCGCCGCCGAGCCCGGTCAGCCGGGGCCGGGGCATCCGGCGACGACGCCCGGCCGGAGGCCTGGGCCCGGGCCGCTGCGCCTGCGCGGGTACGCCGCCGACGGGCACCGGGCGGCGGGGCGCCGGGGGCTCGTGAGGCGGCTGGGGCGCCTGAGGGTGACGTACCGAACGCATCCTGTATTGCTCCACCCCACCAAACTAGGCGGGAGGCCCCCCGTACGGCCGCCCGGACACGCGTACATCGAGTGGCACTCATCTGAAAGTAAACTGTCCGGTGGCCCACTCCGGGCCGCCGCCCCCTCCAGCTACGGGAAGTCGCCAACGTGTCGCTCACGATCGGAATCGTCGGCCTGCCGAATGTCGGCAAGTCGACCCTGTTCAACGCCCTGACCAAGAACGACGTGCTGGCGGCCAACTACCCGTTCGCCACCATCGAGCCGAACGTCGGCGTCGTCGGCGTCCCGGACCCGCGTCTGGCCGTCCTCGCGGGCATCTTCGGCTCCCAGAAGGTCCTCCCGGCGACCGTCGACTT
Organism: Streptomyces sp. NPDC040432; assembly: GCF_055595445.1. Classification (NCBI taxonomy): domain Bacteria; kingdom Bacillati; phylum Actinomycetota; class Actinomycetes; order Kitasatosporales; family Streptomycetaceae; genus Streptomyces; species Streptomyces sp. NPDC040432. The sequence goes on along the minus strand of NZ_JBVIVP010000002.1, from coordinate 382,982 downwards.
CGTCGACATCGCCGGCATCGTGCGCGGCGCCTCGGAGGGCGAGGGCCTCGGCAACAAGTTCCTCGCGAACATCCGCGAGTCCGACGCGATCTGCCAGGTCATCCGTGCCTTCAAGGACGAGAACGTCGTGCACGTCGACGGCAAGGTCTCGCCCAAGGACGACATCGAGACGATCAACACCGAGCTGATCCTCGCCGACCTCCAGTCCATCGAGAAGGCGGAGCCCCGCCTGGCGAAGGAGTCCCGCCTCCAGAAGGAGAAGGTCGCGGTCCTCGCGGCCGTCGTCGAGGCGAAGAAGATCCTCGAAGCCGGCGACACCCTCTTCTCGAAGGGCATCACCAAGGGCACGGAGCGGGGCGACCTCCTCCACGAGCTGCACCTCCTCACCACGAAGCCGTTCCTCTACGTCTTCAACGTCGACGAGGACGAGCTGACCGACGAGGCCTTCAAGGACGAGCAGCGCGCGCTGGTCGCCCCGGCCGAGGCGATCTTCCTCAACGCGAAGCTGGAGCAGGAGCTCATCGAGCTGGAGGACGACGAGGCGCTCGAACTCCTCCAGTCGGTCGGCCAGGAGGAGCCCGGCATGGCCACCCTCGGCCGCGTCGGCTTCACGACCCTGGGCCTCCAGACCTACCTGACGGCCGGCCCGAAGGAAACCCGCGCCTGGACCATCAAGAAGGGCGCCACGGCCCCCGAGGCGGCGGGCGTCATCCACACCGACTTCCAGCGCGGCTTCATCAAGGCCGAGGTCATCTCCTTCGCCGACCTGGTCGAATGCGGCTCGGTGGCCGAGGCCCGCGCGAAGGGCAAGGCCCGCATGGAGGGCAAGGAGTACGTCATGCAGGACGGCGACGTGGTGGAGTTCCGCTTCAACGTCTGAGTGCACACCCGTAGACGGCCTGACCTGCTGCGAGAACGCGGGTCAGGCCGCTGCGCTGTCCGCGACAGTCCGCGACACCTGGAGCGGCTACGTGTCGTAGACCGTGGAGCGGTGTCCGACGTGTACGACCCACACCACCAGTTCCCCGTTGTCGATCGTGTAGACGACACGGTGGTCGCCGAATCGTAGGCGGCGGCGCTCAGGCTGGGATGCGAGTGCGGTGGTGTTGAAGCCGAAGGGGTCGCTCTCCAGCTCCGTCAGTTCGGCCAGGATGCGAAGAGTCATGTCGCGCGGGATCTTGCGCAGCTCGGCTTGGGCCTCGGGCCGGAACACCGTGCGGTAGTCACTCACGGCGTGCCAGCGTCTCCCTCATCACGTCCTCGATCGGGACGCCTGCGGCCGGGCCGGCCATGCGCTCGTCGATGATGCGGTTGATCTCGCGCTCTTCCCACTCCTGGTACTTGCGCAGCACCTCGATCGAGACCACGGCGGCCACCTGTTTGCCGCGGCGGGTGATGACAGTGGGTACGTCGTCGCGGTCGGCCCGTTCGACGACTTCGGCCAAGTGGGCGCGTACGTCGCGGATGGACTCCATGGGCAGCGGCTGAGTCATGCTTCAAAGGTACCGAGTGTGCCATGTGTACACAATCTAGGATCTCCGTACTCGTTGGGATGACTTACCGACCGGTTCGACGCGCTACGCCGACGCGCCCGGCGACACGTCGAGGAGCTGTTGCAGAAGTCGCAGGCGTGTCTTCCGCGCCTCGACGTTCAGCCGCCCGTCCGGTGGTTCACCCTGCGCGAGGCGCGTGGGGAGTGGTACGTTATTAGGTACCACTCCAGGGGAGGAGTCAGGTCATGTCCATCACCGCGAGCGAAGCCCGCAAGGAACTCTTTCCGCTGATCAAGAAGGTCAACGAGAATCACGAGGCCATCGAGATCGTCTCGAAGCACGGTAACGCTGTGCTCGTCTCGGCAGAGGACTATGCGGCGCTGCGCGAGGGCTCGTACCTGCTGCGCTCTCCGGCGAACGCCCGCCGGCTGCTCAAGGCGTATGAGAACGCACTGGCCCACATCAACGTGTCGGAGCGCGAGCTGATCGATCCGGACTCGGCGGACGCGGGTGCGGGTGCCGGGTGAGGCTCGTCTTCGAGGATCAGGGCTGGGAGGACTACACGTCCTGGCTCAAGAACGACCGCAAGATGCTCGCCCGAATCAACAAGCTCATCGAGGACATCAGGCGTGACCCGTTCTCAGGTATCGGCAAGCCCGAACCTTTGAAGTACCACCTGCCTGGCGCGTGGTCGCGGCGGATCGACGACGAGCACCGCCTCGTCTACCTGGTGACGGACAAAGAGGTCGTCGTCCTCGCGGCTCGGTACCACTACTGACCGCCAGTGCTGGGACGGTGCCGACTTTTCAGCTGCTTCGGGGCGGCGTGAGCTTGTCGAGGTCTGGCTGATCGCGAAGGGCACCGGGTGCTGGGGGTGTTGCGGAAGATTCCGGTGGGGGCGTAGGCGCCGGTGGGTTCGTCGAGTTCGTGGACGTGGACGACGGGTGCCCCGTCCTCGTCCTCGATGCACCGGTAGTGCGGGCTTGATGGTCATCTCGCGGCCGACAGGTGTCGGCGGGCACCTGCTCCATGAGTGCGACGGTGAGCATGGTGACGAGGTGGCCGTGCGACCACCTCTGGCGGGAAGGCGGTCGAGGTCCTCCGCGAACCAACCTTCCGCGCGCGGCGCCGGCCGTTTCCGGTGGGCCGCCTTCGAGGTTGTCCGGCGGGGGGTCGAGGCCCGCGTCCAGCCGCTCGCGGGTGCCGCTCGGGGTGGGGCAACTGACGTAAGGTCAGCGGGGATCGGGCGGAATCGGGGGAGCGTGTGATGTCGGGACCGGCCGTGTCGGGGCGGGCAGCCAGGAAGTGCGAGCGGGCGTGGGTCGATGGTGTCGCGCACCTGCGGCGAGGTGACCGGCAGGCGGCCGGGGAGGCCTTCCGGACGGCGGTCGGGCACGATCCGTCGGCGGCCGATGCCTGGCTGGGGATGCACGCCGCGGGACTGGGCCGGGGTGAGGCCATCGAGGCGATGTACGCGCAGTCGCACTCCTTCGGCGCCCTGCGCGCGCGACTCCGTACGCCGCTGGTCTCGCGGTTCCGGATCGGCGGGTACGTGGACTTCCGCCTGGAGTCGCGCCGGGACGTGTGGCTCGCGAAGGCCGCGAAGCTGCTGGACGAGGGCCGGCCCGACGAGGCGTGGCAGATGCTGTCGTCCGCGCTGCTCGACTGTGACGAGACCCGGTTCGTGCTCGCCCGGTACGCCTTCACCAAGCGGGACTGGCCCCTGCTGCTGAGGTTCGCGCCCGGCATCGGCGACGCCTTCCTGCTCGACGAGTCGCAGCTCTACGTCGCGGCCGGCCTGGTGGCGCAGGGCGTCCACCACGAGGCGCTCAACGTGCTGCGCCCGCTGCCGCACGCCCTGCGGGACAACACCGGTTTCCTCGGCGAGGTCTGTTACCTGCGCGGCCGTGCGTACGAGGAGCTCGGGCGGCCCGAGGAGGCGCTGAAGCAGTTCCAGACGGCGTTCCGTCACAGCCCCGGGCTGGCCGACGTCGCCGAGCGGGCCCGGGCGGTCACCCCGCCGCCCCCTTCCACCCCGCCGCCCCCTCCCACCTCGCCGCCCGCCGTACGGCCCGTCCCCGCCCAGGCCGGTCCCCCGCGCGTGCGGCCGGACGGGGCGGCGGCGGGGCCGAGCGACGAGGACCGTACGGCGATGCTCGACGCGGCGATGGCCGAGCTGGACGCGATGGTGGGCCTGGCCCCGGTCAAGCGCCAGATCCGCGCCCTGTCCGCCCAGCTGAGGATGGCAGCGGTACGCCGGGCGCAGGGGATCGGCGCGGCGCCGGCGCCCGTGCACCTGGTGTTCGCGGGGCCGCCCGGCACCGGGAAGACGACGGTCGCCCGGATCGTCGGCCAGATCTTCGCCGGGCTCGGCATGCTGGAGCGCGGTCACGTCGTCGAGGTCCAGCGGGTGGACCTCGTGGGGCAGCACCTCGGGTCGACGGCGCTGAAGACCACCGGGGCCGTCGACCGGGCGCTGGGCGGGGTCCTCTTCGTCGACGAGGCGTACGCACTGGTCAACGACGGGTACAGCGGCGGGGACGCCTTCGGCAACGAGGCGCTCCAGGTGCTCCTGAAGCGGGCCGAGGACGATCGGCACCGCCTGGTCGTCGTGCTCGCCGGGTACCCGCAGGAGATCAGGGAGCTGCTGTCCGCCAACCCCGGTCTCATCTCCCGGTTCAACACGCGGGTCGACTTCCCGGCCTACTCGGCCGAGGAACTGGTCCTGATCGCCGAGTCCTTCTTCCGCCGGCAGAACGACGTCCTCAGCGACGACGCGGCGGCGGCGCTGCGCGACTGCTGCGAACGCGTCGTGCTCGACGCGCTCATCGACCGGCTCGGCAACGGCCGTTTCGCCCGGGAGTTGGCGTCGAAGGCGGCCAAGGCGCGGGACCTGAGGGTCATCGACGTGCTCGACGGCTCCCGGGACCCGTCGATCGACGAGGCGACCACCGTCCACGTCCACGACGTCGCGCAGGCCTACCGGGAGCTCGCGGAGGGTGCCGAGCCGGACTGGTGACAGCGGGGGCCGCCCTCAGAAGCCCCGGACCGAGGCGATCGTGAACGTCGTCGGCGCGCCCGTGGACGGGGTCAGCGGCCCGTCCTTGTCGAACTGGGAGCGGACCACCAGGGTGCGGCCGGGGCGGTGGGTCAGGGTCGTGGGGATCTGTAGGGAGGGGTCCGTCAGGGTGCCGGTCAGTCGGCCCCGGGTGCCGTCGGCGGAGAGCTTCCAGCGGGTCAGGGTGTTGGGGACGTTCTGGGCGACCCGGAGCGTCCCGTCGGGGGAGAGGTCGAGCCCGTCGGGGGAGGCGAGCTTCCCGCCGGTCAGGGCGACGCGGCTGACGGCGCCCGTGCGGAGGTCGACGCGCAGCAGCTCGCCCTCCGGCATGTCGACGGTGAGGAGGTAGCGGCCCGCCGGGTCCGCGACGATGCCGTTGAGGCTGAAGCCGCCGGCCGGACGGGGCCGCAGGGCCGGCGTCAGGTCGTACGCGACGCGCAGCCGGCCGTCACCGGAGGCCAGTTGCTCCGGGGTGACCCGGTAGATCACCCCGCGCAGGCTGTCCGTGAGGTACGCGGAGCCGTCGGGTGTGATGGCGAGGTCGTTGACGAAGCGGGGGGCGTCCCCGGGCACCTCGAAGCGGGCCGTGCGGGCGCCGGTCCGGGTGTCGTACACGGTGACGCCCCGGGTGGAGTCGGTGACCCAGAGGCGGCCGTGCGCGTCCACGCGCAGGCCGTTCGCCGTGGTGCGGCCGTCGGTGCCCGCCGGGAGGAAGGCCTCGGCGCGGCGGGCTCCCGGGCGGGCCCGGTAGACGGTGCCGTCCGCGTACGAGCCGACGTAGATCGTGCCCGTGCGCGCGTCGGCGGCTATGCCCTCGGGGTAGACCTTCGCGCCGGGCAGCGTGAAGGCGGTGGTGACCCGGACGGCGGACCCGGACGTCCCGGACGTCCCGGACGGCGCGGGCGCCGCCCCCAGCGACAGCGCCGCGGCCAGCGCGAGGGGTACGGGCATGAGCTTCGACCACATGGGCACAGGTGTCCTCTTTCGATCAGGTGAGTACGCAGACTAGTTAGAGCTCTAATGATTGGCAAGGGTCGTAGGATGCCCCCATGACTTCCATGCCCGCCGAGGAGCGCATCGGCTCGCACGTCAAGCGCGCCGAGCAGGCGCTCCTCGGGGCGAAGAACGCCGCCCTCAAGCCGGCCGCAGTAACGGTTCCGCAGTACGCGGCCCTCTACTGGCTCGGTGAGAACTCCGGCATTTCGGCGGCCGCCCTGTCCCGCCTCTGCGGGGTCACCCCGCCGACCATGAACACGGTGCTGAAGAACCTCCAGGAACGCGGTCTCATCGAACGGACCCCGCACGCGTGGCACCGCAACGTCCTGGAGACCCGCCTCACCGAGGAGGGGCGCGCCGTGCTGGACCAGGCCGACGAGGCCGCCGTACGGGTCGAACGCGCGCTCGCCGCCGCCTTCTCCGAGGAGGAGCGGGAGCAGCTCGTCGGGTTGCTGGGCCGCTGCGCCGAGGTGCTCGACACCTTGCGGTAACCCCCGACTCCGGCTTTTCGGGGCAAGTTCTTGCCCTGTTGTGGAACTGTCCCGGGCAATCGCCCATCAGAACCAACGGGATGTCCAGCCGTTCTGTCCCGCCCGGGACAGTCATGACCGTTCGGAGCGAAGTTCGTGCACCAGTACCCGCAGCAGCCGTCCAGTGGCGAGCCCGAGCGCGCGCCCAAGCGGTCCCGCCGCGCGATATGGATCGGCGCGGGCGTCGCCTGCGCGCTGGTCCTCGGCGGTGGGGGCTTCGCCGCCTGGAAGTACGAGTGGTTCTCCGGCAACGGCGAGGCCGTCAGCTTCGGGAAGAACCAGGGCGCCGCGTCCGACGGCGGGGCGAAGTCCAAGGCGCAGTCCCCCGACGCCGCCCCGGCCACGCCGAGCGGCGACCCGGACGTGCTCCTGCCCTCGGGGCCGAAGGCCGCCTTCAAGCAGACCGCCAAGCTCGACGACGGCACGATCATCGCCAAGACCCGGCTGGCCGGGGCCAAATCGGGCTTCACGGGCGACGTCTGGGTCTGGGCCCCCAAGGAGTACGACGACCCGAAGTACGCGAAGAGCGCCTTCCCGGTCCTCATCGCGCTGCCCGGCGGCAACGGCTACCCGGACAACTACTGGTCCGACCGCAGCCTCGGCCTCCAGAAGGCCGTCAGCGAGGGCGCCAAGGCCGGCAGCAGCCTGCCCTTCATCCTGGTCATGCCCGTCCTCAACCCGGACGCCAAGTACTACTACGACGGCTCCGACATACCCGGGCAGGCGAAGATGGGCACCTGGATATCCGAGGACATACCGGACTTCGCCCGCGCCAATTTCCGCACGTACAAGTCCCGCGACGGGTGGGCCTTCATGGGCAACTCCTCCGGCGCCTTCGTCGGCCTCAAGCACGTCATGCAGCACCCGGACAAGTTCAAGGCCGTGATCGCCAACGGTGGTGAGATCGTTCCCGACTCCCCGTTGTGGAAGGGCCACCAGGCGGAGATGGACGCCAACAATCCGGAGAAGCTCGCGCAGAAGCTGATCGACACCAAGGGCCCCGAGGTCCACGTCGCCTTCCAGTACGGGACCAAGGAGGGCGGTCGCGCCCGCCTGGACAAGTTCCGGCAGCAGTTCGGCAAGGGCCCCGTCAAGGTCACCATCCACGAGATCGTGGGCGGCGACCACAACGGCTGGGACTACGTCCGGGGCATGAAGGAGAGCGCCCTGGCGGAGGTCAGCAAGGTCCTGAAGGCGCCGAAGCCCGACGCGGGCTGATCCGCCCGGCCCGGCCGGGCCCCCGCCGCGCCCGGCCCCGCCCGTGCCCGGCTCCCGCCCGGCCGTGACCCGCGCACCCGTTCCCGCCCTCCCCGCGTGGCCCTCGCCACGTCGCCCCGCTCCCAGGCAACCCTTACGGTCGTTCACACCTCTGTCAGGTGTGTAAGGGGGACCTATCGGTCCGACTCGCGCCCAACCAGGGCGCCGCAGAAGGAACGGGAACAATCCGTGCAGCATGACCAGCAAGGCGGCGACAGCCCCACGACCGGGGGTCGTCGTCGCCCGAAGCTTCGGCGTCCGGTGTTGATCGGCGGGCTCGCCCTCCTCCTCGTCGCCGGGGGCGGCGGGGCGGCGTACATGACCGGCCTCTTCTCGGACATAGGGGATCCGGTGTCCTTCGGGAAGATCCAGGAGTCGGCCGCCGCCGAGGACATCCGGCCCGAGGTGCTGATGCCCACCGGCCCGAAGGCCTCGTTCAGCCGTACGAGCAGGCTGCCGGACGGCACCCAGATCGCCGTGACCACCCTGACCGGGGCGAAGTCGGGCTTCACCGGGGACGTGTGGGTGTGGGTGCCGAAGGAGTACGACGACCCGCGGTACGCCAAGAGCGGCTTCCCGGTGCTGATCGCCCTGCCCGGAGGTCGCGGCTACCCCAAGAACTACTGGGGCACCGGGCCCGGGCTCGGCCTCCAGCAGGCCGTGATCGACGGGGCGAGGGAGGGCACCAGCCTGCCCTTCATCCTCGTCATGCCGGTGATCAACGCCGACACCAAGAACCACTTCGACGGCTCGGACATCCCCGGCCAGCCGAAGATGGGCACCTGGATGGCGGATGACGTCCCGGATTTCACGAAGGCCAATTTCCGCACCTTCACCTCGCGCGACGGATGGGCTTTCATGGGTTCCTCCTCGGGCGGATTCGGGGCCTTCAAGCACGTCCTGAAGTACCCGGAACGCTTCAAGGCGGTCATCGCCAGCGGCGTCGACTTCGTCCCCGATTCCCCGCTGTGGAAGGGGAACCGGCAGGCCATGGACGAGAACAACCCGGAGAAGCTCGCCGAGAAGCTGATCAGGACGGGCGGCCCCGACGTCTGGATCAACTTCCAGATCGGGACGAAGGAGAGCGGCCGGGAAGCGGCCGAGAAGTTCATGAAGCAGCACGGCAGGGGCCCCGTGCACACCCGGCTCCAGGTGATCCAGGATGGTGAGCACAACGGGAAGTCCTACGTACGGGGGATGAGGGAGGGTTCGCTGGCGTGGATCAGCAAGGTGTTGCGAGCGCCGACACCCGAACCCGCCGTGCGCTGAGCCCGGTGGTGAGGAGCGTGTCGGCCGCGGCCGTGGCGGGGATCGCGGCGGTGGCGGCCGTCGTCCTCCTCAAGGCGTCCGAGGACCGGTCGGTGCACCCGTTCCCCACCGTGGGCGTGCTCATGGCGGGCGGCGAGCACTGGTGCACGGCGAGCGTCGTCGACAGCCCGCGGGGCAACGTCGTCGCCACCGCCGCGCACTGCGTGGCCCCCGCGGGCGAGGACGGGCAGCCCGGCGAGGTCGCCCACGACGGCCTCGCCATCGGCGAGCTCGCCTTCGCCCCCGCCTTCTCCGGCGAGGGCGCGGGCACCCAGCCGCTCGGCGTCTGGAAGGTCAGCTCGATCCACGTGGACGAACGCTGGACGAAGTGGGGTGACGACACCGCCGACTTCGCCTTCCTCACCATCGAGCCGGACGAGGAAGGACGCAGCCTCCAACAGCGCGTCGGCGGCGGAGAGGCCCCCCGGCCCGAGTGGACCTCCGGGTACGAGCGCGAGGTGACCGTGATCGGCTATCCGGAATCCGAGCACAACCCGCAGAACAAGCCGGTCTCCTGCACCACCCGGACGCGCCACGACGACGAGGACCCCGACATGCTGTACATCAGCTGCTCGGGCTTCTGGACGGGCACCAGCGGCAGCCCCTGGATCGCCGACCGCGGCGCACCGGACCGACCCGGCCGGCTGATCGGTGTGCTGAGCGGCGGCGACACGGACGTGGACTCCACGGCGGCCCTGTACGACGAGCGCGCCAAGGCCCTCTACGAGCGGGCTGCCGGCGGCTGATCCACGTCGGCGTCCGTCGGAGCCCGATCCGCGTCGGTGTCCGTCGGAGTCCCATCCGCCTCGGCCCCCGCCGGTGACGGTTCCGCGTCCGCCCCCGCCGGTCGGGTCGTCCGCCGCGGCGTCCGCTCCGTACTGACGATGACCCCGACCGCCGCCACCACGATCCCGCCGCCGAGCAGGATCGGCCAGGTCAGCGCCTCGTCGAGGATCAGCGTGCCGAGCGCCACGGCGACGACCGGATTGACGTACGCGTACGTGGACACCAGCGACAGCGGTGCCGCCCGGAGCAGCCACGCGTACGCGGTGAACCCGACCACGGACCCGATCAGCACGAGGTAGGCCAGGGCCACCCAGGAGGCGGTGGAGAACGCGCCGAGGTCCAGATCGCGCTGCTCGCCGCGCAACAGGCCGACGACGATCCCGCCGGTGCCGCCCGCGAGCATCTGGTACGCGCTGCCCGTGAACGGGTTGCCGGGCAGCGGCACCCTCGACGCCGAGAAGGAGCCCAGCGACCACGACACCGCCGCGGCCACCACCATCAGCACCCCCGACAGCCGGACCTCCCCGCCGAACCCCGGAGCGGTCAGGACGGCCAGCCCGGCGAGACCCACCAGCACGCCGAGCAGCGTCCGCGCCGGCGGCCGGTCCCCGCCGACCGCCCGCAGCACGACCACCCACATCGGCACGCTCGCCACCAGCAGCGCGGCCAACCCGGACGGCACGTGCGTCTCGGCGAGCACGACCAGGCCGTTGCCGCCCAGGATCAGCAGCATCCCGACCAGGACCGAAGAGCGCAGCTGCGCGCCCGTGGCCCTGAGCGCGGCCGGCCCGGACCGCCAGGCGACGATCCCGGCCAGCAGCAGTCCGGCGGTGATGAAACGGGCCCCGGCCGAGAGGAACGGCGGCATGGTCTCGACGACGATCCGGATGCCCAGGTAGGTCGAACCCCACACGACGTAGACCAGGGCGAGGGCGGTCCAGACCGCGCCGGTGATCCTGCGGTGCGGGGGAGCCGGCGGGCCGCTCCCGGCCGTGGTTGAGGTGCGCATGTCCGGATCCTAGGGTCGTTGCCCCATGCAGGCTTCTTGTTTTCTCAGCCCTTGAGCAGGCCGTTCAACTCGCCGTACGACAGCGAGTCGGCGAGCGGGCCGTACGTCCCGCCGGCCAGCAGTTCCTCGGTGGCGCGGCGGGCCACGGCGTACGCGGCCTCCGCGACCCAGGAGCCGAGGCTGACCCGGGCCGCTCCGAGGGCGCCCAGCTCGGCGACGGACGGCGCGCCGGGACCGACGAGGACGTTGAGCGGCGCGTCGATGCCCTTGGCGAGCTCGGCGACGGTGGCCGGGTCGACCACGCCGGGCACGAAGATCCCCGAGGCGCCCGCTTCGAGGTAACCGGCGGCGCGGGCGAGGGTCTCGTCGAGCCGGGTCTCCGGATCGCCGAGACCACGGAGGTAGGTGTCGACGCGGGCGTTGATGAAGAGGGGGACCCCGGCGGCCCCCGCGGCGGCGCGGGCCGCGGCCAGCCGCTCCGCGTGGTCGGCGGGGTCCCGGTCGCCGTCCTCGATGTTGACGCCGACGGCCCCGGCGGCCAGCACCCCGGTGACGGTCTCCCCGACCCCGGCGGGGTCGGCGCCGAAGCCGCCCTCGATGTCGGCGGTGACGGGTACGGACACGGCGGCGCTCACGCGGGCGATCAGGTCGAGGACCCGCTCGCGGGCGAGGGCGTCCCCGTCGGGCGACCCGAGGGACCAGGCCACGCCGGCGCTGGTGGTGGCGACCGCGCGGGATCCGGCCGCCTCCACGACGCGGGCACTGGCGACGTCCCAGGCGTTGGCGAGGGCGAGCGGGGCGGCGGGGGTGTGCAGCGCGGAGAAGGCGGCGGCGCGGAAGGCGAGGTCACGGGTGTCGTTCATGGGTGCAGTCCACCAGAACGGCCCCGCGGGGGCTGGCGGATTTCCGACACCATGTCACTCCGCCCGCCGGAGCCCGACCCCGGCCCGACCCCGCCCCGCCCCGACCCGGCCCCGGGTGCGTTACGGCGCCAGGCCCGTCTTCGCGCCCGCGCCGCACAGGGGGATCACCGCCGAGCGGCCCTGCAAGGGGTCCTCGGGGGCGCCCGGGCGGACCGCCGCCCAGCAGGCCGCCGCGGTCGGCTCGACGAAGAGGCCCCGGCCGGCCAGGTCCCGCTGGGCCTCGCGCAGCCGGTCGTCGGGGACGGTCAGGAAGGTGCCGCCGGACTTCCGTACGGCCGCCAGGATCTGCCGGGCCCGGGGCGGCGCCGGGATCGCGATCCCCTCGGCCAGGGTCGGCAGTTGGGGCACCGGCTCCGCGTCCTGCGCCCCGGAGGCGAACGCGGTGGCCAGCGGGGCGACCGCCGCCGCCTGCACGGCGATCAGCGCGGGGGGCCGCACCCCGCGCCGGGCCAGTTCCTCCACCGCCAGCGCGGCGCCGAGGAGCAGGGTCCCGTTGCCGACCGGGACGACGAGGACCTCGGGCAGCCGGCCCGCCATGGCCTCCCAGATCTCGTACACGTACGTCTTCGTGCCCTGGAGGAAGTAGGGGTTGAAGACGTGGCTCGCGTAGAAGACGCGGGGGGCGTCGGCGGCGGCCCGGGCCGCCTGCGCGGTGGCCTCACGGCCGCCCGGGACGATCCGTACGGTCGCCCCGTGGGCCCGCATCTGCTCGGTCTTCTTCTCCGAGGTGCCCTCGGGCACGAAAACTTCACAACTGAGCCCGGCCCGCGCGCAGTACGCCGCCACGGAGGTTCCGGCGTTGCCGCTGCTGTCCGCGACGACCCGCTCGGGGGCCAGTCGGCGGGCCACTTCCGCGAGCATGACGGCGCCGCGGTCCTTGAAGGACAGGGTCGGCATCAGGAAGTCGAGTTTGGCGTGAACGCGTTCCGCCAACGGCACCAACGGCGTGTGCCCTTCGGACAGGGTGACCGAGAACGCCCCCGGCAGGGGCAGCGCGGCCGCGTAGCGCCACAGGGAATGCGGGCCGGCGGCCGGTTCCAGGGCGATGGCCGGATCCGGTGCGAAGTCGAGGTCCCAGGGGCCGGCGCAGACCGGGCAGCACCAGGGGGCGGTCCGCACGTCCGCGCGGGTGCCGTCCTCGGGGCAGAGGTAACCAGGGAGTGCGTGCGTCATGTGCGGAACGCCTTTGCTCAATCATGGCCGTTGTATGGCACGGATGTTACGCGTCCGTTGTCCTCTTGTGGGATGACGCACAGGTGGGTCAACCTTTCGGAAGCGACGGCCTGTTGGGCACCGTTCATTGTCATGAACATGCCTTTCAGGGTCTTCGTGTGCCGTCGCACACCCCCCGCAGCGCACCACTTATGAGGAGGACCCCTCACATGTCCGTGATGCGTCAAACCCGCCGGAAGCTCGCCGGCATCAGCGCGACCGCCGTCGTGGCACTCGCGCTCGGCGCGGCCGCCGCCCTCCCCGCCTCGGCGGCCGACAACGGCGCACTGGGCGTCATCGAGAACGCAGGTGTCGAGGGAGCGATCTCCGACAGCTACATCGTGACCCTGAACGACTCCGCCGCCCGCTCCACCGCCGAGAGCGGCAAGGCCGTCGCCAAGCGCTACGGCGCCAGGATCGACCGCACCTACAGCGCCGCCCTCAACGGGTACTCCGTCGAGGTCTCCGAGGCGCAGGCCAGAAGGCTCGCGGCCGACCCCGCCGTGAAGTCGGTCGTGCAGAACCGTGTCTTCACCGTCGACGCCACCCAGCCCAACCCGCCGTCATGGGGCCTGGACCGCATCGACCAGCGCGCGCTCCCGCTGGACAACAGCTACACGTACCCCGACAAGGCCGGTGAGGGCGTCACCGCCTACATCATCGACACCGGGGTCCGGATCACCCACCAGGACTTCGGCGGTCGGGCCTCCTACGGCTACGACGCCATCGACAACGACAACACCGCCCAGGACGGCCACGGGCACGGCACCCACGTCGCGGGGACCGTCGGCGGCACGGCGCACGGCGTGGCCAAGAAGGCCAAGATCGTCGGCGTTCGCGTGCTCAACAACCAGGGCTCGGGCACCACGGCCCAGGTCGTCGCCGGCATCGACTGGGTGACGCGCAACGCCGTCAAGCCGGCCGTCGCCAACATGTCGCTCGGCGGCGGCGCCGACTCCGCGCTCGACACGGCGGTCCGCAACTCCATAGCCGCCGGCATCACGTACGCGGTCGCGGCGGGCAACGAGTCGACCGACGCGAGCACGAAGTCCCCGGCGCGCGTCGGCGAGGCCATCACCGTCGGCTCCACCACCAACACCGACGCCAAGTCCAGCTTCTCCAACTACGGCAGCATCCTCGACATCTTCGCGCCCGGCTCCAACATCACCTCGACGTGGGGCACCGGGGACACCGCGACGAACACCATCTCGGGCACGTCCATGGCCTCCCCGCACGTCGCGGGAGCCGCCGCGATCTACCTCTCGCAGAACCCGGCGAGCACCCCGGCGCAGGTCTCGGCGGGCCTGGTCGCCGCGGCCACCCCGAACGTGGTCACCAGCCCGGGTTCCGGTTCCCCGAACCGCCTGCTGAACGTGGGCGGGGGCACCACCCCGCCCGGCCCGGGGACCCGCTTCGAGAACCTCAACGACTACGCGATCAACGACAACTCCACCGTCGAGTCGCCGATCACCGTGAGCGGGATCACCGGCAACGCCCCGGCCACGCTGAGCGTGCCGGTCGACATCAAGCACACCTACGTCGGTGACCTGAAGGTCGACCTCGTCGCCCCCGACGGTTCCGTCTACAACCTGCGCAACCGCACCGGCGGCAGCGCGGACAACATCATCCAGACCTTCACCGTGAACGCCTCCTCCGAGGTCGCCAACGGGGTCTGGAAGCTGCGGGTCGCCGACCTGGCGGGCGCCGACGTCGGCAAGATCGACTCGTGGGCGCTGCAGTTCTGACGACCTCCCGGGCGACCGGGTGGCAAGGGGCGCGATAACAGGCTGGATCGCGCGGTGAACGCGGGGGCGACCGGAATGCCGGTCGCCCCCGCTGCGTACTATTTCGCGCATTCGTTCGCGTCCCCCGTGATGGAGCACCTCACCCCGTGAGCACCCCGCCCGGGCCGCAGGCCCCCGGCCCCGGCCACCAGTGGCCCCCGCCGTCCCCGCCGCCGGTGTGGGGCCCGCCGGCCCACGCGTACCCGCCCGCGCTCAACGGGTTCGCGCTGGCCTCGCTGCTGGTCGGGTTGCTGTGCCTGCCGCCGCTCGGGATCGTCTTCGGGATCGTGGCGCTGGTGCAGATCGCGCGCAAGCGGGAGCGGGGCAGGGCCCTGGCCGTCGTGGGCCTGGTGGTCTCGCTGGTGATGACCGTCGTCGCGGCGGTGGGCATCGGCGCCCACGGGGGTGCCTTCCTGGACCGGATGGCACCGTCCCGGACGTACGAGGAGGCCGAGGGGGAGCCGGCCGTCATGGAGGAGCTGCGGGTGGGCGAGTGCTTCAACGTCCCCGGCGGCGACCTCCTCGACGAGGACCCGCTCGCCCACCGCATCGGCTGCGGGCAGGTGCACGACGCCGAGGTGACCTCCACCACCCTGCTCGACCTCGCCTCCTTCCCCGGCACGCCGGAGCTCCAGCAGACGGTCACCGACATGTGCTGGAAGTCGCAGGACGCCTACGCGATGGACACGTGGGCGCTGCCCGCCTACGCGGAGATGTTCTACTTCGCGCCCTCCCGCGAATCCTGGCGCGAGGGCGACCGGCGCCTGATCTGCGTCATCGGCACCTCGGAGGAGGAGCACCGGGGCAGCCTGCGCCAGGACGAGGGGATGCTGACGCCGGAGCAGGTGACCCTGCTGCGCTCGCTGAACACGGCGGACCAGGCGCTGGGGCGCGGCCCCGACGCGGAGGTCGCCGACGCGCTGCCGCGGTACCGGACGTGGGCGCGGGAGGTCGAGGAGGCGCTGGGCGCGGAGGCCCGGATGCTCCAGGACGTGACGCGGCGTCCGGGGACGGGGCCGGCGGCGGCCGCGCAGTTGGGGGAGATCGACGCGGCGCGCAAGGCGTGGCAGAAGGCGTCGGCGGCTTCGCGGCCGGCCGATTTCCAGAAGGCGTGGGACCAGGCGTTGGCGGCGGTCTCGGTGGACACGGAGAAGGCGCTGCGCGGCGCCTACGGTTTGTCGACCGTGGTTCCGGAGTGGCTTGAGGACTATCCGGGTGACGCGGGCGAGGATGCGGGGAGCGCCCCCTCGGCGGAGTCGGTCTGAGGAGCGGTTCGGGGCTTGGTGTGTAACGCCTGGTAACGGGTTTGAGTGACCTGGCTTCATCACTTCGGGTGAAACTCTGGCCCGTGCTTGCGCAGTACAACCGTCGGTTGCCAGGGTGTAGCTGTCTGTCAACCTGATGGGAGTGGCCAGTGACTTTCGGTGAGCAGCCGGCCTATCTTCGTGTCGCCGGTGATCTGCGACGGAAGATCGTCGATGGGTCCCTGCCCCCGCACGCCCGGCTCCCTTCGCAGGCCCGGATCCGCGAGGAGTACGGGGTCTCCGACACCGTCGCCCTGGAGGCCCGCAAGGTCCTCATGGCCGAGGGGCTGGTCGAGGGCCGCTCCGGCTCCGGGACCTACGTGCGCGAGCAACCCGTACCCCGCCGGGTCGCGCGCTCCGGCTACCGCACGGGCGGCGCGTCGACACCGTTCCGGCAGGAGCAGGCGGAGACGGGTGCGCGCGGTACGTGGGAGTCGAACAGCGAGCAGGCGCAGGCGCCGGCCGAGATCGCGAAGCGGCTCGGCATCGAACCGGGCGACCGGGTCATGCGCACGCGGTACGTGTTCCGCGACGCGGGGGAGGCGATGATGCTCTCCACCTCCTGGGAGCCGCTCGCCGTGACGGGCCGGACCCCGGTGATGCTGCCGGAGGAGGGGCCGCTGGGCGGCTCCGGGGTGGTGGACCGGATGGCCGCGATCGACGTCGTCGTCGACAACGTGGTGGAGGAGGTCGGTGCCAGACCGGGGCTGGCCGAGGAGATCATGTCGCTCGGCGGGGTCCCGGGGCACGTGGTGCTCGTCGTCAGCCGTACCTACTTCGCGTCCGGGCGGGCGGTGGAGACCGCCGACGTCGTCGTCCCGGCGGACCGCTACCGCCTCACCTACCACCTGCCGGTGCGGTAGCCGCGCGGCGGCCCCGCCGCCGGTCGATCCGATCCGGGGCCACCGCGGCCGGGGGCGCGCGGACCGGCGGGCGGGGCCGACCGGAGGCGGGGCCGGTGGGGGCAGCCGCGCGGTGGCGCGCGCCGCGGCGTCATCTCCGGACGGCGTGTGGGAGTGACAGTCCGTCATGCGTCGGCCCCGGCTCCGGGAGGCGTGACGGACACCGCCGCCACCCCCCGCTCCCGGGCCACCGGCCCACAGCGGCCCACCCGTACGCCGTCGACCCGGCGGGTTTCGGCGCGATGGTGATCGCCCCCGCCCCGTCGACCTTCGCCCTCTGCCGGGTCCTCGGGACCCGCCCCGAAGGCCTTCTGCCGCCTCCGTCGCCGCCGGACTCGCCCTCGTCCCGCGCCGGTTGATCGCCCCGGCGGCCCGCGGAACGGACCGCCCGGCCAGGTCGAACGCCGTGAACGGTCCCGGCGTGGGGGTCGCGCACACCACTGCCACGCACCCCTGCTCCGCCCACGAAGGGCCGTGCGTACGCCGGGTCCGAACCGGCGCACACGGCCCTTTCGTACGCCTGGCCGGATGCGTACGCCCACGAGGTACCTCTTCGTGAAAAACCGTATCCGCACAGTAAAGGTCGGGCGTAAGCTCGGGCATATGCGCAATGCGGTTTCCTGGGCAGGTACATCGGCGGAGGGTGAAGCGCGATGAACGACAGCGGTGCCCTGCTCCCGTGGCTGGTCATACGTCAGGACGACAACGGCAACCGCTACCGGGTGGGTCGGTACCCCACCCGGGTCGAGGCCCAGAAGGTGGTCGACAGCCTCGACGACCGCGGGCACAAGCAGCTCTACTGGGTCGAGCGGATCGGACAGGGCACGCAGACCGCCACCACGAACTGAGGCCGGGCGGTCGGCCCGCAGGGCGGCCGGGCGCGGGCCGGCCCGCGCGGGCCCGACCGTCGGCAGGCCCTCGGCGCCGGCATAGGCTCCGTCCATGACTGAACGCGTGGTCGTGGGCGGGGCCCTTTGCCGTGACGGGCGCCTGCTGGCCGCCCGGCGCAGCGCCCCGCCCGAGCTGGCCGGACGCTGGGAGCTCCCCGGGGGCAAGGCGGAGCCCGGCGAATCCGTACCCGAGGCCCTGGTGCGCGAACTGCGCGAGGAGCTCGGCGTCGAGACCGAGGCGCTGGAGCGGATCCCGGGGGAGTGGCCGCTCGGGCCGGGCCTCGTGCTGCACGTGTGGACGGCCCGACTGGTGTCGGGGGAGCCCGCCCCGCTGGAGGACCACGACGAGCTGCGCTGGCTGGCGCCCGCGGAGCTGGACTCCGTGGACTGGCTCGACCAGGACCGCCCCGCGGTCGCCGAGGCCGGGCGCCGACTGCGCGCCGCCGCGCTCCCGGATCCGCACGACGGGGCGCACCGGGGCGCATGACGCTCACGCGGTAGGCCGTCTGCGCCACCGTGCGCCGGTGCGTGGGGGATCGAGTGGTACGACGCCCTGAATATCGGGTATGTCGCTATTAATCCCTATCTTGTCCCCCTTTCGTCCCCGACGAACCGGACTGGGGTCACTGCTGGCCCGGGAAGTGATCGGCGTGATCGACGCAGACGGTGAACGTGCCGAATGGGCCTTCCCCGCCGAACCCGGTGCCGTCCGCACCGCCCGCCACGCCGTCCGGGGCACCCTGCGCTCCTGGGGTCTGGACGCCGTCGGGGACGTCACCGTCCTGCTGGTCAGTGAGCTGGTGACGAACTCCCTGCGCTACGCCTCCGGCCCCATCGGGGTCCGTCTGGTACGGCGCAAACCGGCCGCCGGGGACCTGGTGGGCGGCGACGCGCTGCTCGTGGAAGTTTCCGATCCGCTTCCGGATCCACCCCGCGCGAAGGTCGCCCAGCCGGACGACGAGGGGGGCCGGGGACTGCACCTCGTGGCCGTCTCGGCACAGCGTTGGGGAACGCGCCACGGGAAATCGGGCAAGACTGTGTGGTTCGAGTTGGCTCTTCCTGGTGAGTAACAAGGTGAAGGGTGGCCAACGATCACCGGACGTGGCTCGAAAACAACGGGACCTTTTTGTGATCGTGAACGCCGTGCCGTCCGGGGCCGTGGTGCTGAATACTTCGGTCATGGCCGGTCCGGTTGCGGTGAGCTGGAGGGGACGGTCGCGTGAGCGAGATACCTGCGCAGGCACATCAGGGCCGAGTGCCCAGGGAGACATGGCACGACTCCTTGTGGCACAGCAGTCCGCCTGGCTCGATATATGACTACATAAAGGTCGCTTCCTTCTCGATCGGTCCGGACGGGCTCGTCGACCAATGGAGCCTGCGCGCCGAGGAGCTGTTCGGGCTCACCGCCGCCCAGGCGGTCGGGCGCGATCCGGTCGAGGCGTTCATGCCCCCGGAGCTGCGGGCCGGAGGGCACCGCAAGGTCGCGGAGATCCTCGACGGCAAGGAGTGGACGGGCCTGATCCCCTTCCGGATCCCCGATGGGAACGGGGCGCACGGGGTGGCCGAGATCTATGTGATGCCGACGCTCACCGAGACCGCCGAGCGGGCGGCGCTGTGTGTCGTCGTGGACGTCCGCGCGCTGCGGCGGATCGAATCCGATCTCGCGGCCTCGCAGGCGATATTCGGCCAATCTCCTTTCGGCTTCCTGCTCTTCGGTACGGACCTGACCGTGCAGCGCGCCAACCGCCGCTTCGCGACCGTCTTCGGCGGAGCCGTGGAGGAGCACCGAGGCCGGACCGTGCACGACTACCTGCCCGCCCACGAGGCCGACCGGATGGCCGAAGCCCTGCGCCGGGTCCTGGAGACCGGTGAATCCGTCACCGACCTGAGGATCACCGGTGCGGCCCCGGGCAGCCGCGAGAAGCGCCACTGGTCCATCAACCTCTACCGCGTCCACGGCGGCACCGGTCTGCCGATCGGCATCGCCGGCATCGGCACCGACGTCACCCGCCGTCACCTCGCGGCCCGCGAGGCCGCCGGGGTGCGCCGCAACCTCGCCCTCCTCAACGAGGCCGGGCACCGGATCGGGAACTCCCTCGACCTGGAGACCACCGCGCGGGAACTGCTGGACGTCACCGTCCCCGGTTTCTGCGACCTGGCCGCCGTCGACCTCTACCAGGGGCTGCTGCTCGGTGACGACGACCGCCCCGCCCGCCCGCAGGGGCCCGGGGTGCCCTCGCTGCCCGGGCAGGGCGCCGGGCGGGCCCCCTCCGCGGCGCTGCGGCGGGTCGCCTTCGCCTCCGCCGTGTCGGACGCCCCGCTGTCGGGGCCCGGCGCACTGGTCTCCGTGGGGGAGATCCACCGCTATCCGGCCGCCTCGCCCGGGGCGCTGGCCCTGCGCACGGCACGGCCCCGGCTCGCCCCCGCCGGGGGATCGGACGACCTCGTGCAGTCCACGCTGCTCGTGCCGATGGTGGCCCACGACACGGTGGTCGGCCTCGCCCAGTTCTCCCGTACGAAGGGCAGCGAGCCCTTCGGCGAGCGGGACCGGGCCGTCGCCGTCGAACTTGCCGCGCGGGCGGCCGTCTGCATCGACAACGCCCGCCTCTACCGGCGGGAACACGAAAGGGCCCTGATACTGCAACGCAGCCTGCTGCCCCCCGGCGACCCGGAGGCCGCCGGACTCGACATCGCCTGCCGGTACCTGCCGGGGAACGCGGCGACCGAGGTGGGCGGGGACTGGTTCGACGTCATCGAACTGCCCGGACACCGCACCGCCCTCGTCGTCGGCGACGTGATGGGCCGCGGCCTGCGGGCCGCCGTCGCCATGGGGGAGCTACGGACCGCCGTACGCACCCTGGCCCTGCTGGACCTCGAACCGGCGGAGGTGCTCACCGCGCTCGACGAGGTCGCGCGCGGCCTCGGCGCCCCCGGCGGCTCGCAGCAGGCGTCCCGCGCGGCCCTGCACTCGCGGGACGCCGACCGGTCCGAGGTGTACCTCGCCACCTGCGTCTACGCCGTCTACGACCCGGTGACCCGGCGCTGCACCATCGCCAACGCGGGCCACATGCCGCCCGTACTGGTCGAGCCCGCCGAGGAGGGCGGCGTCCCCCGTCCCGGCCTGCTCCTGGAGATCCCCACCGGGATGCCGCTCGGCGTGGGCGGCGAGCCCTTCGAGGAGGTCGAGGTGGAACTTCCCGAGGGAGCCCTGCTGGCGCTCTACACCGACGGGCTCGTCGAATCCCGCGACCACCCCCTGGAGGAGGGGCTGCGGGGACTGCGCGAGGCGCTCGCGGATCCGGTGCGCCCGCTGGAGGACGTCTGCGACCACGTGCTGAACACCCTCGACACGCGCCACGGGGAGGACGACATCGCCCTGCTCATGGCGCGCGTCCAGGGACTGCCCCTGGACGCCGTCGGGGACTGGCAGTTGCCGCGCGAGGCCCGCTCGGTCGGCCGTGCCCGTGAACTGGCCCGGGGCAAACTGCCCGCATGGGGGCTGGAAGGCCTGCTCGACACCACGGAACTGCTGGTCAGCGAGCTGGTGACGAATGCCCTTCGGTACGGCGAGGGCGAGATCCGGCTGCGCCTGCTGCTGGACCGGACCCTGGTGTGCGAGGTGTGGGACGCGAACCTGGCCCAGCCCCGACGCCGTCGTGCCCGGGACACCGACGAGGGCGGGCGGGGACTCCAACTGGTCGGCCTGCTCTCCGCGGGCTGGGGCACCCGCCGCACCCACCGGGGAAAGACCGTCTGGTTCGAACTCCCCCTGCCCATGCCGGGCGGTCCGGGCGAGTCCGTCACCGAACTGACGGCGGAACAACTCCTCGGCCTGTACGGATAGCCGGACGCGGGGGGTGCGCCGCCGCGCACCCCCACGGGTCCGGGTCGGGCCGGGTCGGGCCGGGTCGGGCCGGGTCGGGCCGGGTCAGGCCGCCCTGCCCGCACCGCCCGCCTTGAGGGCGGCGAGACGGGCCTCGATCTCCGAGGTCCTGCCGAGGTCCTCCAGGGACTCGAACTGCGCGTCCAGGGAGGACGCCGCCAGCTCCTGCTTGCCCGTCGCCATGGCCTCCTCCCGCCGGACCTTCTCCTCGAAGCGGTTCAGGTCGCTGGTCGGGTCCATGACGTCGATGTTCTTCACCGCGTCCATCATCGTGTTCTGCGCCTGCGCGGTCCTGGCCCGGGCCACCAGCTCGTCCCGCTTCGCCTGGAGCTCCGTCAGCTTGTCCTTCATCGACGTCAGGCCCGCCTTCAGCTTGTCGACGACCTCCGTCTGGGCGGCGATCGTCGGCTCCGCCGTCCTCGCCTCCCGCTCCGACTGCATCTGCCGGCCGAGGGCCACCTTCGCGAGGTTGTCGAACTTGTCGGCGTCCGCGGCGCCCCCCGCCGTCCGCAGCTCGTCGCCCTTGCGGCTGGCGGCCAGCGCCTTCCGGCCCCACTCGGCGGCCGCCTCCACGTCCTCCTTGTGGTCCGCCTCCAGCATCCGCAGGTTGCCGATCGTCGTGGCCACCGCCTGCTCGGCCTCCGAGATGTTGTTCGTGTAGTCGCGGATCAGCTGGTCGAGCATCTTCTGCGGATCCTCCGCCTGGTCCAGCAGCGCGTTGATGTTGGCCTTCGCGAGCTGGGTGACGCGGCCGAGGATGGTCTGCTTGCTCATGGGTCTCTCCTGGTGAGGGAACGTCAAGGTCCGGTGCGTGACGCGCCGCGGGGCGTGGGCCGCGGCTCGCGCGGGTCGGTCAGAAGCGGCCGCCACCGCCCATCCGGCCGCGCGTCCCCCCGCCGCCGAAGGAACCGGGACCGCGGCTCCCGCCGCCGCCCCCGCCGAAGCCGCCCCGGCCGCCGTACCCGCCCCCGCCGAAGCCCCCGCCCCCGCCCCCGCGCAGGATCTCGCCGAGGATGATGCCGCCGAGCACGGCTCCGCCGCGGCCACCACCGGCGCGGGAGCCCGCGTACGGGTTCTGGTAGGCCCGTACGTCCTGCTCCGCCAGCTGCTGCGCCTGCCGGGCGAGGGAGTCCGCCTGCTGCGCCTCCGTCAGGGCGCCCGCCGGGTCCGAACCTGCCAGCGACACCGACCGCTCCAGGTGCCGCTGGGCCTCCGCCAGCCGGGTACGGGCCTGGCTGGCGACCGCGCCCCGGCTGGTGGTGATGTAGTCCGTCGCCGCGCCGATCGCACTGCGGGCCGACAGCAGGGCCTGGTCCAGCAGGCCCGCCGCGCGCCGCCGGCCCGTCTCCTGCTCCCGCGCCCCGGCCAGCGACTCGTCCAGCGCCGCGTCGGCCTCCTCCACGCGCCGCAGGGCGTCGATCGGGTCGTACCGGCCGGCCTCCTGTTCCCGACGCACGTCCGCCAGTACGGCCTGCGCCCGGCCGATCCGCCCGCGCAGGTCCGCCGTCGAGGTGCCCTCCGTGGTGCCCGTCAGCAGCCCGGCGGCGTCGGCGAGGTCGGACTCCGTCTCCGTCAGCGCGCCCGGCAGCTTCCCGGCGGCCTCCGCGAGCTCCTGCGCCCGCCGCTCCACCGCGTCCAGCAGGGTCGCCGCCTGGTCCACCGCGCCCTCGGCGGCCCGTACGTGGACGGCCGCCCTGCCGTTCTCCCCGTCGTTCAGCGCGGCCCGGGCCTCACCGAGGTGGGTCGTCGCGAACAGCAGCCGGTCCTTCGCCTGCTCCGGGTTGGAGGCCACCGGCGCCGACGCGGAGTCCGCGTACCGACCGGCCAGCGCCGCCAGCGTCGCCACCGCCGTCGTCGTCCGCCCGGTCAGCTCCCGGAAGTGGGCCTCCACGGTCTCCACCGCCCGAGGGGCGTTCTTCTCCAGGTCGCGGAGTCGGTCGAAGGCCTCCGACTCGGCGTCCAGCCGACGGTTCGCCTCCGTGCACCGGGCCACGATCTCGTCCAGCATCCGGCGGCGGGTCGCGTCGTCCTCCGGGTAGGCGTCGTCGAGCTGCTGGCGCAGCCGGAAGGCGTGCGTCAGCTCGTCCTTCGCGTGCGCCACGGCCTCCGTGAAGCCGGCGACGGCCTCGTCGCCGAACTGCGCCGAGGCGAAGCCGAGTTCCTCGGTGCTGGTGCGGACCGCGTCGTCCGTCCCGACCAGCAGCGCCTTCGCCCGGGCGTCGAGTTCCGGCAGCGGCGTCTCGGCCCGCTGCCCGTCCCAGCCCTGGTGCGAAGTCGCCGCACCGCGCCCGCCGCCGCCCTTGCCGCGCCTGCGGCGGCTGTACGCGTACGCCCCCAGCGCCCCGGCCGCGCCGACCGCGACCACCGGCAGTACGAAATCGCCCGCGCCGCTCTCGCCGCCGGCGGCGCCGCCCGGATCGGCCTCGCCGGGGGTGATGGTCGGGACCGGCACCGGCCGTCCGCCGAGCACCGCGGCGTAGCCGTTCGCCGCGCCGATCGCGGCGCCCGCCCAGTCGTTCTCCTTCAGGGCGGGCTCGATGGCGGTCCGGGCGACATCGGCCAGCTGCTGTTCCGTGAAACCGGAGTCGGTGTCGGCCGAATAGGCGTACTGCCGCGCCCCGGTCGCCACCGCGAGCAGGACGTCGCTCTGCCCGAGGCCGTTCTTCTGCGCCGTGGCGTCCGCCCAGCTCTGCGCGGAGCGCCCGGAGAAGTCGTCGACGTACGTGACGAAGAGCTGGATCCGGCGTTCGGCGTACAGCTTGTCCAGCGCCGCCGTCACCGCGGGCAGCCGGTCGCCCAGGGCGCCCACGCGGTCGGTGACCTGCCCCTGCCGGGACAGGGTGACGGGATCCTCGGCCCGGGCCGCGGGCGCCCCGACCACCCCCCACCCGCCGAACGCCAGCAGCGCGGCGGCCAGGGCCAGTCCGGTGCGCAGGGATATCCGGGCGGCGGAGCGCCTCTTCGTCCAGGGGGGCGGAGTCACATTTCGGAGATTATGGGCGGTTGGCCCCGCCCGCACCCGGAGTGGAGTCGTCCGCCGCCCGCCACCCCGGGCCGTCGTTCCCGGCCGGGCCGGACCCGCCGACCCGGGCGCGGCCCGGCAGCCCGGGGCGGCGGGGGCTCGTCGTCCCTACGGTGCGCCGCGCCTGCGGATCCGGCTCCCCAGCCACACCAGCGGGTCGTACTTGCGGTCCGCGGCCCGCTCCTTCAACGGGATCAGCGCGTTGTCCGTGATCCTGATGCCCTCGGGGCAGACCTCCGTGCAGCACTTGGTGATGTTGCAGTAGCCGAGCCCGTGCTCCTCCTGGGCCGCGCGCCCGCGGTCCAGGCCCGCCTCGGCGGCGGCGTCCAGCGGGTGCATGTCGAGTTCGGCGATCCGCATCAGGAAGCGCGGCCCGGCGAAGGCGCCCTTGTTCTCCTCGTGGTCGCGGACCACGTGGCAGGTGTCCTGGCACAGGAAGCACTCGATGCACTTGCGGAACTCCTGCGAGCGTTCCACGTCCACCTGGTCCATCCGGTACGCACCCGCCGGTACCCCCTCCGGCGGCACGAAGGCCGGCACCTCCCGCGCCTTCGCGTAGTTGAAGGACACGTCCGTGACCAGGTCCCGGACCACCGGGAACGCCCGCAGCGGGGTGATCGTGACCGTCTCGTCCCGGTCGAAGACCGACATCCGCGTCATGCACAGCAAGCGCGGTCGGCCGTTGACCTCGGCGCTGCACGAACCGCACTTGCCCGCCTTGCAGTTCCAGCGCACCGCCAGGTCCGGGGTCTGCGTCGCCTGCAACCGGTGGACGATGTCCAGGACGACCTCGCCGTCATTGACCTCGACGGTGAAGTCCCGGAGTTCGCCGCCCTCGGCGTCGCCGCGCCAGACCCGGAAGGCGGCATCGTAGGTAGTCACTCGTAGAGCTCCTCTTCGGCGAGGTACTTGACCAGCTCGTCCTTCTCGAACAGCGCGAGCAGGTCCGGGCGGATGGGTTCGGTCCGGGTACGGACGAGCGCGATCCGGTCGGCCGCCGGATCCGCGGGGGCCGGCCCGGACTCCACGGGGACGCACAGCAGGTTCACCGGGCGCCAGTCCCGCTCCATCGCCGGGCAGTCCTCGCGGGTGTGCCCGCCGCGGCTCTCGGTGCGCTCCAGGGCCGCGCGGGCCACGCACTCGCTGACCAGCAGCATGTTGCGCAGGTCCAGCGCCAGGTGCCAGCCCGGGTTGAACTGCCGGTGCCCCTCCACCCCGGCGCGCGCCGCCCGTACGCGCAGCGCCGCGAGCTTCTCCAGGGCCTCGGCCATCTCGCCCTCCCGGCGGATGATCCCGACCAGGTCGTTCATGGTCGTCTGGAGCTCCTGGTGGAGCGTGTACGGGTTCTCCGCGCCCTCGGCGGCGTGGAAGGGGGCCAGGGCCTCCGCCGCCGCCGCGTCCACCTGTTCCTGCGCGGCGACCGGCCGCGCGGTCCCGGCCGCGGCGGCGTGCTCCGCCGCGTGCAGCCCGGCCCGCCGACCGAACACGAGCAGGTCGGAGAGGGAATTGCCGCCGAGCCGGTTCGAGCCGTGCATGCCGCCCGCGACCTCCCCGGCGGCGAACAGTCCGGGCACACCCACGGTCGCCGCCGTATCGGAGTCGACCGCGATGCCGCCCATCACGTAGTGGCAGGTCGGGCCGACCTCCATCGCCTCGGCGGTGATGTCCACGTCCGCCAGCTCCTTGAACTGGTGGTACATGGAGGGCAGCCGCCGCCGGATCCGCTCCGCCGGCATCCGGGTCGACACGTCGAGGAACACACCGCCGTGCGGGGAACCACGGCCCGCCTTGACCTCGGAGTTGATCGCCCGGGCCACCTCGTCGCGGGGGAGCAGTTCGGGCGGACGCCGGTTGTGGTCCGGGTCCTCGTACCAGCGGTCGCCCTCCTCCTCGGACTCGGCGTACTTCTCCTTGAAGACGTCCGGGACGTAGTCGAACATGAACCGCTTGCCCTCGCTGTTGCGCAGCACCCCGCCGTCGCCGCGCACCGATTCGGTGACGAGGATGCCCTTGACCGAGGGCGGCCAGACCATGCCGGTCGGGTGGAACTGCACGAACTCCATGTTCAGCAGGGGCGCGCCCGCGAGCAGGGCCAGGGCGTGCCCGTCGCCGGTGTACTCCCAGGAGTTGGAGGTGGTCTTGAAGGACTTGCCGATCCCGCCCGTGGCCAGCACCACCGCCGGCGCCTCCAGGACGAAGAAGCGGCCGGACTCGCGCTCGTAGCAGAAGGCGCCCGAGACGGCGGCGTGCGCGTCCGTCGGGCCGCGGTCCTTCAGGACCCGGGTGACCGTGCACTCCTGGAAGACCTTGAGCCTGGCCTCGTGGTCCCCGTACTCCCGGAAGTCCTCCTGCTGGAGGGCGACGATCTTCTGCTGGAGGGTGCGGATCAACTCCAGGCCGGTGCGGTCGCCGACGTGCGCGAGGCGCGGGTACTCGTGCCCGCCGAAGTTGCGCTGGGAGATCCTGCCGTCGGGGGTGCGGTCGAACAGGGCTCCCCAGGTCTCCAGTTCCCAGACCCGGTCCGGGGCCTCCTTGGCGTGCAGCTCGGCCATCCGCCACTGGTTGAGGAACTTCCCGCCGCGCATGGTGTCGCGGAAGTGGACCTGCCAGTTGTCGCCCCCGTTCACGTTGCCCATGGAGGCGGCGATGCCGCCTTCCGCCATCACCGTGTGGGCCTTGCCGAAGAGGGACTTGCAGATCACGGCCGTCCGCGCGCCCCGCTCCCGGGCCTCGATGGCGGCCCGCAGCCCGGCGCCGCCCGCGCCGACCACGACCACGTCCCATTGCTGCCGGTCGACTTGCGCCATGTCAGAAGATCCTCGGGTCGTCGAAGGTGCCGGTGGCCAGCAGGTACACGTAGAGGTCGCACACGGCCACGCTGATCAGCGAGGCCCACGCCAACTGCATGTGACGGGCGTTGAGCCGGCTGACCCAGCCCCACAGGCGGTAGCGCACCGGGTGCTTCGAGAAGTGCTTCAGACGACCGCCCATGATGTGCCGGCAGGAGTGGCAGGACAGGGTGTAGGCCCAGATCAGCACGGTGTTGGCCAGGAAGATCAAGGTGCCCAGGCCCGCGTGGCCCCACGCGTAGTGCGCGTCGCGGAACGTCAGCACGGCGTCGTAGGTGAGGATCCCGGCGACCGGGACCGCCGCGTAGAAGAAGTAGCGGTGCGCGTTCTGCAGGACCAGCGGGAAGCGGGTCTCTCCCGTGTACGAGGAGTGCGGCTCGGCGACGGCGCAGGCGGGCGGCGAGGCCCAGAAGCCCCGGTAGTAGGCCTTGCGGTAGTAGTAGCAGGTCAGCCGGAAGCCGAGCGGGAAGACCAGGATCAGCAGCGCGGGGGACAGGCCCCACCAACTGCCGAGGAGGTCCAGGTTGGGGCCGCCGCGCATCCGCTCGCAGTTCTCCGCCAGACAGGGGGAGTAGAAGGGCGAGACGTACGGGGCCGCGTAGTAGTGGGCGTTGGAGAAGGCCCGCCAGGTCGAGTAGGCGATGAAGGCGAGCAGCCCGGCCGCGGTGCCGGCGGGCGACAGCCACCACCGGTCGGTCCGCAGGTGCCGGGCCGCGATGGCGGCCCGTGAGGGTCCGTGGACGCCGCCGGGCCGCTGCTGGGATGGTTCCGTGCCTGTGGCCAAGGGGAACTCCGGGTGGAGTGTCGAGGGGTGGCCCAGGAGACCCGGCGCCGCGGGCGCCGGGTCAGATGGGGTGGGTACGGGCGGTCCGACGCCGCGTCAGGGGGCGCGGCGGTCGCGGGCCCCGAGGCCCTCGTCGTCGGAGTCCGTCCAGAGCGTGCTGTCGTACGGCGTGTCCGGGACGGTGATCATCGGCGCCGGGCCCGGGGGCGCCTGCGGCGCGCCGCCCGCCGGTGCCTGCCGGGCGATGTCCTGCTCCAGCCGCTCCACCGAGCGGACCAGCTCGTCCAGGTTGCGTCGTACGGCGGTCAGATCGTCTTGCAGGGACATGACGTGCCCTCACTTCCGCGGGTGCGGTGACCGTGCTCATGGGCGCCTGCGAGTGTCACCCCTCCCGTCCCCGGTTGTGAAGAGACGTGCGGCGATTGCGGGCGCGCAGGCCGAAACACGCGCCCCTCCCGCCCCCTCGCCGTCCCCCGTACGGGGGAACGGCGGTCCGCGTCGCACGCCGGATTGGTCCGCCCGGGTGGGGTTCGCGGCGTGGCGCGGTCCGGCTCCGGGGCGCCCGGGGGGCTGTCTATTTCAGTGGGTTTCGACACCAGTGTGATCAGCTCCATATACCGCCGAACGTGATCTTGACCCCCACTTTTCGTGTCCCATCACGCCCCGCTCCGGAGGTACCACCCATGTCCCAGCGAACGCGCAGGTCCTTGGCGCTCCTGACCTCGGGAGTCCTCGCACTGCCGCTCCTCGCGGGCTGCGGCGCGGGCGACGAGGAAGGCGGACGGGCCGCCGCGGGTCCGGACATCGCGGCGACAGCCCGCGACCGCGTCACGGACGGCGGCGTGCTGCGCTGGGCCGTGGACAGCCTGCCGGACACGCTGAACACGTTCCAGGCCGACGCGGACGCCACCACCTCCCGCATCGCCGGCGCGGTCCTGCCGCACCTCTTCGTCCTGGACGGCAAGGGCCGGCCCGTGGCCAATCCCGACTACCTGGAGAAGGCCGAGGTCGTCGAGCGCGAGCCCAAGCAGGTCGTCCTCTACAAGCTGCACCAGCAGGCGGTCTGGAGCGACGGCCGGGAGATCGGGGCCGCCGACTTCGTGGCCCAGTGGCGGGCCCTGAACGGCAAGGACTCGGCCTACTGGACGGCCCGCAACGCGGGCTACGACCGGATCGAGAAGATCGAGAAGGGCAAGACCGACCTGGAGGTCAAGGTCACCTTCTCCAAGCCGTACACGGACTGGCGCTCCCTGTTCAGCCCGCTGTACCCGAAGCAGGTCACCGGCACCCCGGACGCCTTCAACGAGGGGGCCCGCGGCACCCTCAAGGTCACCGCCGGACCCTTCTCCCTCGGAGCGATCGACAAGAAGACCGGCACCGCCGCCCTGACCCGCAACCCGCGCTGGTGGGGGCAGCCGGCGAAGCTGGACACCCTCGTGCTGACGGCGGTGCCCCGCGCGCAGCGACCGGCCGCACTGGCCGCCGGGAGGATCGACCTCGGGGAGATCGACCGGGCGGGCGCCGACCGGATCGCCCTCGCCCACCGCGACGCCGGGCGCGCGCACGGCGCGAACGGGGCGCACGGCCCCGGCGCGGCACTGACGCCCGCGCAGGCCACCCTGTCCTGGGCGCTGGCCCACGGCGCGGACGAGGGCAAGGCCAGGGAGGAGCAGGAACTGCGGCAGAAGAACGCCGACGCCGTCAAGAAGTACGCCGACGAGCAGGCCGCCCTGCGCACCTTCGCCGTCCGCAAGTCGCTGGAGCCCGCCTACACCCAGCTCGCCATGAACGGCGCCTCCGGCCCGCTGGCCGACGAGCGCGTGCGGCGCGCCGTGGCCCGCGCCCTGGACCGCAAGGCGCTGGCCGAGATCGTGCTCAAGCCGCTCGGACTGCCCGCCGAACCCGTCGGGAGCCACCTCGCCCTCGCCGGGCAGCAGGCGTACGCCGACAACAGCGACGCCCTCGGGGGCCGCGACCCGAAGGCCTCCCAGGCGCTCCTCGCCGACGCCGGATGGCGCCGGGGCGGCCGACTGACCGAGCCCGCCGGCACCAAGGCGGGCCCGGAGGGCTCCGGACAGGACGACTCGAAGACCCCCTCGGCGGCCGCGGGCCCGGGCACCGGCAACGACGGCCTCTACATCGTGGGCCAGGAGGACGGCCGCAACGGCGACCTGCGCTCCGCGTCCGCCCGGCTGACCGCCCGCACCGGAGCCCTGCCCGGCCGCCCGGCAGCCGCGGGCGAGCACGAGGGCGAGCGCGGTCAGGACGCCCTGCCGCCGCTCCCGGACGGGTCCGCGTACGGCCTCGACGGGGAGATCGTCGACGCCGACGCCTTCCTGCCGGGCGGACCCGGAGCGGACCGGCCCGCCGCCGCCCTGGCGCCGGCCTCTCTCGCCGCCCAGCAGGAGGACGTCCTGCTGGCGCAGGCCGAGGCCGTCGACGACGGCAAGCGCGCCGAGGCCGCGGCGGACGAGGACGACGCCAAGGAGCCTGCGGAGGCCAGCCCCGCCCCCGCACCCGTCAAGCAGACGGCCCGCACCTCCGGCACCATGCTCGCCAAGGACGGCAAGCAGCTCACCCTGCGCTTCGTGCTCCCCGCCGGACCGGGTTCCGAGGCCCTGCGCTCGGTCGGCGAGCGGATCTCCCGGATGCTCAAGGAGATCGGCGTCGGCACCGAGATCACCAAGGTCGCGGACGAGAGCTTCTTCAAGGACCACATCGCCTCGGGCCAGTACGACCTGGCCCTCTACTCCTGGCCGGCCACGGCCTACCCGGCCACCGACGCCCGGCCCATCTTCGCCAAGCCGGAGCCGGCCGCGGACGGCTCGCTGCTCGTCGAACAGAACTACACCCGCGTCGGCACCGACCACATCGACCAGCTGTTCGACGAGGCGCTCGGGGAGCTCGACGAGAAGCAGGCCCGCGAGCTGATGCGCAAGGCGGACGCCCGCATCTGGGCCGCCGCCGGATCCGTCCCGCTGTACCAGCGCCCCGAGCTGGTGGCGGCCAAGCCCGGTCTCGTCAACGCCGGCGCCTTCGGCCTCGGAGCGCCCCGCTTCCAGGACATCGGATGGAAGAAGGCCGTCCAGGTGAAGGACAAGAAGAAGTAGCGGGGGACGGCGGGCGAACCGCCGGAGGAGAAGTGGTGACAAACGGGTGCGGTACCGGGTGACCCGCGCCTCACAAGCTCAGAAGTGACTCAAGTCCCTTGCCCGTCGGAGGACCCGGCGGGCAAGGTCGTGCATACCCGTTGACCCGCATGAACACTGGCTCCACGGACGGCCGGGACTCCCCACCCCACGCCCGGTCGTCCTCGCTCGTCCGGCCTCTTGACAGACCCCCCGGCAGGCGGTTCCCGCCATCCGACGTACGATGGGGTAAGGCCGTGGCAGGTTTTCGCCCGGTCGAGGCGCGCGTGCCAGGCCGTACGCGACGCCATCCACGATCCCGGGAGAAGCGCCGAAGTGCCCACGCGCCACGACATCCGTAACGTCGCCATCGTCGCCCACGTCGACCATGGCAAGACGACCATCGTCGATGCCATGCTCAAGCAGGCCGGTGCCTTCGCCGCCCACCAGCACCTCGACGACCGCATGATGGACTCGAACGACCTGGAGCGTGAGAAGGGCATCACGATCCTCGCCAAGAACACGGCGGTGAAGTACCACCCCAAGTCCGGCGGGGCGCCCATCACGATCAACATCATCGACACCCCCGGCCACGCCGACTTCGGTGGTGAGGTCGAGCGCGGTCTGTCCATGGTGGACGCGGTCGTCCTGCTGGTGGACGCCTCCGAGGGTCCGCTGCCCCAGACCCGTTTCGTCCTGCGCAAGGCCCTGCAGGCGAACATGCCGGTCATCCTCTGCATCAACAAGACGGACCGCCCGGACTCCCGGATCGACGAGGTCGTCAACGACACGTACGACCTGTTCCTGGACCTGGACGCCACCGAGGAGCAGATCGAGTTCCCGATCGTCTACGCCTGCGGCCGTGACGGCATCGCCTCGCTGACCAAGCCGGAGGACGGCACCGTCCCCGCGGACAGCGACAGCCTGGAGCCGTTCTTCTCCACCATCCTGGAGCACGTCCCCGCCCCGGTGTACGACGACGAGGCGCCGCTCCAGGCCCACGTCACCAACCTGGACGCCGACAACTTCCTCGGCCGCATCGCGCTGGTCCGTGTCGAGCAGGGCGAGCTGCGCAAGGGTCAGACCGTCACCTGGATCAAGCGTGACGGCACCATGTCGAACGTCCGCATCACCGAGCTGATGATGACCGAGGCGCTCACCCGCAAGCCGGCCGAGGTGGCGGGCCCGGGCGACATCTGTGCCGTCGCCGGTTTCCCCGACATCATGATCGGCGAGACCCTGGCCGACCCGGAGAACCCGATCGCGCTCCCGCTGATCTCGGTCGACGAGCCGGCGATCTCCATGACCATCGGTACGAACACCTCCCCGATGGTCGGCCGCGGCGGCAGCGGCAAGGGCGCGGACGCCAAGTCCGCGGTCAAGGACCGCAAGGTCACCGCCCGCCAGGTCAAGGACCGTCTGGACCGCGAGCTGATCGGTAACGTCTCGCTCCGCGTCCTCGACACCGAGCGTCCCGACGCCTGGGAGGTCCAGGGCCGCGGTGAGCTCGCGCTCGCCATCCTGGTCGAGCAGATGCGCCGCGAGGGCTTCGAGCTGACCATCGGCAAGCCGCAGGTGGTCACGCAGGAGATCGACGGCAAGGTGCACGAGCCGGTAGAGCGCATGACGGTCGACGTCCCCGAGGAGCACATGGGCGCGGTCACGCAGCTCATGGGCGTCCGCAAGGGCCGCATGGACAACATGTCGAACCACGGCTCCGGCTGGGTGCGCATGGAGTTCGTCGTTCCGTCGCGCGGTCTCATCGGCTTCCGCACGGAGTTCCTCACGAACACCCGCGGCACGGGCATCGCCCACTCGATCCACGAGGGCCACGAGCCGTGGTTCGGCCAGCTGGTCACCCGTAACAACGGTTCCCTGGTCGCCGACCGCGCCGGTTCGGTCACGCCGTTCGCGATGATCAACCTTCAGGAGCGCGGCGTCCTGTTCACCGAGCCCGGCACCGAGGTGTACGAGGGCATGATCGTCGGCGAGAACTCGCGCTCCGACGACATGGACGTGAACATCACCAAGGAGAAGAAGCTCACCAACATGCGTGCGGCTTCGGCGGACAACACCGAGAACGTGGTGCCGCCGCGCAAGCTCTCCCTGGAGCAGTCCCTGGAGTTCTGCCGCGACGACGAGTGCGTCGAGGTGACCCCGGAGGCCGTCCGCATCCGCAAGGTCGTCCTGGACCAGAAGGACCGCTCGCGCACCGCTTCGCGCGCCAAGTCCGGCAAGTAGTACCGCCGCGCCCGACAGTTGGGGGCTCACGCCTCCCGACCGGCGGGCGCGCGGGTCCGGTTGGCACCGGACCACCCGTTCGACCCCGTCGCAACCCGAGAGGGTTTCGAGGGTGCTGCCGTACCGTCATCGCGGTACCGCAGCGGGAGCGCGGCCATCCGATCGACTGTCGAAAAGTCGTACGGCTGGAAACGGCCCCTCCTCCCGCCGAGCAGGCGGGAGGAGGGGCCGTTCGCGTTTGTCAAGCGGATTGTTGCGTTCTGGTGTCCGCATTCCGACCGTGACACTCCGGAAGGTGGGCTAACAGTCCGTTTCGCACGTGTCTGTCTCATATCCGTTTGTCCGGATATCGGGTTTTCGCCATGCGGTGATGTTGTGAAAACGAGACCACTTAAGTGTGGTTTACGGTCTGGGCGTCCCTGAGGATGGCTCCATTGAGCTCGGGTCAATGGGTCACACGCTGTGGGGAGCGTCGACTCACGAGCACACACGATGGGACCGGATTTCGCTGTCAGGGGTGTCAGCGGAGCCGGGTCCTTCACGAATCGACAGTGACTCCTGAGGAGGCAATTACCCATGCGCGGAGCAACGAGCGCCAAGTGGGTCGCGGGTGCCGTCATCGTGGCGATGGCCGCCACGGCTTGCAGCACCAGCAAGGACAACGCGGGCGGCGAGGGCGGCAACATCACCGTGCTGCTCGGCGAGCCGCAGCACGGCCTGGTGGGTCAGAACACCGCCGAGTCCGAGGGCGCCGAGGTCCTCAACGCGCTCTTCACCGGTCTGGTCGACTACGACAACAAGACCAACGAGCCGAAGCTCGCGGTCGCGGAGTCCATCGACACCACGGACTCGAAGACCTGGACCATCAAGATCAAGGACGGCTACACCTTCCACAACGGCGAGAAGGTCGACGCCCAGTCGTTCGTCCGCGCCTGGAACTGGGGTGCCAACCAGGACAACGCGGCCGAGGGCCTGCCGTTCTTCTCGAAGATCGAGGGCTCCGACGAGCTCGCGCCGGGCAAGGACAAGAAGCCCACCTCCAAGGAGCTCAAGGGCCTGAAGGTCGTTGACGAGAAGACCTTCACCGTCACGCTGAAGGAAGCCTTCTCCCAGTTCAAGACCATGCTGGGCTACAACGCCTTCTACCCGCTGCCCAAGGCGTTCGAGGCCGACCCGAAGAAGTTCGGCGAGGCCCCGATCGGCAACGGCGCCTTCCAGATGGACGGCGCCTGGGAGCACAACAAGCAGATCAAGGTCAAGCGGTACGACAAGTACCCGGCCGAGGGTCGCGCCAAGCTCGCCGGCGTCACCTTCAAGATCTACGACAACCTGGACACGGCGTACAACGACCTGCGCGCCGACAACCTCCAGATCGTCGACAAGCTCCCGATCTCCGCGATGGCCAACGTCTCGCAGGAGTTCGGCGACCGCTACCTGTACAAGCCCGAGTCGGGCGTCGGCTACCTCGGTCTCCCGCTGGAGCAGAACCCCGAGGCGTACGGCAAGGTGGAGATCCGTCAGGCCATCTCCATGGCCATCGACCGGGACGCCATCACGAAGACCATCTTCAACGGCACCCGCAAGCCGGCCGACGACTTCATCAGCCCGATCATCCCGGGCTACCGCAAGGGCGCCCTGGGCGAGGTCGGCACGTACAACCCGACCAAGGCCAAGGAACTCTGGACCAAGGCCGGCGGTGTCCCCGGCAACAAGATGGAGCTCGGCTACAACGCCGACGGCGGCCACAAGGAGTGGATCGAGGCCGTCGCGAACCAGCTGAAGGCCAACCTCGGCGTCGACGTCACCACCAAGCCGTACGCCAAGTTCGGTGAGCTGCTGGACGACCTGGGTGCCTCGAAGTACAAGGGCGCCTTCCGCATGGCGTGGTCCATGGACTACCCGGCGGCGGAGAACTACCTCCGTCCGATCTTCTCGAAGGTCGCGATCGAGAACGGCTCCAACTACGGCCACTACAAGAACGACGAGTTCGAGACGCTGATGGCGGAGGCCGACAAGGCCACCGACCCGGCCGAGGGCCTGAAGCTGTACCAGAAGGCCGATGACATCATCATCCGCGACCTTCCGTACATCCCGGTCTTCACCTACATGTCTTCTTCGGCCTACTCCAAGTCCGTGAAGAACGTTCAGGTCGACGCCCAGGGCCGCATGGACCTGGCGAACGTCGAACTCAACTAACACCCCTCTTCACTTAGGGGAACCCGGGGGCGGGCAGGCGGAGGCAGGTCTCCGCCTGCCTGCCCTTTCCCCCTGTTCTTGCTGGAGGTCTGATGGGCCGCTACCTCATCCGCCGACTCATACAGGCGATCCCTGTCCTGATCGGTGCCACGTTCCTCATCTACTGGCTGGCGTTCAAACTCCCCGGTGACCCGATCCAGGCACTCGCCGGAGAGAAGAAGGCCGACCCGATCGTCGCGGCGATGCTTCGCGAGAAGTACCACCTCGACGACTCGTTCCTGTCGCAGTACTGGAACTACATAACCAACCTGTTCCAGGGCAACTTCGGCGAGACCCTGACCGGACGCTCCGTCTGGGACAAGATCACCGAAGCCTTCCCGTACACGTTGAACCTCGCGATCGTCGCGTTCATCATCGAGGCCGTCGTCGGCGTCACCGCCGGCATCATGGCCGCCCTGCGCCGGGGCAAGTTCCTCGACCAGCTCGTCCTGCTCTCCACCCTGCTCGTCATCTCGGTCCCGGTCTTCGTGAGCGGGTTCGTCCTCCAGCTGACGCTGGGCGTGCAGCTCAAGAACAGCTGGGGCATCGACTTCTTCTCCGTCTCCTTCAACGAGAACGACGGCATCCGCGCCTACCTCCTCCCGGCGCTGGTACTCGCCTCGACCTCGCTCGCGTACGTGGCCCGACTGACCCGTACGTCGATGATGGAGACCATGCGCTCGGACTACGTGCGCACCGCGACCGCGAAGGGTCTGCCCCGTCGCCGCGTCGTCGTGAACCACGGTCTGCGCAACGCCCTCATCCCGATCGTCACCTTCCTCGGCGCCGACCTCGGAGCCCTGATGGGCGGCGCGGTCATCACCGAGAAGATCTTCAACATCCACGGTGTCGGCGGTCTGTTGGCCGAGTCGGTGTACCGCAAGGAGGGCACCGTGATCGTGGGCGTCGTCTCGCTCCTGATCATCGTGTACCTCGTCGCCAACCTGATCGTGGACCTGCTCTACGCAGTGCTCGACCCGAGGATCCGCTATGCGTGACACAACTACGGTGGGGGATGAGTTGACCGACACCCA
Organism: Streptomyces sp. NPDC040432; assembly: GCF_055595445.1. Lineage (NCBI taxonomy): Bacteria > Bacillati > Actinomycetota > Actinomycetes > Kitasatosporales > Streptomycetaceae > Streptomyces > Streptomyces sp. NPDC040432. Next base: position 346,354 of record NZ_JBVIVP010000002.1, on the reverse strand, counting down.
GACCGCCGAAGCTCCCTCCGCGAGCGGACCGGCAGCGGGCAAGCCCGGCCACGGCAAGCCGAAGAAGGAGCGCGAGGCCAGCCTCTGGTCCGACGCCGTCTCCGACCTCCGGCGCAACCCGATCTTCCTGATCGGTGGCTTCCTCGTCCTCGTCCTGCTCGTGCTCTCCGCGGTCCCGCAGTGGTTCACGCCCGGCAGCCCCTTCGAGGCCGGCGCGTGCAAGCTGCAGGACTCGCTCAAGAAGCCGAGCGCCGAGCACTGGTTCGGCTTCGACGTCCAGGGCTGCGACGTCTACACGCGTACCGTGTGGGCCGCCCGCAACTCGATCATCGTCGGCATCGTCACGACCACGCTGGTGGTCGTCGTCGGTGGCGCGCTCGGCCTCATCGCCGGCTGGATCGGTGGCATCGTCGACAGCGTCCTGTCCCGCTTCACCGAGATCTTCTTCGCCATCCCGCTGCTCCTCGGCGGCATGCTGATCATGTCGGGTCTCGGCAAGGGCAACGCCTGGACGGTCTCCGTCGTACTGGCCACCCTGGGCTGGCCGCAGATCTTCCGCATCATGCGTTCCTCGGTGCTGCAGAACAAGAACAACGACTACGTCGTCGCCGCCCGCGCGCTGGGCGCCGGCACGATGCGCATCACGCTGCGGCACATCCTGCCGAACGCGATCGCGCCCGTCATCGTGGTCGGTGCGATCAGCCTCGGCGTGTACATCGGCGCGGAGTCCGCGCTGTCGTACCTCGGCATCGGCGTCCAGCCGCCCGGCATCTCCTGGGGCCTGATGGTCAGCGACGCCTCCGTCCGCTGGCTCCAGGCACCTCACGTGCTCCTCTTCCCGGCCGTCGCGCTGAGCATCACCGTGCTCGCGTTCATCATGGTCGGCGACGCGGTGCGCGACGCCCTCGACCCGAAGCTGCGCTGAGGAAGGGCGTACGTTGACCATCATCGACAAGACCTCGAACGTCCCCGCGCCCCGCTCGGCGCCGGAGGGCACCACCCCCCTACTGGACGTGCGTAACCTGCACGTCGAGTTCCACACCCGCGACGGCGTCGCCAAGGCCGTCAACGGCGTCTCGTACTCGGTGAACGCCGGCGAGACCCTCGCCGTCCTCGGCGAGTCCGGCTCGGGCAAGTCCGTGACGGCGCAGGCCATCATGGGCATCCTCGACATGCCCCCCGGCAAGATCCCGCAGGGCGAGATCCTGTTCCAGGGAACCGACCTGCTCAAGCTGTCGACCGAGGAGTTCCGCAAGGTCCGCGGCTCGAAGATCGCCATGATCTTCCAGGACGCGCTGTCCTCGCTGAACCCCGTGCACACCGTCGGCGCCCAGCTCGGCGAGATGTTCCGGGTGCACCGCGGCATGTCCAAGAAGGACTCGACGGCCAAGGCCGTCGAGCTCATGGACCGGGTGAAGATCCCCGCCGCCAAGGCGCGCGTGGGGGACTACCCGCACCAGTTCTCCGGCGGCATGCGCCAGCGCATCATGATCGCCATGGCGATGGCCCTGGAACCCGACCTGATCATCGCCGACGAGCCGACCACGGCCCTCGACGTGACGGTCCAGGCCCAGGTCATGGACCTCCTCGCGGAACTCCAGCGCGAGATGAACATGGGCCTGATCCTGATCACCCACGACCTCGGCGTCGTCGCCGACGTCGCGGACAAGATCGCCGTCATGTACGGCGGTCGGATCGTCGAGAACGCCCCGGTCCACGAGATCTACAAGCGCCCCGCGCACCCGTACACCCGCGGCCTGCTCGACTCGATCCCGCGCCTGGACCAGAAGGGCCAGGAGCTCTACGCGATCAAGGGCCTGCCGCCCAACCTGCTCGCCATCCCCTCGGGCTGCGCCTTCAACCCGCGCTGCCCCAAGGCTCAGGACATCTGCCGCACGGAGGTCCCCGTGCTGCACCAGGTGACCGAGCAGGACGGCACCGAGCTGCCCGGCCGCGGCAGCGCGTGCCACTTCTGGAAGGAGCAGATCCATGGCTGACCTCACCAAGCCCAAGGGCGAGCCGATCCTTCAGGTGCGCAACCTGGTCAAGCACTTCCCGCTGACCCAGGGCATCCTGTTCAAGAAGCAGGTCGGCGCGGTCAAGGCCGTGGACGGCGTCTCCTTCGACCTGTACCAGGGCGAGACCCTCGGCATCGTCGGCGAGTCCGGCTGCGGCAAGTCCACCGTCGCCAAGCTGCTGATGAGCCTGGAGAAGGCCACCGCCGGCGAGGTCTTCTACAAGGGCCAGGACATCACCCGGCTGTCCGGCAAGGCCCTCAAGGCCGTCCGCCGCAACATCCAGATGGTGTTCCAGGACCCGTACACCTCGCTCAACCCGCGCATGACGGTCGGCGACATCATCGGCGAGCCCTTCGAGATCCACCCCGAGGTGGCTCCCAAGGGCGACCGGCGCCGCAAGGTCCAGGAGCTCCTGGACGTCGTGGGTCTGAACCCGGAGTACATCAACCGCTACCCGCACCAATTCTCCGGCGGCCAGCGCCAGCGCATCGGCATCGCCCGCGGCCTCGCGCTCAACCCGGAGATCATCATCTGCGACGAGCCGGTCTCCGCGCTCGACGTGTCGGTGCAGGCGCAGGTCATCAACCTGATGGGCAAGCTGCAGGACGAGTTCAACCTGTCCTACGTGTTCATCGCGCACGACCTCTCGATCGTCCGGCACATCTCGGACCGCGTGGGCGTCATGTACCTGGGCAAGATGGCCGAGATCGGCTCCGACGCCGAGATCTACGAGCACCCCACCCACCCGTACACGCAGGCACTGCTGTCCGCCGTGCCCGTGCCGGACCCGGAGGTCCGTGAGGACCGCGACCGGATCATCCTCACCGGTGACGTGCCCTCGCCGGCCAACCCGCCGTCGGGCTGCCGCTTCCGCACCCGCTGCTGGAAGGCCGAGGCGCGCTGCGCCGAGGAGGAGCCGCTGCTCGCGATCCCGACCCGGTTCACGGGCGTGGCCACCCCGGCCGCGCACGAGTCGGCGTGCCACTTCGCGGAGGAGCGGGCGGTCCTGCCCGTCTGATCCCCCGCCTCGGCCACGGCCGTACGACGCCCAGGGCGCCCGGCACCGGAAACCTCCGGTCCGGGCGCCCCGGCGCGTTCGGGGTCCGTCGCCGTGGGGCAAAGCCGGTTGCGGCGTGCCCCCGGCGGCGTCGAGAGTGGGCGGATGACCGACTTGCTGACCGTCCGTCCGGCGGGGCCCGGGGACGCGTCCGACATCTGCGCCCTGCTCAACGCCGTCGACGTCATCGAGATCGGCAGACCCGAGACGGACCTGGGCACGGTCGAGGCCGATCTGAACCACCCCGACGTGGACCTGGCCTCCGACTCCTGGCTCGCGTTCCGCGGCGGCCGGCTCGTCGCCTACGCCCTGGTGTGGGCCGACTCCGGTCCGGGCCGCGTCGACGGCGACCACTACGTCCTGCCCGGCGAGGACGAGGCCGCCCTGCGACTGCTGACGCTGATGGAGGCCCGGGCGGCCACCCTCGCGGCCGGGGCCCCGCAGGCCCGCCTGCGGATCCAGCTCAACGTGAGGCCCACCCTCGACCTCGGCCTGCTCGTCCGGCGCGGCTACCGCGCGATCCGCCGGTACCAGGTGATGACCCGCGCCCTCGCCCCGGACACGGACCTGCCGCCCACCCCACCGGCCGGGCTCGCGCTGCGCGACTGCGCCGCCGACGAGGCCGACCGGCGCCGGGCCCACGCCCTCGTCGAGGAGACCTTCGCCGCGCACTTCGGACACGTGGAGCGGGCGTACGAACCCTGGCTGGACCACCTCGACGCCCGCGCACTCGACTGGTCGCTGGTGTGGATCGCCTCGCTGCCCGCCGAGGGCGACGTCGGCGTGCTCCTCACCCGGGACGACCGCACCAGCATGGGCTGGCTCAGCCACATCGGCGTACGGGCCGACCTCCGCGGTCGCGGCATCGGCGGCCACCTGCTGCGCCACGGCTTCGCCGCCTACGCGGCCCGCGGCCGGCGCACCGTGGGCCTTGGGGTCGACACCCACAACGAGACGGGCGCGCTCGCGCTGTACGAGGCGCACGGCATGGCGCTGCACTACGCGGTCGACACCTGGGAGCTGCCCATGCACCCACAGGGGTGACAGCGGCGGGACGTGCGGGTGCAATCGGCCGAACGGGAGTGTAGGGGGCCGTGCGGACGGTGACAGTGGGCCCTAAGCGAGTCCGGGACCCATAGGAGGCACTCCATGCGCGGAGCCACCCACGTCAAGTGGGCCGCATGCGCGGCGGCCGTCGCCCTCACGGTGACGGCCTGCGGCGGTGGCAGCGACGGCGGGGACGCGGGCGGTGGCGCGGGGATCGTCAGCTCCTCGTGGGGTGACCCGCAGAACCCGCTGGAGCCGGCCAACACCAACGAGGTGCAGGGCGGCAAGGTCCTCGACATGCTGTTCCGCGGCCTCAAGCGGTACGACGCGAAGACCGGCGAGGCGAAGGACATGCTCGCCGAGAAGATCGAGACCACCGACAGCCAGAACTTCACGATCACGCTGAAGGACGGCTGGAAGTTCAGCAACGACGAGCCGGTCACCGCCCAGTCCTTCGTGGACGCCTGGAACTACGGGGCCGACGTCCGCAACAAGCAGAACAACTCGCCGTTCTTCTCCGACATCGTCGGCTACGAGGACGTGCACCCGGCCTCCGGCGAGCCGAGGACCAAGACCATGTCCGGCCTGGTCGTCAAGGATCCCAGGACGTTCACCGTGGCCCTCAAGGAGAAGTTCTCCACCTGGCCCGAGACCCTCGGGTACCAGGCCTTCTCCCCGCTGCCGAAGTCGTTCTTCACCGACCACACCGGCTGGCTCGCCAAGCCCGTCGGCAACGGCCCGTACACGGTGGACTCCTACACCAAGGGCACCGGCATGAAGCTGCGCGCGTGGGAGGGCTACCCGGGCGCCGACAAGGCGCAGAACAGCGGCGTCGACCTCAAGGTGTACACCGACAACAACACGGCCTACACCGACCTGATCTCCGGCAACCTCGACCTGGTCGACGACGTCCCGGCGCAGCAGCTGAAGAACGTCAAGAACGACCTCGGCGACCGGTACATCAACCAGCCGGCCCTGATCATCCAGACCCTCACCTTCCCGCTGTACGACCCGCAGTGGGGCAAGGAGGGCATGGAGAAGGTCCGCCGCGGCATCTCCATGGCGATCAACCGCGACGAGATCACCAAGCAGATCTTCCGCGAGACCCGCACCCCGGCCAAGGACTGGACCTCCCCGGCCCTCGGCGAGGCGGGCGGGTTCTCCGCGACCGCCTGCGGGGACGCCTGCGTCTACGACCCGGCCGAGGCCAAGAAGCTCATCCAGGAGGGCGGCGGACTCCCCGGCGGCAAGGTCACGCTGACCTCCAACGTGGACACCGGCTCGCACCGCGACTGGATGGACGCCGTCTGCAACAGCGTCAACAACGCGCTCGGTGAGGGCCCCGTCTGCACGGTCAACCCCGTCGGCACCTTCGCGGACTTCCGCAACCAGCAGAGCTCCTTCAAGCTCACCGGGCCCTTCCGCTCCGGCTGGCAGGCCGACTACCCGCTGATCCAGAACTTCCTGGAGCCGCTCTACTACACCGGCGCCTCCTCCAACTACGGGAAGTTCAGCAACGCGGACTTCGACAAGCTCATCGACGACGCCAACAAGGAGAACGACGCCACGAAGGCGACCGCGATCTTCCGGGACGCGGAGAAGATCCTCGCCGAGCAGATGCCGTCCATCCCGCTCTGGTACCAGAACGGCAGCGCCGGCTACTCCGAGCGGCTCTCCGACGTGGCCCTGAACCAGTTCAGCGTCCCCGTGTACGACCAGATCAAGGTCGCCTGACCGCCTCCGACGGATCGAACCGGGCCTCCCACCGCCCCCGGGGCGGGGGAGGCCCGCCGCGCCCACCGACAACATGGAGCACTCCATGGGACGTTATGTGATCCGGCGGCTGCTCCAGATGATCCCCGTGTTCATCGGCAGCACGTTCCTGATCTTCTTCATGGTGTACGCGCTCGGCGACCCGGTGGCCGCCCTCTTCGGCGACAAGGCACCGGACCCCGCCACCGCGGCCCGCATCCGCAAGGACCTGTACCTCGACCAACCCCTGTGGAAGCAGTACCTCCACTACATGGGCCAGATCTTCCAGGGCGACTTCGGCACCGCCTTCAACGGACAGCCCGTCACCGAACTCATGGCGAGCTCCTTCCCCGTCACCCTGCGGCTGACCATCGTCGCGATCTTCTTCGAGATCGTCATCGGCATCACCCTCGGCGTCGTCAGCGGCCTGCGGCGCGGCAGGAGCGTCGACACCGGCGTACTCGTCCTCACCCTCGTCGTCATCTCCGTGCCGACCTTCGTGACCGGGTACCTGCTCCAGTACCTCTTCGGGGTCAAATGGGGCTGGGTGCGGCCGACGGTCTCCCCGGACGCGCCGTTCAGCGAGCTGATCCTGCCCGGCATCGTCCTCGCCCTCGTCTCCCTCGCGTACGTCACCCGCCTCTCGCGCACCTCCATCGCCGAGAACGTCAAGGCCGACTACGTCCGCACCGCCGTCGCCAAGGGGTTGCCGCGCCGCCGGGTCATCACCCGCCACCTGCTGCGCAACTCCCTGATCCCGGTCGTCACCTTCATCGGCACCGACATCGGCGCCCTGATGGGCGGCGCCATCGTCACCGAGCGGATCTTCAACATCCACGGCGTCGGCTACCAGCTCTACCAGGGCATCCTGCGCAACAACTCACCGACCGTGGTCGGCTTCGTGACCATCCTCGTGATCGTCTTCCTGCTGGCGAACCTGCTCGTCGACCTGCTCTACGCGGTCCTGGACCCGAGGATCCGTTATGCCTGAGCCCGAGCGCCCCGACAATCCGGGCGGGTACGACCCCGTCGGCCCCCGGGAGGGAGAGGCCATGTCGCCCACCGGTCAGGGCGGTGCCATGGACCTCGCGCTGGAGGAGGCCGAGAGCGTCGAGGGGGTCACGAAGACCGGCGGCCCCGGCGGTTCCGGCGAGAAGGCCCGCTCCCTGTGGTCCGACGCCTGGCACCAACTGCGCCGCAACCCGGTCTTCATCGTCTCCTCGCTGCTGATCCTCTTCCTCGTCGTCATCTCCATCTGGCCGCAGCTCATCGCGAGCGGCGACCCCCTGCAGTGCGACCTGTCCAAGTCCCAGGAGGGCTCCTCCCCGGGCCACCCCTTCGGCTACGACACCCAGGGCTGCGACGTCTACACCCGGACCGTCTACGGGGCCCGCGCCTCCATCACCGTCGGCATCTGCGCGACCGTCGGGGCCGCCCTGCTCGGCTCCGCGCTCGGCGGACTCGCCGGCTTCTTCGGGGGATGGGGGGACTCGCTGCTCTCCCGGGTCGCCGACATCTTCTTCGGCATCCCCGTCGTACTCGGCGGCCTCGTGTTCCTGTCCGTCGTGACCAGCACCACCGTGTGGCCCGTCGTCGGGTTCATCGTGCTGCTCGGCTGGCCGCAGATCGCCCGCATCGCGCGCGGCTCGGTCATCACCGCCAAGCAGAACGACTACGTCCAGGCCGCCCGCGCCCTCGGCGCCGGCAACGGCCGGATGCTGCTGCGGCACGTCGCCCCCAACGCCGTCGCGCCCGTCATCGTCGTCGCCACCATCGCGCTGGGCACCTACATCGCGCTCGAAGCCACCCTGTCGTTCCTCGGTGTCGGCCTGCGCCCGCCGACGGTCTCCTGGGGCATCGACATCTCCAACGCCGCCTCACAGATCCGCAACGCCCCGCACATGCTGCTCTATCCCGCGGGCGCGCTCAGCATCACCGTGCTCGCCTTCATCATGCTCGGCGACGCGGTGCGCGACGCCCTCGACCCCAAGCTGCGCTGAGGAGTGAGCCGTCAGATGCTGCTCGAAGTCCGCGACCTGCACGTGGAGTTCAAGACCCGCGACGGCGTCGCGAAGGCCGTCAACGGCGTGAATTACTCGGTCGACGAGGGCGAGACCCTCGCCGTGCTCGGCGAGTCCGGCTCCGGAAAGTCCGTCACCGCCCAGGCCGTGATGGGCATCCTCGACACCCCGCCGGGCCGGATCGCGGGCGGCGAGATCCTCTTCCAGGGCAAGGACCTGTTGAAGATGAAGGAGGAGGAACGGCGCAGGATCCGCGGCGCGCGGATGGCCATGATCTTCCAGGACGCGCTGTCGTCACTCAATCCCGTGGTCAGCGTGGGCGCCCAGCTCGGCGAGATGTACGAGGTGCACCGCGGGATGTCCCGCAAGGACTCCCGGGCCAGGGCCGTCGAACTGATGGACCGGGTGAAGATCCCGGCCGCGAAGGACCGGGTGGGGGACTACCCGCACCAGTTCTCCGGCGGGATGCGCCAGCGCATCATGATCGCCATGGCGATGGCCCTGGAACCCGCCCTCATCATCGCGGACGAGCCGACCACCGCCCTGGACGTCACCGTGCAGGCCCAGGTCATGGACCTGCTCGCCGAGCTCCAGCGCGAACTCAACATGGGCCTGATCCTGATCACCCACGACCTCGGGGTCGTCGCCGACGTCGCCGACAAGATCGCCGTCATGTACGCGGGCCGCATCGTCGAGGCCGCTCCGGTCGACGCGATCTACGGCGCCCCCGCCCATCCCTACACCCGTGGCCTGCTCGACTCGATCCCGCGCCTGGACCAGAAGGGCCAGGAGCTCTACGCGATCAAGGGCCTGCCGCCCAACCTGCTCGCCATCCCGCCCGGCTGCGCCTTCAACCCGCGCTGCCCGATGGCCCGCCCCGTCTGCCGGACCGAGGTGCCGCCCCTGGCCGAGGTGGGCCCGGACCGGACGAGCGCGTGCTTCTTCTGGAAGGAGTGCCTCGGTGCCTGAAGCGATCCTGGAGGTCCGCGACCTCGTCAAGCACTACCCGCTGACCCAGGGCATCCTCTTCCGCAAGCAGATCGGCGCGGTCAAGGCCGTCGACGGGGTCTCCTTCGCCCTTGCCCGGGGCGAGACCCTCGGCATCGTCGGCGAGTCCGGCTGCGGCAAGTCCACCGTCGCCCGGATGCTGGTCAACCTGGAGCGCCCCACCGCCGGATCCATCTCGTACAAGGGCGAGGACCTCACCCGGTTGTCCGGCAAGGCCCTCAAGGCCGTCCGCCGCAACATCCAGATGGTGTTCCAGGACCCGTACACCTCGCTCAACCCGCGCATGACGGTCGGCGACATCATCGGCGAGCCCTACGAGATCCACCCCGAGGTGGCTCCCAAGGGCGACCGGCGCCGCAAGGTCCAGGACCTCCTCGACGTGGTCGGTCTGAACCCGGAGTACATCAACCGCTACCCGCACCAGTTCTCCGGCGGCCAGCGCCAGCGCATCGGCATCGCCCGCGGCCTCGCCCTGCGCCCGGAGGTCATCGTCGCCGACGAGCCCGTCTCCGCCCTGGACGTCTCCGTCCAGGCCCAGGTGGTCAACCTGCTGGAACGGCTCCAGAACGAGTTCGACCTGTCGTACGTGTTCATCGCGCACGACCTCTCGATCGTCCGCCACATCTCCGACCGGGTCGGCGTCATGTACCTGGGCCGCGTCGTGGAGATCGGCTCGGACACCCAGATCTACGAGCACCCCACCCACCCGTACACGCAGGCACTGCTCTCCGCCGTCCCCGTGCCGGACCCGCGGGCCCGCGCCCACCGGGAGCGCATCATCCTCTCCGGTGACGTGCCCTCGCCGGCCAACCCGCCGTCGGGCTGCCGCTTCCGCACCCGCTGCTGGAAGGCCGAGGCGCGCTGCGCCGAGGAGGAGCCGCTGCTCGCGGTTCCGGCGGTCTTCCCGTCGGGTCCGGCCGCCCATCCGTCGGCCTGTCACTTCGCGGCCGAGAAACAGGTGGTCCCGCCGTCCCCGGAACCGCCCGCGCCGCCGCCCCCGGCTCAGGTTTAGCCCGGCCTGTCCCGGGAAGCCCGCTCCGGAGGCCCCCGCGGACTGCTGCGGACCCTCCGGACGGGTCCCTTCCGCCGATCATTTTTGGCCACACGTCGACACCGGTCGTCGATCGCGCGCCCGTGACCGCCGTAACGGCAACACGCTTTACACGGGGGCAACTTGACCGTTTCTGACCCGAGATCCGGGCCGGGCACCCTGGGTGGGTGCGGCCGTGCGGGTGCCGACAGCCGGCCGGGGAGGCGCGCAGCCTCCCCGGCCGGCGTTTTCGTGCCCCCGTCCGTGTCCGCCGTACGCCCCTCGTGCTGCCGGAATTCGATCGATACGCTGGTACGGATAGTTATGATCCGTAGCGCACGGTGGGGTACGACTTCGCCGTGCGTGCAGGGAAACGCGTACCGATGTCCGCTCGACGTGGAGGTGAACCGCCGTGGCACTCTCGATCTCGGCCGTGGTGCTGCTGGCGATCGTCGTCTTCCTTCTGGTCCGGAGGTCGGGTCTGAAGGCGGGGCACGCGTTCGTCTGCGTACTGCTCGGGTTCTACCTGGCGAGCTCGACGATCGCTCCGACGCTCAGCCAGCTCACGTCCAACGTGGCGAGCATGATCAGTGGCCTCAAGTTGTAGGTCCGGCTCGTAGGCTGGGCCCATGAACGGTCTTCCCGCCCGCCGGCTGCTCCTCGTGCACGCGCACCCGGACGACGAGTCCATCAACAACGGCGTCACCATGGCCAAGTACGCGGCCGAGGGCGTCCACGTGGCCTTGGTGACCTGCACCCTCGGCGAGGAGGGCGAGGTCATCCCGCCGGGGCCGGCCCACCTGACGGCCGACCGCGAGGACGCGCTCGGTCCCTTCCGGGTCGGTGAACTCGCCGCCGCCATGAAGGAGCTCGGGGTCACCGACCACCGCTTCCTCGGCGGCCCGGGCCGCTTCCGGGACTCGGGCATGATGGGCGCGCCCCAGAACATGCGCCCCGGCGCCTTCTGGTCCGCCGACCTCGACGAGGCCGCCGGATACCTCGTCGAGGTGATCCGCGAGCTGCGTCCGCAGGTCCTCGTCACCTACGACCCCGACGGCGGGTACGGCCACCCCGACCACATCCAGGCCCACCGCGTCGCGACGCGCGCCGCGGAACTCGCCGCCGCGGCCGACCACCGGCCGGAACTCGGCGCCCCGCACACCATCGACAAGGTCTACTGGAACCGGGTCCCGCGTTCGGTCGTCGAGGAGGGCTTCGCCCGGCTGGCCGAGGCCCGGGACACGACGCCCTTCCCCGGCCTCGCGACCCCGAAGGACGTACCGGGCGTGGTGGCCGACGAGCGGATCACCGCCGAGATCGGCGACGACGCCGGACAGGACTTCGCGGCGGCCAAGGCGGCCGCCATGCGTGCCCACGCCACGCAGGTCGCCGTCGACGGCCCCTTCTTCGCCCTCTCGAACGATCTGGCCCAGCCGCTGTTCACCCGCGAGTACTACGAACTGGCCACCGGCGAACCGGGCGCCCCGGCGGGCGTCCGCGAGCGCGACCTCTTCGCGGGGGTGGACGCGTGACCGCCGCCTGGACGCCCGGACGCGTCGCCGTCCTGCTCGGTCTGCTGGTCCTCGGCGCGATCACCGGCGCGGCCGGCTGGCTTGTGGTGGACCTGTGGTTCCCCGGCGGGCTGCTGCTCGCGCTGCTCGCCCTCTTCGGACTCTTCCTCGGTGGCCGGATCTCGACCGGCGCGGGCATCGGCGTGGGTGCGGCGGCGATCGGCTGGTTCATCTCGTACGTGGTGCTCAGCCTTCCGCGCCCGGAGGGTGATTTCCTGCTCGGTTCATCCGGAATCGGTATGTACGCATACCTTTTGGGTGGTAGTGCGATCGCTGTGATCTGCGCCACGGTGAGGCTGTCCCCGGACCGTCCCGTTTCGGCCGCGCGACCGCGCGGTTGACGGTCCGTCCCACTCCTCGGGACTCCGATCGGGGACGGCTTGAGGGGGTTTGACGGCCCCTCGGACGGGCCCGCGCGGACGCCCAAGAGGAACCCTGGATTCCTGGGGGACAGTTGTGCGCGGGCGACGGCCAGTATGGTGGACGGGCCGCCGAGCTGCCCGCGCACGGTATGACGGGCGGCGGAGCCAACCGGGAGAACCTGCCTTGAGTCGTGAAACCGACAGTTCGCCCCCCGGGCCCGCAGGGCACGGTGGAGCCGTCTACCCCTCGGGTACACCGCCGTACGGAACCGGCCACTACCCGTCCACGGACGCCGCGGCGACCGCCCCGGAGGAGAACCCTGTGACGTCGAACCCGTCCACGCCCGACAATGACGGGCCGAAGACCGAGACCACCCTGACGACCCGTATCCGGATCAACATTCCGGGTTCGCGGCCGATCCCGCCCGTGGTCGTGCGCAAGCCGGTGAGGGACACCGAGCAGCCCGCCGGACCCGAGCCGACCCGGGCCGAGCCCGCGCCGGCCCCGGCACCGGCACGGTCCGCGCCACCCGTGCGCTCGGCCCTGCCGCCGGGCCCGCCGGCCGCGCCGGCCCCCGGACCCGCGGCTCCCCAGGCCCCCGCGCCGGCCGAGTCGGAGGAGGCGGCCAACAGCAACTGGTTCGCTCCGCGCAAGGCCACCCCGCCGCCGCCCACCGGCGCCGGTCAGGGCCCCGCGCAGGGCGCGAGCTACGGCTCGGCGCCCGGTGGCGCCCCCGCCGGACCGGGTGCCCCCGGTGGACACGGCGGCCCCGGAGCCCCGGCCCCCGGTGCGGGCTTCGCGCCCCCGGCGGGCCACGGCGCTCCGCAGCCGCCCGTCGCGCACGGCACCGGGGCCGGCTTCGCGCCGCCCCCGAACGTCGGCGGCCCCGGCGTCGGCACGCCGCCGCAGGGCTACCCGGCGTACGACGCCGGGCCCGTCACCGAGGCCTTCCCCGCCTACACGGAGCCCGCCGGGCCGACGGGCGGGCCCGCGATGGGGACCGTACCCGTGCACGCCGACGAGGCGCCGCGCTGGCCGGGCCCCGAGGCGGGAGGCGCGCCGACCCCGGCGCCGGGCCCCGTCGCACCCGTGCCCCCGCCCGGACCGCAGCCGCCGAAGCAGCCCCGTCCGACGCCCCCCGCGCCCCCGGCGGGCAAGCAGACCAAGGGCGCCAAGCCGGCCGGCAAGCCGGCCAAGCCCGCCAAGAAGGGCCGCTCCAAGCTGGTCCTCCTCGGCGGCGGCGTCATCGCGCTGGCCGGCGTGGCCTACGGCGCGGGGCTGCTCCTGAACCACTCCGACGTCCCCAAGGGCACCACCGTCCTCGGCGTCGACATCAGCGGCAGTCGCGACGAGGCCGTCAACAAGCTGGAGAAGGCCTTCGGCACCCGTGCCGCGACCCCCCTCCAGCTCAGCGTCGGCGGCAAGCCGGTCGAGCTGAAGCCGGAGAAGGCCGGGCTCACCCTCGACGCGCAGACCACCGTCCGCAACGCGGCCGGCAGCGACTACAACCCGGTCACCGTCATCGGCTCGCTCTTCGGCGTCGAGCGCACGGCCGACGCCGTCATGCCGGTCGACGAGGAGAAGCTGCGCGACGCGCTCCAGGAGCTGGCGGGCGGCGCCGGCGGCGTCACCGAGGCGACCATCAAGTTCGACACCGGCAAGGCCGTCGCCGTTCCCGGCAAGGCGGGCGAGGGCCTCGACGTCGACGGCTCGGTGGACCTCGTCCGCAAGGCCTTCGGCGCGCTCGTCGGCGGCGGCAAGGCGGCCCCCGTCGAACTCCCCGTCACCACCCGGGAACCCACCATCACCCAGGACGAACTGAACCGGGCGATGAAGGAGTTCGCCGAACCGGCCATGGCCTCCCCGGCGACCGTCAAGGCGGGCGGCAAGTCCCTCCCGTTCGGCGCCAGGTCCCTGCCGAAGATCCTCAGCATGACGGCCGTGGACGGCCGCCTCGTCGAGAAGTACGACCTTGAGGCCCTCAAGGCCACCTACGGGAACGCCTTCGACGGGGTCATGGTCACGCGGGGCACCGGGGCGAAGACGGCCGTGACCCCCGAGGACGTCGCGGGAGCCCTCGGCAAGGCCCTCAAGGGCAAGACGCCCGCCGAGCGGATCGGGGTCATCGACACCAACGCCGGCTGACCGGAGCGTCCGGCCGCGCACCGACGCGGCCCGTGAGCCCCTTCCCCGGAGCGGGGAAGGGGCTCACGCGTACCCGGGCCTCAGTTCAGCAGCGCGCGGGCCGACACGGCCTCGCCGCGGATGCGGGCCGCGGACTCGGCGTCGACGGCGTCCATCACCTCGGCGTACGCCTCCAGTTCGCCCGCACCCTCCGTGAAGGCGCCCCGCTCCACCAGCAGCCGCGCCCGCTCGTAGCGCAACGCCGCCGGGTGCGAGGGCATCGACAGCGCCAGGTCCAGCGACCAGAGGGCCACCGCCGACTGCTCCGGCCGGGCCGAGGCCCAGGCCCGGATGTTGTTCAGGATCCGCAGCACGATGTCGTGGGTCCGGGCCGGCGTGCGCGGCCCCGCCGCCAGCTCCGCGGGGCCCGCGCCGAGCGAGGCGCCGCCCGCGAACGGGTCCGCGACGAAACCGTCCTCCGGGTCCCCGAAGCCCACCACGAAGTGCCCGGGCAGCCCCAGCCCGTACACGGGCGCGCCCGCCCGTCGCGCCACCTCCATCCAGACCACGGACAGCAGGATCGGCAGCCCGCGCCGGCGCCGCAGCACCTCGTGCAGCAGGGAGGAGGAGAGCCGGTCGTAGTCCGCCGGGGTGCCGTGGAAACCGAGCCGGCCGCCCAACAGCTCCGTCAGCGCCGACGCCCAGGCCTTCCCGCCCCGCAGCCCGTACGGCAACATCCCCGCCAGCCGGTCCAGTTCGATCTGCGCCCAGTCCATGGCGCGTTCGTCGAGGTCCGGGTCCGCCTCCGCCGCCAGCAGCAGGCACAGCTGCGCCAGATCGGGCCGCTCCGCCCGGGCCTCCGCCGCGAACAGCTCCCGCGTCCGCGCGCTCACCGCGTCACCCCGGCCCGGAAGTGGTGGTACGCGTGGTGCGTCGCGAAGCCCATCCCGTCGTACAGCGCCCGCGCCGCCGGGTTGTCGGTCTCCACCTGGAGCCACGCCGCGGAGGCGCCCTCCTCCAGCGCGCGGCGGGCCAGCGCCGCCATGATCGCCGTGGCCAGGCCCCGCCGCCGCTGCTCCGGGGCGACGGTGACGGCCCCGAAGCCCGCCCAGCGCCCGTCCACCACGCACCGGCCCACCGCCCTGCCGTCGGGGAGGGAGGCGAACCACACGGAGGGGCCCGCCACGAGCATCCGGGCGGCCAGGTCCGGATCCCGGACCTTGCCGTAGCGGCCCAGCCACGCCTCGTCGGGCGTTCGGGTCAGACGTACGTCCGTCACGTCGGCGTCCAGGTCCGCCACCGGGGCCAGGCCGCCGGTGCGGACCTCCGCCGAGACCTCGTTGACCCAACCGCGCCGTTCCAGCTCCGCGCAGAGGAGCTCCTGCGTGCCCGCCGAGCCGGTCGCGGCCTGCACATAGGCCGGAAGGTCGCGTTCCGTGTACCAGGAGGTCACCCTGCCGAGTGCTTCGTCCAGGGGTATGCCGGGATCGCCCAGCGGCAGGACGGAGTTGGCCCGCCGGGTGAAGCCCCCCGCGGCCCGGAGCGTCCACTCCCCGAGCGGCTCGCTCTCCAGCGGCACCCAGGCCCGCGCCGTGACCCGGGCCAGTTCCTCGAAGGAGGCCGCCGGACCCCTGCGACGGGCCGGCGCGGGAGGCACCGTCTTGCCCGCGACCAGCGATGATTCCGGGATGTGGACGGACACGCCGTCCTTGCGTGTGATCGTCAGCACACCCTCGTTCCAGGATGTGAGAACCCCTACGGCGTCGGCGAAGACGGGGGACCGCCCCGACCCCTCCTCCACCCGTCGTACAGAGACTCGTTTACCCACGTCAGCCGGGGTGATTCGGATCTCCAGCAGCCCACCGGCAGTGATTTCCACAGCTCTGTCCGCCCCTCCTGTTCGGATCGTGCCCGGGAACGGAGATACTAGGTGCGGGCATCGACGACGCCGCGCTCCCGCGCGAATGGAAAGCCCTACCGAGGAGGAACGAGAGCGTGACCTACGTCATCGCGGAGCCTTGTGTCGACGTCAAGGACAAGGCATGCATCGAAGAGTGCCCCGTCGACTGCATCTACGAGGGCCAGCGGTCCTTGTACATCCACCCGGACGAGTGCGTCGACTGCGGCGCGTGTGAGCCGGTCTGCCCGGTCGAGGCCATCTTCTACGAGGACGACACCCCGGAGGAGTGGAAGGACTACTACAAGGCGAACGTCGAGTTCTTCGACGAGCTCGGCTCGCCCGGTGGTGCCTCCAAGCTCGGCCTGATCGAGCGCGACCACCCCTTCGTCGCGGCGCTGCCGGCGGACATCAACCCGCAGCACTGACCGTTCACGGCAGACGCTCCTCGGTCCCGTCCGGCATCCGTGCCGCACGGGACCGAGCCGTTTCACCACCCGCACCCAGCGCGTACCCAGAGAGAGCAGAGACCCCCGTGGCCGCAGTATCCGACCGCCTTCCCGCCTTTCCCTGGGACAAGCTGGAGCCGTACAAGGCGACGGCCGCGGCCCACCCGGACGGCATCGTCGACCTGTCGGTCGGCACGCCCGTCGACCCGGTCCCGGAGCTGATCCAAAGCGCCCTGAAGGGCGCCGCCGACTCCCCGGGCTACCCGACGGTCTGGGGGACGGTCGCCCTGCGCGACGCGATCACGGGCTGGCTGCGCGGCCGGCTCGGCGCGAGCGCCGCCGGACACCGCAACGTCCTGCCGGTGGTCGGCTCCAAGGAACTCGTCGCCTGGCTGCCGACCCAGCTCGGCCTCGGCGCCGGCGACAAGGTCGCCCACCCGCGCCTCGCCTACCCGACGTACGAGGTCGGCGCCCGCCTGTGCGGCGCCGAGGCCGTGGCCTACGACGACCCGACCGACCTCGACCCGACCGGCGTGAAGCTGCTGTGGCTCAACTCCCCGTCCAACCCGACCGGCAGGGTCCTCCCCAAGGAGGACCTGATCCGGATCGTGGCCTGGGCGCGCGAGCACGGCATCCTGCTCTTCAGCGACGAGTGCTACCTGGAGCTCGGCTGGGAGGCGGAGCCCGTCTCGGTCCTGCACGACGAGGTCTGCGGTGGCTCCTACGAGGGCATCGTCGCCGTCCACTCCCTCTCCAAGCGGTCCAACCTGGCGGGCTACCGGGCCGCCTTCATCGCCGGTGACGCCGACGTGCTCGGCGAGCTGCTGGAGATCCGCAAGCACGGCGGGATGATGACCGCGGCCCCGGTGCAGGCCGCCGTCGTCGCGGCCCTGGGCGACGACGCCCACGTCGCCGAACAGCGCGGCCGGTACGCAGCCCGCCGTGAGGCCCTGCGCACGGCCCTGGAGGCCCACGGCTTCCGCGTCGAGCACAGCGAGGCGAGCCTGTACCTGTGGGTGACCCGGGACGAGCCCTGCTGGGACACCGTCGCCCACCTGGCCGAACTCGGCATCCTGGCCGCGCCGGGCGACTTCTACGGCGAGGCCGGCGCGCGGTTCGTCCGCGTGGCCTTCACGGCCACCGACGAGCGGGTCGCGGCGGCGGTCAAGCGCCTGGGCTGAGCCCCGGGCCGGGCGCTCGGACCGTCCACCGCGGCCGACCGTCCGAGCCGTCGATCAGGGACGTCGATCAGGGCCGTCCAGCCGGGCCCCGAACGGCCCGAGGGGCCGGGAGCGCGTGCTCCCGGCCCCTCGGCGTTCCCGCGGCGGTGTCAGCCGCCCAGCGGCAGACCGCCCACGGGCAGGGTGCTCACCGGCAGGGCGCCCACGGGCAGTCCGCCGAGCGTCTTGGTCGCCGTACCGGCCAGCTCGCCGGCGGGGCCGGTGGCGGGCACGGCCCCGGTGACGGCGCCCGTGGCGTCCGTGGCCGCGGCGGTGGCGCCCGCGGAGTCCGGGGCGGTGAGCGCGCCCAGCGGCACGGATTCAAGGCCCGCGGCGGCGGCGACGCCGGCCGCACCGACCACCGGCGCGGTACCGGCGGCGAGGAGCAGCGCGGTACGGGCGATCCGGCGGGTCAGGGGGAGGGACATGATGCTCCTAAGCGGTAGCGGCTGAGTACGCCGTGTACAACCGCTCCCGGGGTGGATCGAGTTGCGGATGCCCCGGGTAAAGGATCGGTAATGCGTGCGCTTATCGGCTTCGGAGACAAGCGCATGAGATGCCCTCGCGCCCTCCCGCCACGCACGCCGACCAGCGGGTCCGCGTACCGGCGGCGCCGGCGTGCGGGCGCCGCGCGCCCCACCCCCCACGGGGGACGGTTCGTACGCCCGTCCGCGCCCCCGCGGTCACCGGGGGCGGGTCGGGAAGATCCTCACGTCCTGCGGGCCCGCAGCGCGCGGATCACCGGACCCGGACGCACCGGGGACGCTCGGCACCCACTCGCCCCGGTTCTCGCCGGCGGTCCAGGCCATGCCGTCGTGGGAGACGCGCTGGATGCCGAGCTCGAAGGCGTGCGCGACGGCCCAGTTCGCCAGCTCCCAGCCGCGCCGCTGGTCCCGCACCGGCAGGGAGATCTCGCTCGTGTCCCGGGGCGCGGAACTGCCGCGCGGGGCACCGGCCTTCGGCAGCACGGCCGCGCCGAAGTCGCGGGCGAGGGCGTCCCGCACCCGCGCCGGATCGCCCTCCGGCTGCGCCTTCGGGCCGGCGCAGGCCAGCATGTCGCGGGCCCGGCCGGTGAAGGCGGTGGTCAGGAGCGCCGCGTCCGGCTCGTGCTTCGCGTACGCGTCCGGGAAACCGCTGCGCTGCACCTTCTGCGCGGCCACCGTCAGCGGCATCCCCGCGTACCCGGGGACGTCCTCCAGCCGGTCGTAGAAGATCCCGGCCGAGTACACCGGATCCATGATCTGCTCCGGGGTGCCCCAGCCCTGCGAGGGGCGCTGCTGGAAGAGGCCCAGCGAGTCCCGGTCGCCGTGGTCGAGGTTGCGCAGCGCGGACTCCTGCATGGCGGTGGCCAGCGCGATCGTCACCGCCCGCTCCGACCTCCCCTTCGTCGTCCCGACGGCGGCTATCGTCGCCGCGTACCGGGCCTGCTCGGGGCTCAGCTCGTAGGTGCGCGCGGTTCCACCGCCCGCCGCGTCGCGGGAGTCGCGCACCGTGCAGTACGGCGCGCCCGCCCCGCCGTTGGACTCGTACTGGACGACGAGGTACCCGGCCAGGCCGAGCAGCGCGAACAGGGCCGCGGCCCCGCGGAGCGGGCGGCGGCGCCGGGGACGGGAGCGATCGGTCTCGGACACGCGGCTACCGTACTTGAGGCATATGACGCGTCCACCGGCCGGACGGACCCGGTTCCGGGGCATCCCGGGGCGTTAGGGTCGGGTCCATGTCCGAATCCGAGCTGGACCTCACCCTGGACGCCGCCGAGCTGACCGCCCGGCTCGTCGACATCCCCTCCGTGAGCGGCGACGAGAAGGTACTCGCCGACCTCGTGGAGAACGCGCTGCGCGGTATCCCGCACCTCACCGTCGACCGGCACGGCAACAACGTCGTGGCCCGTACGCACCTCGGCCGCGCCGAGCGCGTCGTGCTCGCCGGGCACCTCGACACCGTGCCGATCGCCGACAACGTCCCCTCCCGCCTCGACGAGAACGACGTCCTGTGGGGCTGCGGCACGACGGACATGAAGTCCGGGGTCGCCGTGCAGCTGCGCATCGCCGCGACCGTGCCCGAGCCGAACCGCGACCTCACCTTCGTCTTCTACGACCAGGAGGAGGTCGCCGCCGACCTCAACGGCCTCGGCAAGGTCGCCGAGGCCCACCCCGACTGGCTCACCGGGGACTTCGCCGTCCTGCTGGAGCCGTCCAACGCCGAGGTCGAGGGCGGCTGCCAGGGCACCCTGCGCGTGCTGCTCCGCACGGCGGGCGAGCGCGCGCACTCCGCGCGCAGCTGGATGGGTTCCAACGCCATCCACTCCGCCGCCCCGATCCTGGCCAGGCTCGCGGCGTACGAGGCCCGCAGGCCGGTCATCGACGGCCTGGAGTACCACGAGGGCCTCAACGCGGTCCGCATCGAGGGCGGCGTCGCCAACAACGTCATCCCCGACGCGTGCACGGTCACCGTGAACTTCCGCTACGCCCCCGACCGCACCGCCGAGGACGCCCTGGCCCACGTCAAGGAGGTGTTCGCCGACTGCGACATCGCCGAGTTCGTGATCGACGACCACTCCGGCGGCGCCCTGCCGGGCCTGTCCCACCCGGCCGCCGCGGCCTTCATGGAGGCGGTCGGTGGCCGCGCCATGCCGAAGTTCGGCTGGACGGACGTGTCCCGCTTCAGTGCCCTCGGAGTACCGGCGGTCAACTACGGCCCGGGGGACGCCCTGCTGGCCCACAAGGTCGACGAACGCGTGGAGACGAAGGCGATCCTCCACTGCGAAGAACGACTCCGCGCCTGGCTGACCTCGTAAATTCCCCTTCTCGTCACCTTTGTGCGCCTAACCTGATCCAACGATCAGCAGGAGGGAGCACATCATGGGCAACCACCGCAATTCCGAAGGGGACGCCCGTCGGCGGCCCGAGGAGCAGCAGCTCGGGCCCGTGCTGCGCAGGCGGAGCCAGGTGCAGGCGGGCAGTACGACGGACCAGCGGCTGTTGGACTCGGCCGGGCCCTCCGAGTGGGTGCACACCGATCCCTGGCGGGTCCTGCGCATCCAGTCGGAGTTCATCGAGGGCTTCGGCACGCTCGCCGAGCTGCCGCCCGCGATCAGCGTGTTCGGCTCGGCCCGCACCCCGGTCGACTCGCCGGAGTACGACTCCGGCGTACGGATCGGACGGGCCCTCGTCGACGCGGGCTTCGCCGTCATCACCGGCGGCGGTCCGGGCGCGATGGAGGCGGCCAACAAGGGCGCGCGTGACGGCGGCGGCATCTCCGTCGGGCTCGGCATCGAGCTGCCCTTCGAGCAGGGGCTCAACGAGCACGTCGACCTCGGGCTGAACTTCCGTTACTTCTTCGTCCGCAAGACGATGTTCGTGAAGTACAGCCAGGGCTTCGTGGTCCTGCCCGGCGGGCTCGGCACCCTCGACGAGATGTTCGAGGCACTGACCCTGGTCCAGACCCAGAAGATCACCCGCTTCCCGATCGTGCTGTTCGGCACGGAGTACTGGAGCGGCCTGATCGACTGGCTGCGCAACACGGTGATCGCCCAGGGCAAGGCCTCGGAGAAGGACCTGTACCTCTTCCACGTGACGGACGACGTGGACGAGGCGATCGCCCTGGTGACGAAGGAAGTCGGCAAGTAGCACCCCCGCCGCGCGCGCCCACCGTCCGCCCCCCGGCAACCGACCGCCGGGGAGGACGGCGGGCCGCCGCGGGACTCAGGCCAGGCCGCGGCGGGCGACCGCCGGGGGGCGGTGTCCCCGGATCGACGCCACCATGTCGAGGACCTGCCGGGTCTCCGCGACCTCGTGGACCCGGTACACCCGCGCCCCCAGCCAGGCCGAGACGGCCGTGGTCGCCAGGGTGCCCAGCAGGCGCTCCTTGACCGGCTTGTCGAGGGTCTCGCCGACGAAGTCCTTGTTGGAGAGCGACACCAGCACCGGCCAGCCGGTGGCGGCCATCTCGCCGAGCCGACGGGTGGCCTCCAGCGAGTGGCGGGTGTTCTTCCCGAAGTCGTGCCCCGGATCGATCATGATCGCGTCCCGTCGGACGCCGAGGGCCACCGCGCGCTCCGCGAGTCCGACCGTGACGGCCAGGATGTCCTCCATCACGTCCTCGTACGAGGTGCGGTGCGGTCGCGTCCGCGGCTCGACCCCGCCCGCGTGGGTGCAGACCAGGCCCGCGTCCCAGCGCGCCGCGACCTCCGCGAGCTTGGGGTCCACCCCGCCCCACGCGTCGTTCAGCAGGTCCGCGCCGGCCTCGCACACGGCCTCGCCGACCTCGTGCCGCCAGGTGTCCACGCTGATCACCACGTCGGGGTGGCGGCGCCGCACCTCGGCCACGAAACCGACGGTGCGCCGGGCCTCCTCGGCGGCGTCCACGTGCTCCCCGGGACCGGCCTTCACGCCGCCGATGTCGATGATCGCCGCGCCCTCGGCCACGGCCCGCTCGACCCGGTCCAGCGCGGGCTCGTCGTGGAACGTCGCGCCCTGGTCGTAGAAGGAGTCGGGAGTCCGGTTCACGATGGCCATGATCACCGGCTCGTGGGTGGCGAACTCTCGTCTGCCCAGTCGCAGCATCCTGCTCTTTCCTCCTTCGGCGACCCTTGCGCCTCGTCTGTGACCTTAACCTGGTGGCCGGAGCCTCTCAGGGGAGTTGATCGTGTTCTGGTTCTTGCTGATCGCGCTGGTCGTGGTCGTGGCCGCGGTCACCCTCGCGGTGGTCGGCGGCGGTTCGGAGGCCGTACTGCCCGAGGCCGAGCCGGACCGGGTGGCCGACGGGCTGCCGGAGAGCCGGCCGGTCGTGCGGTCGGACATCGACGCCCTGCGGCTGCCGGTCGCCCCCCGGGGCTACCGGATGGCCGAGGTGGACGACGTCCTGGACCGGCTCGGGGCCGAGCTGGCCGAGCGGGACGCGCGGATCGCGGAGCTGTCGGCCGCCGCGGAGTCGCCGCCCGCCGCGGCGCGGCCCCGGGACGCGGCGCCCGCCGACACCTCCATCGACCTGACCAAGGACGCGCGGTGAGCGGTGGGCCGGCCGCCGGCCCGGACGGCGCCCTGCGCTGCCCGTGGGGGCTGTCCACCGAGGACTACGTCGCCTACCACGACACCGAGTGGGGCCGCGCGGTCCACGGCGACGACGCCCTGTACGAGCGGCTGTGCCTGGAGGCCTTCCAGTCGGGCCTGTCCTGGCTGACGATCCTGCGCCGCCGCGAGGGCTTCCGCACGGCGTTCGCGGGCTTCGAGATCGCGGCCGTCGCCCGCTTCGACGCGTCGGACGCCCGGCGCTTGCTGGCAGACGAGGGGATCATCCGCAACCGGGCCAAGATCGAGGCCACCCTCGCCAACGCGAAGGAGCTCGCCGGTTGGAAGCCGGGGGAGCTGGACGAGCTGATCTGGTCCCACGCCCCGGAGGAGCCGGGCCCGGCCCCCAGGACCGTGGCGGACGTCCCGGCGGTCACCCCCGAATCGACGGCCTTGGCCAAGGCCCTGAAGAAGGCCGGGATCCGGTTCGTCGGCCCCACGACGGCCTACGCCCTGATGCAGGCGTGCGGACTGGTCGACGACCACCTGGTGGGCTGCGTCTCCCGCGGGGCCTGAGCCCCGCGGGAGAGCTCCGCGGGCGGGCGGGCCCGGCGGGAGGACGACGGGCGGTGCGTCAGCGGCCCAGGTACTTCGGCTGCTGCTTGGCGAGGAAGGCCTGGACGGCGATCGCGTGGTCCTCGGAGGCGCCGGCGCGGGCCTGGAGGGCCTCCTCGCGCTCCAGGGCCTCGGGGAGGGTGCGGGACGCCCCGTACGCGAGGGACTCCTTCAGTGCCGCGTAGGCCACCGTGGGGCCCTGCGCGAGGGTGCGGGCCACGGCCGCGGCCTCTTCGTGCAGGTCCGCCGCGGGCACCAGGCGGTTGGCGATGCCCAGCTCGTACGCCTCGCGCGCCTTCACCGACCGGGGGAACAGCAGCAGGTCGGCGGCGCGGGACGCGCCGATCAGGCGGGGCAGGGTCCAGGACACGCCGGAGTCGGCGGTCAGCGCCACCCCCGCGAAGGAGGTGTTGAAGGACGCCTCCTCGGAGACCACCCGGTAGTCCGCCGCCAGGGCGAAACCGAAGCCGGCGCCGGCCGCGACGCCGTTGACGCCCACCACCACGGGCTTGGGCATCTCCGTCAGCGCCCGGACGATCGGGTTGTAGTGGTCGGCGACGGTGTCCATCGTCAGGGACGAGCCGTTCTCGCGGTCCGCCGCCAGGTTCCCGATGTGCTCCTTGAGGTCCTGCCCCACGCAGAAGGCCCGGGTGCCCGCCGCGGTGAGCAGGACGGCCCGCACCCCGGAGTCCGCGGCGGCCGCCAGGGCCGCGTCGCGCAGGGCGACCTTGGCCTCCGTGTTCATGGCGTTCATCGCGTCCGGACGGTTGATCGTGATGGTCGCGAGTCCGTCGGTCACTTCGTAGAGCACGCTGTCGGCCATGGCAGGGGGTCCCCCTTCGTCGCGGGCTTGGCTACCGGCCGGTACCGGCCGGTGCAAGGGTCAGCATGGCGGACGCCGGGACCGCCGGACATGTGATGTGCGTCAAACAAAGCGGAGGCCCCACCCCGGGAGCAGCGGCGAAGTATCGCAGGCGGGTCCCCGAAATGAGTGGTTTTGGCAGAGCGCGTTGCGCAAGCGTTCCCCACCGATGTTGGTCATCGGGTCCTGACATGCGGGATAATGGCCGGGAAGCAATGTGTTCGATGCCGGGTACTAGGCGCCTGAACGGGGCCGTCGGCTGACGATGAGCTGGTTTCAGGAAGGGGAACGAGCATGGCGGCCATGAAGCCGCGGACGGGCGACGGCCCGCTCGAGGTCACCAAGGAGGGGCGGGGCATCGTCATGCGCGTACCGCTTGAGGGCGGCGGTCGGCTCGTCGTCGAGCTGACTCCGGACGAAGCGGACGCCCTGGGTGACGCCCTGAAGAAGGTCGTCGGCTGAAGCGTCGACACCATCTGAGCCATCTCTGCACCGCCCCGGCCGCTCCTGCGTCCGGGGCGGTGTCGTGTCCGGCGCCGGACGGCGCGGCGGCGGATCGGACCGGGGTCGGATCCGGGCCGGCACACCCTTCACCCGCTCCGTGCGGGACTCAGCGACGGACCGCGCACAGCAGGCCGTCACCCACCGGGAGCAGCGCGGCCTCCAGGGCCGGACTCTCGCGGACGCTCCGCAGCAGCTCGCGCACCCGGGTCACCTCTATGTGGACGGCCGTGGAGTCGACGGTGAGGCCGTCGGAGAAGACCCCCTCGAAGCACACCAGCCCCCCGGGGCGCAGCAGGCGCAACGATTCGGCGAGGTAGTCGAGGGACTCGGCGGGGTCGCCGTCGCAGAAGACGAGGTCGTACCCGCCGTCCGCGAGTCGGGGCAGTACGTCCAGCGCGCGGCCGGGGATGAAGCGCGCCCGGTTGCCGGCGAATCCGGCGGCGCGGAACGCCTGGCGGGCGAAGGCCTGCCGGTCGGGTTCGGGATCGACGGTGGTCAGGACGCCGTCCGGGCGCATCCCGTGGAGCAGGTGGATGCCGGAGACGCCGGTTCCGGTACCGATCTCGGCGACCGCCTTGGCGTCGGCGGTGGCGGCGAGCAGGCGCAGCGCGGCCCCGGTGCCGGGGGAGACGGAGCGCAGGCCCGCTTCCCTGGACCGGTCGCGGGCCCATCGCAGAGCGTCGTCCTCGGCGACAAACGCGTCGGCGAACGCCCAGCTCGTCTGCCGGTTGCCGCTAATGACCCTCTCCTGTCCCCATAGTTGGCGCAACGGTGACTGTATCCGCTGGCGTCGGGAACCCGCAGATGGGACCGGGCGTTGGGAGGGGTGGAGGCGGGACGGAGGGGACGGCAGCGGGCAGATCGGCGGCCGGGACCCGAGGCCCGTGCAAAGTTAACGTAAAAACGCTTATCCGGAGCTGACGGGAGGGGTGGTTATGGTAGGGGCTCCACTGGACACCACCAGAGCCGATAGGGGAGGTGCGGCTGCGCCTGTGGATCGTGGGGGCGTCCTGAGACGCTTCTTCTGGTCGGCTGGTGAGCCGAAATCCGTGACCGACATTGCTGACCGCTTCCACACCGCCGACACCGCAACCACCGCGACCTTTGCCGCCGATGCGGGCTCCCAGGCGTGGACCCCTCCCACGTGGGAGGAGATCGTCAGCACGCACAGCGCGCGGGTGTACCGCCTCGCCTACCGTCTGACGGGCAACCAGCACGACGCCGAGGACCTCACCCAGGAAGTCTTCGTCCGCGTCTTCCGGTCGCTGTCCACGTACACGCCGGGCACCTTCGAGGGCTGGCTGCACCGCATCACCACCAACCTCTTCCTGGACATGGTGCGCCGCAAGCAGCGGATCCGCTTCGACGCCCTCGCCGACGACGCCGCGGAGCGGCTGCCGAGCCGCGAGCCGTCCCCCCAGCAGGTCCTCCACGACACCCACTTCGACGCGGACGTGCAGCAGGCGCTGGACACCCTCGCGCCGGAGTTCCGTGCCGCCGTGGTGCTGTGCGACATCGAGGGGCTGTCCTACGAGGAGATCGCCGCCACCCTCGGGGTGAAGCTCGGCACCGTCCGCAGCCGCATCCACCGGGGTCGCTCGCACCTGCGCAAGGCGCTCAAGCACCGGTCCCCGCAGGCGCGTGCCGAACAGCGTGCGCTGGCCGGGGTGGCGGTGGGTGCGCCGGGAGCCGGGGGAGAGGGCGGAGCCGAGTGAGCGGAGCCAGTCCGTCCCCCGCCGAACAGCACCTGGGCGACCGGCTCGCCGCCCTCGTGGACGGGGAGCTGAACCACGACGCCCGGGAGCGGGTCCTGGCCCACCTGGCGACCTGCGCCAAGTGCAAGGCCGAGGCCGATGCCCAGCGACGTCTGAAGACCATGTTCGTGGAGAGCGCGCCACCACCGGTGTCCGCCGGGCTGCTCGCCCGGCTCCAAGGCCTGCCCGGAGGGGCGGTTGACGGCCTGTCGGGACCACCGGGGGCCTCGGGCCCGTCCGGAGTCCCCCGCGGGTCGGGGCTCACGCCTCCGCCGGGCGCCGAGCCGTTCGGGGGCTTCGCGTACGCGGCCCCGGCCGCCCCACGCCGCGAAGGCTTCCGCATCCATGAGGTGGGTCGACCCCGACACCGACTCGCCTTCGTCGCGGCGGGAGCCGTGTCGCTGGCCGCGATCGCGCTCGGTGGCTCACTGCCGCTGGAGGCGGTGGAGCCGAACGCCCGCGGTGAGGCGCCCGCCGCCCGGCCCGGCCCCGCGGTGCCGCTGTCGACGGTCGTCCGGGACCGGCTTCCCAGCCCGGGCGGCGTGCCCAGCCTGGGTCCGACCGGTCAGTTGCCCGTGACCGCCACGGCCACCCCGGCCACCGCGCAGCCGGTTTCGCTCTCCCGCTGAGGCGGAAGGGCCACGTACCCGGGCCCCCGGCGGGCCCGGGTACCTGGTTGAATCTGCGGCAGATGCGCCGCCGTGCGGTGCGACAGGCACGCGGGGGAGCATCCATGTCCGACAGTCAGCAGCCCGACCGTCAGCAGCCGCCCGTTCAGGACCCGGAAGCCCGGAACGCCACCGACGCCCCTTTCCCCGAGGACCGACCGTCCGACGGTCCGCAGCCGGCCGGGGAGCCCGACGGCGCCCCGCCCGCCGGTGGCGGGGAGTCCCCCGGCGCACGGCCCGACGATCGGCGGTCGGTCCCGGGTCCGCGGTGGTGGAGCCGGCCCGCGGGACCGGCCGGTGGGGCCCCGTCCGACGACCGCTCCCCCGATCGGGAGTTCGCCGAGGGCGTCCCGGCCACCGCCGACGCGGGGCCCTCGGACCCCTTCGCGTTCCCCGACGCCACGGCGGGCCCCCGCTACGACCCCTGGGCGGACCGTCCGCTCCAGGTCACGGACATGGGCCGGGGCTCCAGGGCGCCCCGGCTGTGGCAGCTGGCGGCCTTCGGCGCCGTGATCGCGCTCCTCGCGGGCGGCATCGGCGGCTACCTCGGGATCGTCGCCGAGCGGCGCAGCAGCACCCGCCTGGAACTCCCGCAGGCCGCCGCGGAGAACAAGGGTCGGGCGCCGGACAGCGTGGCCGGGATCGCCGCGACCGCCCTGCCGGGAGTGGTCACCCTGCACGTCGCGGGCGGCGCGGGCGGCGGGACCGGTACGGGCTTCGTCCTCGATTCCCAGGGCCACATCCTGACGAACAACCACGTGGTCGCCGGCGCCAAGGACATAACGGTCACCTTCAGCACCGGCGAGAGCGTGCCCGCCACCCTGGTCGGCCGCGACGGCGGCTACGACCTGGCCGTCGTCAAGGTCACCGGCGTACGGAACCTGAGGCCGCTGGCCCTCGGCAACTCCGAGAACGTCAGGGTCGGCGACCCGGTGGTGGCCATCGGTGCCCCCTTCGACCTCTCCAACACCGTCACCGCGGGCATCATCAGCGCGACGGGCCGCCCCATCACGGCGGGCGGGGACAAGGGCGACGGCAGCGACATCAGCTACGTGGACGCCCTCCAGACCGACGCCCCCATCAACCCGGGCAACTCCGGCGGCCCGCTCCTGGACTCCCGCGCCCACGTCATCGGCATCAACAGCGCCATCCGCGGCGCGGACCAGGGCGAGGACGACGAGTCCGGCTCCCGCCAGAGCGGCAGCATCGGCCTCGGCTTCGCCATCCCGGTCAACCAGGGCAAGCGCGTCGCCGAGGAGCTGATCCGTACGGGTCGCGCCACCCACCCCGTCATCGGCGTCACCCTGGACATGCAGTTCAAGGGCGACGGCGCCCGCGTCGGGACCAAGGGCGAGGACGGGAAGCCGTCGGTGGTCGCCGACGGGCCCGGCGCCCGCGCCGGCATCGAGCCGGGCGACGTGATCACCAAGGTCGACGGGGTCCGGGTGCAGGGCGGCGACGAGCTGATCATCAAGATCCGCGCCCACCGCCCCGGCGATCCGCTCCGCCTGACCGTGCTCCGCGACGGAAAGGAGCGCACGCTGGAGGTGGTGCTGGGATCCGCGAACGGCTCCTGAGGCCGAATGCCGGGTGACGGCGGGGTGAATCCGGGAAAGGGCCGGCACCGGCGTAGGGGACCGAGGTCATCGCCGGGTACCGTTGTCCGGGCCCGACGTGGAGAGAGCCGAGGAGCGGCAAGGTGTTCAACGACATAGGCGCACTCGAACTGGTCACCATCGTGGTTCTCGCCATCCTCGTCTTCGGCCCCGACAAGCTGCCGAAGGTGATCCAGGACGTTTCGAACGTGATCCGCAAGATCCGGTCGTTCTCCGACAGCGCCAAACAGGACATCCGCTCCGAACTCGGCCCGGAATTCAAGGACTTCGAGTTCGAGGACCTGAATCCGAAGACGTTCATCCGCAAGCAGCTCACGGAGAACGAGGACCTCAAGGAACTCCGGACCAGTTTCGACCTCCGCAAGGAACTCACCGACGTCACGGACGCGGTGAACGGCAAGGAGCACCCGGCCGTGGAAGCCGCCGCCGCGCCCGCCGCCGGAACCGGCCCGGACCTGCTGAAGAAGCCCGCCGCACCGGCGCCCGAGCCGCGCACGCCCTTCGACGCCGACGCCACCTGAGCCGCCGCCTGCCCGGCGATCCCGGGTCGGATGGCTATCCTCCATCTGTCCGGACCGAAGACGCCCGAGGGAGGGGGTCCCCCCAGCGAAGCGAGGGGGAGGGCCGTTCCGGACCCGACGGAACGAGAGGCCGCCCAGATGGAGACGACGCGCAGTAGCCGGGTGGGCACACAGCCCGCCGAGATCCCTGCCGCCGCACCCCCGCACACCGAGCACACCGCCCAGGATCCCCAAGGGCCCCCCGGGCAGCCCCAGGACACCGCTGCGCCCGTCCCGGCGGCCCGCCGGACGGCGGACGGGTACCTGAGCGCGGATTTCCCCTGGTACGGGCTGGACGGGGCCTTCACCGGCCGTCGCTGGCTCATGCAGGTCGGCACCGGCGCCGACGGCACCGTGGAACACGGCTCGACCGGCCACGGCGACGAGCCCTCCGCCCGCGGGGAGCTCGCCACCGGCGAGAAGGAACGCTTCGCGGTGGTGATCACCGTGGCCAGCAATCCGTTGCGCCGCAGCGGCGACGGCACGGGCACCCTGGAGGCCACCTCGGTCTCCTCGGCGGCCTGGCTGGCCGGCTCCGGACTGCTCTCGTACAGCTGGCCGGGGCAGATGGACCACTCCCTGCGCAGCGACTGGCTCGACCAGCAGACCGAGGCCGCCTGGGAGCTCGCCGACGACCTCGGCGGCGAGGACTGGTCCACGCTGTCGCTGCCGGTCGACGGTGAGCCGACGCCCTTCCACTACCGCGAGTCCGAGTTCGGCTGGGTGCTCGCCGGCTCCACCCCCGGCGGCGTCCACCTGGGTGCCTACGGACGGGGCATGAGCGCCTACGGGATCGGCTTCTCCGTCATCGCGGACCTGGCCGCCTACGAGTAGCCCGCCCGGCGGGACCGCGCACGTGGAGGAGGGGGCCACCGCCGACCGGCGGTGGCCCCCTCCTCCACGTGGCTCAGAACTTGTTGCGCGGGGTGATGCCCAGCGACATGCCCGACAGGCCGCGGGCGCGGCCCCCCAGCTTGCCCGCGATCGCGCGCAGGGCGGCACCGGCCGGGGAGTCCGGGTCGGACAGCACGACCGGCTTGCCGTCGTCGCCGCCCTCGCGCAGCCGCACGTCGATCGGGATCGTGCCGAGGACCGGTACCGAGGCGCCGACCGTCTTCGTCAGGCCGTCGGCGACCTTCTGGCCGCCGCCCGAGCCGAAGACGTCCACCATCTCGTCGCAGTGCGGGCACGGCAGGCCCGACATGTTCTCGACCACGCCGACGATCTTCTGGTGGGTCTGCACCGCGATCGAACCGGCCCGCTCGGCGACCTCGGCCGCCGCCTGCTGCGGGGTGGTCACGACGAGGATCTCGGCGTTCGGCACCAACTGCGCCACGGAGATCGCGATGTCACCCGTACCCGGCGGCAGGTCGAGCAGCAGCACGTCCAGGTCGCCCCAGAAGACGTCCGCGAGGAACTGCTGGAGCGCGCGGTGCAGCATCGGGCCGCGCCACACGACCGGCGCGTTGCCCGGGGTGAACATGCCGATGGAGATGACCTTCACGCCGTGCGCGGACGGCGGCATGATCATGTTCTCGACCTGGGTCGGGCGACCCTCGACACCGAGCATGCGGGGCACGCTGTGACCGTAGATGTCCGCGTCGACCACACCGACCTTCAGGCCGTCGGCCGCCATCGCGGCGGCCAGGTTGACCGTCACCGAGGACTTGCCGACACCGCCCTTGCCCGACGCGACCGCGTACACGCGGGTCAGCGAGCCGGGCTTCGCGAACGGCACCTCGCGCTCGGCGGTGCCGCCGCGCAGGGTGGCCGCCAGGTCCTTGCGCTGCTCGTCGCTCATCACGTCGAGGCTCACGGCGACGGAGGTCACACCGGCGACCCGCTCCACGGCCTCGGTGACGTTCTTGGTGATGGTCTCGCGCATCGGACAGCCCGACACCGTCAGAAAGACCGTGACGGCCACCGCGCCGCCCTCGCCGATCTCCACCGATTTGACCATGCCGAGTTCGGTGATCGGCCGGTGGATCTCGGGGTCGTTCACCGTCGCCAGAGCGTCCAGGATCGCGTCCTGCTCAGGCACGGCGGCGGAGCTTGTGTCGGTAGCCATGCCCCGATGGTACGGCTCGGTAGCACGGCTCAGGAAAGCTACTCAGCGGTCGCCTTCATCACGTTCCGGCGGGAATAGCCGCCGCTCGTCCATCTCCTTGATCAGGTCCTGGAACTCGGACCTGATCCAGTCGCGCGTGGCGACCTCGCCCAGGCCCATCCGCAGCGCCGCGATCTCGCGGGTCAGGTACTCGGTGTCCGCGATGGACCGCTCGTTCTGCTTGCGGTCCTGCTCGTGGGTGACCCGGTCCCGGTCGTCCTGCCGGTTCTGCGCGAGCAGGATCAGCGGCGCTGCGTACGACGCCTGCAACGACAACATCAGCGTCAGGAAGATGAACGGGTACTGGTCGAACCGCAGCTCGTCCGGCGCGAAGATGTTCCACAGCACCCACACGACGATGACCAGCGTCATCCAGACGATGAACCGGCCCGTGCCGAGGAACCGCGCCACCTTCTCCGACAGCCGCCCGAACGCCTCCGGGTCGTACTCCGGCAGCAACCGGCGCCGCGCCGGGCGCGGCAGGTCCAGCCGTACGCGTGAACGCGACAGCGCGCTCGACCCGGCCGGCGGCGTGCCCTTCGCCCGGTCGGCGGAACGTTCCGGCCGCTCGTGCCGCAGCCGCTCCGCCGCCTCCTCCAGCCGGTCGGACAATCCGTCCCGGGCGTGCTCGCGCCGCTCCCGGCGCCGTTCGCGCGCGGCTTCGCCGCGCCCCCGCTCAGTGGCCACGCACGGCCTCCTCGGAATGGAAGTCCGTCTCGCGCCAGTCTTCGGGCAGCAGGTGGTCCAGTACGTCGTCGACGGTGACCGCACCGAGCAGCGAGCCGCTCTCGTCGACGACCGGCACGGCGACCATGTTGTACGCGGCCAGGTAGCTCGTCACCACGGGCAACGAGGCGTCCGGCCGCAGCGGCGGCAGGTCGGTGTCCACGATCGAGCTGACGAGGGTGAACGGCGGGTCCCGCAGCAGCCGCTGGAAGTGCACCGTCCCCAGGTACTTGCCCGTCGGCGTCTCGTCGGGCGGGCGGCACACGTACACCTGCGCCGCCAGCGCCGGCGACAGGTCCGACTGCCGTACCCGGGCCAGGGCGTCCGCGACGGTCGCGTCGGGCCGCAGCACGATGGGCTCGGTGGTCATCAGACCGCCCGCCGTCCGCTCCTCGTACGACAACAGGCGCCGCACGTCGGCGGCGTCGTCCGGCTGCATCAGCGTCAGCAGCCGCTCCTTGTCGTCCTCCGGCAGCTCGGACAGCAGGTCGGCCGCGTCGTCGGGGTCCATCGCCTCCAGGACGTCCGCCGCGCGCTCCTCCTTCAACTTGCCGAGGATCTCCACCTGGTCGTCCTCGGGGAGCTCCTCCAGGACGTCCGCGAGCCGGTCGTCGTCGAGGGCGTTGGCCACCTCGGCGCGCCGCTTCGGGGTCAGGTGATGCAGGACGTTCGCCAGGTCCGCCGGGCGCATCTGCTCGAACGTCGCCACCAGGCTCTCGGCGCCCTGCCCGTCCTCCTCCAGCGAGAAGCCGGTCACCGCGGACCACTCCACCGTCAGGGTCTCGCCGCGGCGGCGCAGCGCGCCCGCCTTCCCCTTGCGGACGAAGATCCGGTCGATCTCCCAGTCCCGGCGGGCCGGGAGCTGTTGGATGGCGACGTCGAGGACGGTGACGTCCTCGCCGGTCGCCCCGAGCGTCACCCGCCGGTCCAGCAGCTCACCGAGGATCAGCCGCTCGGTCGGGCGCTGCTCGAAGCGCCGCATGTTGACGACACCGGTGGTGATGACCTGGCCGGACTCGACGCCCGTCACCCGGGTCATCGGCAGGAAGATCCGCCGGCGGCTGACGACCTCCACGACCAGGCCCAGCAGCCGGGGCGGTCGGCCGCCCACGCGCAGCATCGCGACCAGGTCCCGGACCCGGCCCACCTGATCGCCGTTGGGATCGAAGACGGGCACACCCGACAGATGCGAGACGAAGATCCGCGGGGCGCCTGCAGCCATCCGAGCGCCTCCTAGAGCGTCAATCGACAGTCCTGCCGTGCCTCAGGCTAGCCCGTGCCGCGCGCAACCGTCCTGGTGGGGCCGTCCGCCCGGGGGTCCGGAAGCGGCCGTGCGCGGGGCGGGTACGCTGCCTGCTGCCCGCAGCCGCACGACGAGAGGCACCCGCCCGTGACCGCCTACCCCTCCGCCGTACGGCTGCGTCGGGCCGCCGTCATCGGTGTCCTGTGCGCGGGCCTCGCCGTCACCGGTGCGGGCTGCGGCGAGAAGAAGGACCCCGACAAGGGCACGAACGGGATCGGCAAGCTCCCCGCCGAGAAGATCGAGGCCCAGGCGAAGGCGGCCGCGACGGCCGCCGAATCGGTGCACCTGTCCGGGACGCTGGTGACCGGCGGCAAGACCTTCACCCTGGACATGCGGCTGAAGTCGGAGGGCGGCACCGGCGAGGTGAAGTCGCAGGAGGACACCTTCCAACTGCTGCGCGTCGGCGAGCAGCTCTACCTGAAGGCGAGCGCCGCCTTCTGGGGGAAGTCGGACTCGGCGGGCAAGCTCGGCGACAAGTACGTGAAGGTCCCCGAGAACGACCCGTCCTACAAGCAGTTCCGCGGCTTCACCGACATGGACGTCCTGCTCGACGGCCTGCTCGGCCTCGACGGCAAGCTCACCAAGGGGCCGTACAGCACGGTCGGACCGACCCGCGTGGTGCCCGTCCTGGCGGAGGGCGGCAAGGGCGGCCGGCTCTCCGTCTCCCTGACCGGCACCCCCTACCCGTTGCTGATGGAACGCGCGGGCGGCGCGGGGCGGGTGGAGCTCGCCGAATGGGGCAAGGCCTTCCCGCTGGACCCGCCACAGGAGGACCAGACCGTCGAGCTGCCCACGACCAAGGACGGACAGGGCGGCGGCGCCTCACCGGCCCCCACCAACACGGCGGGAGCGGGCTCCGGCACCGGCTCGGGCTCCGGCACGGGCGGCGGGGGCTGAGCGAACCCTCAGGCGTCCGTTCCTCCCCGACACCCGTTCCTTCTCAGCGCCCGTTCCTCCTCAGCGTCCGCTCCTGCGCTTCCGCTTCAGCAGCAGCTTCGGCAGCCCGGCCGGAATCGCCCGGCGGGTCGTCGCCTGGGTCGGCAGCGGAACCGCGGCCAGCGAACCGTCCGGCAGCCGCCCGGACACCGCCACCGGCTCCAGGCGCAGCAGCCGGCACTCGCGCGCCCAGCGGTCCGTCATCAGTTCCGAGTCGGGTGCGTTCAGCCGCTTGCCCTTGAGCTCGGCCACCGCCGCCTCCCAGGCCTCGCCGCGCGGCTCCAGCTCCCGTACGGTCGCGGTCCAGGCGACCAGGCGCCCGCCCTTGTCCTTGCTGCGCACGGTCACCTCGGCGGTGGACCCGTCGGCCAGTCCCGGGAACGGCTGCTCGCCGGGCCCGTCCCCGAGGACGTGCGCGGCGCCGCCCACCCAGGCGTGCCACAGGGCCCGGTCGGCGCCTTCGCCGCGGACCCAGATCAGGCCGGACTTCTTGGAGGCCTCCTCGACGAGGGCGAGGTCGAGCGCGCTGAGAGTCATGCGCACAGGGTAGGCCTTCGCCTGCGGGGTGCTACAGCCAACCGTTGCGGCGCAGCGCGCGGTGGATCGTGAAGCAGACACCGACGATCGTGGCCATCACCATCGGATAGCCGTACTCCCACTGGAGCTCGGGCATGTGGTCGAAGTTCATCCCGTACACCCCGCAGATCATCGTCGGCACCGCGATGATCGCCGCCCAGGAGGTGATCTTGCGCATGTCCTCGTTCTGGGCGACCGTCGCCTGCGCGAGGTTGGCCTGGAGGATCGAGTTCAGCAGCTCGTCGAAGCCGACGACCTGCTCGTGCACCCGCGCCAGGTGGTCGGCCACGTCGCGGAAGTACTTCTGGACGGCCGGGTCCACGAGGCGCATCGGCCGCTCGCTCAGCAGCTCCATCGGCCGCAGCAGCGGCGCCACCGCCCGCTTGAACTCCAGCACCTCCCGCTTGAGCTGGTAGATCCGGCCGGCGTCTCCGCCGCGCGCGACGCCCTTGGCGGGAGCGGCGAAGACCTCGCTCTCCACCACGTCGATGTCGTCCTGCACGGCCGCCGCGACCGCGATGTACCCGTCGACGACGTGGTCGGCGATCGAGTGCAGCACGGCGGAGGGGCCGCGCGAGAGGAGGTCCGGGTCGTCCTGGAGCCGGTGGCGCAGGCCCTTCAGGGAGCCCTGGCCGCCGTGCCGGACGGTGATGACGAAGTCCGGGCCGGTGAAGCACATCACCTCACCGGTCTCGACGACCTCGCTGGTCGCCGTCAGTTCGGCGTGGTCGACGTAGTGGATCGTCTTGAAGACGGTGAAGAGGGTGTCGTCGTACCGCTCCAGCTTCGGCCGCTGGTGCGCGTGCACCGCGTCCTCGACCGCCAGCGGGTGCAGACCGAACGTGGCGGCGATCCCCGCGAACTCGGCCTCGGTCGGCTCGTGCAGGCCGATCCAGGCGAAACCGCCGTCCTCGCGGACACGACGGATCGCCTCACGCGGCGTCAGGCACGCCGAGCCGGGCTCGCGCCGGTCCCTGCGCCCGTCGCGGTACACGGCGCAGTCGACGACCGCGCTACTGGCGGAGGGGTCGCGGGTGGCGTCGTAGCCGGGCTGCGCGGGGGTGGACCGGCGAAGTGCCGGACGGACGGCGGCACGGAGGTAGGGCAGCATCGACATGGCAGGCTCCTTCGCGCGCACGGCTGCGGACCGTACGGGTGGGAGACCTTCCGACGCGCGGGCGGGCAGGCCCGGGGCGAACGGAAGGAAGCAGGACGGGAGGACAAAGTTCTGCCGTCGCTCTTCTACTGATCAGAAGATCACAGAGGGCGGGAAGCGCCCGCCGCGGAAGTGGAAGAGCGATTGGTACTGCACGATCGACTTCGATCCATTGCAGCCCCACCTCCTCCGGCCGGTCCCCCGTGGGGGACGTCCTCCACCGCTTGCGAACGGGGCCTGTCGAACGCGGCCCCGACCAGCTGTCCACACTAACAGCCGACGGGTGGTCAGGACCCGCGCTTTACCCCCGCGATACGAGTTCTATGCTCGTTCCATGGCAGAAATTCCGGCCCTCGTCGAAGCCCGGCTCCGCAGCACGTTCGGCGAGCCCGACGCCCGCGCCGCCGTCACCTTCCTGGGCACCGACCGCATCGAGGTCCTCCGCTTCGCCGAGGGGGACCTCCTGCGGTACGCGACCCTCGGCATGTCCGCACACCCCATGACCGACCCGACCGACATGGTCGCCGACCCCGTGCGCGGCCCGCGCGCCGAGCTGGTCCTGACCGTACGGGCCGGGCTCGCCCCGACCGACAAACTGCTGCGCCCGCTCGCCGTGCTGGCGGCCTCCCCGATGGTCGAGGGGCTCATCGTCGCCCCCGGGGCCTCCCTCGACGTCGGCGAACCCCTCTGGGACGGGGCTCCGTTCACCTCCGTCCTCGTCGCCGAGTCCGGCGGCCTCGTCGAGGACCTCGACCTCGACGAACCCATGGACCCGGTCCGCTTCCTCCCGCTCCTCCCGATGACCGCGAACGAGGCCGCCTGGAAGCGCGTCCACGGCGCCGCCGCCCTCCAGGAACGCTGGCTCGCGCGCGGCACCGATCTGCGGGACCCTCTGCGTACGGCCGTCGCACTGGACTGAGCGCCGCGCCCGCCGGGTACGGATGACATCCGGACGGGTGACCGCGCCTTGACGGGGCGGCGGGCGGGGAGGAGCGTGCTTCTTATGAGGGGCGAACCGAGTTGCCCGAAGTGCGGTGGCCGGGTGCGCGCGCCCGGTCTTTTCGCCGACTCCTGGCAGTGCGCCGCGCACGGCGCCGTCCACCCGCTGCAGCCCGTCATCCCGCCCAGCGTCGAGGGACTCGGCGTGGTCGTCCACCGGGCGCGGGTGCCGGTGTGGATGCCGTGGCCCCTTCCGGTGGGGTGGCTCTTCACCGGGGTCGCCACCGCGGGCGACGACCGCAGCGGCGGCCGTGCCACCGCCGTCGCCTGCTCGGGCCCCGGGCCGCTGGGCGGCCTCGGGGAGCTGCTGCTGGTCGCGGAGGAACTCGGCGTAGGCCTCGGCGCGCGTTTCGCGGGCATCGACGGGCCGGACCCCGGCCCGCACATCGACGTTTCGGGCCCGCCGGACGCGAAGGTCGTCGCGGCGGGGCGGCCGGCGCCGCTGTGGCACCTCAAGGGCGTGCCCGACGACCGCGCGGTCTTCGCGGGCGAGGCGCGGGGGATGTGGTTGTGGGCCATCGTCTGGCCGGAGCAGTCCGGCCTCCTCATGTACGACGAACTGGTCCTCACCGACCTGCGCGACGCGGGCTCCGAGGTGGAGCTCCTGCCCTGCGGCGCCCTGAGCCCCCGCATCCTGAGCCCCTGACCCCGCCGGCCCCTGACCGCCCGTCCCGGGCCGCCCGTTCTCCCCGTGACCCCTGATCCGTCGCTGGAGGGGCTTGCCACCGGGCGTCCGGCAGGGTAAGGGGCACGGGGTCGACGCGGTTATCCTGGAGTGTCCCCCCGTCCCCGCGAGCCCTGGAGTTCGGCTGTGCGCATCGACCTGCACGCCCACTCCACCGCCTCCGACGGCACGGACACCCCCGCCGAGCTGGTGCGCAACGCCGCCGCCGCAGGTCTCGACGTGGTCGCGCTGACCGACCACGACACGGTCGCCGGGTACGCGGAGGCGACGGCCGTCCTTCCCGACGGTCTGACCCTGGTCACGGGGGCCGAGCTGTCGTGCCGGCTCGACGGCGTGAACCTGCACATGCTGGCGTACCTCTTCGACCCGCGGGAGCCCGAGCTCTTCCGGGAGCGGGAGCTCGTCCGCGACGACCGCACCCCCCGCGCCCAGGCCATGATCGGCAAGCTGCGGGAACTCGGCGTGGACATCACCTGGGAACAGGTGGCGCGCATCGCCGGCGACGGCTCGGTCGGCCGCCCGCACATCGCCACCGCCCTGGTCGAGCTGGGCGTCGTCCCGACGGTCTCCGACGCGTTCACCGAGCAGTGGCTCGCCAACGGCGGCCGCGCCTACGCGGAGAAGCACGAGTTCGACCCGTTCGACGCGATCCGCCTGGTCAAGGCCGCCGGCGGGGTCACCGTCCTCGCGCATCCCGCCGCCGTCAAGCGCGGCCACTGCGTGTCCGAGGCGCAGATCGCCGCCATGGCGGCCGCCGGCCTGGACGGCATCGAGGTGGACCACATGGACCACGACGCCGACACCCGCGCCCGGATGCGCGCCCTGGCCGCCGACCTGGGCCTGTTGACGACCGGCTCCAGCGACTACCACGGCAGCCGCAAGACCTGCCGGCTCGGCGAGTACACGACCGACCCCGAGATCTACGGCGAGATCACGCGCCGGGCGACCGGCGCCTTCCCCGTGCCCGGCGCCGGCGGAGCCCCGCGCGCGTAAGCGCCGCGCGTCCTTCCTCCCCTTTTCTTCACACCCCTCACCTGCAAGGCATCACTGTGCTCGACTTCGCCGTCTTCGGATCCCTCTTTCTCACGCTTTTCGTGATTATGGACCCCCCGGGAATCACGCCGATCTTCCTCGCGCTGACCTCCGGGCGTCCCGCCAAGGTGCAGCGCCGCATGGCCTGGCAGGCCGTCTGCGTCGCCTTCGGCGTCATCGCCGTCTTCGGGATCTGCGGTCAGCAGATCCTGGACTACCTGCACGTCTCCGTCCCCGCGCTGATGATCGCGGGTGGCCTGCTGCTCCTGCTGATCGCGCTCGACCTGCTCACCGGCAAGACCGATGAGCCCAAGCAGACCAAGGACGTGAACGTCGCCCTCGTCCCGCTGGGCATGCCGCTGCTGGCGGGTCCCGGCGCGATCGTGTCCGTCATCCTGGCCGTGCAGAAGGCCGACGGGGTGACCGGGCAGGTCTCGGTGTGGTGCGCGATCATCGCCATGCACGTGGTGCTGTGGCTGACCATGCGCTACTCGCTGGTGATCATCCGGGTCATCAAGGACGGCGGCGTGGTGCTCGTGACCCGGCTCGCGGGCATGATGCTCTCCGCCATCGCCGTCCAGCAGATCATCAACGGCGTGCTCCAGGTCGTACGCGGAGCCTGACGCGCGGGCCGGGACGCACCGGCGTCCCGGACACACGAACGCCCCCGCACCGGATTTCGGTGCGGGGGCGTTGCGCGAGGTTCAGGAGGACGCCGGTCCGGCCGGTCGGATCAGGATGCGCTGGCCCACTGAGGCCGCGTGCTGCACGATCCGGTTGACGGAGGCCGCGTCCACGACGGTGCTGTCCACGGCGGATCCGTCGACGTCGTTCAGGCGCAGAATCTCGAAGCGCATGGGCTTCTCCCTTCGTCGGTGTTTCTCCTTGCACAGGGTTAACGAAGTGTAAGCCGCAAACATTCCCTACGCTAAGGAAATTTTTTCCCTCGCTAACTACCTCTGGAGGGCGAGCTCCCAGAACGAGGCCAGCGCACCCGCCGTGACCTGCGGATTCTCCGCATTGGGGGAGTGTTCGGCATCCTCGACGATCACTCGCGCCGCACTCAAGCGAACGGCCATCTCATCCAGCAACGGGACGGGCCAGGCGTAGTCGACCTTTCCGGACAGAACGAGCTTGGGCAGTGCCAGCTCCGCCAGCTCCGCCACCCGGTCCGGCTCGCCGATCAGCACCCGGCCGGTCGTGATCAGCTGCTCGGGCACGGTCGCCAGCCAGCGCTCCCGCAGGAACTCCGTCATCGCGGGACCGTCGGGAAGGGTGTCCTCGGGGTCCTGGGCCCGCATCGCCGCCCACAGCGCCGGCATGTCGTCCCGCAACGCCTCCAGACCGGCGACCAGCAGCTTCGTACGGGCCTGCTGGACCTCGGTGATCGCGCCCGGCCCGCTGCTCATCAGGGTGAGCGAGGCGAAGGGCGCGGCGTCGCGCAGGACGGCCGCGCGGGCGATGAGGCCGCCGAGGGAGTGACCGACCAGGTGCAGCGGCCCGCCACCCAGCACGGCGGCCTGGGCCAGGACGTCGCGGGCCAGCTCCTCCAGCCCGTACGCCGCCTCGTCGCGGGGCCCCGGCGTCTCGTACTGGCCGCGCCCGTCGACGGCGACGACCCGGTACCCGGCCGCGGCCAGCGGCTCCAGCAGGCCGACGAAGTCCTCCTTGCTGCCCGTGTACCCGGGAACGAGCAGCGCGGTGCCCCGCACGGGCCGCCCGGCCTCGTGCACGGCGAAGGCGCCGCGGGCGGTGGTGAGGCGGTACGCGCGGGCTACGGACGGCAGGGTGAGGCGCGGCGGCTTGCTCATGGCCCGAGGCTACCGGCCCGTAGCCCCCGGGTACGAGAACGGCCCCGGTCCCCTGCGAAAGGGGACCGGGGCCGGTGTGCGGGCGTGGGCCCTACGCCTCGGGGGCGGTCTCCGCGACCTTGCGGGCGCGGGTGCGCTTCGGCTTGGCCGGAGCCTCCTCGGCGGAGGCTGCCGTCGGAGCGGCGACCTCCGCGGCCGGGGCCGCCTTGCGGGCCCGCGTGCGCTTCGGCTTCGCGGGCGCCTCCTCGGCCGGCGCGGCGACCTCGACGACCGGAGCCGCCTCGACCGCCTTGCGGGGCCGGGTCCGGCGGGTCTTGACCGGCGGCTCCACCATCGGGGCCATCTGGAAGTCGGGCTCGTCGACGGCGGGCGCCACGACCCTGCGGACGCGGGGACGGCGCGGGGCGACCGGAGCCTCCTCCACGGCCGGAGCCGCGACGAGGGCTGCCTCGGCGGCGGGCGCCGCGACCTTGCGGGCCCTGGTCCGACGCGGGGCGACCGGGGCTTCCTCGGCCGGGGCCGGGATGACGGCTGCCTCGGCGACGGCCTCGGCGACGGGCGCCACGGCCTTGCGGGTCCGGGTGCGACGCGCCTTGACCGGGGCCTCGTCGGAGACGGCCGGAGCCTCGGCCGCGGCCGGTGCCTCGACGACGGCGACCGGCACCTCGACGACGGCGGCCTCGGCCACCGCCGCGGCGGCGGCCGTGGCGGACACCCGGGTCCGGCGGCGGCGCGGCCTGCGCGGCTCCTCGACGCCCGGAGCGGCCGGGGCCGCCTCGGGGGCCGGGGTCACCGGCGCGTCCACGGTCTCGGTGCCGAGGTCCGAACCACCGCGGGTGCGGCGGCGCTGACGCGGCGTACGGGTGCGTGCGGGACGCTCCTCGGTCACCACGGCGGCAGCGGCGGGGCCGCGGCCACCACGGCCACCGCGCCCACCGGTCTCGCCGAGGTCTTCGAGGTTCTCGGCCCCCAGGCCGGCCCGGGTGCGCTCGGCGCGGGGCAGGATGCCCTTGGTGCCGGCCGGGATGTTCATCTCCTCGTACAGGTGCGGCGACGTGGAGTACGTCTCGACCGGGTCGTGGAAGTCCAGCTCCAGCGCCTTGTTGATCAGCTGCCAGCGCGGGATGTCGTCCCAGTCGACCAGGGTGACGGCGATGCCCTTCTTGCCCGCGCGGCCGGTGCGGCCCACCCGGTGCAGGAAGGTCTTCTCGTCCTCCGGCGTCTGGTAGTTGATGACGTGGGTCACGCCCTCGACATCGATGCCACGGGCGGCGACGTCGGTGCAGACCAGCACGTCGACCTTGCCGTTGCGGAAGGCGCGCAGCGCCTGCTCGCGGGCGCCCTGGCCCAGGTCGCCGTGGACGGCGCCCGAGGCGAAGCCGCGCTTCTCCAGCTGCTCGGCGATGTCGGCCGCCGTGCGCTTGGTGCGGCAGAAGATCATGGCCAGGCCACGGCCCTCGGCCTGGAGGATGCGGGAGACGAGCTCCGGCTTGTCCATGTTGTGCGCACGGAAGACGTGCTGCGTGGTGTTGGCGACGGTCGCGCCCTCACCGTCCTCGGAGACGGCGCGGATGTGCGTCGGCTGCGTCATGTAGCGACGGGCCAGGCTGATGACGGCGCCCGGCATGGTCGCCGAGAACAGCATCGTCTGTCGCTTCGGCGGCAGGTAGCTCATGATGCGCTCGACGTCGGGCAGGAAGCCCAGGTCGAGCATCTCGTCGGCCTCGTCCAGGACGAGCGCGCGGACGTGCGAGAGGTCGAGCTTCTTCTGGCCGGCCAGGTCGAGCAGGCGGCCCGGGGTGCCGACGATGATGTCGACGCCCTTCTTGAGCGCCTCGACCTGCGGCTCGTACGCGCGGCCGCCGTATATGGCGAGGACGCGGACGTTGCGGACCTTGCCCGCGGTGAGGAGGTCGTTGGTGACCTGGGTGCACAGCTCGCGGGTGGGAACCACCACGAGGGCCTGCGGGGCGTCCGTCAGCTGGTCGGGGCGGGCGCGGCCGGCCTCGACGTCGGCGGGAACGGTGACGCGCTCCAGCAGGGGGAGGCCGAAGCCCAGCGTCTTGCCGGTGCCGGTCTTCGCCTGGCCGATGACGTCCGTGCCGGAAAGGGCGACGGGGAGGGTCATCTCCTGGATCGGGAAGGGGGACACGATGCCGACGGCCTCAAGGGCCTCGGCCGTCTCGGGATAGATCCCGAGGTCTCGGAACGTAGTCAGG
The DNA here is from genome assembly GCF_055595445.1 of Streptomyces sp. NPDC040432. NCBI lineage: Bacteria > Bacillati > Actinomycetota > Actinomycetes > Kitasatosporales > Streptomycetaceae > Streptomyces > Streptomyces sp. NPDC040432. The sequence continues at coordinate 303,659 of NZ_JBVIVP010000002.1, read as the reverse complement.
GTGCTGCCTCTTCTGTGAGACGCGGCGCGAGGCGGCGAGGGGGGTCGTACCGTGCCGTGCTTGCAGTACTGCCACGTACGAAGCTGCGCGGGACCACTAGCCTTCGCTCAAGCGCTTCTGCCGCTGAGGGGGCCCCTCGTGCGGAGGCTGTACGCATGGACGTACGCACCACACCGAGGGCGGTCGGGTTGGAGCCGATCGGGCCACCGACCGGGCATCCTCATTCGGACGGCCCGCCGAGTATTCGGCAGGCGCATTACCACTGTACCCCGGAATCGCGCAGCTGTGTCGGGTGAATTCACCGGGTAGGCGCGTTTACACGGACCGACAGTGTGCAGGTGTGGTGACTTGTGCGGCCTTTCGGGCGGCTATTGTGCGGAGCATGTCGACCGTAGAAAACGCATCTCCCGCCGACGACAGCGCCCCCGCCGAGGCGCACGGAATCGCCGCCCAGGACTGGGCGACCGCCTCGGCGTCGCCCCAGTACCGGGCCGCCGTCGTGGACCTCCTCGGCGCGCTGGCGTACGGAGAGCTCGCGGCTTTCGAGCGGCTCGCGGAGGACGCGAAGCTCGCACCCACCCTCGATGACAAGGCCGAACTCGCGAAGATGGCCTCGGCCGAGTTCCACCACTTCGAGCGGCTGCGCGAGCGGCTGGCGGCCATCGACGTCGAGCCGACGGCCGCGATGGAGCCCTTCGCGAAGGGCGTCGACGACTTCCACCGGCAGACCGCCCCGTCGGACTGGCTGGAGGGCCTGGTCAAGGCGTACGTCGGCGACTCGATCGCCAGCGACTTCTACCGCGAGGTCGCCACCCACCTGGACACCGACACCCGCGCCCTCGTCGTGGGCGTCCTCGACGACACCGGCCACGGCGGCTTCGCCGTCGAGAAGGTCCGTGCCGCGATCGAGGCCGACCCGCGCTGCGGCGGCCGGCTCGCCCTGTGGGCGCGTCGCCTGATGGGCGAGGCGCTCTCGCAGGCCCAGCGGGTGGTCGCCGAGCGCGACGCGCTCTCCACGATGCTGGTCGGCGGCGTCGACGGAATGGCGGCGGGCTTCGACCTGGCGGCCGTCGGCGAGATGTTCACCCGGATCACCAAGGCCCACACGAAGCGGATGGCGGCATTGGGCCTCGCGGCCTGACCGCTCGCGCGTCCACCACGTTCGGGGGTCCTGTCCGCAGGGCCCCCGTTCCGTTTTCCGGGTTCCGTGCCCCGGGACCCCCGCCCGCGGGGCGGTGGACGCCGATCCGGCACCTCAGGGCCCGCCCGGCGATCCACCCGGAGGTTCCGGAGCCCCGTCCCCCGAGGGGTCAGCCCCGCGAAGGGAGCGAAAACGGAGCCCTGCGGGGCGTCCTCCCCGCATGCGGGTCCGGCCGCAGCAGCAGGGACAGCACGACGGTCGACACCAGGGCGGCACCAAGGAACGTGTAGGCCAGGGTGTTGTGCCCGGGACCCAGCGCGGTGTGCGTGAGGTACGCCCCGAAGAGGGCCCCCGCCGCACCGCTGACCAGCACGATTCCGGGAGACGGCAGCCGTCGGGCGAAAACCCGCACGGCCGCGCCGGCCAAGGCGAGACCCAACAGACCGGAGCCGAGCGCCTCCAACAGCAGCATCTGGTCACTCCCATGCGGTCGGGGGCAGGCGGTCACTGCGGTCCTACCCGAAGCGGAACAAAGGGAAACGGCCCGGCGGAGTCAACCGCCGGGCCGTTCCTCTCAGTTCTCGGTGCCTCAGAGCGCTCCGAAGCCGACCTTGCGCACGCTCGGCTCGCCCAGGTCGATGTACGACAGGCGGTCCGACGGCACCAGGACCTTGCGGCCCTTGATGTCGGTGAGGCTGAGCAGCGGCGCCGTGCCCGACAGCGCGGCGGAGACGATGCTCTCCAGCTCCTCGGCGCTCAGGTCGCTCTCCAGCACGATCTCCCGGGGTGCGTGCTGCACGCCGATCTTGACCTCCACGGCTTTGTCCCTCCGACGGTCCGGTTCGCGCGATCAGCCGCGCCGTACCCGGTCCACATTAGCCCGGAGAGGGGACACGATCGGCTCGCGGCGGACACGCTCGCAGCGAACAGGTGCCGGTCAGGCGTCCGTGCCGTGCAGCGGGAAACCGGCGATGCCGCGCCAGGCCAGCGACGTCAGCAGGTCCACGGCGGTGTCCCGGGCGACGGGGCTCGCGCTGGACAGCCAGTACCGGGCCACGACCTGGGACACCCCGCCCAGGCCCACGGCGAGCAGCATCGACTCGTCCTTCGACAGCCCCGTGTCCTCGGCGATGACGTCGGAGATCGCCTCGGCGCACTGGAGCGAGACCCGGTCGACGCGCTCGCGCACCGCGGGCTCGTTCGTCAGGTCCGATTCGAAGACCAACCGGAAGGCGCCGCCCTCGTCCTCGACGTACGCGAAGTAGGCGTCCATCGTGGCGGCCACGCGCAGCTTGTTGTCGGTGGTCGACTCCAGCGCCGTGCGCACCGCGACCAGCAGGGCCTCGCAGTGCTGGTCCAGCAGTGCCAGGTACAGGTCGAGCTTGCCGGGGAAGTGCTGGTAGAGCACCGGCTTGCTGACTCCGGCGCGCTCCGCGATGTCGTCCATCGCGGCGGCGTGGTAACCCTGTGCGACGAAGACCTCCTGGGCCGCGCCCAGGAGCTGGTTGCGCCGGGCGCGACGCGGCAGTCGCGTGCCCCGCGGACGCGCTGCCTCGGTCTGCTCGATGGCTGTCACGCCGCCTCCCACTTTCTTTCAGTACACAGTGCGCTCTGCGCCGCGCCGCCATCGTACTTTTCGGTAACCCGATCTGGTGGGTTCAAGCCGAGTTTTCTCGCGGTACGGACCGGCCGGACACGCTGGTCAGCGGCGGGCGCGGGCCGTGAATGGGCCGACGGTGCCCCTCAGCGGTAGTCCTCCTCGTCGAGCGGGACGACGCGGGCCTGCTCCGCGGCGTCCGCCTCGGGTGCCTCGCCCGGCTCCAGGCCGGACAGCGGGTCGTCCTCCTGCTGTTGGATTTCGGCCCGTTGCTCCGCGACGTCCGCCTCGGGCGCCTCGGGGTCGGTGATCTCCGGAATCCTCCCCCGGAAGGTGTCCGGTTCCGCAGGGTCGGCTGTCATCGCGCTCCCCTCGCCTTCGCTCCTCCCTATGAGCCTAGGAGGATCGGGGATCCTCCGCCAGGTGGTCCTGTGACCGCGAACACAAGGGAAGTCCGAGGGGTGGGCGTGATCCTCTCGTAACATTGCCCCATGTCTTCGACCGAGCTGCCGGGTGTGCGGTCCACCGTCGAGCCGAACCCCCAGGTGGGGGCGGTACGGGTGGCCGAGGGGGAGCAGCTGCGCACCGTCACGCTGCCGGGCCTGGAGCTGAACGTACGTTTCCGGCCACCCGTACGGGAGGGTCTGCCGCCCGCGCTCTTCGTGCACGGACTCGGCGGTTCCTCCCAGAACTGGTCCGCGCTCATGGAGCAGCTGGCCGGCGTCGTGGACGCCGAGGCCGTCGATCTGCCCGGCTTCGGCTGGTCCCCGCCGCCCGCCGACCGGGACTACTCCGTCACCGCGCACGCCCGGGCCGTCATCCGTCACCTCGACGCCGCCGGGCGCGGGCCCGTCCACTTGTTCGGGAACTCCCTCGGTGGCGCCGTCTCCACCCGGATCGCGGCGGTCCGCCCCGATCTGGTGCGCACGCTGACGCTGGTGTCGCCGGCGCTGCCGGAACTGCGCGTGCAGAGATCGGCCGTCCCCACCGCCCTGCTGGCGCTGCCCGGCATGGCCACCCTGTGCACCCGCCTCACCAGTGGGCTGACGGCCGAACAGCGCACCCGGGGAGTGACGGCGCTCTGCTACGGGGACCCCGCACGGGTGACGCCCGAGGGGTTCGGGTGGGCCGTCGAGGAGATGGAACGGCGGATGGCCCTGCCGTACTTCTGGGACGCCCTGGCCCGCTCGTCACGCGGGATCGTCGACGCCTACACCCTCGGCGGACAGCACGGGCTGTGGCGTCAGGCCCAACGGGTGCTCGCACCGACCCTGTTGGTCTACGGTGGCCGGGACCAACTGGTCTCGTACCGGATGGCGCGCAAGGCCGCCGCCGCCTTCAGGGGCTCGCGGCTGCTGTGCATGCCGGAGGCCGGGCACGTGGCGATGATGGAGTACCCGGAGGTGGTCGCCGCCGCCTTCCGGGAGCTGTTGCACGACACCGACCGGGACACCGAAGACGGCAAGGGCTGAGGACCGTGGGACGACATAGTCGCAAGGGCCCTGCTCCTGCCGCCCCCGCTCCGGCGGACGGCCCGCCGCGGCCGGAGCAGCGACACCACGGGGACCCGTACGGGGATCCGTACGGAGCCCTCTCCGGCGCCCTGTACGAGCCGGCGCCCCACGGGGCGTCCGCGGCCACCGACTTCCCCCCGACGCGCCCCGCCCCCCACGGGGAGCCCCGCGGCCCGCGCCGGGCGCCCGAGCCCACCGTCATCCACCAGGGGTACGTCCCGCCGGCAGGCCCCGGCGCGCGACCCGGCGGCCGGCCCGACTCGTACGAACCCGGTGGGGCCCGGGGTGCGCACCCGCCCGCGGAGCCCGCCGTCCACGGCGACCGGCGCGGCACCCCCCGGACCCCCGCGTCGGTCTCCGCGCTGCGGACCGCCGCCGGAGCGCCCGTGTCGGTCGCGCCCCGTCCGTTCGTCACCGATCCGTTCGCGGAGGACCCCTTCGCGGACGACCCCTTCGTCTCCGGGCGTCCCGCCCCCGACCCGTTCGGGGCGGCGCCCCTGGTGCCCGGGCCGCGGGAGGCCGAGCCCGCCGCCACCGGCGAGCGCACCGGATCCGGGCGCGGAACGAAGTTCCGTACGTACACCGGGATGGCCGCCGCGGCCGTCACCACCGTCCTGGCCGTCGTCGTCGCGGGTCAGGTCGCGCTCGACGACGATTCCATCGGCGGGACGCGCGCCGCCGGGGACGACGGCGTCGAACGTGCCATGAGCGGCCGGACGGACCGGTCCGAGGGACGGCCCACCCCCGACTCCCCGCCGGTCGTGGCGGCACCCGCGCCGGAGCAACCGCTGACGTACGAGCAACGGATGGCGCTCCAGCTCCCGATCGACCCCCGACTGAAGGGACCCGGCACCTTCGACACCGTGGCGGGCGTGGAGAAGGCGCCCGGCAAGGGCAAGGTGGTGCGCTACCGGGTCGACGTCGAGCAGGGGCTCGGCATGGACCAGCAGCTCTTCGCGGACGCCGTGCAGCGCACCCTCAACGACCCGCGCAGCTGGTCCCACGGCGGGCAGATGACGTTCGAGCGGGTGCCGGCCGGCGACGTGCTGTTCGTGATCACCCTGGCCAGCCCCGGGACGACCGGCGAATGGTGCGCCAAGTCCTCGCTGGACACCACCGTCGACAACGTCTCCTGCGACTCCGCCTCCACCGAACGCGTGATGATCAACGCGTTCCGTTGGGCCCAGGGCTCCACGACCTTCGGTCCCGACCAGATGCTGGCCTACCGTCAGATGCTCATCAACCACGAGGTCGGGCACCGGCTCGGACACGGGCACGTGAGTTGCCGGACGCCGGGCGCGCTCGCGCCGATCATGCAGCAGCAGACGAAATCCCTCAACATCGACAATATTCAATGCAAGCCCAATCCCTGGGCCTTCCCCGGGAGTTGATCGGAGATTCCGGAGCGGTACCGGTCCTTTCGTTGACAGGGTGTCCGCTCATCGGTCATTGTTCTCCGCATGTCGCACCGCCACACCCTCTCCGCGAGCGCCGCCATCGAGCTGGCGCTCCTCGGTGTGGCCGCGCACAGCGTGGCCGACATCTCCTGTCGCTGACGCCTGCCTGAGCGCCGCGACCTCCTCACCGACTGCGTCGCCGCGCCCGGGCATTTCCTGCCCGCGGGCGCGGCTGCTCCTTTCCGACGGTCCATTTCCGTTCGCCGACCGGCGACAGCTGCCCCTCGCGTGGCCTTTTCCGCATCCCATTCCACGCCGAGAGGTCCTTTTCCCATGCATTCCGTCGGTCCGGTCCGTCAGTCCCACAGAGCGCGCCGCGTGGCCGCGGTCGCCGTCAGCCTCGTACTGGCCGGGGGAGCCGCGGCGTGCGGGCCCGAGGACGCCGCGGGCAAGGCCGCCGCCGAAGGCAAGCCGGGAGCCGCCGGGGCCGCGCCGCAGAAGGGCGGCACCCTGACCGTCCTCAACAACGAGCCGCAGAGCGACTTCGACCCCGCGCGGCTCTACACCTCGGGCGGCGGAAACGTTCCCTCGCTGGTCTTCCGCACGCTGACCACCCGCAACCGCGAGGACGGCCCGGCCGGCGCGAAGGTCGTCCCCGACCTCGCCACCGACCTCGGCAAGCCCAACGCCGACGCCACCGAATGGACTTACACCCTCAAGGAAGGGCTGAAGTACGAGGACGGCTCCCCGATCACCACCGCCGACATCAAGTACGGCATCGAGCGCTCCTTCGCCGCCGAACTCTCCGGCGGCGCACCCTACTTGAGGGACTGGTTGGTCGGCGGCGAAAGCTACCAGGGCCCCTACAAGGACGGCGGCAAGGGCCTCGACTCCATCGTGGTGCCGGACGCCAGGACCATCGTCTTCAAACTCCGCAAGCCCGAGGGCGAGTTCCCCTTCCTCGCCACCCAGACCCAGTTCGCCCCCGTGCCCAAGGTCAAGGACACCGGCGTCAAGTACGAGGAGCACCCGGTCTCCTCCGGCCCGTACAAGGTCGTCAAGAACGACGGCGACGGCGAACACCTCACCCTGGAGCGCAACGAGCACTGGGACGAGAAGACCGACGAGGAGCGCAAGGCCTACCCCGACCGGATCGACGTCCGCTCCGGGCTCGACGCCGCGGTCATCAACCAGCGGCTGACCACCGGCTCCGGCCCCGACGCCGCAGCCGTCACCACGGACACGAACCTGGGCCCCGCCGAACTCGCCCAGATCGGCGACAACAAGGAACTGGCGTCCCGCGTCGGAACCGGTCACTTCGGCTACATCAACTACCTGGCCTTCAACCCGAAGGTCGCCCCCTTCGACAACCCGAAGGTCCGCCAGGCCATCTCCTACGCCATCAACCGCACCAGCGTCATCAACGCGGCCGGCGGCTCCGCCCTCGCCGAGCCCGCCACCACCTTCCTGCCCGAACGCGAGGCCTTCGGCTTCACCGCCTACGACCACTTCCCGGCGGGGAGGACGGGCAACCCGGAGAAGGCCAAGGAGCTCCTCAAGGAGGCCGGCCACCCCGACGGCCTCACCATCACCCTGACCCACTCCACCGCGCAGAACCGGCAGACCAGCCCCGAGGTGGCCACCGCCGTCCAGCAGGCCCTCGCCGCCGCCGGCATCACCGTCAAGCTGGAGGGCCTGGAGAACAACGCCTTCAACGAGAGGCGTTGGGACGTCAAGAACACGCCCGGCTTCTTCCTCTCCCGCTGGGGCGCCGACTGGCCCTCCGGCGCCCCCTTCCTCGCCCCGATCTTCGACGGGCGGCAGATCGTCACGAACGGCTCCAACTACAACCACGCCCAGCTCGACGACCCGGCCGTGAACGCCGAGATCGACGAGATCGCCAAGCTCACCGACCTCGCCGCCGCGGGCAAGCGCTGGGGCGCCCTCGACAAGAAGATCGGCGAGCAGGCCCTCGACGTGCCGCTCTTCCACCCGGTCTACAAGCGCCTCGTCGGCAAGGACGTCAAGAACGTCGTCATCAGCGACTGGACCGGCGTCCTCGACATCTCGCAGGTCGCCGTCAAGTGAGCGTCCTGATCGAAAAGCCGGTCACCGCCGCCGGGGGCGTCCCCCCGGCGGCGGGCGCCGCGCGCCAGGTCCTGCGCCGGATGCTGCGTCGCCCCTCCGCGATCGCGGCCGCCACGGTCCTGGCACTGCTCGTCCTGCTCGCCCTCGCCGCACCACTGTTCGCCCAGCTCACCGGTCAGGATCCGAACGCCTACCACGACGACCTCGTCGACTCCGCACGCGGCGGCGTCCCCCTCGGCTCCTTCGGCGGCGTCTCCGCCGACCACTGGCTCGGCGTCGAACCGGGCACCGGCCGCGACCTCTTCACCCGCCTCCTGTACGGGGCGCGGGTCTCCCTGCTCGTCGCCCTCGGCGCCACCGTCGTACAGATCGCCGTCGGCGTGGGCGTCGGACTCGCCGCGGCCCTCGGCAACCGCTTCGTCGCCCAGGTCATCGGCCGCTTCACCGACGTGATGATCGCCCTGCCCATGCTGGTCATCGGCATTGCCCTCACCGCCGTCGTCCCGCCCGACTTCCCCCGAGAACTGCTACTGATCCTGCTCATCGGGCTCTTCGACTGGGGTGGCACCGCCCGCATGGTCCGCGCCCGGACCCTCGCCCTGACCGGCCTCGACTTCGTCGAATCCGCCCGGCTCTCCGGGAACGGCACCCTGCGGATCGCCCGCCGCGAACTGCTGCCCGCACTGGCCGCACCCGTCGTCACCCTCGCGGCGATCAAGGTTCCCGGCGCCATGGTGGCCGAGGCCTCGCTCTCCTTCCTCGGGGTCGGGGTCAAGCCGCCCACCCCCTCGTGGGGGCAGATGCTGTCCGGCGCGCAGACCTGGTTCCGCGCCGACCCCGCCTACGTCCTGCTCCCCGCCGGGCTGCTCTTCGTCACCGTGCTGGCCTTCACCGTCCTCGGCGACGCCGTCCGCACGGCCCTCGACCCGCGCGAGGGCTCGCGCCTGCGGGTCGGCACCAGGAAGGAACGCACGGCATGACCGGCTTCGTGCTCAAACGGGTCGGGGGCGCCCTCCTCGTCCTGCTCGTCCTGTCCGTCGTCGTCCACGCCCTCTTCTACGTCGCCCCCGGCGACCCCGCCCGCCTCGCCTGCGGCGAACGCTGCAGCCCGCAGCAGATCGCCCAGGTCCGCGAGCAACTCGGCCTGAACGACTCCGTGACCGTGCAGTACCTGCGCTTCCTCCAGGGAATCCTCGTCGGCCGGGACCACTCCGGCGGCGCCGGGCTGGTGCTGCACTGCGACGCCCCCTGCCTCGGCTTCTCGTACCAGAACGACCGGCAGGTCACCGAGCTGATCCTGGAACGGCTGCCCGCCACCCTGTCGCTCGCCGTCGGCGCGCTCGTCATCTGGCTCGTCATCGGCGTCGGCACCGGACTGCTCTCCGCGCTGCGCCGCGGCGGCCCCACCGAGCGGGCCCTGACCGTCCTGACCCTCGCCGGGACCGGGACGCCCGTCTTCATCCTGGGCCTGCTGCTGCTCATGTTGATCTGCGCCCACCTCCGGTGGTTGCCCTTCCCGACCTACGTCCCGCTGGGCGAGGATCCCGAGCAGTGGGCCTGGAACCTGCTGCTGCCCTGGCTCACGCTCGGCCTGTTCGAAAGTGCCAAGTACGCCCGCATCACCAGGAGTTCGACCCTCGAAACACTCGCGGAGGACCACATCCGCACCTTCCGCGCCTACGGGGTGGGCGAGCGCGCCATCGTCACCCGGCACGCCGTGCGCGGCGCCGTCGCCCCCGTGATCGCCCTCAGTGCCGTGGACTTCGGCACCATGATCGGCGGCGCGGTCCTCACCGAATCCCTCTTCGGCATCCCCGGCCTCGGCAAGACCCTGATCGACGGCGTGCGCGTCGTCGACCTGCCCGTGGTCGTGGGCGTCGTCCTCGCCATCGGAGCGGCGGTCGTCATCGCCGGCGCCGTCGCCGACCTGCTGTACGCCGTCGCCGACCGAAGGGTGGCCCTCGCATGACGGAACTGCTGGTGGAGGTCGACGGCCTCACGGTCGACTTCCCGATCGGCGCGCCCGGCGAACACGTACGGGCCGTCGACGGCGTCTCCTTCACCCTGGAACCCGGCCGCGCCCTCGGCATCGTCGGCGAGTCCGGCAGCGGCAAGTCCACGGTGGCCGCCGCCCTGCTCGGGCTGCACCGCGGCACGGGCGCCCGCCTCGGCGGGACCGTCCGCGTCGACGGCACCGACGTGGGCACGGCGTCCGCCGCCGACCTGCGCCGACTGCGCGGCTCGGTCGCCGCGATGGTCTTCCAGGACCCGCTCGGCGCCCTGGACCCGTACTACGCCGTCGGCGACCAGATCGCCGAGGTGTACCGGGTCCACGCGGGCGGCCCCCGACGGGCCGCCCGGAAGCGGGCCGTCGAGGTCCTGGACCGGGTGGGCATCCCCGACGCCCCGCGACGCTCCCGCTCCCGACCCCACGAGTTCAGCGGCGGCATGCGCCAACGCGCCCTCATCGCGATGGCCCTGGCCTGCGAGCCGCGCCTGCTGATCGCCGACGAACCGACCACCGCGCTCGACGTCACCGTCCAGGCGCAGATCCTGGACCTGCTGCACGGACTGCGCGAGGAACACGGACTCGGCCTGCTGCTGGTCACCCACGACGTGGGCGTGGCCGCCGAGAGCGTCGACGACCTGCTCGTCATGCGGGACGGCTCCGCCGTCGAGCGGGGTCCCGTGGCCGAGGTCCTCTCCGCGCCGGAAGCGCTCTACACCCGGACCCTGCTGGCCGCCGTGCCCCGGCTCGACACGCCCCGCCCACCCCGGCTGCGGGCCGCCCCCGCCGAAGCCGCACCCGTCGTCGAGGCCCTCGCGCTGAGCCGGGAGTTCGGCCGGGGAGGGCGCCGGATCACCGCCGTCGGGGGCGTGTCCCTCGCCGTGCGGGAAGGCGAGACGCTGGGCATCGTCGGGGAGAGCGGCAGCGGCAAGAGCACCCTCGGACGGATGCTCGTCGGACTGCTGGCCCCCACCTCCGGGCAGGTCCGGCACGCCGGCACCGGGATCAGGGGCGTGGCGTCCGGCGCCCAGATGGTCTTCCAGGACCCGGTGTCCTCCCTCAATCCGCGCCGCTCGGTCGGGGAGTCCATCGCCGACCCGCTGCGCGCCGCCGGGGAGCGCGACGAGGGCGCCATCCGCGCCCGGGTCGGGGAACTCCTCGTCCGCGTCGGATTGGAGGCGGGGCACCACGACCGCTACCCGCACGAGTTCAGCGGCGGTCAGCGCCAACGCGTCGGCATCGCCCGCGCCCTCGCCCCCCGACCCCGGCTGATCGTCTGCGACGAACCGGTCTCCGCCCTCGACGTCACCACCCAGGCGCAGGTCACGGCCCTGCTGGCGGAGCTCCAACGGGAGCTGGGCATCGCGCTCGTCTTCATCGCGCACGACCTGGCGGTGGTCCGACAGGTCAGCGACCGGGTCGCCGTCATGCGCAACGGCCTGATCGTCGAGGAGGGACCCGTGGACCGGGTCTACGACCGACCCGCCCACCCGTACACGCGCCGGCTGCTCGACGCCGTACCGGCCCTCGACCCGGCACTGGCCGCCGGTCGCCGCTCCGCGCGTCAGGAGGCCGTCGCCCAGTAGCGCTCCGGGGCGCTCCGGGGCGTTCGGGGCGCGTGCGGGGGAGTGCGGAGGAGGCCGGGGAGACACCCTTTCCTAGCGTGCTCGAACGCGAACCGTACGGGAAAGTTACGACTCTTCACCCCTTCCGGTGGCGCGACGGACAACCGTCCGTCGCGCCTTCGGCATATCCGCTTGAGTTCTTCCGCGGCGGGTCGCCGGGCCGACGGCGACCCCCTGAACGGGAGATCGGGGGTGCCACTCGTGCGGATCGCACTGCTCACGGAAGGCGGTTATCCGTATGCGGCCGGAGAGGCGAGGCTGTGGTGCGACCGGCTCGTGCGCGGTCTCCCGCAGCACGAGTTCGAGCTCTACGCGCTGAGCCGCAGCGCCCGTCAGGAGGAGCACGGCCGCGTCCGGCTCCCCGACCACGTCACCCGCGTACGGACCGCCCCGCTGTGGGCCCCCGCCGACGACGGCCGCACCCACTCCCGCCGCGAGCGGCGCCGCTTCACCGAAGCCTTCGGGGAACTGGTCCGCGGCGTCTGCGCCGGCCAGGGCGAGCCCTTCGCCGCCGGGCTCTACGCCCTCGCCGAACTCGCCCGCGACCAGGGCGGGATGTACGCCGCCCTGCGCTCGGAGACGGCCGTGCGCACGGTCGAGTCCGCCTGCCGGGCGGGCGGCGCCGCCCGTGCCGTCCAACTGGCCCAGGTACCGGACCTGCTGGAGTTCGTCGACGAACTGGAACGGGCGCTGCGCCCGCTGTCCCTCGACTGGTACGAGGACGGCGAGGAGGGCCTCGGCGCGGTCGACGTGTGCCACGCAGCCGCCGGCGGGGTCGCCGCGCTCCCCGGTCTGCTGGCCAAACGCTTCTTCGGGGTTCCGCTGCTGGTCACCGAGTACGGGGTGCAACTGCGCTCCCACTACCTGTCCGAAACCGACGACACCCGGCCCGCGCTCCGCGCCCTGCTCGCCGCCTTCCACACCCGGCTCGCCGGGGAGATCTACGCCCGGGCCGACCTGCTGACCCCCGGCAACGCCCACGCCCGCCGCTGGCAGGAGCGCTGCGGAGCCCCCCGCGACCGGCTGCGGACCGTCTACCCGGGAATGGAGGCGGACCGATTCGCCGCCGTCGGCGAGGAGCCGGAGTGCGGCGACCCCGACACCCTGGTGTGGGCCGGCAGGATCGACCCGGCCAAGGACCTGATCGGCCTGCTGCACGCCTTCGCCGACGTCCGCCGGGCCGCCCCGCGGGCCCGGCTGCGGATCTTCGCGACGGCCGTCGCGCCCGGCGCCGCCGCCCTCGGCTACCTCGCCGACTGCCGCTCGCTGGCCGCGCAGCTCTTCCCCGACGAGGCCGCCGACGCCCGCACGGTGGGGGAGAGCCCCGTCACCTTCGAGGAGGTCGGCGGCCCCGAGGCGCCCACCCCCGCCGACGCCTACGGAGCCGGGCGGATCGTGGTGCTGTCCTCGGTGATCGAGGGCTTTCCCATCACCCTGGCCGAAGCCATGTTCTGCGGCCGGGCCACCGTCTCCACCGACGTCGGCGCCGTCCGCGAGGTCATCGGCGGCACCGGGCTCGTCGTCCCGCCCCGCAACCCCCGCGCCCTCGCCGACGCCTGCCTCGCCCTGCTGGGCGAACCCGAACGGGCCCAGCGGCTCGGCTCGGCCGCCCGGGCCCGCGCACTCGAACTGTTCACCGTCGAGCAGAACGTCACCGCCTTCCAGGACATCTACCTGCGGCTCCTGGCCCGCGGCTCCGCCCGGCCCGACGGGGAGATCCCCTTCGAGCAGCCCGCGGAAGCCCGGGTCCCGGGCCACTGGACCACCCCCACCTGGGCGGCACCCGGTTCCACCGGCGGCGCCTCCGGGATCACGGAGGCCACCGCGTGACCACCCTCGACCACGGCCCCCTCACGGGCGACACGCACGGTCCCGGCGGCGCACCGGCGGCCCCGGCCGCACCGGCCGCGACGCCCACGGCCGACGCGGGCCCCGGCCCCGCCGCGCCCCGCCCCCTCGCGGGACCCGACGGCCCGACCCCGGGGGCGCCCCGGCGGCGGACCGCCGGCGGGGACCCCGTCAAGTCGCTGCTGCACCGCCACCGGGAACTCTGCGAGCGGGCCGTCGACCCGCTGGAGATCGCCGCCGGCCTCGAAGCGCACGGCATCACCGACCGCACCGCCGCCCGGTTCCGCCACCGCGACGTCTTCTCCCTCGCGGAGGAGCTGTACGCCCGAACCCCCCGGGACGAGGCCCGGCCCGCCCCGACCGCGCCGGCGCCGGCCGCCCGGGCCTCGTCCGGGCGCGCCCTGCGCGGCGTCGGATACTCCCTGCTGCCCGGCGCCGTCGCGGTGGGCGCGGCCGCCACCGGGACGCCGTGGGCGGGCCTCCTCGCGACGCTCGTCACCGCCGGGGCCCTGGTCCTGCCCAGGCGCGCCACCGGTGGCCGGTTCCCCTGGGTCGCCCACCTGATCGGCGCGGCAGCCATCGGTTGGTCCGTGCACCGGCACGGTCCCGCCCTAGGCGCCGCGCTCGCCCTCGCCGTCGCCCCCGGACACCTGGCCGGGCTCCTCTTCGCGGCCGGCGCCCGTCGCCGGATCGCCGCCAGCCGGGCCCTGGAGGACTTCGCCGACGGGGCGCGGCCCCTGCTCGCCGGGACCCTCCTGCTGTTCACCGCGGCCGCCACGGGGGCGGCCGCGGTGATCGGAGCGCCGCTCGCGGCGGCGGTGCCGCTCGCGGTGCTGCTGTTCCTGGCCCGTCTGCTGCTCGGCCACGGCGCCCACCGCGCGCCCGTGGCCGTGGCACTGGCCGTCGCCCTGGTCCCGGATCCGGCGGTGGTGACCGCCGCCGCGGCGGGACTCCTCGTACACGCCTTCCTCGCGCTGTCCCGGGCCTCGGCCCACGCGCGTCCCTGAGCTTCGGAGCCGACGCCGGAGCGCCGTACCCCCTACCGAATCCCACCACCAAGGAGCAACAGGATGACCGGCCAGCCAAACAACCAAGGGGCGGCGCGATGAGGGTGCTGCTGATCGGAGCCAACGGGTACCTCGGCCGCTACGTCGCGGACCGGCTGCTCGCCGACCCCGCCGTCCAGCTCACCGCCCTCGGCCGCGGGGACGACGCCGACGTCCGCTTCGACCTCGCCACGGGCAGCCCCGGCGCGCTCACCCGCTTCCTCGACGCCGTCCACCCGGGTGTCGTCATCAACTGCGCGGGCGCCACCCGCGGAGGTGCCCGGGAACTCACCCGGCACAACACCGTCGCCGTCGCCACCATCTGCGAGTCGCTGCGCCGCAGCGGCTGCGGCGCCCGGCTCGTCCAGCTCGGCTGCGCCGCCGAGTACGGGCCCAGCCAGCCCGGTTCGTCCACGGCCGAGGACGCCGTGCCGAGACCCGGCGGGCCGTACGGCGTCAGCAAGTTGGCCGCCACCGAGCTCGTCCTCGGATCCGGGCTGGACGCCGTGGTCCTGCGGATCTTCTCGCCCGTCGGTCCCGGCACGCCCGCGGGCTCCCCGCTCGGCAGGCTCGCCGAGGCCATGCGGCGGGCCATGCAGTCCGGGGACGGCGAGCTCAAGCTGAGCGGCCTCGGCGTGCAGCGCGACTTCGTCGACGTCCGGGACGTCGCCCGGGCCGTGCACGCCGCCTCGTTGTCCGCCGCCCAGGGCGTCGTCAACATCGGCACCGGCCGCGCGGTCCGGCTGCGCGACGCCGCGGCCGTCCTCGCCCGGGTCGCCGGCTACGGCGGAGCCCTGCACGAACTCGACCTGCCCCCGCAGCACGCGCACCCCGGCCGGCCGCCGGGCCTCGCCGCCATCGGCTCGCCGCGCTCCGAGGCGACCGCCGAGCAGCTCGCCGGGACCGCCCCGCAGCCCTACCCGTACCCGGACGGTTGCGGCGCCTGGCAGCAGGCCGACGTGCGCACCGCCCGCGACCGGCTCGGCTGGCGACCGCGCATCAACCTGGAGGAATCCCTGGCGGACATCTGGATGGAGGCGGCGTGCCGCATCTGACCACGCCGCCCGGAAGCCCGGCGGCCGCCGCGACCGGGGCCGGTCGCCTCGGCCTCGGCGCCCCGGGCTACGCCCATCCCCTGCTGGCCCCCGTCGAGTGGGCGGAGCTGACCCGGCCCGGGACCCCCCTGCACTGGGCGGTCCTCAACGTGACGGAGGGCCCGGGAGGGCGCCCGGACCCGCACTGCGGTGACGCGGCCGCGAAGCTGCGGGCCCCGGGCGCCGGGGGTCCCCGTCTCCTCGGTCATCTCGCCGTGCGGGACGGCGCGCGGCCCTTGGCGGAGCTCATCGCCGACGCGCACCGGTTCCGCGACTGGTACGGGGTGGCCGGCTTCTACCTCGCCGACGTGCCCGCCGACCGGTCGGAACTGGCCTTCGTCCGCAGGGTCACGGACACCCTGCGCGGGCTCGGCGAGGACCTGCTCATCGTCCTCGGGCACGGCACCCACCCGTACGCGGGCTACGCGGAGGCCGCCGACCAACTGGTCACCTTCTCCGGGGCCTGGGCCGACTACCGCTGGTCCCAGGTGGCCGAGTGGACGGCCGAGCACCCGCCGGAGCGGTTCTGCCACCTCGTCCACGGGGTGCCCCGCACCCACCTGGAGGAGGCCGTCCGGATCGCCCGCTGGCAGGGCGCCGGAACGGTCTGGCTGACCGACCGGCGGGGGGCCGGGGACCGGGACCCGTGGGCCTCGATGCCCGGGTACTGGGACGAAATCGTCTCGCGGATCGGGACGAGTGTCTCGGAATGAAGTGGAGCGTGGCAGTGTTACGGGACATAACTAGCCCTTGATGCTCCCCGTGACCGCGGGGATGACCCGCCTGGAGCCCCCGTGTCGCTGCCACCCCTGGTAGAGCCAGCTGCTGAGCTCACCGTTGACGAGGTCCGTCGGTACTCCCGTCACCTGATCATCCCGGATGTCGGGATGGACGGGCAGAAGCGCCTGAAGAACGCCAAGGTGCTCGCGGTGGGCGCCGGCGGCCTCGGCTCGCCCGCCCTCATGTACCTGGCCGCGGCCGGCGTCGGCACGCTGGGCATCGTGGAGTTCGACGAGGTCGACGAGTCGAACCTGCAGCGCCAGATCATCCACAGCCAGGCGGACATCGGCCGCTCGAAGGCCGCTTCGGCGCGCGACAGCGTGCTGGGCATCAACCCTTACGTCAACGTGGTCCTTCACGAAGAGCGGCTCGAAGCCGAGAACGTGATGGAGATCTTCAGCCAGTACGACCTCATCGTCGACGGCACGGACAACTTCGCCACCCGATACCTGGTCAACGACGCCTGCGTGCTGCTGAACAAGCCGTACGTGTGGGGTTCGATCTACCGCTTCGACGGCCAGGCCTCGGTCTTCTGGTCCGAGCACGGCCCCTGCTACCGCTGCCTGTACCCGGAGCCGCCGCCGCCGGGCATGGTCCCGAGCTGCGCCGAGGGCGGCGTGCTGGGCGTGCTCTGCGCGTCCATCGGGTCGATCCAGGTCACGGAGGCCATCAAGGTCCTCACCGGCGTGGGCGACCCGCTCGTCGGCCGCCTGATGATCTACGACGCCCTGGAGATGCAGTACCGCCAGGTCAAGGTCCGCAAGGACCCCGACTGCGCGGTCTGCGGTCCGAACGCCACCGTCAAGGAACTCATCGACTACGAGGCCTTCTGCGGCGTCGTGTCGGAGGAGGCCCAGGAGGCCGCCGCGGGTTCGACGATCACTCCCAAGCAGCTCAAGGAGTGGATCGACAACGACGAGCCGATCGAGATCATCGACGTCCGTGAGATCAACGAGTACGAGATCGTCTCGATCCCCGGCGCGAAGCTGATCCCCAAGGGCGAATTCCTGATGGGCACGGCCCTCCAGGACCTCCCGCAGGACAAGCGCATCGTCCTGCACTGCAAGACGGGTGTCCGCAGTGCGGAGGTCCTCGCCGTCCTGAAGTCCGCGGGCTTCGCCGACGCGGTGCACGTCGGTGGCGGCGTCATCGGCTGGGTCCACCAGATCGAGCCCGAGAAGCCGATCTACTAGACCGGCGACCCCGGTCCCCCGAACGCCCCGACGGGGCCGTACCGCGTCCGCGCGGTACGGCCCCGTTCGCGTCACCGGGGTCCGGGCTCAGGTGCTCTCCGAGGCCTGCGGCCCGTCCGGGGTCTTCGTGGCATCGGGGGCCGCCGTGCAGACGGAGTTCGCGGTCGGCACCTTCCCGTCCAGCAGGTAGCCGTTCACCGCCTTCTGCACGCAGGGGTCACCGCTGTTGTAGGCGCCGTGGCCCTCGCCCTCGTAGGTCAGCTCCACGCCCACGCCCTCGCCGAGCCGCTCCACCATCTTGCGGGCCCCCTCGTACGGGGTCGCCGGGTCGCCGGTGTTGCCGATCACCAGGATCGGGGCGGAGCCGGGGGCGGAGACGTCCGGGGTCTCCCAGGCGCCCGCCACGGGCCAGTCGGTGCAGCTCAGCATGGCCCAGCCGAGGAAGTCACCGAAGACGGGCGACGCCGCGCGGAACTCCGGGAGCTTGGCCCTGGTCTGCTCCAGGGTGTAGCGCTCCTTGGAGTCGGCGCAGTTGATGGCCGTGTTCGCGGCCATGATGTTGCTGTAACGCCCTTGCTGGTCACGTCCGTTGAGGGAGTCGGACAGGGCCATCAGCAGCTGGCCCTGACCGCCCTCGGCCTCGTCGAGGCCCTGCTCCAGCAGCGGCCACAGCTCCTTGGAGTAGAGGGCCTGCGCGATGCCGTTGGTCGCCGCGCTCTCCGTGAGCTGCCGGTCGCCGATGCCCGCGATGGGCTTGGCCGCCAGCGACTTCTGGAGCTTGATGACGTTCTCCTCGATCTCCTTGGCCGTGCTGCCCTGGAGCAGGCAGGCGTCGCCCCGGTCCACGCAGTCCTGCGCGAAGTTACCGAGGGCGAGCTGGAAACCCTTGGCCTGGCCGAGGGAGCCCTGTTCGGAGGTCTGCGTCGGGTCCACGACGGCGTCGAACACGGCCCGGCCGACGTTCTTGGGGAAGAGGTGTGCGTAGACCCCGCCGAGTTCGGTGCCGTAGGAGATGCCGAAGTAGTTCAGCTTCTCGTCGCCGAGGGCCTGACGGATCCGGTCCAGGTCGCGCGCCGCGTTCTCGGTGCCGACGTACGGCAGGACCTGGCCCGAGTTCGCCCGGCAGGCCTTCTGGTACTCCTTGATGGCGTCCAGGTACGCCTTCTCCTGCGCGGGGGTGGTCGGGGAGGAGTCCTGGGCGTAGTACGCGTCCAACTGCTTGTCGGTCTCGCACCGGACGGGTGCGCTGGCGCCCACCCCCCGGGGGTCGAAGCTGACCAGGTCGTACCGGTCGCGCAGGGCGTCGAACTCCTTGGCCGCGCCGGGGAGGGTGGCGATGCCGGAACCGCCCGGACCGCCGAAGTTGAAGACGAGCGAGCCGATCCGGTTCTTCTGGTCCCGGGCCTTGGCACGGATCAGCGCGATCGGGATCGTCTCGCCCCCGGGGTCCGCGTAGTCGAGCGGCACATCGAGGGTGGCGCACTGCCAGTCCTTGGCGGGCGCCGGGCCACCGCCCTGCAGGGCGGTGGGTGCTTCGCAATCGCCCCACTTGAGGGGCTTGACGTCACCGGAGCCGTCGGCGCCGGGTTTCTCCGTGCCGCCCCCGTCGGAACAGGCGGCGGTGGTGAGCAGCGCGGCGGCGAGGGCGGCGGCAGCGGCGTTCCGCAGGGCGTTTCTCGGCATGTTCCCCATCCTGCGGGGGCCATGGCCGCCGCGCCCGCGCCGTGGGCCGTTCGGGGGTCCGGCGGCCCGTCCTCCCGGCGCCGGAGTCAGTCGTCGGCCAGGATCTCCTTCGCGGCGTTGCGGCCCGTCGCCACGCAGGCCGCGACGCCCACGCCCTCGTAGGCCGCTCCGCACACCGCGAGGCCGGGCAGCTTCCCGACGGCCTCGCGGATCCGCGTCACCCGCTCCCGGTGACCGACGCCGTACTGCGGCAGACCCCGGTCCCAGCGGGTCACGCGGGCGGCCAGGGGTTCGCCCATGGGCCCCACCGCGTGGTGGAGTTCGGCGATGGCGGTGCGCACCAGGTGCCGGTCGGGCCGGTCCAGCAGTTCGTCCTCGCCGATCCGGCCGATGGAGGCACGCAGGACGAACACCGAGGGCGCCGAGTCGTGGAGCCAGGCCCACTTGTTGGACAGGAACGAGGCGGCCTTGATCGTGTGGCCGTCCCGGGCCGGCACGAGGAACCCGTTGCCCTGCGGCAGGAAGTGGGACCGGGCCCGGGCGAAGGCCATGGTGACGACGGCCGTCGAGGCGTGGGGGATGGCCGCCAGTTCCTCCTCCGCGAGGGGGGAGTGCGGTCGCAGCAACTCGGCTGCGGCGAAGGCGGGGAGCGCGAGGATCACGGCGTCGGCGTCCATCGTCAGCGGGCCGTCGGAGGTCATCGCCTGTACGCGCCAGCCGCCGCCCGGCAGCCGGTGCAGGGAGCGGGCCGTGGTACCGGTGAGGATGCGCGCGCCGCACGCCCGTGCCACGGCCTGCGGGAAGCGGCCCGTGCCGCCGGCCACGCCCTGGACGGCCACCGCGGCCGAGCGGGGTGCCCCGGCGGCCCGCATCCGGCGCAGGGCGGGCAGCAGCGGGGCACCCTGCTCGGCGAGGGCCGCGATCCGGGGCATCGCCGCGCGCAGCGAGAGCCGGTCCGCACGGCCCGCGTAGACCCCGCCGAGCAGCGGCTCGACCAGCCGGTCGACAGCCTCCTGCCCGAGGCGGGCGCCGAGGTAGGCGCTGACGGAGCAGTCCTCGGTGAGCGGGACGGCCGGGAGGGCCTCCTCCTCAGCGACCCGTCGGACGCCCTCCGCGGAGAGCAGCCCGGTACCGGTCAGGGCGGCCGGATCGGTGGGGATGCCCATCACGTGTCCGGCGGGCAGCGGACGCAGGGCGCCGTCGGTCCAGATGGTGGTGGGGGACTGCGCCGGGTCGCGCAGCGCGTTGCCGAGCCCGACGGCCGCGGCCAGTTCCACGGCCTCGGGCCGCAGCGCCATCAGTGATTCGGCGCCCTCGTCGACGGTGATGCCGGCGATGGTGCCCGTGCGCAGCTTGCCGCCGACCCGGGCCTGTCCCTCCAGGACGGTGACGTCCGCGCGTCCGCGCAGCTGCCAGGCGGCCGCCAGCCCGCTGATGCCGCCACCGACGACGATCACTGAACGCATTGTCTTCTCCTGCGGCCGTGGACGATATGTTCCCTTTTGAAACATATGGGAGGGGTGGGGCTCAGCGCATCGTGCTTTCGGTCAGGGCCGCCACCTCGCCCGGGTACGGAAAGCTGCCCGGCTCGTACGCGCAGTACGGGTCCGCCGCCCGTACGTCCCCGGTGGCGCCGTACGCCCGCGACCGCGAGCCCCCGCACACCGCCTTGTACTCGCACGCCCCGCACCGGCCGCGCAGCAGCTCCGGATCGCGCAGCTCGGTGAACAGCCGCGACTCCCGGTAGACCGAGGCCAGCGTGCGTTCCTTGACGTTGCCGCCGGACAGCGGCAGGAAGCCGCTCGGGTGCACCTCGCCGGTGTGCGAGACGAAGACGAAGCCGCGCCCCGAGGAGACGTCCATCGGGGCCCGGCGCACGGCCCGCCGCGCGCCCTCGAAGAACCCGAGTTCGTCGGCGCGGGCGCGCAGCCGCTCGTACAGCGGGCCGAGGGCGGGGCGCTCGCCGTGCGCGTCGAGCACGGTCCGCTGGAGGGTGACCCGGCGGAAGTGGTGGCCCTCCGTCGTCTTGGTGGCCATCACCGCGCCGCAGTCGTGGAGGAAGTTCAGCACGTCCTCGATCTCGGCCGGGGTGAGCGGGTCCAGGTCCCGCGCGCGGCCGGTCGGCACCAGCAGGAAGCCGGACCACAGCATCGCGCCCTCGCGCCGGACGAGGGCCGCGATGTCGGCGAGGTCCTCCAGGCCGTCCCGCGAGACCGTCGTGTTGACCTGGACCTTCAGGCCCAGTTCGCGGGCGGCCCGCCAACCCTCCAGGGTCCGCTCGTACACGCCGGGCACGCCCCGGAAGGCGTCGTGCCGGGCGGCCGTGGAGGCGTCCAGGGACAGGGACAGGGCCACCGCGCCGGCGTTCCGGACGGCTTCGAGGTTCGCCCTGGTCAGGGTTGGGGTGCCCGAGGGGGAGACGGCGACCCGCAGCCCCAGCGAGGTCCCGTACGCGATGAGGTCGGTGAGGTCGGCGCGCTGGAACGGGTCCCCGCCGGTGATCACGAAGAGTGGGCCGGGCCGGCCGAAGGCGGCGCTCTGGTCCATCACCCGGCGGGCGTCCGCCCCGTCCAGTTCGCGCGGGTCGCGGGCCGTCACCGCCTCGGCCCGACAGTGCAGGCAGGCCAGCGGGCAGGCCCGGGTGGCCTCCCAGATGACGAGGAAGGGACGCTCGGCGACCGCGTGCCGGGGCCGCCGCACGACGGTGGGCGGCCTCATGACAGCCGCTCCCAGCCCCGCCTCTGCGGGCGGTTCGCCGTCTGCCGGGGATCGCGCCGCCGGTAGACCACGTACGGCCTGGCCAGGTACTTCAGCGGCGCGGAGAACATGTGCACCAGCCGCGAGTACGGGATCAGCGCGAACAGGGTCAGGCCGAACAGGACGTGCAGCTTGAAGACCAGCGGAGCGCCGGCCATCAACCCGTAGTCGGGGGTGAGGGCGAACAGGCTCCGGAACCAGACCGAGACGCCCTCGCGGTAGTTGTAACCGCCGGTCCCACCGGTCGAGTTGAGGAGCGTGGCGGTCAGCCCGAGGGCCATCGCCCCGAGCAGGAACGTGTACATCAGGTGGTCGCCGCGCAGGGTCGCCCGGCGGACCGCCGGGACCTTGAACCGTCGGTACACCAGGATCCCGATGCCCGCGGCGGCGGCGACGCCCGCGACGGCCCCGGTGGAGACGGCGAGGAGGTGGTAGGCGTGGTCGCTCAGCCCGAGGGCGTCGGTCCAGTCCATCGGGATGAGCAGGCCCACGACGTGGCCCACGACGACGAAGAGCATGCCGAAGTGGAAGAGCGGGGAGCCGATCCGCAGCAGCCGGGACTCGTGCGACTGCGAGGAGCGGGTGGTCCAACCGAACTGGTCGTACCGGGCCCGCCAGACGGTGCCCGCGACGAGCAGGGCGATCGAGACGTACGGCAGCACGCCCCACAGCAGGAGGTCCATCAGGCCGTCCTCCTTCCGGTGGTGGGCCAGGGGAGGTCGGCGGTCCGGCCGGGCGGGAAGCCGCCCGCGAGCACTACCGGGAAGTCGACCGGGAGGTCCTGCGGCGGGTCGATGCCCGGGCCGAACGGTTCGAGGGCCGAGCCCGCGCCCACCAGCTCCTGCGGCGGCCCGTTGCGCGCCAGCGCCTTCGCCGCCGCCCGGGTCTGCGGCGAGGTGCCGGGCAGGGTCGAGCAGACGGCCTCCAGGACCCGGGCGTACGGGGACCCGGACTCGGTGAGCGCGAGGCGCAGCAGCTCCAGCCCGGCCCGGTGCTCCTGGAGCAGCTCGGTACCGGCCTCCTCCCGCAGCGCCGCGAACTCCAGGGCCACCGGCAGGAAGTCGGGGAGCTCCTCGCCGGCGAACTCCAGTCCGAAGTCCCGGTAGATCCGCTTGAGGCGGACGAGGGACAGCCCCCGCCGGCGGGTGTCGCCGTCGGTCCACCAGGTCAGGTACAGGCAGCGCCGGTTGCGGGTGTCGAACGTGGAGGTGTACTCGGCGCACAGCTCGATCGGCCCCAGCCGTTCGGTGTGGTCGAGGAACGCTCCGAGCAGCGCGGCCGGTTCGGCGGGTGCCCCGGTGAGGGCCGCCCGGAGCCGGGGGAGCTCGTCGTGGAAGTGCTCGCCCGGGTACTGCAGGACACAGCCGGCGACCAGGCGTACCAGGCCATGGGGGTTCACGAACTCCTCCTGGTGGGACTGAGGTTGAGCATCACCCGGGGCTGCGCGGGCTCGCCCACGGGGCAGCCGGCGTCGAGCGGGTGGGTGTCGGCGAGCGCGTCCGCCTCGGGGCGGGCGGCCGTGGGGACCACGTACCGGTCCTCGATCTTGGCGATGGCCAGCAGCCGGAACATGTCCTCCATCTCGCGGCCGGTCAGCCCGACCGCGGCGGCGATGGACTCGTCCGTCGGCTCGCCGAGGTTGATCTTCCGCATGTAGGCCCGCATGGCCGCCATCCGGCGCAGCACCGCCTCGACGGCGTACGCGTCGCCCGCCGTGAGGATCGCGGCCAGGTACTCGACGGGGATGCGCAGCGCGTCGATCGCCCCGAAGAGGTTGCCCGCGTCCTCGCCGTCGCTGCCGGTGGCGGCGACCGCCTCGACCACGGGGGACAGCGGGGGGACGTACCAGACCATCGGCATGGTGCGGTACTCCGGATGGAGGGGGAGCGCGACCTGGTAGGTGGCGATCAGGTCGTACACCGGGGACTCGCGGGCCGCCTCCAGCCACTCGTCCGTGATGCCGGCCTCGCGGGCTGCCGCGGCCACGGCCGGGTCGTGCGGGTCGAGGAAGCAGTCCAACTGGGCGGGGTAGAGGTCGTGCTCGTCCTCGACGGCCGCGGCGCGCGCCACCGCGTCGGCGTCGTAGAGCATCACGCCGAGGTAGCGCATCCGGCCGACGCAGGTCTCGGAGCACACGGTGGGCATGCCAACCTCGATGCGCGGGAAGCAGAACGTGCACTTCTCGGCCTTGCCGGTGTGGTGGTTGAAGTACACCTTCTTGTACGGGCAGCCCGTCACGCACATCCGCCATCCGCGGCAGCGGTCCTGGTCGACGAGGACGATGCCGTCCTCCTCGCGCTTGTACATCGCGCCCGAGGGACAGGAGGAGACGCACGCCGGGTTCAGGCAGTGCTCGCAGATCCGCGGGAGGTAGAACATGAAGCTCTGCTCGAACTCGAAGCGGATCTTCTCGCCCACCTCGTCGCGGATCTTCTCCACCATCGGGTCCTTCGGCGCGTGCGCGGGGGCGCCGCCGAGGTTGTCGTCCCAGTTGGGGCCCCATTCGATCGTGTCGATGGGCTCGCCGGTGATCTGGGAGACGGGTCGGGCCGTGGGCATGTCGTCGCCGGCCGGGGCCTCGGTGAGGTTCTTGTACTCGTACGTCCACGGCTGGTAGTAGTCGTCGATCCCCGGGAGGTCCGGGTTCGCGAAGATCTTGCCCAGCTTGGCGAGACGCCCGCCGGCCCGCAGGCGCAGCCGCCCGGAGCGGGTGCGTTCCCAGCCGCCCTTCCACTTCCCCTGGTCCTCCCAGCGGCGCGGGTAGCCCTGGCCGGGGAGGGTTTCCACGTTGTTGAACCAGACGTACTCGGTGCCCTGCCGGTTGGTCCATGCCTGCTTGCAGGTGACCGAACAGGTGTGGCAGCCGATGCACTTGTCGAGGTTCATGACCATCGCGATCTGTGCCATGACGCGCATGCGGATCAGTACTCCACCTTCTGCTCGCGGCGGCGGATGACCGTCACCTCGTCGCGCTGGTTCCCCGTCGGGCCGAGGTAGTTGAAGGCCCAGGTCAGTTGGGCGTAGCCGCCGATCAGGTGGGTGGGCTTGAGCATCACCCGGGTCAGCGAGTTGTGGATGCCGCCGCGGCGCCCGGTCCTCTCCGTCTTCGGGACGCCGACGGTCCGCTCCTGCGCGTGGTTCATGTAGACCGTGCCGGGCGGCATCTTGTGGGAGACGATCGCGCGGGCGGTGACCACGCCGTTGCGGTTGACCGCCTCGATCCAGTCGTTGTCCGCGACACCGATCGCCTCGGCGTCCTGCGGGGACATCCACACCGTCTGACCGCCCCGGCCGAGCGTCATCATGTAGAGGTTGTCCTGGTACTGGCTGTGGATCGCCCACTTGTTGTGCGGGGTCAGGTAGCGGACGGCGACCGACTTCCCGTCGACGACGCCCAGCTCGGGCTCCCCGTACAGGGTGTGCATGTTCAGCGGCGGCTTGTAGACGGGGAGGGACTCCCCGACCTCGTGCAGCCAGTCGTGGTCGATGAAGAAGTGCTGGCGGCCGGTGAGGGTGTGCCAGGGCTTGAGGTGCTCCGTGTTCACGGTGAAGGCCGTGTAGCGCCGCCCGCCGGCCTCGGAGCCCGACCACTCGGGCGAGGTGATCACCGGGACCGGCCGCGCCTGCGTGTCCGCGAAGGTGATCCGCTTGCCCTCGGCCTCGGCGGCCAGATGGGCCATGTGCGTGCCGACCTGCTTCTCCAACGTCTCGAACCCCTGGGTCGCCAGCCTTCCGTTGGAGGTACCGGACAGGGAGAGGATCGCCTCGCAGGCCCGCCGGGCCGTGTCCAAACGCGGACGGCCGTCCGCGATCCCACCCCTGACCAGGCCGTTCTTCTCGCCGAGGTAGGTGACCTCCTCGGCGACGTCGTAGGTGATGGCCTTCGTCGTGACGCCGAGCCGGTCCACGAGCGGTCCGAGCGCGGCGAACTTCTCACCGACCGCCCCGTAGTCCCGCTCGACGACCGTCAGGTTGTACATGGTCCGACCGGGTACGGGCGGGCACTCGCCCTTCGACCAGTCCAGGGCCACCCCGCCGGGCTGGGCCATCTCGCCGCCCGCCGTGTCGTGCTGGAGCGCGGTCGCGACGAGGTCCTTGCGGACGCCGAGCCGGGGGCCGGCCAGCTCGCCGAAGCGGCGGGCGATCGCGAGGAAGGCGTCGTAGTCGGAACGGGCCTGCCAGGGCGGGTCCACGGCCGGGGTGAACGCGTGCAGGAAGGGGTGCATGTCCGTCGAGGACAGGTCGTGCTTCTCGTACCAGGTGGCCGCCGGGAGGACGACGTCCGACAGCAGCGTCGTGGACGTCATCCGGAAGTCCATGGACATCAGCAGGTCCAGCTTCCCCTCCACGTCCTCCTCCCGGTAGGTGACGTCCCTCGGCTCGCAACGCGGGCCGTCGTCGGGGAGGTTGGAATGGGTCCCCAGGAGGTGCTTGAGGAAGTACTCGTTGCCCTTGGAGCTGGAACCGAGGAGGTTGGCCCGCCACACGTTCAGCACGCGCGGCCAGTTGCGCGGGGCGTCCGGGTCCTCGCCGGCGAAGCCCAGCGTGCCGTCCTCCAGCCGGCGAACCGTTTCGGCAACCGGGTCCTCGGCCTCCGCGAGCTCCAGCGGATTGCGGTCGAAGGTCGGGTACGACGGCATCCAGCCCATGCGCGCGCTCGCCGCCAGGCAGTCCGCGCCGGTCATCCCCGCGAAGGCGCCCGAAGCGAGCGGCGACGCCAACGCCTCGGCGGGCAGGGTGTCGTAGCGCCACTGGTCGGTGTGCAGGTAGAACCAGGCCGCGCCGATCATCTGGCGCGGCGGCCGCGACCAGTCGGAGGCGGCGGCCAGAGTGGCCCAGCCCGTCACCGGACGGCACTTCTCCTGGCCGACGTAGTGCCCCCAGCCACCGCCGTTGCGGCCCTGACATCCGGTCAGGGTGAGCAGCGCCAGGAACGACCGGTAGATCGTCTCCGAGTGGAACCAGTGGTTGGTGCCGGCGCCCATCAGGATCATGCAGCGCCCGCCGGAGCGTTCGGCCGTCTCCGCGAACTCCCTTGCCACACGGGCCGCCTGGGCGGCCGGCACCGACGTCAGCGACTCCTGCCAACCGGGGGTGCCGGGCTGCGAGGCGTCCTCGTACCCGGTGGGCCACTCGCCGGGCAGGCCCGGGCGGCCGACCCCGTACTGCGCCAGCATCAGGTCGAAGACCGTGGTGACGAGGCGGCCACCGAGCCGCCGCACGGGCACCCCGCGCCGGACGGTGCCGCCCCGCTCGTCGTCCTCGAAGCGCGGCAGGACGATCTCGGCGCTCGCGCCCTCCCCGAGGAGGGACAGCCGGGGCACGGTGTCCCCGAGGTCCAGGTTCCACTCGGGCGTCTCGTTCTTCCCCCAACGGTGCCCGAGCGTACCGTTCGGCACGACGGGCTCACCGGTGACGTCGTCGACGAGAACGGTCTTCCACTCGGCGTTCCCGGTGTCCTGCCCCAGGTCGGCGGCCGTGACGAACTTGCCCGGCACCAGCCCCCGTTCGGTCTCCGTCAGCGAGACCAGGAACGGCAGGTCGGTGTACCGGCGGACGTAGTCGGTGAAGAAGGGGGTCTCCTTCTCCACGAAGAACTCCTTGAGGACGACGTGCCCCATCGCCAGGGCCAACGCCCCGTCCGTCCCGGGGTGCGGGTGCATCCACTCGTCGGCGAACTTCGTGTTGTCCGCGAAGTCCGGGGAGACGGTGACGACCTTCTGGCCCCGGTAGCGGGCCTCCGTCATCCAGTGCGCGTCCGGAGTACGGGTCACGGGGACGTTCGAGCCCCACATCATCAGGTACGCCGCGTCCCACCAGTCGCCCGACTCGGGCACGTCCGTCTGGTCGCCGAACACCTGCGGCGAGGCCACCGGGAGGTCGGCGTACCAGTCGTAGAAGCTCAACATCGGTGCCCCGATGAGGGAATGGAAACGGGCGCCCGCCGCGTGCGAGGCCATCGACATCGCGGGGATCGGCGAGAAGCCCGCGACCCGGTCCGGACCGTGCTCCGCGATGGTGTGCACGTGCGCGGCGGCTATGATCTCGGTCGCCTCCTCCCAAGTGGCCCGCACCAGACCGCCCTTGCCGCGCGCCCGCTGGTACGCTCGCCGGCGCTCCGGATCGCCCTGGACGTCCGCCCACGCAGCGACCGGGTCGCCCAGGCGCGCCTTGGCCTCGCGGTACATCTCCAGCAGCGTGCCGCGCACGAGCGGGTACCGGACCCGGGTGGGGGAGTAGGAGTACCAGGAGAACGAGGCACCGCGCGGACAGCCGCGCGGCTCGTACTCGGGGCGGTCCGGGCCGACGGACGGGTAGTCGGTCGCCTGGGTCTCCCAGGTGATGATGCCGTCCTTGACGAACACCTTCCACCGGCAGGAGCCCGTGCAGTTCACACCGTGCGTGGAGTGCACGACCTTGTCGTGGCTCCACCGGTCCCGGTAGAAGGTCTCGGCCGCGCGGCCGCCCGTCCGGTGCACCGTGCGCAGGTCGTCGGACACCTCGGCGCGGGTGAAGAAACTGCCCGCCCTGATCAGCGACTCGACGGCGTCCGGCTGCGGCCGGTCCTCCGGACGGCCCTGGCTCTCCGGACGCCCCCGGCGGCTCTTCTGACGCTCGTGCACAACGACCCTCCAGGGCGGGAAACGGGACGGAACGGACCCCGGAACGACGCTACGCCCGCCGCGCACGCGAACCCGGTGACAAAGGTCCCGTCCACCCGTGACCTCCTTCCGCACTTTCGCGGGCCGAGCGGGTCCACCCTGGAGGGGACCCCAACCGCGCGGGGTCATGGGCGAATCGCGCCGTGGGCGTGCCGGTCGGGGCGCGGCAACAGGAGGAGGCCCGGATGCCGGCAGCCGTCGGGTACCGCTGGATCCCCGATCAGCACGGGGCGTGGGCGATGCTGGCCGTGCCCTTCCTCGCGGGCACCTTCCTCTCGCCCCGGCCCGGACCGGAACACCTCCTGCTCCTCGCCGCCTGGCTGCTCGGGTACGCCGCCGTCTTCCACGCCCAGCAGTGGCTGCGGCTGTGGGCGCGCGGCCTGCGCTCGGCCGCCCGGCACGGCCGGCCGGCCGTGGTCCTCGGCGCCGCGGCCGGGACGGCGGCCCTGCCGCCGGTGCTCCTGAACCCCTGGCTGCTGATCGCGGGCGCGGCGGCGGCGCCCTTCGTCGCGGTGAACACCCGGTACGCGGTGCGGGGCCGGGAACGGGCCCTGGTCAACGGCCTCGTCGCGGTGGTCCCGGCCTGCGGCATGCTGCTCGTCGCGGCCCGACTCGGCGGCGCGGCCCCCGCGACCACCTGGCGCCCCGCCCTGGCCTGCCTGCTCTACTTCGCGGGGACCGTGCCGTACGTGAAGACGATGATCCGCGAGCGCCGCTCCCGGGCGTACCGGCGCGGCTCGATCGCCTACCACGCGGTGGCCCTGGCCGCGGCGAGCGCCCTGTCCGCCTGGCTGGCCCCGACCTTCACCGCCTGCCTCGTCCGCGCGGCCGTGCTCCCGGGCCGCGGTCTGCGGCCCCCACTGGTCGGCGCGGTCGAACTCACCCTCTCGGCGGCCCTCCTGACCACCCTGCTCCTGGCGTTCTGAGGCGTGCGCGTCCGTCGCGCCCCGGCGGCCGGAGTCCTATCCTGCCCCGATGCCCTCAGCCGACGCCCTCTCCCGCGCCCTGGAATCCGACGCCGAGCCCGCCCTGAGGCCGCTGCCGCCGGTGGTGGCCGAACTGCTGCGCTCCCTCGACGCCCCTCCCCGGCTCGCCGCCCACCTGAGGGCCGTCCACGACGTGGCGTGGCAGCTCACCGAATGGGTCGGCGACCGGTGCCCGGGCCTCGCCTTCGACCGGGAGGCCGTGCTCTTCGGGGCCGCCACCCACGACATCGGCAAGACCCTGCACCCGGAGGAACTGTCCGGACCGGGCTCGGCCCACGAGGAGGCCGGCCGGATCCTGCTGATGGAACGCGGCTTCCCCGCCGAACTCGCCCGGTTCGCCGGTACCCACGCCTCCTGGACGGGGCCCGGCGTGCTGACGGAGGACCTCCTGGTCAGCACCGCCGACAAGGTGTGGAAGGACAAGCGGGTCCCGGAGCTGGAGGACCTCCTCGTCAGCCGGCTCAGCGGGGCGACCGGGCGGCCCCCGTGGGAGGAGTACCTCGCGCTCGACACCCGGCTCGAACGGATCGGTGCGGGGGCCGGCCCGAGGCTCGCGTTCCAGGCGGCCTTCCCCCTCCGAGCCGGCCACGCGGCCGGGCCCGAGCGGGGCCCCGAGTCCGGGCGATGAGGCGATCCGGGGAACCGGCCCGGAACCCCGGGTCCCCGGATCGCTCCCTAGATCGCTTCCTTGCGGGTCAGGAAGTTGAACGAGATCCAGCCCGGCAGGACCGGCAGCCAGAAGGTCATCGTGCGGAACAGCAGCACGGCCGAGATGGCGATGTCCCGGTCCAGGCCGGCCGCGACCAGGCCGACCACGAGCGCGGCCTCCACCGCGCCGATGCCACCCGGCGTCGGCGCCGCCGAGCCCAGGGCGTTGCCGGCGAGGAAGACCACGGCGATGCTCGCGTAACTGATGTCCTCGCCGCCCCCGACGGCCCGGATCGAGGCGTCCAGGCACAGGACGAAGCAGCCCGTCAGCAGCAGCATGCCGCCGATGCCGGTGAGGAGCTTCTGCGGTCGCTGGAGGATGTCGAGCATGCGCGGGACGACACCCGCGAACAGGGCCCGTACCCGCGTCACGACGAACTTCCGCAGGAACGGCACCGCCGTCACGACCAGTACGAGGACCGCCACCGTCAGCAGACCCGCGATGACCGCCCGGGACGGCGTCATCTCCGGGGTCTTCTCGGTGCCCGTCAGGTAGCCGAACGCCAGCAGCAGCAGGATGTGGCTGGCCAGGCCGAACAGCTGTGAGGCGCCGACGCTCGCGACCGCCAGGCCCGGCCGGATCCCGGCCCGTTGGAGGAAGCGGGTGTTCAGCGCGACACCACCGATCGCGGCCGGTGCCACCAGCTTCACGAAGGAGCCCGCCACCTGGGCGACCACCGTCCGCAGGAAGGACACCCGCTCGGGCACGAAGCCCAGCAGGCTCATCGCGGCGGCGAAGTAGCTGAGCACAGAGAAGGCCAGCGCCGCCCCGACCCAGCCCCACTCGGCGTTCGCGATGATCGTCCCGAGTTGCAGGTCGGCGATCTGCGACAGCAGGAAGTACGCCGCGAAGGCCGCCGCGATGAACGACACCAGCGTGCGCGGCCTGATCCGTTCCAGCCGGGCCGGCTCCACCGGCGCCTGCGGACGGATGAGCAGCACCTGCCGGCGGATCTGGCTGAGGAGGTCCTCCTCCCGCGCCTCCTCCATGGCGTCGTCCAGCGCCCGCTTCTCCGCCTTGCGCTCGGCCGCCGGGCTGGTCGACGAGGCCGCCTGCTCGGCGTCCGCCTCGCGCTCCGCCTTCGCGATCCGCGAGGACTCCAGTACGGCTTCCCGCTCCCGGGCCGCCCGTTCCCGCGCGAGCCTGCGCAGCGTCGAGCGGGTGGAGCGGCTCAGCGCGATCGGCTGGAGCAGCGGCAGACAGTCGGCCACCGCGTCGGGCCCGAGCACCGAGACCGCAGAGGCCACCGACCGCTCCGGACCGACCCGCAGGCCCAACGTCGTCAGCAGCTGCGCGATGTCCATGCGCAGCACCAGGTCACCGGCGGCGATCTCGCCGCCGCGCAGGTCGGTGAGGATGACCTTGCCGGAACGATCCACCACCAGGGCGTCCCCGGTGAGCCTGCGGTGCGCGATGCGCCGCGACTGGAGGGCCCGTACCTGCTCCCACGCGTTGCGGGACAGTTCGTCGGTGATCTCCTCGTCGGCCAGCGCGTCCAGGTTCCGCCCGCCCAGGTGCTCGTACACGAGCATCACGGCGTCCGGACCCAGCTCGGAGGTGGCGATCAGCTTCTGCGCGTTCGCCCCGGCCGCGATGGCCGCGTAGGCGAGCAGGGCCTCCTGCTCCAGGGCCTGGCGCAACGACTGGATGCTGCGTCGCGTGGTGATCCCGCGCAGGGTCAGCCGCCGCCACACCCGGTAGAAGAACCCCTGGGCCTGCTGCTCGCGGTCGACGACGGTGACGTCCAGCGCGGGCCCGTCCTCCAGGGTGACGTGGTAGCGCCGCCCCCGGTCCCCGACCTCGGCGCCGTCCCCGTCGGGTGCCTCCGCGCGCATCGCGCTGACCGGCTGGAAGCCGACCCGGCGCAGTCCGGCGAGGAGGTTCTGCCCGGTCGGCCGCACGTTCGGCGAGCCGACCGCGTACAGGGTGCCGTACGCGACGCTCCAGCCGATCAGCACCGTCAGGATGATCGAGAAGGGTGTGGTGTAGCCGCTGACCAGCATCGCGAAGGCGTCCAGCAGCAGCACCACCCACAGCGCGACCCGCCATCGGGGCCGCCGCGTCATCCCGACCGCCGTCATGTACGCGATCACGGGCGCGAGGTAGCCGTGCACCGGATCGGTGAGCGCCCCGGCGACCCCGGTGGGCCGGGTGAGGGCGTCCTGGACGGTGGCGGAGGCCGCCTGGGAGACCCACAGGTCGG
Source organism: Streptomyces sp. NPDC040432 (assembly GCF_055595445.1). Lineage (NCBI taxonomy): Bacteria > Bacillati > Actinomycetota > Actinomycetes > Kitasatosporales > Streptomycetaceae > Streptomyces > Streptomyces sp. NPDC040432. The sequence continues at coordinate 271,328 of NZ_JBVIVP010000002.1, read as the reverse complement.
TGGCGAGGGTGACGCCGTGCGCGAGGACCGCGGCGAGGACGCCGTCGGCGATGCGCAGTCCGTCGCGTTTGATCAGGCGCTCGATGGCGAACGCCACCGGGACCAGCAGCACCGCGATCGAGGACACCAGGCCCGCGACCTTGATCAACAGGTCGGGCGCCTGACCGGTGCCCTTGGTGATGTCCTGCTCCAGGCCCGCGGTGGTGGCGTGGGCGAAGGCGGCGATGGCCAGGACGACGGCGATGCCGAGGACGCCCGCCAGGAGCCGTACGAGGTCGGAGGGCCGGTGCACGCGGGCGGCGAGCAACGGCTCGTCCACCTCGACGCGGTCGGCGGCCGTGGGGTGGTGACCGGGAGGGTCGTCGGGGTGCGCGTCGTCGGACCGGGTGTCGTCGGACCGGGTCCCGTCCTGCCGGGCATCGGGTCGGGCGTCGTCGGTCCGGGCTTCGGGGCCGGCGGGGTGTGCGGCACCGCCCGAGCCCGTCGCCGCCGCGTCGGTTCCGGCGTCCGCGCCCGCGTCGGGGCGTGCCTCGGCGAGGGCGGCGGTGTCCGGGCCGGTGTCCGGTCCGGGGCCGCGGCCTCTGCCCGCCTCCCCGCCGTCACCGGCGCGGCCGCCCCGACGACGGCCCTTGCCACGGCCCTTGCGGCCGCCCCGGCCCGCGCCCGGCGTACTGCCGTCCGGAGGGCTCACACCCTGCTCCTTCGCCGTCACATCCGTCTCTTCTTGATCACGTATCACCAGTCACCGCCCGGAAGATGGTGGCACGGACCGACGGTCGGCCGGGGCAGCAGGGTGCGCGCCGGTATGGAACCGAAGCTTCCGTCCGGATGTCGGTGGCATCGGGCAGCATGTGCCGGATGAGCGAAGAGCTGCCCGCCCACGCGGAGCGGGTGCTGGAAGCGGCCGAGCGGATTCCGCCCGGCCGGGTGATGACGTACGGCGACGTCGCGGAGTGGATCGACGAGGGCGGACCCCGGCAAGTCGGCCGCGTCATGGCCCTGTACGGAGGAGCCGTCCCCTGGTGGCGGGTCGTACGGGCGGACGGCCGCCCCCTGCCCGGCAGCGAGCGGCGGGCCCTGGAGCACTACCGGGCCGAGGGCACTCCGCTGCGCGAGACCGCCTCCGGCGAACCGCGACTGGACATGAGGCGGGCCCGCTGGGACGGCGGTGACGAACGGGACGGAGGCGACGAGGCTCACACCTGACAGCTTCGGCCATGCGGAGCGGCGGCGGGCGGTCGAAGGCCCGTACGGGGGACGACATCGGAGCCCTCCGGGGCGACGTCCCACCCCCCGACGGGGGACTGCGGCAGCCGGCGCGATTGGCGTAGCGTGGCCCCTTCGGCGCACGCGACGGGTCCGGCCGACGCAGTTCCCGTCGCCGCCGTCACCACCGCAGCAACCGCAGACCCACCAGGACCGGCACCTCACGTGATCACCTCTTCCTCCGGCCGCTCAGAGCGGCGTACGCGGGCTGCCGACGCGTACCGCCTGGTGCGCACCGGGCCGGAGCGGGTGGCTCCCCCTGTGCTGGACGCAGACCAACGCGCGGTGGTTGATCACACCGACGGACCGCTCCTGGTCCTCGCCGGACCGGGCACCGGCAAGACCACCACCCTCGTCGAGGCCGCCGCCGCCCGCGTCGAGGCCGGGACCGACCCCGCCCGCATCCTGATCCTCACCTTCAGCCGCAAGGCCGCCGTGGAACTGCGCGACCGGGCCGCCCTGCGCCTCGGCGGAGCCCGCGCCCCGCAGGCCACCACCTTCCACTCGTTCTGCTACGGACTCGTCCGGGCCCACCAGGACCACGAACTCTTCGCCGACCCGCTGCGGCTGCTGTCCGGACCCGAGCAGGACGTCATGGTCCGCACCCTGCTGGAGGGCCAGCGCCGGCACCGCTCCATCCGCTGGCCCGACGACCTGCGGGCCGCGCTGACGACCCGAGGCTTCGCCGACGAGGTCCGCGCCGTCCTGGCCCGCGCCCGCGAGCTCGGCCTCGGCCCGGCCGCGCTCGACTCGTTCGCCACCCGGCTCGGACGCCCCGACTGGAAGGCCGCCGCGGCCTTCCTCTCCGAGTACCTCGACGTCCTCGACCTCCAGGGCGCCCTCGACTACGCCGAACTCCTGCACCGGGCCGTCCTGCTCGCCGAGGGCACCCCCGCCCTCGCCTCCGCGTACGACGTGATCCTCGTCGACGAGTACCAGGACACCGACGCCTCCCAGCTGCGACTGCTGCGCGCCCTGAACGGCCCCGGCGGCACGCTCGTCGCCTTCGGCGACCCCGACCAGTCGATCTACGCCTTCCGCGGCGCCGACATCAACAACGTCCTGGACTTCGAGTCCGCCTTCCCCGGCGCGGCCGTGCGGGCCCTCACCGTCGGCCGCCGCTCGGGCTCCGCGCTGCTCGCCGCCACCCGGCTGCTGACCACCCGCATGCCCGTGCCGCGCCTTCCGTCCGCGGCCGTCAAGGCCCACCGGGCGCTCCGGCCGGTGCGGGAGGGCGGCGGCGTCGAGGTGTACACCTACCCGACGGCCGGGTCCGAGCTCGACAACATCGCCGACGTCCTGCGCCGCGCCCACCTGGAGGACGGGGTGCCCTGGCAGGACATGGCCGTCCTCGTCCGCTCCGGAGGCCGCACCCTCCCGGCGATGCGCCGCGCGCTCGTCACGGCGGGCGTCCCGGCCGAGACGGACGCCTCCGCCACCGCACTGCGCCACGAACCGGCCGTCGCCCCCCTCCTGACGGCCCTGCGCCTCGCCGCCACGGCGGCCACGATGCCGACCCCGCCCCCCGGTTCGGGCTCCGACCCGACCGGCTCCGCCGACGGCTCGGTCGCGGGAGGGGCGTCGGCGGGGCACCCGGCCGCCACCGACGGCCCCGCTTCCGACCCGACCGGCCCCACCGGAGCCCCGGGCGGGCCGAAGGCCGCCACCGCCGGCTCGGCCGCGGAAGCGGCGTCCGAAGGGGCTCCGTCCGGCACCGTCGAGCCCGGCTCCGCTTCGGTGACCGGTGCCGTCGACGGCTCGGCTGCGGAAGCGGCGTCCGACGAGGCCCCGGCCGACCCGGTCTCGGGCCCGGTGACCGGCTCGGTCGACGGCGCCGAGCGCGCCGGGGGCGGCGCCGGAATCGCGGCCTCCGACACGGCGACGGATACCGGGCCGGACGCCGACGCCGACGCCGACGCCGACGTGGACGGTGACGCGGACACCGACGCCGACGCCGACGCCGACGCCGACGCCGACGTGGACGGTGACGCGGACACCGACGCCGACGCCGACGTGGACAGTGACGCCCATGCGGACGCGGGCGCCGACGCCGACGGCCACAGCGGTGACGGACCGGTGGTCGTCGGGGGCGAGGGCTGGGTCGGTGTCGAGGACGCGCTCACGCTGCTCGGGTCGCCGCTCGGCGGGATGGACGCCGCCGACCTGCGCCGGCTCGGCCGGGCACTGCGCGACGAGGAACGGGCCGCCGGGGTCACCGCCCCCGCGCCCTCCGACGTCCTGCTGGCCCGCGCCCTCGCCGAACCCGAGCGGCTCACCGCCCACGACCCCGCCTACGCCCGCGGAGCGCAGCGCCTCGGCCTGCTCCTGCGCAAGGCCCGCGAACTCCTCCAGGGCGGCGGCACCGCCGAAGAGGCCCTGTGGGCACTCTGGGACGGCACCCCCTGGCCGCAACGCCTCGAACGCGGCGCCCGCCGCGGCGGAGCCGCCGGCCGCAACGCCGACCGCGACCTCGACGCCGTCTGCGCCCTCTTCGACAACGCCGCCCGCGCGGAAGAACGTACGGGCGGCCGCGGCGCGCTCAACTTCCTCGAACAGCTCGAAGCCGAGGACATCGCCGCCGACACCCTCACCACCCGGGCCGTCCGCCGCGACGCCGTCACCCTGATGACCGCCCACCGCTCCAAGGGCCTCGAATGGGGCCTCGTCGTCATCGCCGGGGTCCAGGAAGGGCTCTGGCCCGACCTGCGCCGCCGCGGCTCCCTCCTCGAAGCCGACCGGATCGGCCGCGACGGCCTCGCCGAACCCCTCACCCCCGGCGCGCTCCTCGCAGAGGAACGGCGGCTCTTCTACGTCGCCGCCACCCGTGCCCGCCACCGCCTCGTCGTCACCGCGGTCAAGGCCCCCGCCGAGGACGGCGACCAGCCCTCCCGCTTCCTCACCGAACTCGGCGTCACCCCCAAGGACGTCACCGGACGGCCCCGCCGACCCCTCGCCGTACCCGCCCTCGTCGCCGAGCTGCGCGCCACCACCGTCGACCCCGACGCCTCCGAGGCCCTGCGCGACGCCGCCGCCCGCCGGCTCGCCCGCCTCGCCGCGCTCACCGACGACGACGACCGCCCCTTGGTCCCCGCCGCGCACCCGCAGCGCTGGTGGGGCCTGTACGAACCCACCGTCAGCACCGTCCCGCTCCGCGACCGGGACCGGCCCGTCGCCCTCTCCGGCAGCGCCCTGGACCAGCTCGCCAACACCTGCTCCCTCCAGTGGTTCCTGGGCCGCGAGGTCAAGGCCGACGCGCCCTCCACCGCCGCCCAGGGCTTCGGCAACGTCGTCCACGTCCTGGCCGACGAGGTCGCCTCCGGCCGCACCCCCGCCGACCTCGCCGTGCTGATGGAACGCCTCGACTCCGTCTGGGACGCCCTCGCCTTCGACGCCCCCTGGAAGTCCCGCCAGGAGAAGGACAACGCCCGCGCCGCCCTGGAACGCTTCCTGCGCTGGCACACCACCGACCGCGGTGGCCGCGCCTCCGTCGCCACCGAGCACGACTTCGACGTCACCCTCGACGCGGGCGAGTACGCCGTGCGGATCCGCGGTTCCATGGACCGCGTCGAGGCCGACCCGCAGGGCCGCGCGTACGTCGTCGACTTCAAGACCGGCAAGGCCACCCCGACCAAGGACGAGGTCGCCCGCCACCCCCAGCTCGCCGTCTACCAGCTCGCCGTACGCGAGGGCGCCGTCGACGAGGTCTTCGACGGCCTGCGCCCCGAACCCGGCGGCGCCGAACTCGTCCAGCTGCGCCAGGGCGCCGCCAAGAAGGACGGCGGCGACGAGATCCCGAAGGTCCAGGCGCAGCAGCCCCTCCACGACGGAACCTCCGGCGAGTGGGTCGGTGACCTCCTGGCCACCGCCGCCGGCCGGGTCCTCGACGAACGCTTCGCCCCCGCCACCGGCGAACATTGCGCCCGCTGCTCCTTCCGCAGCGCGTGCAGCGCCCGCCCCGAGGGCCGCCAGACCGTGGAATGAGACGGCGGCGAGGAGTGTCGGTGCGGGCGGCTAGCCTTTTGAGGTGACCGCGTACGAGTCCGGGCGCACCCCCGTCCTCACCGATCCCGAGCAGCTCAAGGAGCTCCTCGGGATCCCGTTCACGCCCGAACAGATGGCCTGCGTCACCGCCCCGCCCGCCCCCCAGGTCGTCGTGGCGGGCGCCGGCTCGGGCAAGACCACCGTGATGGCCGCCCGCGTCGTGTGGCTCGTCGGGACGGGGGCCGTCGCCCCCGAACAGGTCCTCGGGCTCACCTTCACCAACAAGGCCGCCGGCGAACTCGCCGAACGCGTCCGCAAGGCCCTCGCCCGCGCCGGCATCAGCGACCCCGACCCCTCCCCGGCCGACGTGGAGGCCGGCACGGCGGGCGGCGAGCCCCGGATCTCCACCTACCACGCCTTCGCCGGGCAACTCCTCAAGGACCACGGCCTGCGCATCGGTCTGGAACCCAGCGCACGCCTCCTGGCCGACGCCACCCGCTTCCAGCTCGCCGCGAAGGTGCTCCGCGAGGCCCCCGGCCCGTACCCGGCCCTCACCAAATCCCTCCCCGACCTCGTCGGGGACCTCCTCGCGCTCGACGGGGAACTCTCCGAGCACCTCGTGGAGCCCGCCCGGCTCCGCGCGTACGACACCGCCCTCCTCGCCGAACTGGCCGACACCCGCCTCGGCAACGAGGACCTCCGCAAGGTCCCCGAGGCCGTCCGGGGCCGCCTCGAACTCCTGGAGCTCGTCTCCCGCTACCGGGTCGCCAAACGCTCCCGCGACCTCTTCGACTTCGGCGACCAGATAGCCCTCTCCGCGCAGCTCGCCACCACCCGGCCCGAGGTCGGCGCGCTGCTGCGCGAGGAGTTCCGGGTCGTCCTCCTCGACGAGTACCAGGACACCTCCGTCGCCCAGCGACTGCTGCTGTCCGGGCTCTTCGGCGGCGGCACCGGACACGCCGTGACCGCCGTCGGCGACCCCTGCCAGGCCATCTACGGCTGGCGCGGAGCCTCCGTCGCCAACCTCGACGACTTCCCCGAGCACTTCCCGCACGCCGACGGCACCCCCGCGACCCGCCTCTCGCTCAGCGAGAACCGGCGCAGCGGCGGCCGCCTGCTCGAACTGGCCAACGGCCTCGCCGGCCCGCTGCGCGCCATGCACGAAGGGGTCGAGGCGCTGCGCCCCGCGCCCGGCGCCGAACGCGACGGCTCGGTCCGCTGCGCCCTGCTGGAGACCCACGCCGAGGAACTGGAGTGGCTCGGCGACTCCGTCGCCCACCTGGTGCGCACCGGCAAGGAACCCGGCGACATCGCCGTGCTGTGCCGTTCCGCCGCCGACTTCGCGCGGATCCAGGCCGTCCTGGTGGCCCGTGACGTACCGGTGGAGGTCGTCGGCCTGTCCGGGTTGCTGCACCTGCCGGAGGTCGCCGACCTGGTCTCCGTGTGCGAGGTGCTCCAGGACCCCGGCGCCAACGCCGCCCTCGTCCGGCTCCTCGTCGGCCCGCGCTGGCGGATCGGCCCCCGCGACCTGGCGCTCCTCGGGCGCCGCGCCCGGCAACTCGTCGCCCGCCCGTCCGGTCCCGACGCCGGACCCGACGGGAGGCTCGCCGCCGCCGTCGAAGGCGTCGACCCGGCGGAGATCGTCTCCCTCGCCGACGCCCTGGAGACCTTCCTCGACGGTGCCGGCCGGACCCCCGACGAACTCCCCTTCTCCGCCGCCGCCCGGGTCCGGTTCGCGCACCTCGCCCAGGAACTGCGCGACCTGCGGCGCTCCCTCGCCGACCCGCTGATGGACGTACTGCACCGGGTGCTGGCCACGACCGGGCTCGACGTCGAGCTGTCCGCGTCCCCGCACGCGCTGGCGGCCCGCCGCCGCGAGACCCTCTCCCACTTCATGGACGTCGCCGCCGGCTTCGCCGCCCTCGACGGCGAGGCCACCCTGCTCGCCTTCCTCGGCTTCCTGCGCACCGCCGCCCAGTACGAGAAGGGCCTCGACCACGGGCTGCCGGGCGGGGAGAACACCGTCAAGGTGCTCACGGCCCACAAGTCCAAGGGCCTGGAATGGGACGTGGTCGTCGTCCCCGACCTGTGCGCCGGCTCCTTCCCGAAGGAGAAGCCGCCGGAGGCCTGGACCTCCTACGCGAAGGTCCTCCCGTACGGCCTGCGCGGTGACACCGCGACCCTGCCCGACGACCCCGCCTGGACCTCGGCCGGCCTGAAGTCCTTCAAGGCCGCCCTCAAGGAACACAAGGCCGTCGAGGAACTCCGCCTGGGCTACGTGACCTTCACCCGCCCCCGGTCGCTGCTGATCGCCTCCGGCCACTGGTGGGGGCCGACCCAGAAGCGCCGTCGCGGGCCCTCCGATTTCCTGACCGCCCTGCACGACCACTGCACGGCCGGCTTCGGCGAGATCGAGGCCTGGGCCGAGGAGCCCGCCCCGGACGCCGAGAACCCGGCCCTGGCGGCGGAATCCGCCCCCGAGCACTCCTGGCCCCTGCCCCTCGACCCCGACTCGCTGGCCCTGCGCCGACGGGCCGCCGCCCTCGTCGAGTCCCACCTGGCACACCGCCCCGAGCGGCACGCCCCCACCCCGACCCCCGACCCCTACCTCTGGCCCCCGCACTGCGAGGACCCCACCGACGAAACCCCCTGGCCGGACGACCCGTGGGCGCCGGACCCCTGGACCGAGGACCCCGCGCCGCCCGGCCCCGCCACGCCGCGACCGCCGTCGGCCGCCCCCGAAGCGGACGAGCCCGCGCTGCCCGCTGCCCGCGCCGCCGCCCCGTACCCACCGTCGGACGACCTGTGGGCGGGCGACCTGGCGCTGCCCGCTGCCCGCGCCGGCGCCCCGTACGCGCCGTCGGCCGCCCCAGATGCGGACGACGCCGCGCCGAGCGCCCCGCGCACCGGTGCGCCCGGACTGCCGGCGGACGACACCGAGCTGCCCGCTTCCCGCGCCGGCGCGCCGGACCCGCTGCCTGACGACCTGTGGGCGGGCGAGCCCACGCTGCCCGCTTCCCGCGCCGGCGCGCGCGGGCCGCAGGCGGACGCCCCGGGGGAGCAGGTGCCCGCAGTACCCGCCCCCGGCGCCCCGGACCCGTTGTCGGACGACCCGTGGGCGGGCGAAGCAGCCGTACCCGGTCCCCGCGCGCGGGGGCCGGAACCGCGACCGGACAACCCCTCGGCCGGGGGGCCCGACCTCCCGTCGGAAGACACCTGGGCCGGCGAGCCCGCCGCCGAGGTCGGCGAGCACGACCCCTGGGACGGTGCGCGGGCGGCGCAGCCTGCCCGCCCCCGCCCGGCGCGACCGGACCACAACGGCCTCCGCCCGGCGGCGCCGGACCGGACGCCCGGCCCGGGCCACGACGACCCCTGGGCCACGGAGCCCTGGGCGGCGGCAGCGGCCGCCGGTCCGGGAGCCTCCGCCGGATCCCACCCCACGGCCGGCCGGGCCACCGTCACGCCCGAGGAGGCCCGAGCCATCGCCTCCTGGGACCGTGACCTCGACGCGCTGGAGGGCGAGCTCCGCCGCGCCCGCGCAGCCGTCCGTGACGTCGAATTGCCGTCCGCCCTCTCCGCGAGCCAGCTCCTGCGCCTCGCCGCCGACGAGCAGGGCTTCGTACGCGACCTCGCACGCCCCATGCCCAAACCCCCGCAGCCCGCCGCGCGTCAGGGCACCCGTTTCCACGCCTGGGTCGAGTCCCGCTTCGACGAGCTGCCGCTCCCTCACCTCGACCTCCTCGACCCCGTCGCCGAGCTGCCCGGCTCCGACCAGGAGATCGCCGACGAGGCCGACCTCGACTCCCTCAAGGCGGCCTTCGAGCGCAGCGAGTACGCCGAGCGCACCCCGTACCGGATGGAGGCCCCCGTCCAGCTCACCCTCGCCGGCCGGGTCATCCGGGGCCGCATCGACGCCGTTTACCGCAACCCCGACGGCTCGTACGAGGTCGTCGACTGGAAGACCGGCCGCACCACCCAGGCCGATCCCCTCCAGCTCGCCGTGTACCGACTGGCCTGGGCGGAAGCCACCGGCACCCCCCTCGACCGGGTCGGCGCCGCCTTCCTGCACGTCCGCAGCGGCCGCGTGATACGCCCCCGCGACCTGCCCGACCGGGCCCGCCTTGAGCGGATCCTCCAAGGCAAAACGGGCACGGACGGTGACCCTCGGGCGGAAGGCTAGGCTCGGGGCATGAGCGAGATCCAGGCGGACAACGTCGTCCGCACGTACATCGACACCCACCGCACCGCCTTCCTCGACGACCTCGCCGAGTGGCTGCGGATCCCCTCCGTGTCGGCCCAGCCCGAACACGCGGACGACGTACGCCGCAGCGCCGACTGGCTCGCCGCGAAGCTCACCGCGACCGGCTTCCCGGTCGTCGAGGTCTGGCCCACCGACGGCGCCCCCGCCGTCTTCGCGCACTGGCCGAGCGAGGACCCGCACGCGCCCACCGTCCTCGTCTACGGACACCACGACGTTCAGCCCGCCGCCCTCGCCGACGGCTGGCACACCGAACCCTTCGAGCCCGTCGTCAAGGACGGCCGGATGTACGGGCGGGGCGCCGCCGACGACAAGGGCCAGGTCTTCTTCCACACCCTCGGCGTGCGCGCGCACCTCGCCGCGACCGGCTCCGCCGCCCCCGCCGTGCACCTCAAGCTGCTCATCGAGGGCGAGGAGGAGTCCGGCTCCCCGCACTTCCGTGACCTCGTCGAGGCCCGCGCGCGACAGCTCGCCGCCGATGTCGTGATCGTCTCGGACACCGGCATGTGGTCCGAGACCACCCCCACCGTGTGCACCGGCATGCGCGGCGTCGCCGACTGCGAGATCGACTTCCACGGCCCCGACCAGGACATCCACTCCGGTGCCTTCGGTGGAGCCGTGCCCAACCCGGCCACCGTCGCCGCCCGCCTCGTCGCGGCCCTGCACGACGAGGACGAGCGGGTCACGATCCCCGGCTTCTACGACAACGTCACCGAGCTGAGCGACGCCGAACGCCGGCTGATCTCCGAGCTGCCCTTCGACGAGGCCGAGTGGCTCCGCACCGCCAAGTCGCACGCCGCCTCGGGCGAGGCCGGCTACTCCACCCTGGAGCGCGTCTGGGCCCGACCGACCGCCGAGGTCAACGGCATCGGCGGCGGCTACCAGGGCCCCGGCGGCAAGACGATCGTGCCCGCCTCCGCCCACCTGAAGCTGTCGTTCCGCCTGGTGTCGGGGCAGGACCCGTACGAGGTCGAGGCCGCCGTGAAGGACTGGGTCGCCGCCCGCGTCCCCGACGGGATCCGGCACTCCATCACCTTCGGCGCCCCCACCCGGCCGTGCCTGACGCCGCTGGACCACCCGGCGCTGCAGTCCGTCGTCCGGTCCATGGAACGCGCCTTCGGCCGGCAGGTCCGCTTCACCCGCGAGGGCGGCTCGGGACCGGCGGCCGACCTCCAGGACGTCCTGGAGGCCCCCGTCCTCTTCCTGGGGATCTCCGTACCGTCCGACGGCTGGCACTCGCCGAACGAGAAGGTCGAGATCGACCTCCTCCTCAAGGGCGTGGAAACCGCCGCCCACCTCTGGGGCGACCTCGCCGAGCACTGGAAGACCGGCTGATCACGCCCGCACACCCACCCATCGCCACGCCTGCCTTGTCCCACCACCGGGGGAGTTGGAAGTACCAGTGAGCACCCGTACCGAGCGTCCGATCACGCTGGCCGCGCCCAGCGGAATCGACCGCGCCGCCCACCACCGCCTCGACGAGGCGTGGCTGGCCGCAGCCTGGAGCCACCCGACGACCCGCGTCTTCGTCGTCTCCGGCGGCCAGGTCCTCATCGACGACACCCCCGACGGGGGCACCGGCATCGTGATGACCCCGGCCTTCGAGGCCCCGGTCACCGAGACCCACCGCTACTTCCTGGGCACCGACGAGGACGGCGTACGGTACTTCGCGCTGCAGAAGGACTCGCTGCCGGGCCGCATCGACCAGTCGGCCCGTCCGGCCGGGCTGCGCGAGGCCGGACTCCTGCTGAACCCGCGCGACGCCGGGCTGATGGTCCACGCCGTGGCGCTGGAGAACTGGCAGCGCATGCACCGCTTCTGCTCCCGCTGCGGCGAGCGCACGGTCGTCGCGGCCGCCGGGCACATCCGCCGCTGTCCGGGCTGCGGCGCCGAGCACTACCCGCGCACCGACCCGGCCGTGATCATGCTGGTCACCGACGACCGGGACCGCGCGCTGCTCGGCCGCCAGGTCCACTGGCCCGAGGGCCGCTTCTCGACGCTGGCCGGGTTCGTCGAGCCGGGCGAGTCGATCGAGCAGTCGGTGGTCCGCGAGGTGTGGGAGGAGGCGGGCGTCAAGGTCGGCGAGGTCGAGTACGTCGCCAGTCAGCCCTGGCCGTTCCCGTACAGCCTGATGCTGGGCTTCACCGCCCGGGCCGTGACCTCGGAGATCACCGTCGACGGCGAGGAGATCGAGGAGGCCCGCTGGTTCTCCCGGGAGGACCTGGCGCAGGCGATCGAGCGGGGCGAGGTCACGCCTCCCGCCGGTGGCATCTCCATCGCAGCCCGACTGGTCGAACTCTGGTACGGCAAGCCGCTGCCGCGTCCGCCGGTCTCGTAACCTTCGTCACCATCGCGGCCGTGACACCTTCGTCACCGTCGCGGCCGTGACGGCGTCCACGACGCCGGCCGCGACGGGTGACCACGGACGCGTCCCCGCGTCCCCGCGACGCCGGCACAGCAGAAGGCCCCCGCCGTACGGCGGGGGCCTTTCCGGGTACCGAACCGCTACGGATCGCGGGTTGCCCGGATCAGACGGCGAGGGCCTGCTTGACCTGGGCCAGGCTCGGGTTCGTCATGACGGACTCGTTGCCGCCCGCCGACTTCACGAGCACGGTCGGGACCGTCTGGTTGCCGCCGTTGGCCTTCTCCACGAACGCGGCGGACGCCGGGTCGAGCTCGATGTTGATCTCGTCGTACGCGATGCCTTCCCGGTCCAGCTGCTTCTTCAGCCGGTTGCAGTAGCCGCACCAGGTCGTGCTGTACATCGTGACGGTGCCCGTGTCCTGCATGCTGCGCTCTCCTTCGTGGGGGCCTCGGTGGGCCTCTGTGGGGCCTCGGTGGTCCGAGTACTCGAACGCACGGGACCGCCGTGCCATTCCCGACCCCGACACCGGCTCCGATCCCCGACGGTGCGGTGGCCGGTGGCCGGTGGCCGGTGGTCGCCGGACGCACCGGTACGACGAACCCGTCGGGCCTGTGGACGGATTTCCCGCCCGTCCCACCGGACCTGGCAGCATGGCAGGGTGACATCAGCAACGCACTCCTCCCCCTTCCCGGCCGACGCAGACGCCGCCGACGCCGTGCTCCTGGGCCTCGACCCGGAGCAGCGCGAGGTCGCCACGACCTTGCGCGGGCCGGTGTGCGTGCTGGCGGGCGCGGGCACCGGCAAGACCCGGGCCATCACCCACCGCATCGCCTACGGCGTCCGCTCCGGGCAGCTCATGCCGGCCAGTGTGCTGGCGGTCACGTTCACCAACCGCGCCGCCGGCGAGATGCGCGGCCGACTGCGCACCCTCGGAGCGGACGGCGTCCAGGCGCGCACCTTCCACTCGGCCGCCCTGCGCCAGCTCCAGTACTTCTGGCCGCGCGCGGTCGGCGGCGAGGTGCCCCGGCTGCTGGAGCGGAAGATCCAGTTCGTGGCGGAGGCCGGTGCGCGCTGCCGCATCCGCCTCGACCGCAACGAGCTGCGCGACGTCACGGGCGAGATCGAATGGGCCAAGGTCACCCAGACCGTGCCCGCCGACTACCCGGCCACCGCCCTGAAGGCGGGCCGCGAGGCCCCCCGCGACATGGCGGAGATCGCCCAGATCTACGGGACGTACGAACAACTCAAGCGCGACCGCGGAATGATCGACTTCGAGGACGTGCTGCTGCTGACCGTCGGCATCCTCCAGGACCGCCACGACATCGCAGACCGGATCCGCAGCCAGTACCAGCACTTCGTGGTCGACGAGTACCAGGACGTCAGCCCCCTCCAACAGCGCCTCCTCGAACTATGGCTCGGTGATCGCGACAGCCTGTGCGTCGTCGGCGACGCCAGCCAGACGATCTACTCCTTCACCGGCGCGACCCCCGACCACCTGCTGAACTTCCGCACCCGCTACCCGCAGGCCACCGTGGTCAAGCTGGTTCGCGACTACCGCTCCACCCCCCAGGTCGTCCACCTCGCGAACGGGCTGCTGAACCAGGCCAAGGGTCGCGCCGCCGAACACCGCCTGGAACTGATCTCCCAGCGCGAGCCCGGCCCCGACCCCCAGTACGCCGAGTACGCGGACGAACCCGCCGAGGCCGAGGGCGTCGCCGCCCGGATCCGCGACCTGATCGCCGCGGGCGTTCCCGCCGGCGAGATCGCCGTGCTCTACCGGATCAACGCCCAGTCCGAGGTGTACGAGCAGGCCCTCGCCGACGCCGGCGTCCCCTACCAGCTGCGCGGCGCCGAGCGCTTCTTCGAGCGGGGCGAGGTCCAGAAGGCCGTACTGGCCCTGCGCGGAGCCGCCCGCTCCGGCGGCGGCAACGACCCGCTGCTGGAGGATGTCGTCGAGCTGGGCTCCCAGGCCAGGGCCGTGCTGAGTTCCACCGGCTGGACCGCCGAACCCCCTGCCGGGTCCGGCGCGGTCCGCGACCAGTGGGAATCCGTCGCCGCGCTGGTCCGGCTCGCCGAGGACTTCGCCCGGAGCCGTCCCGGCGCGACCCTCACCGACCTGGTGATCGAGCTGGACGAGCGCAAGGCCGCCCAGCACGCCCCGACGGTCCAGGGCGTCACCCTCGCCTCGCTGCACGCGGCGAAGGGCCTGGAGTGGGACGCCGTGTTCCTCGCGGGCCTCACCGACGGCATGATGCCGATCACGTACGCGAAGACCGACGAGCAGGTCGAGGAGGAACGGCGCCTCCTTTACGTCGGCGTCACCCGGGCCCGGCACCACCTGACACTCTCCTGGGCGCTCTCCCGGGCTCCCGGCGGTCGGGCCTCCCGTCGCCCCAGTCGCTTCCTGAACGGCCTGCGGCCGGGCTCGGCGGCCCCGGGAACCGGCCCCGGCGCCGTGACCGACCGCGCTGCCCGCAAGCGCGGCCGCCGCGGCCCGGCGCTGTGCCGTGTCTGCGGCAGGACCCTGACCGAGGCCGGGGACATGAAACTGATGCGCTGCGAGGACTGCCCGTCCGACATGGACGAAGGGCTCTACGAGCGGCTGCGCGCCTGGCGGGCCGTCCAGTCGAAGGCCCAGGGGCTGCCCGGATACTGCGTCTTCACGGACAAGACGCTCATGGCGATCGCGGAGGCCGCGCCCTCCGAGGCGGGCGAGCTCTCGATGATCTCCGGAGTGGGTGGCCGCAAGCTCGACCGGTACGGAGCCGATGTCCTGGCCATCTGCGCAGGCCAGGAGCCTGCGGGCGAGGATCCTGACGACGCGTAGAAACTCGTCGGAAAAATAGTTTGCACATGCCCAGCGAATCCCCATAGGTTCTTAGCAACGGAAACGGTGGCTTCTCCGAAGCCCTGGATCCGTGCTGTACTTATCCGAATACGTATGGGACCGGCCTTCGGGCAGGGTCCCCGAGACGCCGAGAGGAGGCGAGACCAGTGGCCGGCTACACGAACTTCACCAAAATGACCGATCGCTCGGTCGACGCTTCCTGCCTGCTCGGTTCCGTCTCCCTTCCGGGTACCGGTCTGTCCGCGATTTGCGCTGACAGCCCTGCCCTGCTGGCGGTCCTTCCCGTCAGTGAGCGCAATGAGCGACCGACCAAGGCACTGGTGGCAGTAGCCGAAGCCCAGGCGCATGGCGCCTATGGCTTCGCGGCCGCAGCCGGTGCCGGAGCTCGGACGAAGCAGACGACGAAGCAGCAGCACCACCTGATGTGGGCCTTCCGCGGGCTCGAACCCTGGAGTGATCCAGCCTGATCGCACGATCAGGCCGGCGCCTTCAGGGCCGCGGAACCCCACCCGGGATCCGCGGCCCTTCTGTTTGTCCCCGAACGGGGACGACGGAGCGAAGGGGCCTCGGGACTGGCAGAACCAGTCGGTGTGAGTTGGCAGCCGAGCCGCCCCCGGCCAACAGGCCGGAACGACTAGCCGAACAAGACGAGGAAGAAAACACCGTGCAACTCGAAGCGCACGCCCCGTCCGTACCGCAGACCCAAACGATCTCCCCGCCCGCAGTCCCGGAGGACTCCACCTTGATCCCCCTCACCGCGCTCACCGCGCTCGACGACGCCATCGAGAACCTCGGCGTACCGGTTCCCTGTCGCACCTTCGACCCCGAGGTCTTCTTCGCCGAGTCCCCGGCGGACGTCGAGTACGCCAAGTCGCTCTGCGGCACCTGCCCGCTCGTCGAGGCCTGCCTCGCCGGCGCGAAGGAGCGCCGCGAGCCCTGGGGTGTCTGGGGTGGAGAGCTCTTCGTCCAGGGCGTCGTCGTGGCCCGGAAGCGCCCGCGTGGCCGTCCGCGCAAGAACCCGGTTGCAGCGGCATGACCGCCATCGGAACCATCGACCGCCCCCTGACGCGCGACCCCCTGAAGCAGGCCCTCATGTCCCCCAACGCCACCACGAGCGAGCAGCCGCACGGCTCCGCCACCGCAGACTTCATCACCGCAGGCGCGATCACCTCGCGTCAGAACAGGACCCGCGAAATGCAACTCATCCCAGAAGCCATGGCTCGTGCCCATATGGACGACCGCATGCGTGAGGCGGACGCCGAGCGTCAAGCCCTGCGCCTGGTCGCCGCGCGGCGCATGCAGCGTCGCGCCGAGCGCGTGTCGCTGCGCGCCCGGCGCGCGCTGGCCATGGCCGTCATGCACTGACGGCTGACACAGCCCGAACCACGAAGTACCCGGGGGGCCGGTCCGAACGGACCGGCCCCCCGGTGCGTTGCGCCGGCCGCTCCGGGCCCGCGGGGATATCGTCTGGAGGTGGACCAGCCGACTCCCCACCCCGCCCCGCCGGGACCCGAGGCCCAGCCCGACGTCTGCGCGCGCTGCGGCACCCGTGCCCCCGACGGCGCCCCGCCCACCTGGACCTGCTCCGTGGAGAACGGGACCAGGCAGTACTTCTGTGTCGACTGCGCGCGGGCCAACCTCCGGGCCATCGAGGGCCGCCTCGACTCCGCCTGGTGGTGACGACCGATCCGGTGACCGCCTCCGCCCGATGACCCTTCCGTCACCCGGCCGGGCCCCCGGCGAGCGCGTTCCCACCGGGCGATCCCCATCGGGCGACCCCCATGGGGCGATCCCCACCGGGTCGGGGCAGTCCCTCCCTCCGGGCTGCTCGTCCGCCCGGCGAGGGACTCGCCGCCGCTTACGCGGGCCGGTCCTCCGCCCCGAACCCCGGCAGCCAAGCGCCCAGTTCGTCCGGCAGTCGCACCGTCGCGCCCAGTTGGCACAGCACCCCGATGGTGCTCAGCGTCACCCGGTGGATCAGCAGGTACGACGGCGGCAGGTTGATCTGACGCCCCAACTGGTGCGCGGGGGAGCGCGGATCGGCGATCCGGGCTGCCTGCCCGCGCAGCCACGTCCGCGTGAAGGTGAACTCCTCGGCCTCGGCGGGCTCGATGATCGGCTTGAGGTAGTCGAGGACGGCCTGGGGGTCGAGGTCGATGGAGTCCCGGACGAAGCCCTCGGCCCGCAGGATTCCGTAGACCCCTTCGGCATCCCCGTCCAACGTCATCCGCAGGGACCGGCCGATGGGCTTGGGCCAGCCACCGGGCAGCCGGTCGACGGTGCCGAAGTCCAGCACGCCCAGTCGCGTCCGGCCGTCCGCCCCCGCTATCAGGCGGAAGTTGCCCGGGTGCGGATCCGCGTGCAGCAGTCCCGTCCGGGCGGGCCCCGAGAAGAGGAACCGGGCCAGCAGCTGCCCGGCGCGGTCGCGCTCCTCCTGGGTGCCGTCGGCGATCACCTCCGACAGCGGGGTGCCCTCCATCCACTCCGTCACCAGCACCTCGTCGCCCTGGTGCACGACGTCCGGCACGAACACGTCCGGGTCGTCGACGAAGGCGTCCGCGTGCGTGCGCTGCGCCTCGGCCTCCAACTCATAGTCGAGTTCCTCCGAGACCCGGTCGCGCATCTCGGTGATCAGCGGCTTGATGTCCATGCCGGGGATCAGCGGCCCGAGCAGTCCGGCGAACCGGCCCAGCTGCTTGAGGTCCGACAACAGGGCCTCGCCGGCACCCGGGTACTGGACCTTGACCGCGACCTGCCGGCCGTCGTGCCACACCGCACGGTGGACCTGCCCGATCGAGGCCGCCGCGGCCGGCTTGTCCTCGAACTCCTCGAACAGCTCGCGCCAGTCCGCGCCCAGACGCTCCGCCAACACCTCGTGGACCCGGGCCGCCGGCAGCGGCGGGGCCGCCTCCTGAAGCTTGGTCAGCGCCGCCCGGTACGGCCCGGCGACCTCCTCGGGCAGCGCCGACTCGAACACCGAAAGGGCCTGCCCGAACTTCATGGCACCCCCCTTGAGTTCGCCGAGGGTGCGGAACAACTGCTCGGCGGTGCGCTGCTGGAGCTCGCGGGCGACGATCTCGGCGGACTTGCCGCCGATCCTCTTTCCCAACCCCCAGGTGGCGCGGCCGGCGATCCCGAGTGGCAGCGCGGCCAGCTTGACGGTGCGGGTGACGGCCTTCCGGGGAAGATCAGACATGCGCCCCTCCAGTTCCCAGACAGCTGTGCCGCAAGCTGCGGTTCAAAGCGATCCTCGGCACCGACGCATCCTGTCATGGCCGACTCCGGAGGTCCGCGCCCGATCCTGCCCCGACGTTCTGCAGCGCCACTCGACCGCCGCCGACGCCGCCACCGCCACGGCCCCCGCCATGATCGACCGACCTTCCCGCACCGCGCCCCGAACCGGGGACCGACACGGGCACCGGGGCCGGGGGCGGCGCCGTCTCCCCGGCCGCGGCCGCCCCGCACGGGCAGTCCGGATGGGGCCACACGGCCGAGCGGTCCCAGGACAGGCCCGGCAGCGCCGCCTCCCAGCGGGCCCCGGCCGACGCGGGCACCTCCCCGTCGAGGAAGGACAGGGCGTGGGCCGCGGCCAGACCGGCCACCGCCGTGGACAGGGTCACGTCGCAGGCGCCGGTGGCGCGGCGGCGGTGCGCGGAACGCCATTGGACGAGCATCCGCGGCCACGCCGGATCCCGATCGACCCGGTCGCGCTCCATGCACCCGGCGCACGCCGTGCACCCCGGCAACACCAGTGGCCCCACCGTCCCGGTGCCCTCCAGCACCCCCGCGTACAGGTGCGGGGTGCCGGTGGCCACCCAGTCGGCCGCCTCCTGCGGATCCGGCGCCCAGGACCGCAGCCCGTCCCGCGGAGCGACCACCACCAGCGCCAGCCCCGGCTCCGGCCCGGACGCCTCCCCGGCGCGCGGACCCCGCCCCGGGGCGGAGTCCCGCACCAGCGCGGCCGCGGCCTCGGCCCTGAGCCGGCCGATGCTCGCGGGACCCAGCCCGCCCGGCGCCACATCGGCCGGCACCACCCGGCCACCGTCGAGCACCTCGACCCGACCCACCCCCGCCGCCGCCAGCACGGCCGCGATCACCGCCCCGACCCGCCCGCTCCCGCGCACCTGGACCCGTATCACCCTGCGCGCCGCGATCCCCCGTAAGTCACCACCCGGCTCCCGGCGCACCAGTGACAGCGAGCCCAGGTCGGGCCCCAGTCGCTCCAGGGTCTCCGGCCGGCGCCGCACGGCCTGGGCCCGTGGCCCGCCCGCGGTGACGTCGTCCAGCAGCCCGGCCCTCGCCAGCCGTCGTACGAGTTCGTCCACCCGCCCCTGCGGCAGCCCCAGACCGGTGCCCTCCGAGCGCAGCAGGTCCATGCTCCGCGTCCCGTCGATGCGGTCGATGAGCGAGCCGGTGGCCGTGTCCACCGGACCGAGCACCACCGCGTGGGCCGGAGTGACCCCGAACTGCACCGTTTGCAGATCGCGCCAGGCCCGTGCCAGCGCGGGCTTCACCTTCGGATACATGACGACCCCCTTCGAGCGCGGCCCCCCGGATCCCCGCCCGATCCCCGATGGATCGGCCGGCCCCGATTCGCCGCTTTCGGCCACCATGCCCGTCCGTCGCGCCGCGTGCGGGAATTTGTCCACAGGCAAGGGGTATTAGGCATATGAGATGGAGAAAAGGGGAGGTTTCGGTATCCGATCCCGAATCCGCAGCGAATCGATCATGTTCGAACCCCGGACGCGCGGGACTTCCACCACGACGAGCGGGTACCTTCGACGCGTGTCCGCCGATCCACCGCAGCGCGCCGTCGAAGTCCGCCGGAGCGCGCGCCGCCGAAGGACCGTATCCGCCTACCGCGAGGGTGACCGTACGGTCGTCCTGATCCCTGCCCGGATGTCCGAGGCGGAGGAGCGCCGCTGGGTGGGCGTGATGCTCGACAAGCTCGCGGCCCAGGAGAGCAGGCGCACCCTCGGCGACGCGGAACTGACCGAACGCGCCGAGCGTTTGTCCGAGCAGTACTTCGGTGCCCGTGCCCGCCCCCGCACGGTGCGCTGGGTCACCAACCAGAACACCCGCTGGGGTTCCTGCACCCCCGCCGAGGGCAGCATCCGGCTCTCGCACCGCCTCCAGGGCATGCCCGAATACGTGGTCGACTACGTGCTGCTGCACGAGCTGGCCCACCTCCTCGTGCCCGGCCACGGCCCCCGCTTCTGGGAACTCCTGGAGGCGTATCCGAAGACCGAGAGGGCCCGCGGATACCTCGAAGGAGTGGTCGCGGCCGAGCGCCTCCCGAAGGTTCCGGCCTCCCGGGACGAATGAGCGCGGGCCCCGGAACACGGTTTGTACCGGGTCGGTACCGACTTGGCCGGATGTCGGCGGGAGCCGTTAGCCTGAGCGGCACGCATGCACCGGCACGCATGCCGCGGGACACATTTCAGAGTCGGGATGGGGGACGGTCGGACGTATGGCCAGGGAATTCCAGCGCGGCCACAAGGCCAGGATCAGTGATCTGACGGCGGGTACGGATCTGTACGTGGGCGTCCAGATCTCCGGGCCCGGGCTGACCTTCGACATCAGCTGCTTCGGCCTCGACGCGAACGAGCAGCTCTCGGACGACCGCTACTTCGTCTTCTTCAACCAGCCGAAGTCGCCGGAAGAGTCCATCCAGCAGCTCGGCCCGCAGGCGGGTGACACGGAATCCTTCCGGGTGACCCTCGACCGGATCCCGGCCTCCATCCACCGGCTCTCCTTCAGCGCCACGCTCGACGGCGCCGGGCAGATGTCGCAGATCGGCCCCGGCTACATCAGGATCGTGGCCGGCGGCGAGGAAGTCGTCCGCTACTCGTTCGACGGCTCCGAGTTCAGCACCGAGCGCGCGCTGATGATCGGCGACTTCTACCTCAAGGACGTGTGGCGCTTCGCCGCCGTCGGACAGGGCTTCGACGGCGGGCTCGCCGCGTTGCTGCAGAACTTCGGCGGCGAGGTCGCCGAGGAGGAACCGCAGCAGGCGCAGCCTCAGGCATCCGCGACGCCGGGATTCGCCCCGCCGCCGCAGGGCGCCGCCCCCGCCCCGTCCTTCGGGGCACCGGCCCAGCAGCACCAGCCCGCACCGCAGCCGCCGGCCCCCGCTCCGTCCTTCGGCGGTCCGGCGCAGCAGCCGCAGGCACCCGCCCCGCAGCAGCCCCCGGCGCCGGTGCACAGCGCCCCGACCATGGTCGCCCCGCTGGCCCCGCCCGCGCCCTACGGCAACCCGCCGCACCCGCCGCAGCAGCCCGGCCCGCCCTCGTACGGGCAGCAGCCGCAGCCCTCGTACGGCGGCCAGGTCCCGCCCCCGGCCCCGGCGCCCTACGGGCAGCAGCCGCCGCAGCCGTCGTACGGCCAGATCCCCGGCCAGCAGCCGCCCCCGTACGGCCAGCAGCCCGGCTACGGCCTGCAGCCGGCCCACGGCCAGGCCCCGCAGGCCGGCGCCGGCCTCGCCGCCGCGCTCCAGCCGTACAAGGAGGCGCCCACCGGCGCCCGCTGGACCCCGCAGAACCAGCAGCTCATGCGGGTCGACCTGTCGATGGGCGGGCAGGCCGTCCTCGCCCGCCAGGGCAGCATGGTCCTCTACCAGGGCAAGGTCGACTTCAGCTACAAGGGCGCGGGCTTCGCGGGCCGCATCGTCGGCAACGCCACCGGCCAGGAGATGCAGCTGATGCGCTGCACCGGCCGGGGTCAGGTCTTCCTCGCGGAGAACGGCGCCCACCTGCACGCCATCGAGCTCCAGGGCGACGGGATCTGCGTCTCCGCCGAGAGCGTCCTCGCGTTCGACGAGTCCCTCCAGCACGAGGTCCGGCGCATCGAGGGCCACGGCATCCCCGGCGGAGCCCTGTTCACCATGCTCTTCCAGGGCACCGGCACGGTCATCGTCAAGACGCACGGCGTCCCCGTCGTCCTGCCCGTCACCCCGACGACGTTCGCGGACAGCAACGCCATCGTCGCCTGGTCGGCCGCCTCACAGGTGATCATCTCCAGCCAGGTCCGGCTGCGCCGCAACGCGTACCCCGGTCACAGCGGGGAGACCGTGAACCTCCAGTTCCGCGGCGCTCCCGGCAACTTCATCGTCGTCCAGCCGTACGAGGTCTGAGGGAGCCCCACATGAACGCCATGAACGCAACGAACCAGCAGCTCGCGGGCTACGCCCCCGGTCCCGTCACGGCCCGCATGGAGAACCACGGCCGGGCCATGCTCAAGGTCGCCATGCAGAGCGGCCAGGACCTCTTCGCCCGCACCGGCTCGATGGTCGCCTACGAGGGCTTCGTCCAGTACGAGCCCAACCCGCCCGCCGTCCGCCAGATGGCCTCGCAGTGGCTGACCGGCGAGGGCGCCCCGCTGATGAAGGCCACCGGCGACGGCCTGCTCTACCTCGCCGACTACGGCGCCGACGTCGTCGTGATCAACCTCAACAACGACGCCCTGTCCGTCAACGGCACCAACCTCCTCGCCTTCGACGCCCACCTCCAGTGGGGCGTCGAGCGGGTCAAGGGCATGGCGAAGTTCGCCGGCCAGGGCCTGTTCAACGTGCAGATCTCCGGCACCGGATGGGTCGCGATCACCTCCCGCGGCACGCCCATCGTGGTCGACTGCGGCCGAGGCGACGACGAGACGTACGTCGACCCGGACGCGCTCGTCGCCTGGTCCCCGAACCTCAAGGTCAAGGGGAAGCGCAGCTTCAAGGCCTCGTCGATGATCGGCCGGGGCAGCGGGGAGGCCTACCAGATGGCCTTCTCCGGCCAGGGCATCGTCGTCGTACAGCCCAGCGAGGACAGCACCGACCGGCTCCGGACCCGGGGCTGAGGGGGAGCGGACACATCATGCAGAGCGCACTTTTCGGCTACGCGGAAGCGCAGTCCCAGGACCGGTACACCGTCCAGAACCCCCAGCTCCTGCGGGTCTCCCTGAGCGGTTCCGACGACGTCCTCGCCCGCAAGGGCGCGATGGTCGCCTACCAGGGCATCGTCGACTTCGACGGCGAGTACCAGAGCAGCAACCAGCGCAACGCCCGCGCCCGCACCGGTGAGGGCCTGGACCTGATGCGCTGCTCCGGCCAGGGCACCGTCTACCTGGCGAACCTCGCCCAGTACGTCCACGTCGTGGACGTCGACCAGGACGGCCTCACCGTCGACAGCAGCTACGTGCTGGCCCTCGACTCCACCCTGCACACCGAGGCCATCGCCGTCGACAGCCAGTACGGGATCTCCGGCTCCGGCAAGTACCAGCTGAACATCAGCGGCCGCGGCAAGGTCGCCCTGATGACCTCCGGACAGCCCCTGATGATGCAGGTCACCCCGGACAAGTACGTCAATGCCGACGCCGACGCGATCGTCGCCTGGTCGACCTCGCTGCGCGTCCAGATGCAGGCACAGACCCACTCCGCCGGGGTGTGGCGCCGCCGCGGCAACACCGGAGAGGGCTGGGAACTCAGCTTCCTCGGCACCGGCTTCGCCCTCGTGCAGCCCAGCGAGGTGCTGCCGCCGCAGAACGCCCAGGTCGGACAGGGCGCCGCGGCGCAGTTCGGGATGGGCCAGCACGGCGCGCACGCCCAGAACCAGAACAACGCCTGGAACTGACGGGCCCGGACGCACAGCGCGGGAGGGGCGGACCCGACAAGGTCCGCCCCTCCCGCGCGTCGCGCGCGTCAGTCGCCCAGACGGGCCCGCGTCGCCTCCAGCAGCCGCACGACCGAGGTGTCGGCCACCGCCGCCACCTCCTCGTACGGGAACCAGCGCAGGTCCAGCGACTCCTCGCTGATCTCCGCAACGGCACCGGCCGGGGCCAGCGCCGCGTACTGGACGTCCAGGTGCCAGTTGCACGGCGCCGGGATCGGATGCCGGTCCAGCCGCACCGGACCACCCGGCACCAGGGTCAGCCCGGAGGCGATCCCCGATTCCTCGACGGCCTCGCGCAGCGCCACCTCGGCGAGCGTGGCGTCACCGGGCTCGCAGTGTCCGCCCATCTGCAGCCACATGCCGAGCTTCTTGTGCAGGGTCAGCAGGACCCGGCCCCGGACCGGGTCCACCACCAGCGCGCTGCCCGTGACGTGCCCGGCGGTGCAGGGCTTGTAGACCCCGTCCGGATGCGCCTCCAGGTGCTCCAGGTACAGGGCGCGGAGCTCGGGCTGGTCCTCGTACCGCTTCAGGACGAGGACCGCGTCTTCGTGCAGGCTCACTTCTTTTCGTCGCCTTCGTCCTCGGGCCGCTCGCGCTTCTCGGCCGCCTCGCCCAACATCTTGTCGATCTCGGAGAAGTCGAGCTGCTCGCGGTGCACGAAGCCGTCCGGGTCGTCCAGGTCGGAGGCCGTCGGCAGCATGTCCGGGTGCTCCCACAGGCCGTCCCGCCCGTCCACGCCCCGCGCGTCGGTGAGCGAGGCCCACAGACGGGAGGCGTCGCGCAGCCGGCGCGGACGCAGTTCCAGGCCGATCAGCGTCGCGAAGGTCTGCTCGGCCGGACCGCCCGAGGCACGACGCCGGCGCATGGTCTCGCGCATGGCGTCCGCCGAGGTCAGCCGGGGCTTGGCCGCCTCGTGCACGACGGCGTCCACCCAGCCCTCGACGAGCGCGAGCGCCGTCTCCAGGCGGGCCAGGGCGGCCTTCTGCTCGGGGGTGTCCTCCGGCTGGAACATACCGCCCGCCAGCGCCTCCTGGAGCTGCTCCGGGTTCGACGGGTCGAGCTGCCCGACCACGTCCTCCAACTTCGAGGTGTCGACCTTGATGCCCCGCGCGTAGCCCTCCACCGCACCGAACAGGTGCGACCTCAGCCACGGCACGTGCGCGAACAGTCGGGCGTGCGCCGCCTCGCGCAGCGCCAGGTACAGGCGCACCTCGTCCGAGGGAACGCCGAGGTCCTTGCCGAAGCTCTCGATGTTCAGCGGCAGCAGCGCCGCCCGCCCGGCCGGCCCCAGCGGCAGACCGATGTCGGTCGAGCCGACGACCTCGCCCGCGAGCACGCCCACGGCCTGGCCGATCTGCTGGCCGAACATGGCCCCGCCCATGGAACGCATCATGCCGAGCAGCGGGCCCGCCATGGCCTGCATCTCCTCGGGCAGCACCCCGCCCATGGCGGCGCCGACGCGCTCGGCGACCGGGTCCACCAGCTCCTTCCACACCGGGATGGTCGCCTCGACCCACTCGGCCCGGCTCCACGCGACGGCCGCGTTGGCCCCCGACGGCAGGGACGTCACGCCGTCCAGCCACAGGTCGGCGAGGCGCACGGCCTCCTCGACGGCGGACTTCTCCGCGATGCCGACGCTGGTGTCCTTCACGCCGTCCGCCGTGCCCTGCGCGACGGTACGGCGGGCGATGTCCTTGGCCATGTCCCAGTTCACGGGACCGCCCTCGTAGCTCAGCATCTGGCCGAGCTGCTGGAACGCCGCGCCGAGGTCGCCCGGGTTCATCGAACCGAACATCGCGGCGAACGGATTGTCCGCGCCGCCCGGAAGAGCGGAGGGGTCGAACCCGAACGGATTCGCGGGGCCGCCCTGGCCGCCCTTCTTGCCCTCGTCGCCGTTCTCCGGCTCCTCCGGCGGAAGGCCGAATCCGAATGGGGTGTCGCTCACGGGTTTCCTCGGCTCGTAGGGCCGCCGGCGGGAGCCGACGGCGATGGTCCGGCAACACCACCCAGCCTAGACACCTGACCCGCTTACGGGCTCGGTGCTCCGCCGACTCCTGGGCTGCGGCAGGATGGACATCACCTGGTGGGTACGCGTCACGACGTGTTCCTACTGAAGACAACCGCTGGAGACGCCCGGTGAGTTCCCCAGATCCGCAGGCTCGCGCGCCGCACGACGCCGAAAACCGCCCCGAGCACGGCGACAGCGCCCCCGGCGTTCGCCGGCCGCGAAACCAGGCCGAACCCCGACGACACAGCCCGGTGATCGCGGTGACCGGCGCCGCATCCGGCGTCGGCGCGGCCCTGGTGGCCCGCCTCGCCGCATCCGACGAGGTCAAGCAGGTCGTCGCCATCGACGAGCGGCGCGGGGACTGCGCCGAGGCCCACTGGCACCTCCTCGACGTCCGCGACCCGGCCATCGCCGAGAAACTGCGCGGCGCCGACGTCGTCGTCCACCTGGCGCTGGACCTCGACCTGGAGACCGACCCCGCGACCCGTACGGCGTACAACGTGCGCGGTACCCAGACCGTGCTGACGGCCGCCGCCGCGGCCGGCGTGCACCGGGTCGTGCTGTGCACGTCCGCCATGGTCTACGGGGCCCTCCCGGACAACGACATCCCGCTCTCGGAGGACTCCGAGCTGCGCGCCACCGCCGAGGCCACCGGCGTGGGCGACCTCCTGGAGATCGAGCGCCTCGGCCGCAGGGCCCCCCGCGCGCACCCCGGCCTCAACGTGACGGTGGTCCGCCCGGCGGTCCTCGTCGGCGGCACCGACACCGCGCTGACCCGCTACTTCGAGTCCCCGCGGCTGCTCGTCGTCGCGGGATCCCGGCCCACCTGGCAGTTCTGCCACGTCGAGGACCTGGTCAGCGCCCTGGAGTACGCGGCCCTGGAGAAGGCCGAGGGCGAGCTCGCCGTCGGCTGCGAGGGCTGGCTGGAACAGGAGGAGGTCGAGGAGCTGAGCGGGATCCGGCGCATGGAGCTGCCCTCGGCCGTCGCCCTGGGCGCCGCGGCCCGGCTCCACCGGATCGGTCTGACCCCGTCCCCGGCCGGGGACCTCGCGTACACGATGCACCCGTGGGTGGTCAGCGTCAGCGGGCTGCACGCGGCGGGCTGGCGGCCGCGCTGGACCAACGAGGAGGTGCTGGCCGAGCTGCTCCAGGAGGTGTCGGGCCGGCACACCGTCGCGGGCCGCCGGCTGGGCCGCAAGGACGCGGCCACGGCCGCCGGGGCCGCCGGGGCGACGGTCGCCCTGCTCGGCGCCGCCGCCGCCGTCCGACGCGCCCGCAAGCGCCGCGGCATCTGATCCCGCACGGCGTCCGGCCCGGACACGCCCGCCCGGTACGTCCGTACGCCCCGCGGCGGGGCCCGTTCCTGTAGGAGGATCCCAACCGGGCGGGCCCGCGCCGGGCGAATCGGCTATACCGCCATGTCAGCGGCTGAGGCACGATGGATGACATGGCACCGCACTTCGACCACCCAGGTGAGCAGGCCGCTCCGGACCCGATCCGGCTGCTCGACATCCGTGAGACCCCGCTCTCGATCGACGAGGTCTTCGGGGCCGTCGGCGACGATTCGACGGGAGGCACGACCCTGTTCGTCGGCACGGTGCGCGACCACGACGGCGGCGCCGACGTCGACTCCCTCGGCTACTCCTGCCACCCGACGGCGGCGGCCGAGATGCGACGCGTCGCCGAGCGCGTCGTGGCGAAGTACCCGGTCCGCGCCCTCGCCGCCGTCCACCGCGTCGGCGACCTCTCCGTGGGAGACCTGGCCGTCGTCGTCGCCGTCTCCTGTCCGCACCGCGGCGAGGCCTTCGAGGCGTGCCGGATGCTGATCGACGACCTCAAGCACGAGGTCCCCATCTGGAAGCACCAGACTTTCAGCGACGGAACCGAGGAATGGGTCGGCGCCTGCTGAACCACCACCGTTCGCCCTCCCAACCCCCCGGACGCGGGGCTTCCCCCGCAAGGGGGTAGCCTCACCCCCGTTCGGCCGCGCAACACGCCCTCGATTTGCGTAACCCCTTTCCGGGCACGAGCGTTGAAGCCACCAACGACACGTACTTTCGGGGCAGGGAGGCACGTTCATGGCATCACTGGCGTGGTTGCTCATTCCGCTGTTCGCCGCGATCGGCGCCGCGATATGGGGCAGCTGGGCGGCTCGCGACCGCACCCAGGGCGACATATCCGAACTCGCCGGCTACGCGCGATTCCGCGAGGCCATGGGGAAGGCCGATCAGGCCCGGACGAAGGAAAAGGCGCACTCCGGTTCCGACGCCGTCTGAGCGTCCCGGTGCTCCCGCTGAGAATCCGCTGAGAGTTCCGCGCACGGCCCCCGTACGGACCGGCCCCAGGGGCCGCCCTCCGACACCGTCCCGTACTGTCGATTCATGCCACGCCGCACCGCGACGATGCTCGCCTCCACCCTCATGCTGTTCGCGCTGCTCTGCGTCGGGGTGTTCATCAAGGTCCCGTACTCCGAGATGAGTCCCGGCCCCACGGTGAACACGCTCGGCGACTCGCACGGCGAGCCGGTGCTGAACATCTCGGGGCACAAGACGTACCCGACCACCGGCCACCTCAACATGACCACGGTCCGCGTCACCGGTGCCGACTACGACATGAACCTGCTGGAAGCGGTGTACGGCTGGGCGGCCGGCGACAACATCGTCGTACCGCACGAGAACCTCTACCCGAACGGCAAGACCGACAAGGAATCCACGCAGGAGAACGCCGAGGAGTTCAGCCAGTCGCAGGAGAGCGCCAAGGTGGCCGCGCTCAAGCAGATCGGCATCCCGGTCAACGCCCGCGTGATCGTCTCCTCGGTGGTCAAGGGCGGCCCGTCCGAGGGCAGGCTGCACGCCGGAGACGTGATCAAGTCCGTCGACGGCGCCCCGGTCACCGACCCGGCCGACGTGGCCGAACTGGTCACCAAGCACAAGCCCGGCGAGCCGGTCGAGTTCATCGTGGTACCCGCCAAGGACGCCGCCGAGGCGGAACGAGCGAACCGCGAGCCCACGACCACGGAGAAGATCACGATCACCGCGGGCAAGGCGGAGGACGACGGCCACGCCATCGTCGGCATCCGGGCCGGGACCGACCACACCTTCCCGTTCCCGATCGACATCAAGCTCGCCGACGTCGGCGGCCCCAGCGCCGGCCTGATGTTCGCGCTGGGAATCGTCGACAAGCTCACCCCGGAGGACCTGACCGGCGGCAAGTTCATCGCGGGCACCGGGACCATCGACGACAGCGGCAAGGTCGGACCGATCGGCGGCATCCAGATGAAAACCATCGGCGCCCGCCAGGCCGGGGCCGAATACTTCCTGACCCCGGCCGACAACTGCGCCTCCGCCGCCTCCCACGTGCCCGACGGACTGACCCTGGTCAAGGTCTCCACGATCGACGACGCGACGAAGGCCCTGGAGAAGATCTCCAAGGGCGACACCGCCGGCCTCCCGAGGTGCTCCGCCTCCTGACGGCGGCGGAGCGGCGGGGCCGGCGGGCGCCGGAACAGGTCCCTCCTAGTCGAGGAAGGTGGCTGCCAGCGCCTCCGCGAGGCCCGGCACCAGGGTCGCACCCGTGAGCACCTCGTTGGAGGAGTCCTTCTCCCGCAGCCGCACGGCGGACTCCCGCGAACCGTCGCGCAGCACGCCCACGGTCAGCCGCACCTCCTGACGGTCGGGGTGCGCGGCGACCCACTTCGCCAGCTGCTTGTCGCTCAACCCCTCCGGGACGGACGCCTCGGCGGACGGCGGCAGCATCAGCCGCTCGACCGTCAGCGCGCAGCCGACGATCGCGTCCGGCCAGGCGATGGTTCCCAGGAACTTGTCCAGCGGGGTCCCGGCCGGCACGGAGTCCTGCTCGATCGGGGTGAGCTGGCTCTTGCCGGTGTCGTCCTGGTCGAGGCCGAGCTGGCGGGCGAGACCGGGTTCCTGCTTGCGCAGCCGGGCGGTGTCGACCAGGGCGAACAGCCGGGCCGGCTTGTCCCAGCCGAGGGTGGAGGCGTACTCGTCGATCTCCAGGACGGCACGGGTGAGCGGGGTGGCGGCCATCGGCGTGCCGGGGGAAGGCGAAAGGTTGGACATGGACAACATCCTGCCTCCTTTCCCCCGGTTACCGGGAACTGACTAAAGCCTCCGTAAGTTGCAAGAGTGGGCCCTACCATCGGGGGCCCGGCTCCGCTCCTCCCACGGCGGGCGCAGCAACCGGACGCATTACCCAGATTCAGTACCCAGACTCAGCGACTTTCGAGGTGCGCACCTTGGCTTTCCAGATGCCGGACCGCGGCGGAGGCCCCTCCGGGCCACGGATGAGAGTCGGCCGCCCCTCCCGGCGCGCCCGGACTCTTCTGACGACCCTGGGCGTCCTGGCCGTCCTGGCCATGGCGTTCATCATGTTCGCCGGATTCTGGACGGACTGGCTCTGGTTCCGCTCCGTCAAGTACTCCACCGTCTTCACCACCACCCTGTGGACCAAGATCGGCCTCTTCGCCGTCTTCGGCCTGCTGATGGCCGGTGCGGTCGGGCTGAACATCTGGCTGGCGCACCGGCTGCGGCCGCCGCTGAGCGCGATGTCGCTGGAACAGCAGAGCCTCGACCGCTACCGCATGAGCATCGCCGCGTACAAGAAGTGGCTGCTCCTGGGCATCGCCGTGATCGTCGGACTGATCGCGGGCGCCTCGGCGGCCGGCCAGTGGAAGACCTGGCTGATGTACGTCAACGGGGTGCCCTTCGGTCGTAAGGACCCCCAGTTCGGCCTGGACGTGTCCTTCTACACCTTCGACCTGCCCTGGTACCGCTTCCTGCTCGGCTTCGGCTTCGCCGCGGTCGTGCTGTCGGTGATCGCCGCCGTCGTCGTGCACTACCTGTACGGCGGCCTGCGCGTGACCAGCCCCGGGGCCCGCGCCACCGCCGCGGCGACCGGGCACCTGTCGGTGCTGCTCGGCCTCTTCGTCACCCTGAAGGCGATCGCGTACTGGCTCGACCGGTACGGCCTCGCGGTGAAGTCCAGCGACTTCAAGGCCGCCGACAACTGGACCGGCCTGCGCTACGTCGACGCGAACGCCTACCTGCCGGCGAAGACGATCCTGGTGGCGATCGCGGCGATCTGCGCGGTGCTCTTCTTCGCCACCCTGTGGCGCCGCACCTGGCAGCTCCCGGTCATCGGTTTCGGCCTGATGGTCCTCTCGGCGATCCTGATCGGCGGGCTCTACCCGGCGATCGTCCAGAAGTTCCAGGTCCAGCCGAACGAGCAGGCCAAGGAATCGCCGTACGTCGAGAAGAACATCAAGGCGACGCGCGACGCCTACGGGATCGCCGGGTCCGAGGTCAAGGACTACCCGGGCGTCCCGCAGACGGAGGACCGCACCAAGCTGCGGTCCGCGGCCGACACCACGGCCAGCGTCCGCCTGCTCGACCCGAACATCGTCTCCCCGGCCTTCCAGCAGCTCCAGCAGGTCAAGGGCTACTACGGCTTCCCGTCCACGCTCGCCGTGGACCGGTACAGCGGCCAGGACACGGTCATCGGGCTCCGCGAGCTGAACATCGGCGGCATCCCGAAGAACAACTGGATCAACGACCACTTCAAGTACACGCACGGCTACGGCGTGGTCGCGGCCAAGGGCACCACCGTCAAGGACGGCGCCCCCGACTTCACCCAGGCCGACCTGCCCTCCAAGGGCATGTTCGGCACGGACTTCGAGCAGCGCATCTACTACGGCGAGCAGACGAAGCAGTACTCGATCGTCGGCGGTCCGCAGAAGGAGCTCGACTACTCGGACGACAAGGGCGAGAAGGAGACGAGCTACAAGGGCGGCTCCGGCGTCAACCTCGACAGCCCGGTCAACCGCGCCGCGTACGCCCTCGCCTTCAGCGAGCCGCAGATCCTGTACTCCGGGGCCATCGGCGAGGGTTCGCGGATCCTCTACCACCGCACCCCCAAGGAGCGCGTCGAGGCCGTCGCCCCGTGGCTGACCATCGACGGCGCCCCGTACCCGGCGGTCATCGGCAAGCGGGTCGTCTGGATCGTCGACGCGTACACGACCACCAACGGCTACCCGTACGCCTCGCGGACCACGCTGGGGCGGAGCACCGCGGACTCGCTGACCAACAGCCAGCGCGCGGTGGTGGCCCAGGAGAACCAGGTCAACTACATCCGCAACTCGGTGAAGGCCACCGTCGACGCGTACGACGGCACGGTCAACCTGTACCAGTGGGACACCGAGGACCCGGTCCTGAAGACCTGGATGAAGGCGTTCCCGGGCACGGTCAAGACCAAGAGCGAGATCTCCAAGCCGCTCATGGACCACCTGCGCTACCCGCAGGACCTCTTCAAGGTCCAGCGCGAACTGCTCACCCGGTACCACGTCACCGACCCGCAGACCTTCCTCAGCGGCAGTGAGGCCTGGGCCGTCCCGGACGACCCGACGACGAAGGCCGGCACGGCGGTCCCGCCGTACTACCTGTCGATGAAGATGCCGGGCCAGGAGGAGAAGGACCAGGTCTTCTCGCTCACCACGACGTTCACACCGAACGAGCGGCCCAACCTCAGCGCCTTCATGGCGGTCAACGCCGATCCGGGCACCCCGGACTACGGCAAGATCCGAATCCTGAAGATGCCGACGAGCAAGCCGCCGGACGGCCCCGGACAGGTGCAGAGCAAGTTCCAGTCCGAGCCGAAGATCGCCGAGTCGATCCGCCTGCTGCGCGGTGGTGACTCGGAGATCGAGTACGGCAACCTGCTCGCGGTGCCCCTCGACGGCGGCATGCTCTACGTGGAGCCGGTCTACGTCCGCAGTTCCGGGCTCAAGTACCCGCTGCTGCGCAAGGTGCTGGTGACCTACGGAGGCCAGACGGCCTTCGAGGACACCCTCGACAAGGCGCTGAACGTGGTGTTCGGGGCCGCGGCCCCGACCGTCCCGACGACGCCGACGAACCCGGACCAGCCGCCGGGTGACACGCCGCAGCAGCCGGTGCCCCAGGACCCGACGGTCAAGGCGGCCCTCTCCGACGCGCAGAAGGCCGTCGAGGAGGCCGACAAGGCCATGAAGGCCGGCGACTGGTCCGCCTACGGCAAGGCCCAGGACGACCTGGAGGCGGCGCTGAAGCGGGCGATCGACGCCGAGGCGAAGTTGCAGGCCCCCAAGCCGGGCGGCTGACGCCAACGCGGTAATGGCTCCGTCCCGCGTCGTGATACTGTGGTTTCACCGACGCGGGGTGGAGCAGCTCGGTAGCTCGCTGGGCTCATAACCCAGAGGTCGCAGGTTCAAATCCTGTCCCCGCTACTGAAGACGAAGGCCCGGATCCCATGGGATCCGGGCCTTCGTCATGCCCGGATCGGCGCGTGGGGGCCGTGCGGGGTGATTCGGGGAACACGAGGTCACCGGGGCGGGTGAGTTGAGGCCGGAGCGTGTTTGACTTGTCTCTCTGTGGGCATGTCGACAAAACGCTGTAGTGACCTCACTGGCTGCGACATACCAGGTGTACGCGGGTAGCAGGTGATGCGACGATGGGATTTATGGGGGACAGGTCAACTCTGCTGGAGACAGGGCGGTTTGTGAGGGCGGAGACCGAGTCGGTCACGGAAGCCGGTGGGGCGGCTCAGGTCGTTGACGCGCACAACGCACTGACCGATGCGGCGTTCGCGGAAGAAGCGTTCGGAGAGGCCGAGGGAGCCACCGACGCCGAGCTGGAGGCACGCCATCGGGTGGCCGCCGACAAGGGCGACCCCGGAGCCATGAGTGTGCTCGGAGCCCTCCTCCTGCGCCGCGGTGACCTCGCCGGGGCCGAACCCTACCTGCGCGGCGCCACCGGGGAAGGGGACCGCGCCGCCGCGAACAACCTCGGAGTACTCCTGCACCAGCGCGGTCACCCGGACGAGGCCGCCGGCTGGTGGCGGGTCGCCGCCGTCGCGGGATCCGCCCCCGCCGCGCACGCCCTGGGCCGCCACTACCGCGAGCGCGGCGACGAGCCGGCCGCCGAGTACTGGATGCGCCAGGCGGCGGAGTCCGGCCATGCCCTGGGCGCCTACGGCCTGGCCGACCTCCTCGAACACCGAGGGGACAAGGGCGTCGAGCGCTGGTTCCGGGCCGCCGCCGAGCAGGGGCACCGCGAAGCGGCGTACCGGCTCGCGCGGCACCTGCGCAAGGGCGACCCCAAGGAGGCCGAGCAGTGGTACCGGCAGGCCGCCGCGCGCGGCCACCGGCGGGCCGGCCTGCACCTGGGCGCCCTGCTGGAGGCCCGCGGCGAACTGAAGGAGGCCGGTCGCTGGTACCTGAGCTCGGCGAAGCAGGGCGAGGCCCGGGCGGCCTGCGCCCTCGGCTTCCTGCTGCGCGACGCCGGTGACGAGGAGAGCGCCGCGACCTGGTGGCACCGGGCCGCGCAGGACGGCGACGGCAACGCCGCGAACGCCCTGGGCGCCCTGCACGCCGCCCGCGGGGAGACCCAGACCGCGGAGCGCTGGTACCGCGCCGCCATGGACGCGGGCGACCAGAACGGGGCGTACAACCTTGCTCTGCTGTGCGTCGCCCAGGACCGGACGGCGCAGGCCGAGCAGTGGTACCGCCGTGCCGCCTACGCCGGGCACCGCGAGGCCGCCAACGCCCTCGCCATCCTGCTCCTCCAGGGCGGGGACGCGGCCGGGGCCGAGCCCTGGTTCTCCAAGGCGGCCGAGGCGGGCAGCGTCGACGCCGCCTTCAACCTCGGGATCCTCTTCGCCAGCCGGGACGAGGACCGCACGGCGCTGAAGTGGTACGAGCGGGCCGCCGCGGCCGGACACACCGACGCGGCGCTCCAGGTCGGCATCGCCCTCGTGCGGGACGGCGCCGAGCGCGCCGCCGAACGGCACCTGCGCTGCGCGGCGGGCGGTGGCAGCGCGGAGGCGGCCTTCAGGCTGGCCTCCCTGCTGGAGTCGCTGGCCCCGCCGCCCGAGCCGGTGGCGTTGGGCGAGCCGGCCGGCGGGGCCGCCCGGACCGAGAGCGAGGAATGGTACGAGCGGGCCGCCGAGCAGGGGCACCGCAGGGCCCAGGTGCGCGTCGGCATGCTGGCCGCCGCCCGCGGCGACCTGGCCGTGGCGGCGCGGTGGTACCGGGAGGCGGCGGAGGCCGGTTCCCGCAACGGCGCCTTCAACCTCGGGCTGCTGCTGGCCCGTGAGGGCAGCGAGCCCGAGGCCGCCCTGTGGTGGACCCGGGCGGCGGTCGCCGGCCACGGCCGGGCCGCCCTGCGGCTGGGGCTGCTCGCGGCCCGTCACGGGGACCTCTCGGAGGGGCAGAAGTGGTGTGTGCGGGCCATGGAGCTGGGGCCGGCCGAGGTGTCGGAGCGGGCCGCCAGACTGCGTGACGCGCTGGCCGAGGAGCTCTCGGCCTGATCCGGACCCGGGTCGCGCCGGCACCCGATCCGGGTCCGCCGGGCCCGGGGCGCACCCCGCCCGGGTGCACCCGTTAACCGATTTGCATCTGCCGTCGACCTCCCCGTACAGTGAGGTTTACCGACGCGGGGTGGAGCAGCTCGGTAGCTCGCTGGGCTCATAACCCAGAGGTCGCAGGTTCAAATCCTGTCCCCGCTACTGAAGGCTCAAGGCCCGGATCCCATGGGATCCGGGCCTTGAGTCGTTTCCGGGTGCAAGTCGCGACGGCGGTGAGCGCACACGGGACGCGACGGGTGCGAAACGTGACGGGCGCGAAACGAGCGGCGCCGGTCGGGGCTGTCCGCCCCGACCGGCGCCGCTTTCGCGTCCGCGCTCTCGCGGCTAGGCGCCCGCGCAGTTCGGGCACACGCCGCGGTACGTCACCTCGACCGCCGAGATCGCGAAGCCGAAGCGTTCGCCGTCGGGCAGGTCGGCCAGCGGGTCGCCCGCCGGGTGGACGTCGCGGATCGCGCCGCACTGGGCGCAGACCAGGTGCTGGTGGGGCCGGTGGGCGTTCGGGTCGTACCGCTTCGCCCGGCGGTCCGTCGAGACCTCCAGGACCTCGCCGAGGCTCACGAGCTCGCCCAAGGTGTTGTAGACCGTGGCTCTAGAGATCTCGGGCAGTTTGGTCACGGCGCGCGCGTGCACCTCGTCCGCCGTCAGGTGGACGTGGTCGCCGTCGAGCACTTCGGCGACGACGCGCCGCTGGGCGGTCATGCGCCAGCCGCGTCCGCGAAGTCGTTCCAGCAAGCGGTCACTCATGGACGCCAGCCTAACAGCGAGGCGATTCGGTGTAGATCCCGAACCGGTGCGGAATTGGATGCTTACTTGACTTAGACAATGTCCATTGTAGGATCGGTTTCGGCAAACGCCAAGGACAGGACGAGCAGTAATGACGCAGGAGGCGCACGTGACGCAGGGACCGCTCACCACGGAGGCCGGGGCTCCGGTCGCCGACAACCAGAACAGTGAGACCGCCGGCGTCGGCGGACCGGTTCTCGTCCAGGACCAGCTCCTGCTGGAGAAGCTCGCCCACTTCAACCGCGAGCGCATCCCGGAGCGCGTGGTGCACGCCCGTGGCGCCGGTGCCTACGGCACCTTCACCCTCACGCGTGACGTCTCCCGGTGGACGCGGGCGAAGTTCCTGTCCGAGGTCGGCAAGGAGACCGAGACCTTCCTGCGCTTCTCCACCGTCGCGGACAGCCTCGGCGGTGCCGACGCCCGCCGCGACCCCCGCGGCTGGGCGCTGAAGTTCTACACCGAAGAGGGCAACTACGACCTCGTCGGCAACAACACCCCGGTCTTCTTCATCCGGGACGCCATCAAGTTCCCCGACTTCATCCACACCCAGAAGCGCGACCCGTACACGGGCTCGCAGGAGCCGGACAACGTCTGGGACTTCTGGGGCCTGTCGCCCGAGTCCACGCACCAGGTGACCTGGCTGTTCGGTGACCGCGGCATCCCGGCGTCCTACCGTCACATGAACGGCTACGGCTCGCACACGTTCCAGTGGAACAACGAGGCCGGCGAGGTCTTCTGGGTCAAGTACCACTTCAAGACCGACCAGGGGATCAAGAACCTCACCCAGGCCGAGGCGAACGCCCTCGCCGGTGAGGACCCGGACTCCCACCAGCGCGACCTGCGCGAGTCCATCGAGCGCGGCGACTTCCCGTCCTGGACCGTCCAGGTCCAGATCATGCCCGCGGCCGAGGCGGCGGAGTACCGCTTCAACCCGTTCGACCTCACCAAGGTGTGGCCGCACGAGGACTACCCGCCGATCGAGATCGGCAAGCTGGAGCTCAACCGCAACCCGGAGAACGTCTTCGCCGAGGTCGAGCAGTCCATCTTCAGCCCGGCGCACTTCGTCCCCGGCATCGGACCCTCCCCGGACAAGATGCTCCAGGGCCGCCTCTTCGCGTACGGCGACGCCCACCGCTACCGCGTCGGCATCAACGCCGACCACCTGCCGGTGAACCGCCCGCACGCCACCGAGGCGCGCACCAACTCCCGTGACGGCTTCCTGTACGACGGCCGCCACAAGGGTGCGAAGAACTACGAGCCCAACAGCTTCGGCGGTCCCTTCCAGACCGACCGGCCGCTGTGGCAGTCCACCCCCGTCACCGGTGGCACGGGCAACCACGCCACCCCTTCGCACTCCGAGGACGACGACTTCGTCCAGGCGGGCAACCTGTACCGCCTGTACTCCGAGGACGAGAAGACCCGTCTGATCGAGAACCTCTCGGGCTTCATCGCCAAGGTCTCGCGCGACGACATCGCCGAGCGGGCCATCAACAACTTCCGCCAGGCGGACGGCGACTTCGGCAAGCGGCTGGAAGCCGCGGTCCAGGCCCTTCGCGGCTGATCGGTCCGCTTGTCGTGGCAGGCCGCCGGGCCGGAACCCCCAGTCGGGGTTCCGGCCCGGCGGCCGTTTCCGGCTGCGCGCGTACGGTGGAGTGAGGGTCAGGCGGGGACGGTGCGCCGGGCCGGCGCCCAGCAGCGGACGACGTCGCGCACGGACACGATGCCCACCGGGCCACCGTCCTCCAGCACGATCAGGTGGCGGAAGCCGCCGTGGACCATGGCCTCGGCCGCTTCCCGCAGGGTGGCGTCCGGGGTGCAGAAGACCACGTTGTTGGTGGTGTGCGCGCCCACGGACTCGCGGTCGGGATCCTGCCCCGCGCCGAGGGAGTTGAGGATGTCGCGCTCGGTCAGGATGCCTATGCCGCTGTGGTCGGGATCGAGGACGACGGCCGCGCCGACGCGCCGGCCGGACATCAGGCAGGCCGCCTGACGCAGGGTGTGCGCGGGTCCTAGGGTGAGGATCACGGTGCTCATGGCGTCACGGACGAGCATGGAGAGAGCCACCTCCTGGGGGTGAGCCCCCCGCTTGGGTGAGGTGCTCCGGCGAGGCGTTCCTTCGAGAAACGCTTCACAAGCGCACAAGCGGGGGGATCCTCAGATTCCCACGGCGGCGGAGGGTCAACAAGGGGGCGTGCTCGGCGCACTCACCGGCGTGCGGAAGGTCAGGCGCGGGGCCGGAGCAGCTCCAGCATCTCCTCGTGCAGCAGGCCGTTGGAGGCCGCGGCGTTCCCGCCGTGCACCCCGTCCGTCCCGTCCAGGTCGGTGAAGCGGCCCCCCGCCTCCTCGACCACGACCGCCAGCGCGGCCATGTCCCACAGGCTCAGCTCGGGTTCGGCGCACAGGTCGAGGGACCCCTCCGCGACCATCATGTACGGCCAGAAGTCGCCGTAGCCGCGGGTGCGCCAGCACGCGCGGGTCAGGTCCAGGAAGCCGGGCAGCCGGCCCTGCTCCTCCCAGCCGCTCAGCGAGGAGTACGCGAAGGAGGCGTCGCCCAGGGTCGCGACCTTCGACACCCCTAGGGCAGTGGTCCCGCCGAGGGCGCCACCCGTGAAGGCCCCCGAACCCTGGGCGGCCCACCAGCGCCGACCCAGCGCCGGGGCGGAGACCACCCCGACGACCGGCCGGAACACCCCGTCGGCGCCCTCCGCCGTGAGGGAGATCAGCGTCGCCCACACGGGGACCCCGCGCACGTAGTTCTTCGTACCGTCGATCGGGTCGACGACCCAGCGGCGCGGGCCCTCGCCCTTGAGGCCGTACTCCTCGCCCAGGATCGCGTCGGACGGCCGCGCCGCCAGGATCCCGGCCCGGAGGATCTCCTCGGTGGCGGTGTCCGCCTCGCTCACCGGGGTCATGTCGGGCTTCGTCTCGACCGCCAGGTCCAGGGCGCGGAACCGCCGCATCGTGGCGGCGTCGGCGGCGTCGGCGAGCTCAAGGGCAAGGCGCAGGTCATCGTCATACTCGGGCATGTCCGAACAGTATCGACACTGCGGGGGACCGGCGAACGGGTCCCACAGTGCGGCCGGTAGGCGCCCTTGACAGAATCTGTCGCTCCGTCAACTCTGGCTCCGAGCCTATCGGGGGGAGACGGCGATGCCTGCGGCGCGCGAGTCCTTGCTGCGAGCGGCGGAGGCCGCCCTGTCCGCCCACCCCTGGCCCGCCGTGCGGATGACCGAGGTGGCGGCCGTCGCCGGGGTGTCCCGGCAGACCCTCTACAACGAGTTCGGCGGAAAGGGCGGCCTCGGCCGCGCCCTGGTCCGCCGGGCGGCCGATCGTTACCTCGCCGGCGTGGACCGGGCCCTGACCCCCGACGCCCCGGCCCCCGATGCCGCCCGGAACCCGGCCGTCGCCGCCGAACGGCTGGCCGCCGTCGCCGAGTGGACCGTACGGGAAGCCCGGGAGCGGCCCCTCGTACGGGCCCTGCTGACCGGGTGCTGGGACGGGGCGCTGCCCTCGCCGCCCACGATGGGCCTACGGCCGGGGCAGGCGGCGCCCGGGCCCGCGGAACTGGTGCGCGCCGTCAGCGAGCGGGCCGCGACCGCGCTCGCGCCGGAGCCGGCGCAGCACTGCGAGCTCGTCGTACGGCTGGCGCTGTCCTACGTCCTCGCGCCCTGCGCGGACGACGCGGGCCCCGGGCCGCTGCTGCGGCTCACGGGAGCCGTGCCCGCGGCGGCGGTCAGTGGGCCGAACCGGACAGCTGGAGTCCGATGACACCGAGGATGACCAGCGAGATCGAGACGAGTTTCAGCGTGGAGACCAGGTCCCCGAGGAAGACCATGCCGTAGATCGCGGTGCCGGCCGCGCCGATGCCCGTCCACACCGCGTACGCCGGACCGACGTCCAGCTTCTTGAGCGCGAGCGTCAGGAGGCCGAAGCTGCCGAGCGCGAAGCACGCGAAGGCGATGGTGGGCCACAGGCGGGTGAACCCGTGGGACAGCTTGAGGCAGACCGCGAAACCGGTCTCCAGGAGTCCGGCGACCACGACCAACAGCCACGCCATGGCTTGTGCCTCCCCGCGTCAGGTGACGTCGTGTCACTTGGTGCGATGAGCATTTATCCCGATGTGACCTCCGGTAAACCCGGGCCCACCCCGCCGGACGACCCCGCGGACGGGGTCAGTCGCCCTCGCGGCGCTCCCGCGTCTGCAACAGCCGGCGCAGCGAGTACAGCCGTGCCGGGTCGGCCTGGCCCTTCTCCACCCAGGCGTCGAGCGCGCAGTCGGGCTCGTCGTGGCTGCACGCCCGCGGGCAGTCCTCCGTCCCGGGCACCAGGTCCGGGAAGGCCAGGATCACCCGGGACGGGTCCACGTGGTGCAGGCCGAAGGAGCGAACACCCGGGGTGTCGATGACCCAGCCGTCGCCGGAGGGCAGCGGCAGGGCCAGCGCCGAGGTCGTGGTGTGCCGGCCGCGGCCGGTGACCGCGTTGACGTGACCGGTGGCGCGCTGGCGGCCCTCGGCGACCAGCGAGTTGACCAGCGTCGTCTTGCCGACGCCCGAATGACCGACGAAGGCGGTGATCCGACCGTTCAGGCGCTCGCGCACCCGCTCGGCGGCGTCGCCCGTCGCCAGCTCCTCCCGGTTGGTGACGACGTAGTTCAGGCCGAAGGTCGAGTAGATCTCCAGGATCTTGTCGGCCGAGGTCAGGTCGGACTTGGTGAGCACGAGCAGCGGCTCCAGCCCGGCGTCGTACGCGGCGACCAGGCAGCGGTCGATCATCCGGGGCCGGGGCTCCGGGTCGGCCAGCGCGGTGACGATGGCCAGCTGGTCGGCGTTGGCGACGACGACCCGCTCGTACGGGTCGTCGTCGTCCGCGGTGCGCCGCAGGACCGACTTGCGCTCCTCGATCCGCACGATGCGGGCCAGGGTGTCCTTCTTGCCGGTCAGGTCACCGACGATCCTGACCCGGTCACCCACCACCGCGGCCTTGCGGCCCAGCTCGCGCGACTTCATGGCGTGGACGGTCCGGTCCTCGACCAGACAGGTCAGCCTGCCGCGGTCGACGGTCAGGACGAAGCCCTCCGAGGCGTCCTCGTGCTTGGGCCGGATGTTCGTCCGCGGCCGGTTGCCCTTGGGGTTCGGGCGCTGGCGGATGTCGTCCTCGTCGGTGTTCTTGCCGTACCTGCGCATGACGGGCCCTACGCTCCCGCTCCCCGCGGCGTTCCGCCGAGCATGTCCGCCCACATCGCCGGGAAGTCCGGCAGGGTCTTCGCCGTCGTCGCCACGTTCTCGATCTCCACGCCCTTGACCGCGAGGCCGATCACCGCGCCGGCGGTGGCCATGCGGTGGTCGTCGTAGGTGTGGAACACGCCGCCGTGCAGCGGGCGGGGGCGGATGTGGAGGCCGTCGGCCGTCTCGGTGACGTCGCCGCCCAGACCGTTGATCTCCGCCGTCAGGGCCGCCAGGCGGTCCGTCTCGTGCAGTCGCAGGTGCTGGACGCCGCGCAGCACCGACTCCGAGTCGGCCAGCGCCGCGACCGCCGCGATGCCGGGGGTCAGCTCGCCGACCTCGCCCAGGTCGACGTCGATTCCGTGGATCTTTCCGGTGCCGGTGAAGACCAGGCCGGCGTCGGTCAGCTCGCAGGAGCCGCCCATCTCGGTGAAGATCCGACGCAGCGCGTCACCCGGCTGCGTGGTGCGGCGCGGCCAGTCGGGGATGGTGACCGTGCCGCCCGTGATCAGCGCCGCGGCCATGAACGGCTGGGCGTTGGACAGGTCCGGCTCGACGACCATGTCGCGGCCGAGCAGCGCGCCCGGCGCGACCCGCCACACGTTCTTCTCGCCGCCGGCCTCGGGGGTGTCGACCTGGGCCCCGGCCGCCCGCAGCATCTCCACCGTCATCCGGATGTGCGGCATGGACGGCAGGGTCGCGCCGGTGTGCCGGACCTCGACGCCCTGGTTGAAGCGCGGGGCGGAGAGCAGCAGCGCGGAGACGAACTGGGAGGAGTTGGACGCGTCGATCTCGACCGTGCCGCCCTCCAGGGCCCCGCCGCCCTGGACGGTCATGGGCAGCGCGCCCCGGCCGTCGTCGTCGATCCGGGCGCCGAGGGCGCGCAGGGCGTTGATGACCTCGCCGAGGGGGCGCTCGTAGGACCGCGGGTCGCCGTCGAAGCGGATGTCGCCGGTGGCCAGGGTCGCGACGGGAGGCAGGAAGCGCATGACCGTGCCCGCGTTGCCGACGTCGACGGTGGCCGGGCCGTGCAGGCCCGCCGGGATGATCCGCCAGGCCTCGCCGCTGTCCCCGTCGGTCGAGCTGGAGGCGACGGTCTCCTCGATGCCGACGCCCAGCGCGCGCAGCGCGTCGGACATCAGTTGCGAGTCGCGCGAGCGCAGCGGGCGGCGCACCCAGCCCGGTTCGGAGGCGAGGGACGCGAGCACGAGCGCGCGGTTGGTGACCGATTTCGAACCCGGCACGGTGACGGTGGCGTGGACGGCCCCGTCCGCGAGGGGGGCGGGCCAGAGGGCGTGGAGCGCGGGGGTCTCGGTCATGGCCTCCACTTTAGTGGCTTCCCCGGACCCCAGATCTTGATCGTGGTCCCGTCTCAGAGGCCGAGAAGCCTGGTCCCGCCCCCGACGAGCGAGCACAGCGCGACGATGTGGAAGAACAGCAGCCAGACGATCGGGTGCACGTGGGTGAGGCGCCCCAGCTGGTCGGCGTCGGAGTCGGGCGCCCCGCCGTGCCGCCGCTTGGCCTGGAGCTCGAAGACCGGCCGGACGCCGCCCAGCAGCAGGAACCACACCACCGCGTACGCGAACACCGCCTGCACCTCGGACGGCGCGAACCAGGACACCAGGACGAAGACGGCGCCGGTCAGCACCACCGTCAGCACCCCGTACGCGTTGCGGATCATGATCAGCATCACGGCCAGCAGCGCGGTCGCCACCCACAGCAGCAGCGTGATGCGGTGCGCGGAGAGCAGCACGGCCCCGCCCAGGCCCAGGAGCGACGGCGCCGTGTACCCGGCGGCGGCCGTCAGGATCATGCCGAGCCCGTAGGGCTTGCCGCGGCTGACGGTGACCCCGCTGGTGTCGGAGTGCAGGGTGATGCCGTCGAGTCGGCGCCCGGACAGCAGGGCGATCAGTCCGTGGCCGCCCTCGTGCGCGATGGTCACGGCGTTGCGGGCGACCCGCCACACCGGACGGACGGCGACGACGGCCAGCGCGACCAGGCCCGCCGCGACCACCAGCTTCCAATCCGGTTCCGTCTGTATCCCGGTGAGCCGGTCCCAGATGCCGGCCGTCGTGGTGCTGTCCATGAAGTGGCGGACTCCTTGCGGTGGTGGGCGGATGCCATGGCAGTGTGTCAGCCATGTGCGGAAGGTTTGCGGCGAGTCGTACGCCCGAGGAGCTGGCGGGAATATTCGGCGTCGAGCGGTGGGAGCCGCAGGAGACGTTGGCCCCCGACTGGAACGTGGCCCCGACCAAGGAGGTCCACGTCGTCCTCGACCGTCCCCTCAAGGACGCGGCGGACCCGCGTCCGGTTCGCCAGCTGCGGACGCTGAGGTGGGGGCTCGTGCCGTCCTGGGCGAAGAGCCCCGAGGGCGCCGCACGGATGATCAACGCGCGGTCGGAGACCCTGCACGAGAAGCCGTCCTTCCGGCGGCCCTTCGCACAGCGCCGCTGCATCGTTCCCGCCGACGGCTACTACGAGTGGGTCACCGCCCACGACGAACGGCAGTTGGAAGTGGAGGGGAAGCGCAAGCGGGCCCGCAAGCAGCCCTACTTCGTGCTCCCCACCGACGGCTCGGTCTTCGCGATGGCGGGCCTGTACGAGTTCTGGCGCGACCGGACCCTGCCGGACGAGCACCCCCTCGCCTGGTGGGTGACCTGCTCGGTGATCACCGCCGAGGCCGAGACCGGGCCGCTGGGCGCGGCCCCCGCCGAGGGGCCGAAGTCGCTGTCCGACATCCACCCGCGGATGCCGCTGATGCTCACCCCGGACCGCTGGGACGCCTGGCTGGACCCCGCCCGCACCGACGAGGCCGGCCTGCGGGAGCTGCTGGCGCCGCCGCCGGGCGGGCTGATGCGCGCCTACCCGGTGTCCACCGCCGTCAGCAACGTCCGCAACAACGGCCCGGAGCTGCTGGGTGAGCTCGCCGCGCCGGAGGAGGGCACGCTCTTCTGACCCGGCCCGACCCGGCATGATCGGCCCCATGACACCGGAGCGCGCCGTGACCACCGAGAGCGTCGACACCCCGGCGGGCGAGGCCCGCATCACCTGGCACCCCGCCCGCCGGGCCCGGCTCGTGCTCGCCGTGAGCCACGGGGCCGGCGGCGGGATCGAGGCCCGGGACCTGAGGGCCCTGGCCGCCGCACTGCCGCCGCTGGGGGTGGACGTCGCCCTCGTGGAGCAGCCCTGGCGGGTCGCCGGGAAGAAGGTC
Organism: Streptomyces sp. NPDC040432; assembly: GCF_055595445.1. Taxonomy (NCBI): domain Bacteria; kingdom Bacillati; phylum Actinomycetota; class Actinomycetes; order Kitasatosporales; family Streptomycetaceae; genus Streptomyces; species Streptomyces sp. NPDC040432. The sequence continues at coordinate 227,318 of NZ_JBVIVP010000002.1, read as the reverse complement.
GCCGCCGCGCCCAAGGTGCTCGACGAGGGCTGGCGGGGCCTGTGGCCCGCGCTGGCCCGGCCCGGGCTGCCCGTGGTGGCGGGCGGGCGCAGCGCCGGGGCCCGGGTGGCCTGCCGGACCGCCGCCGAACTGGGCGCGGTCGGGGTGCTCGCGCTGGCCTTCCCGCTGCACCCGCCGGGGCGGCCCGAGAAGTCCCGGGCCGCGGAACTCCTGGACGCCGGTCGGCCCGTGCTGGTGGCGCAGGGCGGCCGGGACCCGTTCGGGAGGCCGGAGGAATTCCCGGAGCCGGTCGGGCCGGACCCGTACGAACTGGTCGAGGTGCCGTACGGGGACCATGGTTTCGCGGTGCCGAAGAAGGCCGGTCCGACGCAGGAGGAGACCCTCGCGGTGATCACCGGAGCGGTGGCCGAGTGGCTCGCCCGGCTCAGTGCGGGGGAATGACCTGACACATCTGCGGGTGATCCCGCTCACCCGCCTTTCGTGATGCCCGGGCCGTACCGGAAAAGGCCTGCGGGGCCCGGGAATGCGGGGCCCCGGGGCCCTGTTGTGGGGAGTGTCGGTACACACGGGAAACACGTCGGAGGAGAGGGACCGCATGGCCCAGGTCATCAGCCAGAACCGTCCGCAGGCCGCTGACCTGGACTGGACCGTTCTGCCCGGACCGAAGCGCGCTTCGCTTCGGGCGGCGGAAGGCCGGGATGGTCGACTATTCTCCGATTCGAGCGGATCCGCTTTCGGAGCCGCCACGCTGTCGGAGGAGGTGGGTCCTGTCGCTGGGACCGACGAAGGCCAGGCGCAGGAGACTACTCCGGAGCGCAATGCGCGCTTCGAGCGGGACGCCCTCGGCTACCTCGACCAGATGTACTCCGCCGCGCTGCGCATGACGCGCAATCCGGCGGACGCCGAGGACCTGGTCCAGGAGACGTACGCGAAGGCGTACGCGTCCTTCCACCAGTTCCGCGAGGGCACCAACCTGAAGGCGTGGCTGTACCGCATTCTGACCAACACGTTCATCAACTCCTACCGCAAGAAGCAGCGCGAGCCGCAGCGCAGTGCCGCGGAGGAGATCGAGGACTGGCAGCTGGCGCGCGCCGAGTCGCACATGTCGACCGGATTGCGTTCCGCGGAATCGCAGGCGCTCGATCACCTGCCCGATTCCGATGTGAAGGAAGCGCTCCAGGCCATTCCGGAGGAGTTCCGCATCGCGGTCTATCTTGCCGACGTAGAGGGCTTTGCGTACAAGGAGATCGCGGACATCATGGGTACACCCATCGGTACGGTCATGTCGCGACTGCACCGTGGCCGCCGTCAACTCCGCGGAATGCTGGAGGACTATGCCCGTGAACGCGGGCTGGTCCCGGCCGGCGCGGGAGAGTCGAACGACCTGAAAGGCTCGGGCTCATGAGCTGCGGAGAGCCGCACGAGACGGAGTGCGCCGAGGTCCTGGACCATCTCTATGAGTTCCTGGACCACGAGATGCCGGACAGTGACTGCACGAAGTTCGAGACGCACTTCGGCGAGTGCAATCCCTGCCTGGAGAAGTACGGCCTGGAACAGGCCGTCAAGAAGCTGGTGAAGCGCTGCTGCGGGTCGGACGACGTGCCGTCCGATCTGCGCTCCAAGGTCATGGGTCGGATCGAGTTGATCCGCTCGGGTCAGGCCGTGCCCGATCACGACGTGACCGCGGGGCCGGCCCCCGGTTGAACCGCCGGCGGCTGAATGGTCGCCGCTTCGACAACCGCCCCCGGAAGGGCACTTCGTTCACCCGAAGGTGCTAATCCGGGGGCGTCCGTACGGCGCAATGTGCAAATGGGCCACGCTCCGTTCGGAGGCCGCCCTATTCTCCCCTCCCGGTACCGGTTCGTTTCCGGTATCCGGCCTGTGCGTCACGGGGGGAGGGGAACGCCATGCGGGTACTTCCGCCGGCCGCGCGCGTCTGCGTCCTGTCCGCGGTCCTCGCCGCCCTCGCCTGCGTCGCCCCCGCCCTGACGGACGCCTCGACGCCGTGGGGGGTGGTCGCGCCCGCCGCCGCGCTCTACCTCGGCTGCGAACTCGTCCGGATCCGCCCCCTGTCGGGCCACCGGGCCCCCGAGGGCATCGGCTCCTTCTTCCCCGTCGTGCTGGCCGCCGTCTTCCTGCTGCCGCCCGCCGCCGCCGCGCTCGTGGCCGTGCCCGGCGGGCTCGCGCAACCGGTGGTCCGCCACTCCGCCGGGGTGCGGCGCGTGTGGCACGCCGCCCAGCAGGCGGTGGCCGCCTGGGCGGCCGGGCAGCTCTTCGGCCTCCTCGGCGGCCGACGGGCGATCGGCGCCGCGTCCGGTTCGGGGGCCGGGGGATCCGGACCGCCGGACGACGCGGGACGCACGATCGACGCGGCCGGCTGGCCGGCCGACTTCCCCTGGGCGATGCTCCCCGCCACGGCCGCCGCCGTCGCCTTCTGCCTCGTCATGGTCGCCCTCGACGGGTTGGTCCTCGCCGCCGCCGAACGCCGCCCCGCGGCCACCGCCTGGCGGGGCCTGCTCACCCGATCCCTCCTGCCGCACTGCGTCCACGGGCTCGCCGGACTGATGATGGCCGTCATGTGGCGCAGCCCGTACGGACTTCCGGCCGCGCTGCTCGTCCTGCTGCCGATGTACATCTCCTGCTGGGTCTTCGCCCAGTACCACCGCGAACACGCCGCCCACCAGGCCACGATCCGGGCCCTCGTCCAGGCCGTCGACATCAAGGACCGCTACACGCGCGGCCACAGCGAGCGGGTCGGGCAGGCGTCCGCGATGATCGCCCGGGAACTGGGCATGGTCGACGACCGGCTGGAGACCGTCCGCATCGCCGGGATCCTCCACGACGTCGGCAAGCTCGGGGTGCCGACCCGACTGCTGCGCAAGGACGGGCCACTGACCCCCGAGGAGCGCCGCGTCATCGAGCTGCACCCGGAGTACGGCCACGAGATGGTGCGCGGCATCGGGTTCCTGGGGGAGGCCCGCGCCGCGATCCTGCACCACCACGAGCGGGTGGACGGTTCCGGATACCCGTACGGGCTCAACGGCGAGCAGATCCCGGTGCTGGCCCGGGTGGTGGCGGTGGCCGACTCCTTCGACGCGATGACCTCCACCCGCTCCTACAGCCGGGCCCGCCCGGTGCCCGTCGCCCTGGCCGAGCTGGAACGCTGCGCGGGCTCCCAGTTCGACCCCGCGATGGTCCGGGCCCTGGTGGGCGCCATCGGCCGGTACGGCTGGCACCCGGTGGTCACCTCCGACGACGACCTCCGGGTCATCGGCCCCGCCCCCGACACCGCACGCTCCGGGCCGCCGCCCGGGAGCCGCGAGGGCGGGCCCGGCGCGGGCGCGGCGACCCCGGCCCCGCGGTCGGACGCCGGGACCGGGTCCGGCGTCGGGGCCCCCGGGCCGCGGGAGGCGCTGCCCGGAGCCGCCGGAGCCGGTGACGGGACCGGCCCCCGGGGCGCGCGGTGAGGGCGGCCACCGCACCGGTCGTCCACGCGGCCGCCGCCCTGCTGGCCCTGGCCGGACTCGGCCACACCCTGTGGTGGGGCGTCGCCGAACCCGGCGTCGCCCTCGCCTTCGGCACCCTCGTCGCGGTCGGCGAGCTCGCCCGCCGCCACCCCGGCCACGCCCCGCGCACCGGGACGGGCACCGCCCCGCGCGGTGCGGGCGCCGGGCCGCCGCCGGCCGAGGACCGGCACCCGGCGCCGCTGGGCTCCGCCGGGGCGCTCGCCTACGCCCTGCTCGGCCAGAACGGCGGACACTCCACCCACCACGGGGTCCTCCAGACCATCACCGTCGTCGTCGCGGCGGCCCTCGTCGGGATCGTCCCGCACGTCGCCCGCGGCCGTGGGCCCGCCCTCGACCACGTGGCCCGGCGGGTCCTCACCGTCGCCTTCGCCGCCGTCTGCTTCCAGCCCCTCTACAACTCCGGGCGGCTGGGGGAGTGGATCGGGCAGGGCCCGTACCTCGTCGTGTTCCTGCTGTTCCTGCTCGGCCTCACCGCGCTGTGCGACTCCGTGCTCGCCGCCGCCCTGGCGGGGGCCCGCACCGGCTGGCCGTACGGTCCGCTGCTGTGCGACGAGCTGCGCGCGCAACTCGGCATCGGCTCGGCGATCTGCGCCTCCGGCGTGGTGATGACCCTCGGGGTGGCCGTGGCAGGCCTGTGGGCCCTGCCCGTCTTCAGCGTGCCGCTGCTGCTGACCCAGATGTCCTTCCATCGGATCGCCGCCGTCCGCACCACCTACCGCCAGACCATCACCTCGCTGGCCCGGGCCACCGAGATCGCCGGTTGCACCCCGCCCGGCCACGCGCGCCGGGTCGCCGCGCTGAGCCGCTCGGTCGGCCGGGAGCTGGGGCTGTCGGAGCGGGAGCTCACGGTGCTGGAGTACGCGGCGCTGATGCACGACATCGGCCAGCTGTCCCTCGTCGATCCCGTGCCGTGCGGGGCCACCGCCGAGCTGCCCGCGGCCGAGGCCAGACGGATCGCCGAGCTCGGCGGCGAGGTGGCCCGCCGGACGGGAGTCCCCGCCGAGGTGGCGGTGATCGTGGAGCGGCAGGCGGATCCGTACCGGGACCAGCCCGTCGCCGCCCGGATCGTGCGCGCGGTGAACGCCTACGACGACCTGGCGGCCGGGGCCCGTCACCCGGGCGGCTCCCTCGCGGCCCTGGAACGGCTGCGGCTGGGCACCGGGCACGACTACGAGCCCGGTGTCGTGGAGTCCTTGGCCAGGGTTCTGGCCAGGGGCGGGCGGAGCCGAGTCGTTCCCGTTCCCCCGGGGTAACCCATGGGTAATGAGCGGGCGTCCGAGCGGGCATGGTTGGATGCAGTAGGAGTGTCCGTGAGGGTGTCCGCAAGGCTGCACCGGGACCGGCAGGCGGGAATCGTGAGGATCTTCGGGAAGGTACGGCATCGGCCCTCCGCCTCGTGGCGGCAGGCCACCGACCGCGCGTTCACGCTGATCGGTGACGGGCGGTACGAGGACGCGGGCGCGCTCCTGACCAGAGCGGCGGACCTGGAGCCCTGGCTGTCGGAGTCCTGGTTCAACCTGGCGCTGCTGCACAAGTTCCGCCACGACTGGGAGCAGGCACGGGCCGCGGGCCTGCGTGCCGTGGCGCTCCTGGACCGTGAGGCGGGCGCGCCGGACTGGTGGAACGTCGGCATCGCCGCGACCGCGCTCCAGGACTGGCCGCTGGCCCGGCGGGCCTGGCAGGCGTACGGGCTGAAGGTGCCCGGGGACCCCCACAGCAGTGCGGGGACGGGCGAGCCGGTGGGCATGGAGCTGGGCAGTGCCGCGGTGCGGCTGTCGCCCGAGGGCGAGGCCGAGGTGGTGTGGGGCCGGAGGCTCGATCCGGCCCGCATGGAGGTCCTGTCGATCCCGTTGCCCTCCTCGGGGCGGCGCTGGGGCGAGGTCGTCCTGCACGACGGTGTTCCGCACGGCGAGCGGGTCACCTCGGCCGGACCTTCGTACCCCGTGTTCGACGAGATCGAGCTGTGGGCACCCTCCCCGGTGCCGACCTGGGTGGTGCTGCTCGAAGCGGCCTCCGAGGCGGACCGCAACGCGTTGGAGCAGTTGGCCTCGGACGCGGGCTTCGCCGCCGAGGACTGGTCCTCCTCGGTCCGGCTGCTGTGCCGGACCTGTTCGGAGAGCGCGATGCCGAGCGGCGAGTCCGCCGGTGACCACCTCGACCCGCACGACCACAGCGAGCCCGGTCACCCCGGCCCGCTGGGCCACCGCACCGCGGGCTCCGGCCCGCTGTGGGTGCCGGAGCGGGAATGCGGCATCGCGGCCCCGGCCGGTCTGGTGCGAGGGCTGCTCGACGGCTGGGTGGCCGACAGCCCGGACAGCCGGGAGTGGCGGGATCTCGAAGAAGTCTGCTGAGTGCGGGCCGTAGGCTGTACCGGTCACATCGGTGGCTCGGGCGAATCTACGGAAGGCGTACGGCGGACATGGCGCAGCAGGAGAACCAGGTGGTCCCGGTCGACGACGAGGGCTGGGTCGTGGACACCGAGGACTGTGAGGCGCGCGAGCTCGCCCACCGCGAGCGGGGCACGTCCCGCCCGATCACGGTGGTCGGCAACCCGGTGCTGCACCGGGAGTGCAAGGACGTCACCGAGTTCGGCGCGGAGCTCGCGCAGCTCATCGACGACATGTTCGCCAGCCAGAAGACCGCCGAGGGCGTGGGCCTGGCCGCCAACCAGATCGGCGTGGACGCGAAGGTCTTCGTCTACGACTGCCCGGACGACGACGGCAAGCGCCACACCGGTGTCGTCGTCAACCCGAAGCTGGTCGAGCTGCCGGCCGCCGGCCGCGTGCTGGACGACTCGAACGAGGGCTGCCTCTCCGTCCCGACCGCCTACGCGGCGCTGGCCCGCCCGGACTACGCCGAGGTGACCGGTCAGGACGCGCAGGGCAACCCGATCAAGGTCCGCGGCACCGGCTACTTCGCGCGCTGCCTCCAGCACGAGACGGACCACCTGTACGGGTACCTGTACATCGACCGGCTCTCCAAGCGCGACCGCAAGGACGCCCTGCGCCAGATGGCCGAGAACACCCCCCGCTACGAGGTCGTCCCGAACGACTGATCCCGCGCCCGCTCGACCGCGAGGGCCCCGCACCGGAATCCGGCGCGGGGCCCTCGCGCGACCCGCGTCCGCGGGCCGGCGGCGGTGCTCACGCCACCGCGCGCGGCCCCCGGAAGGCGCGACGGAAGGCGTTGGGGGTGGTGCCGAGGGTGCGCAGGAAGTGGTGGCGCAGGGCGGCGGCGTTGCCGAAGCCGCTGCGGCCGGCGATCGCGTCGACGGTCTCGTCGGAGGACTCCAGCAGCTCCTGCGCGAGCAGCACCCGCTGGCGCAGCACCCACTGGTACGGGGTGGTGCCCGTCTCCTGCTGGAAGCGGCGGGCGAAGGTGCGCGGGGACATGTGCGCGCGCTCCGCGAGTTGCTCGACGGTGATCTCCTCCGCGAGGTGTCGGGACATCCAGCCGAGCACCTCAGCGACCGTGTCGCAGGAGGTGCGGGGCAGCGGTCGCCGGATGAACTGCGCCTGACCGCCGTCGCGGTGGGGCGGTACGACCATCCGTCGCGCGATCGTGTTGGCGACCTCGGCGCCGTGCTCCTGACGCACCACGTGCAGACAGGCGTCGATGCCCGAGGCGGTGCCGGCGGCGGTGATCACCGGCCCTTCGTCGACGTAGAGCACGGCCGGGTCGACCAGGGTGCGCGGGAAGCGGCGCGCCAGCGCGGGGGCGTGCATCCAGTGCGTGGTGCAGCGGCGACCGTCCAGCAGGCCGGCAGCCCCGAGGACGAAGGCCCCGCTGCACACGCTGAGCACCCGTGTCCCCCGGTCCACGGCCCGGCGCAGGGCGTCGAGGAAGGGCTCGGGGTACTCCCGTACGGCCGCGTTCCGGCCGGCGGGCAGGCAGATCAGGTCGGCCTGCTCCAGCCGCTCCAACCCGTACTGCGGCGCGATCGTGAAACCCACGTCCGCCATGGTCAGCGGACCTTCCTCCGCGGCGCACACCGCGAAGTCGTACACCGGCAGTCCTTGCTCGCTCCGGTCGATGCCGAAGACCTCGCAGAAGATCCCGAACTCGAAGGGCGCCACCTGGTCGACGAGCGCCACCGCCACATTCGTCAGCATGCCCTCAGTGTGGCAGTAATTCGCTCTTTGGTGACAGTCCTGCCACTGGCCGGGTTCCGTCCGCGGGGTGACAGTGGAGACATGAACACGTTCCTGAGCTACCTCGCCGTCCTCGTCATCGCCGCCCTGCTCCTCGGCCCCAGCCTGTACGGGGCCCTGTGCGAGCGGCGCGTCGACCGGCAGCTGCGGGCCGTGGAGAACCGGTTCGTGTGGCTGCCGCGACAGAAGGCGGGCGGCCGGCCGCCCGAACCGGTCCGCCGCGGCCACCGGCCCCTCGTCCGGCGCCGGGGGCGCCTCGCCCATTGAGGCCGCCGACGTCCCGACACCAGGAGCCGAAGGGGCCGGGACGCGAAGGAGCCGGGACGCGATCGGATCGCGTCCCGGCTCCCTCCACACCCGGGGTGGGTGGGTCGTCCTAGAAGTCCTCGTCCAGGTCGACCGTGCCCTCGACCGCGACCTGGTAGGCCGACGGGCGGCGCTCGAAGAAGTTCGTCAGCTCCTGGACGCCCTGGAGCTCCATGAACGAGAACGGGTTCTGCGAGCCGTAGATGGGCGGGAACCCGAGGCGCACCAGGCGCTGGTCCGCGACGCACTCCAGGTACTCGCGCATCGACTCGGTGTTCATGCCCGGCAGGCCGTCGCCGCACAGGTCACGGCCGAACTGCAGCTCCGCCTCCACGGCTTCCTTCAGCATGTCGGTGACCTGCTGCTGGAGGGCGTCGTCGAAGAGCTCCGGCTCCTCCTTGCGGACGGTGTCCACGACCTCGAAGGCGAAGTTCATGTGCATGGTCTCGTCGCGGAACACCCAGTTGGTGCCGGTCGCCAGACCGTGCAGCAGACCCCGCGAGCGGAACCAGTACACGTACGCGAAGGCGCCGTAGAAGAACAGGCCCTCGATGCACGCCGCGAAGCAGATCAGGTTCAGCAGGAAACGACGGCGGTCGGCCTGCGTCTCCAGCTGCTCCAGCTTCTCGACCTCGTTGATCCACTTGAAGCAGAACTGCGCCTTCTCGCGGATCGAGGGAATCTCCTCGACCGCGTCGAACGCGGCGGCGCGGTCGTCCGGGTCGGGCAGGTAGGTGTCGAGCAGCGTCAGGTAGAACTGGACGTGCACGGCCTCCTCGAACAGCTGGCGCGACAGGTACAGGCGCGCCTCCGGGGAGTTGATGTGCTTGTACAGCGTCAGCACGAGGTTGTTCGAGACGATCGAGTCGCCCGTCGCGAAGAACGCGACCAGCCGGCCGATCATGTGCTGCTCACCGGGCGTCAGCTTCGCGAGGTCGGCGACGTCCGAGTGGAGGTCGACCTCCTCGACGGTCCAGGTGTTCTTGATCGCGTCCCGGTAGCGCTCGTAGAAGTCCGGGTAGCGCATCGGGCGGAGCGTGAGCTCGAAGCCCGGGTCCAGCAGGTTCTTCTTCTTTTCGGTGGTGCTCATTACTGGCAGGCCTCGCACGATTCGGGGTTCTCAAGGGAGCAGGCCAGCGCCTCCGCGTCGGTCACGGCCTGCGGGAGCGCCGCGGGGGCGGCGGCCTGCGCGGCACGGGCGATCTTCGTCGCCGGGCGCGAGCGCAGGTAGTACGTGGTCTTCAGGCCCTGCTTCCAGGCGTACGAGTACATCGAGCTGAGCTTGCCGATGGTCGGCGTCTCCAGGAACAGGTTCAACGACTGGGACTGGTCGAGGAACGGCGTCCGGGCCGCCGCCATGTCGATCAGGCCGCGCTGCGGGATCTCCCACGCCGTCCGGTACAGCTCGCGGACCTCGGCAGGGATCCAACCGAAGCCCTGCACGGAGCCGCTGGACTCGCGCAGCGCCTCGCGGGTCTGCGCGTCCCACACGCCGAGCTGCTTCAGCTCGTCCACCAGGTAGGCGTTGACCTGGAGGAACTCACCGCTGAGGGTCTCGCGCTTGAACAGGTTGGAGACCTGCGGCTCGATGCACTCGTACACGCCCGCGATCGAGGCGATCGTCGCCGTCGGGGCGATGGCGAGGAGCAGCGAGTTGCGCATGCCGGTCTTCGCGACGCGGGCGCGCAGGGCGTCCCAGCGCTCGGGCCAGTTCAGCTCGACGTCGTAGTGGTCCGGGTGCAGGACACCGCGGGCGGTACGGGTCTTCTCCCAGGCGGGGAGCGGGCCGTTGCGCTCGGCGAGGTCGCAGGAGGCCTCGTACGCGGCGAGCATGATCCGCTCGGAGAGCTTCGTGGACAGCGCCTTCGCCTCGGGGGAGTCGAAGGGCAGCTTCAGCTTGAAGAAGACGTCCTGGAGGCCCATCGCGCCCAGACCCACCGGCCGCCAGCGGGCGTTGGAACGCCCGGCCTGCTCGGTCGGGTAGAAGTTGATGTCCACGACGCGGTCGAGGAAGGTCACGGCCGTGCGGACGGTCTCGTCCAGGCGCTCCCAGTCGATCTCCCCGTTCACCACGAAGGCGCCCATGTTGACCGAGCCGAGGTTGCAGACGGCCGTCTCGCCGTCGTCGGTGACCTCGATGATCTCGGTGCACAGGTTGGAGGAGTGGACGACCGAGCCCGGCTCGGCGGTCTGGTTCGCCGTGCGGTTGGAGGCGTCCTTGAAGGTCATCCAGCCCTGGCCGGTCTGCGCGAGGGTGCGCATCATCCGGCCGTACAGGTCACGGGCGGGCATGGTCTTGCGGGCCAGGCCGTCCGCCTCGGCCTTGCGGTAGGCGGCGTCGAACGCGTCGCCCCACAGGTCCACGAGCTCGGGGACGTCGGCCGGGGAGAACAGCGACCACTGGCCGTCGGAGTTCACGCGGCGCATGAACTCGTCCGGCACCCAGTGGGCGAGGTTCAGGTTGTGCGTACGGCGCTGGTCCTCACCGGTGTTGTCGCGGAGCTCCAGGAACTCCTCGATGTCCGCGTGCCAGGTCTCCAGGTAGACGGCGGCCGCGCCCTTGCGCCGGCCGCCCTGGTTGACCGCGGCGACGGAGGCGTCGAGGGTCTTCAGGAACGGGACGATGCCGTTGGAGTGGCCGTTGGTGCCGCGGATCAGGGAACCGCGGGCGCGGATGCGGGAGTACGAGAGGCCGATGCCGCCGGCGTGCTTGGACAGGCGGGCGACCTGGTGGTAGCGGTCGTAGATCGAGTCCAGCTCGTCCAGCGGGGAGTCCAGCAGGTAGCAGGACGACATCTGCGGGTGCCGGGTGCCGGAGTTGAAGAGCGTGGGGGACGACGGCAGGTAGTCCAGGCGGCTCATCAGCCGGTAGAGCGAGGCCACTTCCTCGACGGCCTGGACGCTCTCGTCCGCGGCGAGGCCACAGGCCACGCGCAGCATGAAGTACTGCGGGGTCTCGATGACCTGGCGGGTGATCGGGTGGCGCAGCAGGTAACGGCTGTGCAGGGTGCGCAGGCCGAAGAAGCCGAAGCGGTCGTCGGCGCCCTCGGCGAGGGCGTGCTCGACGAGGGAGTTCAGCCGGGCGGCGTGGGCCTCGACGAACTCGGCCGTGCGATCGGCGATCAGGCCCTCGCGGTGGCCGACGGCGACCGACTCGGCGAAGGAGGCGGAACCCTGGCCCGCGGCCTCGTCGGCGATGGCGAGGGTCAGCAGCCGGGCGGCGAGGCGGGAGTACGCCGGGTCCTCGGAGATCAGACCGGCGGCGGCCTCGGTGGCCAGCCCCCGCAGTTCGGCCTCGTCGGCGACGGAGCTGCGGCCGCGCAGGGCGGCGGCGGCGACCCGGCCGGGGTCCGTGTCGGGCAGGTCGGCCGTGAGTTCGGTGAGGGTGCGCAGCAGTGCGGTCCCCGGGCCCTCGGGCGCGAGCGCGGCCTCGTTGGCGGACTGGGCGGACTCGGCGCGCGGTGCGGCGGGCGCGATGGTCACGGGGGGAGCTCTCCCTCACTCGGCCCGGTCTTCGACGGGGCGGGGCGAGCGGGCGCACGCGGGAAGGCCACGCACCGGCCCGGACAGGGCAGGCGGTACGTGCACCGCGTGGCGTCCACCGGCCCAACCGCGAGGCCCGGACGTGTCGGCACCCGGTTCGGTCGAGCCGGGAGCGCTGTCGGCAGGTCGTCGGACTTCCGGACGCACCAATGGGTGCACTTCATACCGTTGCGGGACAGTTCCGGATTCGCACCGGATTCCCCTGCGGCGACAGCAGGCATGAGCATACATGTGGGGGCGCCCCGTTGCGGTAGCCCCCACATGTTGTGTCGGGGTGGCTACTGCTCGGGTGCGTACAGCTCCAGGGCGTAGGTGAGCAGGGGCACCGTGGGAAGCGGCGACCAGTCCCGTTCGGGGGTGCGGACGAAGCCCAGGCGCTCGTAGATCCGGTGCGCGGAGGCCATCCGCGGCTGCGTGGAGAGCACCAGCCGGGTGACCCCGGGAAGGACCCTGGACCGCTCGACGCAGGCCCGTACGAGGGCCTCGCCGGCGCCCTTGCCCCGGGCGGTGGCGGCCACCGCGAGCATCCGGAACTCGGCCTCGCCGGGGCCGGCTATGTCGGCGAGCGGACTCCCCGGAGGGGCGAAGGTCACACCGCCCAGCAGTCGTCCGCCGAGCACGGCCACGAGCACCTCGCCGGCTCGGGCCCGACCGGCGACGTCGCGCAGCACGCGCTCGTAGGTGCCGTCGGGGTTGCCGTCGAGCAGCCCGTCCCCGAGGTAAGCCCGCGCGGTGATGTCACCCAGTTCTTCGTACTCGGCGGGCAGCGCCGCCCTGATCACTGTGTCCATGCGGTCGAGTGTGCCGGAGGCGCCCCCGGGCGGGCGGGGTCCGACGCCGACGGACGCGACCGCGGGTACCCCGGAACGCGCCGAAGGGCCCCGTCGCGGGTGCGGCGGGGCCCTTCGCGGGGGGTGGTCAGCAGCAGCGGAAGCCCTCGCGGGGGTCCGCCTCGCGGGCGTCGGTGCGGGCCCGCTCGAAGGCGCGCCGGGTCATGACCCCGGCCTGCGGGTCGTGGGCCCGGGCGTGCGCGACATAGCGGTCGTACGCCGCCTCGCCGGAGAACTCCCGTACGTAGTACCGGGCCCTCGCCAGCGCGTTGCGCACTGCGGCCGGCGTTCGTGCGGTGTTCACGCGACGGGTTCCTTGACCCGGCCGCCGCCGCTGTCGAGGCCGGCCGCCGCGAGTTCGGCCTTCTCCTCGGCCGTGGCGATGAGCCCGGCCGGGGCGACGATCTTCGACTCGGTCCACGGGACCTCGGAGAGGCGGACCGACTCCGGGTGGGCGATGGCCTTGAAGCAGGTCCGGCCCGCGTCCACCAGCACGATGATGATGAGGACGGCGAACAGCACGGACAGGACCCCGTCGACCGTGGCGTTGGTGACCACGGTGTGCATCTCGCCCATCGTCTTGGCCGGCGGGAGGACCTTGTCGGCGTCGATGCCCGCCTGGTACTTGTCGCGCTGGGCGAAGAAGCCGACCTTCACGTCCTGGGAGAAGATCTTCTGGTAGCTGGCGGTGAGGGTGACGGCCACGTCCCACGCCAGCGGAACCCCGGTGACCCAGGCCCACTTCAGCCGCCCGGACTTCACCAGGAGGGTCGTGCAGACGGCCAGCGCCACCGCGGCGAGCAGCTGGTTCGCGATGCCGAACAGCGGGAACAGCTGGTTGATGCCGCCCAGCGGGTCCTTGACGCCGACCCACAGGAAGTAGCCCCAGCCGCCGACGACGATGGCGCTCGCGAGCCACACGCCCGGCTTCCAGCTGACGTCCCTGAAGGACTTGTGCACGTTGCCGAGGGTGTCCTGGAGCATGAACCGGCCCACGCGGGTGCCCGCGTCGACCGTGGTCAGGATGAACAGGGCCTCGAACATGATGGCGAAGTGGTACCAGAACGCCTTCATCCCGGTGCCGCCTATGACGGCCGAGAAGATCTCCGACATTCCGAGTGCGAAGGTCGGGGCGCCACCCGTACGGGAGAGCAGGCTGCTCTCCTCCACGTCCTTCGCGGCCTGCGCGAGGGCGTCCGGGCTGATGGCGAAGCCGAAGTTGGTGACGGCGGCGGACGCGGTCTCGACCGTGGTGCCGATGACGCCGGGCGGTGAGTTGACGGCGAAGAAGAGGCCGGGCTCGATGATGCAGGCGGCGATCACGGCCATGATGGCGACGAACGACTCGGTGAGCATCGCGCCGTAGCCGATGACCCGGACCTGGGTCTCCTTCTGGATCATCTTCGGGGTGGTGCCCGAGGCGACCAGGGAGTGGAAGCCGGACAGGGCCCCGCACGCGATGGTGATGAAGACGAACGGGAACATCGAGCCGGCGAACACCGGGCCGTCGCCGCGCGCCGCGAAGTCGGTGACCGAGGGCATCCGCAACGTCGGCATCGCGATGACCACGCCCAGCGCCATCAGGGCGATCGTGCCGACCTTCATGAAGGTGGACAGGTAGTCGCGGGGGGCGAGCAGCAGCCACACCGGCAGCACCGAGGCGATGAAGCCGTACACGATCATCCAGACGACCAGCGTCTCCTTCTCCAGGGTGAAGGTGTCCGCCCAGGAGGACTCGGCGACCCAGCCGCCCGCGACGATGGCGAGCAGCAGCAGCGCGACGCCGATGGCGGAGACCTCGGTGACCCGACCCGGCCTCAGCACGCGCAGGTAGACGCCCATGAAGAGGGCGATCGGGATGGTCATGCCGATGGAGAAGACGCCCCAGGGCGAGTGCGCCAGGGCGTTGACGATGACGAGGGCCAGCACCGCCAACAGGATGATCATGATGGCGAACACGGCGACCAGGGCGGCGGCCCCGCCGACGGGCCCTATCTCGTCCCGGGCCATCTGGCCGAGCGAACGGCCGTCGCGCCGGGTGGAGAAGAACAGCGTCACCATGTCCTGGACGGCGCCGGCGAAGATGACGCCCGCGACGATCCAGATCGTGCCCGGCAGGTAGCCCATCTGCGCGGCGAGCACGGGACCGACGAGCGGGCCCGCGCCGGCGACGGCCGCGAAGTGGTGGCCGAAGAGCACCCGACGGTCGGTGGGGTGGAAGTCGACACCGTTGTCGAGGCGTTCGGCGGGGGTCGCCCGGGTCTTGTCGACCCTCAGCACGCGCCGCGAGATGAAGCGCGCGTAGAAGCGGTAGCCGATGGCGTACGAACCCAGCGCGGCGGCGAGCAGCCAGGCCGCCGAGATCTCCTCACCCCGCGAAAGGGCCAGCACGCCCCAGCCGATGGCTCCGATCAGGGCCACGAGCGCCCACACGGCGATCGATTGCGGGGTGAGGCGGCCCGACGGAGAGGGCGAGTCGGGCCTGCCGCCCGTGCTCGCCGCACCCCCCGGTGATGGAGTCCGGTCTGTCCCTGTTGCTTCCGGTTCCGGCATGATCCTCGTCCCCTCGTTGATCATCTGCGTAAGCGCAGGGAATCTACGGGGGCTTGACCGCTGGACGTAAGCCCCCGTCCGCATAGCGGTACGAGCGTCCACCGAGGATCGAACGGGAGTCAACCGGTGATCACAAGGCGGGCCTCTGAAGACGGGCAACGAACTTGTAACGGTCGCCGCGATACACCGAACGTACCCATTCGACCGGTTCGCCGTCGGCGTCCAGCGAGTGCCGGGAGAGCATCAGCATCGGCAGTCCGACGTCCGTGCCGAGCAGCCCGGCCTCCCGCGGGGTGGCCAGGGAGGTCTCGATGGTCTCCTCCGCCTCCGCGAGGCGGACGTCGTACACCTCTGCGAGGGCGGTGTAGAGGGAGGTGTACTTGACCAGCGAACGGCGCAGCGCGGGGAAGCGCTTGGCCGACAGGTGCGTGGTCTCGATGGCCATCGGTTCGCCGCTGGCCAGGCGCAGTCGCTCGATGCGCAGGACCCGTCCGCCGGTGGTGATCTTGAGCAGACCGGCGAGCGTGTCGTCGGCCGTCACGTACCCGATGTCGAGGAGTTGGGACGTCGGCTCCAGGCCCTGGGCCCTCATGTCCTCGGTGTAGGAGGAGAGTTGGAGCGGCTGCGAGACCTTGGGCTTGGCGACGAAGGTGCCCTTGCCCTGGATCCTTTCCAGCCGGCCCTCGACGACGAGCTCCTGCAGGGCCTGCCGGACGGTGGTCCGGGAGGTGTCGAACTCGGCCGCCAGCGTGCGCTCCGGTGGGACCGGTGTGCCGGGTGGGAGCGTTTCGGTCATGTCGAGCAAGTGCCGCTTGAGGCGGTAGTACTTGGGCACGCGCGCCGTCCGGGTGACTGCCCCGCCTTCCGGCTCCGTGGTCGCCCCTTCGGTGGCCATCGCCGCCCGCCTTCCCGACTCCAGTTTCGCTGCCGTCACCGGCTCCTCCGATATGTGCGGTCACATCGTGACACGGGAGGGGGGACAGGCCTCCTCCCTCCCCCAGGTGTCGGTCCGATAACGGACCGAGCACCCGCTCATTAGACCCTTGACACCCCTAAAGGTCTAGGCCAAGCTCCGGGTACTGGTCTAAACCAATATGGATCGGATCCCGGCCCCACGGGCAGTACTTGGTACGTCACCGCGGTGGGCGAGGGAAGTTGCAGGCAGCATCCCTGAGGAGGGTGGCGTGAAGCGCAAGCTCATCGCGGCGGTCGGAGTCGCGGGCATGGTTATCGGCCTCGCGGCGTGTGGCGACGGTGCCGACGACAAGGCGAAGACCGAAGCATCGGGTGGCGCGGCCAAGGAGATCACCGTCTGGGTGATGGACGGTTCCGCACCCAAGGCCTGGATCGACGAGGTCAACAAGGAGTTCTCGGCCAAGCACCCCGGTGTCACGGTCAAGGTCGAGGAGCAGAAGTGGACCGGCATCCAGGAGAAGGTCACCACGGCCCTCTCGGAGAACACCCCGCCGGACGTCATTGAGCTCGGCAACACCCAGACCGTCGGCTACGCCGTCACCGGTGGCCTCGCGGACCTGTCGGGCGACAAGGCCAAGCTCGGCGCCGACGCCTGGTCGAAGGGCATGACGTCCTCCGCCGAGGTCGACGGCAAGCTCTACGCCGCCCCGTGGTACGCCGCCAACCGCGTCGTCGTCTACGACAAGAAGGCCTACGAGAAGGCCGGCGTCACCGTCCCGAAGACCCGCGACGAGTGGGTGGCCGGCCTGGAGAAGCTGAAGGCCTCGGACCCGGCCTCGCAGCCGATCTACCTGCCCGGCCAGAGCTGGTACATCCTCGCCGGCTTCGTCTGGGACGAGGGCGGCGACCTCGCCGTCAAGGACGGCGGCAAGTGGAAGGGCCAGCTCTCCACCCCGCAGGCCGCCTCCGCGATGGACTTCTACAAGAAGCTCCAGTCCTTCTCCACGGCCCCCAAGGACAAGGACGAGGCCACCCCGCAGCAGTCCACCGACATCATCCCCAAGGGCGGCGTCTCGTCCTGGATCGGTCTCGGCTGGGAGGCGCAGGGCGCGCTGAAGGCCCTGAAGGAAGCGGGCAAGGAAGGCGACTTCGGTTACTTCCCGATCCCGGGCAAGACCGCCGACAAGCCGGGCTCCGTCTTCCTCGGCGGCTCGAACCTCGCCGTCGCCGAGCGCTCCAAGAACAAGGAGCTCGCCAAGGAGTGGCTGGCCCTCGCCGCAGGCAAGGACCAGATGACCAAGTACGCCACCGCCACCGAGGGCGCGCTGCTCCCGAACCAGACGGCCGCGAACTTCGCCGCCGCCCCGGGCTCCTTCGCCGAGTCGATGGCCAAGGCCGCCGCCTCCGGCAAGATCACCCCGGTCACCGCGGGCTGGGCGAACGTCGAGACCGAGCCGAACCCCATCAAGGAGTTCATGACCAAGGTCCTGAAGGGTGAGGACGCCGCCAAGGCGGGCGCGGACGCGGACAAGGAAATCGCGAGCCGCATCAACAAGTAGTCCCGCCCCGCGGCACCGCACCACCTGACCCGCCGCGGCACCGCACCACCTGAAACACCGCAGCACCCGCAGGAACCAGCAGTGTGAACGCACCGGGGGGTGCGGCAGGCGCCCCGCAGCGCCTGCCGCACCCCCGGTCGCGCATTTGACTCCACAGTCAACCGCGAGGAAGCCCAGACATGACCGTGCACTCCCAGGGAGCGACGACCAGCGCTCCACAGGACGCACCACAGAAGTCCGCCGGACGGCCCAAGGTGCCCGGCACCGGTACCGGCCCCAGCCATCCGTCGCCTCGCGGGGGCAGAAGGTCGCTCCCCTCGGGGTGGGCGCCCTATCTGCTCGTCCTGCCCGCGGTGCTCAGCCTCGCGACACTGCTGCTGTATCCGCTGATCAAGAACGTGATCCTGTCCTTCCAGGACATCAACAAGATCGAGTTCATCCAGCGGAAGTACCCGTTCGCGGGACTCGACAACTACACCCAGCTGCTCGGCGACCCCGACTTCTGGACCGTCGTCCTGCGCAGCTTCGGCTTCACCTTCGCCAACGTCGCGCTCATCATGGCGGTCGGCTGCCTCATCGGCATCCTGCTCAACCGGCTCGGCAAGTGGATGCGCCTCGTCCTGTCGATGGCACTGGTGATGGCCTGGGCCATGCCGATCGTCGCGTCGGTCCAGGTCTTCAAGTGGCTCTTCGACGAGCAGTTCGGCGTCATGAACTGGGTCATGCGCTCCGCCGGCTTCTCCGGATACGACCAGCACAACTGGTTCGAGACCGGCTTCTCCACCCTGGTGATCATCACGATCCTGGTGGTCTGGGGCTCGGTCCCCTTCGTCGCCCTCAACATGTACGCCGGTCTGACGACGGTCGGAGCCGAACTGTACGAGGCCGCCCGCATGGACGGGGCCAACGGCTGGCAGACCTTCTGGAAGGTCGTCTTCCCCCAGCTCAAGCCGTTCTTCCTGATCACCACCTTCCTTGAGGTGATCTGGGTCTTCAAGGCCTTCACCCAGGTCTACGCGATGAACAAGGGCGGCCCCGACCGCGCCTCCGAGATCCTCCCGGTCTTCGCCTACGTCGAGGGCCAGAGCCAGTTCCACTACGGCCTGGCCGCCGCGATCTCCGTCCTGACGATCCTGATCCTCATCATCGTCATGTCCTTCTACTTCCGCCTGATCCTGAAGCAGGAGGAGGAGCAGTGAGCACCACCACCGCCCCGAAGCCGGCGCCGACCGCCCCGTCCGCGAAGCCCGCCCAGCGGCTGCGCACCGGCCGCCCGCTGCGCCCCGGCACCGTCGCCAAGAACGTGGGCGCCCTGCTGCTGGCCCTCGTCTTCGTCTTCCCGGTCTACTGGATGTTCTCCTCGGCGCTCAAGCCGCAGAGCGAGATGCTCAGCAAGGACCCCGTCTTCGTCTTCACGCCGACGCTGAAGAACTTCGACAAGGCCACCGGCGTCGACAACTTCTGGTCGTACGTCACCAACAGCCTCGTCGTCACCATCTGCGCGGTGCTGCTGGCCCTGCTCGTCGCCCTCGCCGCGAGCTTCGCCATCGCCCGCATGAAGTTCAAGGGCCGCAAGGGCCTCGTCCTCGCCGTGATGATGGCCCAGATGGCCCCCTGGGAGGTCATGGTCATCGCGATGTACATGATCGTCCGCGACGCCGAGATGCTGAACAACATCGGCGTGCTGACCGCCATCTACTTCGTGATGGTCCTCCCCTTCACCATCTGGACCCTGCGCGGCTTCATCGCCGCCGTCCCGGTGACCCTGGAGGAGGCGGCCCAGATCGACGGCTGCACCCGCGGCCAGGCCTTCCGCAAGGTGATCTTCCCGCTGCTGGCCCCCGGTCTGATGTCCACCTCGCTCTTCGGGTTCATCACCGCCTGGAACGAGTTCGCGATGGTCCTGATCCTGAACAAGGACAAGACCGCCCAGACCCTCCCGCTGTGGCTGACCGAGTTCCAGACCGCCTTCGGCAGCGACTGGGGCGCCACCATGGCGGCGTCCTCGCTCTTCGCGGTACCGGTCCTGCTCATCTTCATCTTCCTCCAGCGCAAGGCCGTCGGCGGCATGACCGCCGGCGCCGTGAAGGGATAACGGACGACATGACTGTCCTTGCGCACCGCACGGATACGGTGACCCGCGACGCCCTCGCGGTCCTCCAGCCCGGCTTCGAGGGCACCACCGCCCCCGCCTGGCTGCTGCGCCAGGTCGCCGAAGGCCTCACCGCGGTAGGGCTCTTCGGCCGCAACATCACCTCCGCCGGGCAGCTCTCCGCCCTCACCGCGCAGCTGCGCGCCGAGCGCGACGACGTGCTCGTCGCCATCGACGAGGAGGGCGGCGACGTCACCCGTCTGGAGGTCCGGGGCGGCTCGTCCTTCCCCGGGAACCTCGCGCTGGGCGCCGTCGACGACACCGGCCTCACCCGGGACGTGGCCCGCGAGCTGGGTCGCCGTCTCGCCGAGTGCGGGGTCAACCTCAACTGGGCGCCGTCCGCGGACGTCAACTCCAATCCGGACAACCCCGTCATCGGGGTCCGCTCCTTCGGCGCCGACACCACCCTCGCCGCCCGGCACACCGCCGCCTACGTCGAGGGCCTCCAGGCCGCCGGGGTCGCCGCCTGCACCAAGCACTTCCCGGGCCACGGCGACACCAACGTCGACTCGCACCACGCGCTGCCCCGCATCGACGTCGACCTGGACACCCTCCAGGTCCGTGAGCTGATCCCCTTCAAGGCGGCCATCGAGGCCGGCACCAAGGCGGTCATGAGCGCGCACATCCTCGTGCCCGCCCTCGACCCGACCCGCCCGGCCACGCTCAGCCCGCAGATCCTGACCGGCCTGCTGCGCAAGGAACTCGGCTACGAGGGCCTCATCGTCACCGACGGCATGGAGATGAACGCCATCGCCGGGACGTACGGCATCGAACGCGGCTCGGTCCTGGCCATCGCGGCCGGCGCCGACGCCATCTGCGTCGGCGGCGGGCTCGCCGACGAGGCCACCGTGCTGGGCCTGCGGGACGCGCTCGTGGCCGCCGTCCGCGAGGGCTCCCTGGCGGAGGAGCGGCTCGCCGACGCCGCCGCCCGGGTGCGCGCCCTCGCGGACTGGACCCGTCGGGCCCGGTCGCACGCGCGGCCGGAGGGGAGCGGCGCGTCCGACATCGGCCTGACGGCGGCCCGCCGTGCGGTGGTCGTCTCCGGCACGGCGACCCCGATCACCGACCCGTACGTCGCCACGCTCACCCCGGTCCCGAACATCGCCGTGGGGGACGAGACCCCGTGGGGAGTGGCCGCGGAGCTGGCCGCGCTGGTCCCGGGCACCGGGGCCGGCGTCTACCCCAAGGGTTCCGCCGCCGGCGACGTGCTCGCGGCGGCGGGCAACCGCACCGTCGTCGCGGTGGTCCGCGACGCGCACCGGCACCCGTGGATGACCGAGGTCCTGGACGCGCTCGTCGCGGCCCGCCCGGACACCGTGGTCGTCGAGATGGGCGTACCGCTCGCCGAGCCGCGCGGGGCCCTGTACCTCGCCACGCACGGCGCCTCCCGCGTCTGTGGCCGGGCGGCCGCAGAGGTGATCGCGGGCGGATAGCGGCCGCCGGCCCCGCGCGGGCCGACGCCGTACGTGCGAAAGGGCCGGGCCCCCGAGGAGGGGGGCCCGGCCCTTTCGCCGTTCCGTCGGCCGCGTCCGGCCGGGCTGCGGCTACAGGCCCTGCCAGGCGGGCTTGTCCGCGTAGGTCTGGCGGAAGTAGTCGGCCAGCTTCAGCTTCGAGGCGGCGGCCTCGTCGACGACCACGGTGGCGTGCCGGTGCAGCTGGAGCGCGGAGGCCGGGACGAGGGCGGAGAGCGGGCCCTCGACGGTCTGCGCGACGGCTTCAGCCTTGCCCTCGCCGGTGGCCAGCAGGACCAGGTGACGGGCGTCGAGGATGGTGCCGATGCCCTGGGTGATGACGTGGTGCGGCACCTGGTCGATGTCGTCGTCGAAGAAGCGAGCGTTGTCGACGCGGGTCTGCTGCGTCAGCGTCTTGATCCTGGTCCGGGAGGCCAGCGAGGAGCAGGGCTCGTTGAAGCCGATGTGGCCGTCCGTCCCGATGCCCAGCAACTGGAGGTCCACGCCGCCGGCCGCGGCGAGGGCTCGGTCGTAGGCGTCGCAGGCGCCGACGATGTCCTCGGCGGAGCCGTCGGGGCCCATGAAGGACGCCTCGGACAGGCCGAGGGGCTCCACGACCTCACGCAGGACCACGGCCCGGTAGGACTCGGGGTGCCCGGTCGGCAGGCCGACGTACTCGTCGAGCTGGCAGACGCGCGCCCTGGACGCGTCGACCTCGCCCGCCTTGACCTTCGCGGCGAGCGCCTCGTAGATGGGCAGCGGGGTGGAGCCGGTCGCCACGCCGAGCAGGGCGTCGGGCTTGCGACGGACCAGGGCGGCCATGGCCTCCGCGATGAGCTCGCCGCCTGCCTTGGCGTCCGGGACGATGACAACTTCCACGCGGGGCCTGCCGATCTGAGAGGGGTGCGGTCACATTGTGGTATAGACCAATCTAGCAGAGCGGAGCCGTTCGTGGCGGGCCTTCGCCCCCGTTCCATGGTGGTCCCGATCGCCCGCCCCGGCCTCCCGGGGCGGGCGGGCCCGCGCCCCGGCCGGGCCGACGGAAGTCCGCCGGCCCGGCCGTCCTCAGACCAGCGAGAGCTGGAGCCCGCCCGTGGCGTCCAAGTGCTGGCCGGTGACCCAGCGGGAGTCCGGCGAGGCGAGGAAGGCGACCACGTCCGCCACCTCGTCGGCGGTGCCGACCCGGCGGAAGACGGACCGGGCGGCCAGGTGCTCCCGGGTCCCGGGATCGGCGAGCAGGGAGGCGTTCAGGTCGGTCTCGGTGATGCCCGGGCCGACCGAGTTCACGGTGATCCCGCGCGGGGCGAGTTCGGCGGCCAGGGACACGGTCAGGGCGTTCACCGCGCCCTTGGCCATGACGGTGGCGAGGATCGCGGGCAGCGCGAGGTG
Organism: Streptomyces sp. NPDC040432; assembly: GCF_055595445.1. Taxonomy (NCBI): domain Bacteria; kingdom Bacillati; phylum Actinomycetota; class Actinomycetes; order Kitasatosporales; family Streptomycetaceae; genus Streptomyces; species Streptomyces sp. NPDC040432. Next base: position 204,942 of record NZ_JBVIVP010000002.1, on the reverse strand, counting down.
GGGGGTGCCGGTGACGTTCACGATCCGGCCCCCGTCCCGCAGTCGCGCCAGCCCGTGCTTGATCACGAAGAACGGGGCCTGGGCGTTGAGGGCCTGGACCCGGCGGAAGGTCTCCTCGTCCGTGTCCGCGACGCCCGCGAAGGTCGCCGCACCGGCGTTGTTCACCAGCACGTCCACGTGCTCCGTGGCCAGCGGATGGGCCTCGTACGCCGCCCAGAGCGCCTGCGCGTCCCCCGGCACCCCGAGTTCCGCGCGGACGGCGAAGGCGGTTCCCCCGGCGGCCCCGATCGCGGCGACGGTCTCCGCCGCCGCGGCCCCGTCGTGCCCGTAGTGCACCGCGACCAGGGCCCCGTCGCGGGCCAGCCGCCGCGCGACCGCCCGTCCGATCCCCCTGCTGCCGCCCGTGACCAGTGCCGTCTTCCCCTTGAGCACGCCCATGACGCGCCCCCCTTCAGCATTATCTAGTGGTCGCTACAGAAAGGGACGGTACCAGATTCGCTAGCGACCGCTATAGAATCCGCGCATGGTGACCGGACAGCGCGGCAGGCCCCGCTCCTTCGACCGCGACGCCGCCCTCGACAAGGCCATGCTCGCCTTCTGGGAGCGCGGGTACGAGGCGACGTCCATCTCCGACCTGACCGCATCCCTGGGCATCAGCGCGCCCAGCCTCTACGCGGCCTTCGGCGACAAGCGCAAGCTCTTCGACGAGGTCGTCGCGGTCTACGGGGGCCGGTACGGCGACTTCGCGGGCGTGGCCATGGCCGAGGAACCCACCGCCCGGGACGCCGTGCGCCGCATCCTGTTCGAGGCCGCCGAGATCTACACGGACCCGGCCCATCCGCCGGGCTGCATGGTGATCAGCGCGGCCGTGAACACCACCAGCGAGGAGGTCGCGGAAGCCCTGCGGCGGCGGCGCAACGCCAACCTGGCGATGTTCGAGAGCCGGATCCGCGCTGACGTCGCGGCCGGGGTCCTCCCCGCGGACACCGACGCCGGCGCCCTCGCCCGCTACGCCGGAGCCGTGATCCAGGGAATGTCCACGCAGTCCCGCGACGGGGCGAGCAGGGAGGAACTGGAGGCGGTCGCGGCGCGGGCGATGTCGGCCTGGCCGGCGTGACCTGATCCGCGGGGAGATCCACCGCGGGAATTCCCGCAACAGGGCTCGGAATTCGGCCCTGGAATTCCTCTGGGCCACGGTGCAGGACGGGACCCTCGACCCGCCCGGCACCGTAGCCCGGAGTACTTACGGCCGTCGGGTGTGCGGTTCCCGGCGGCCGGTTGGGAGGTGCCTGCGCGGTCAGGGCAGAGCGCGCGGTTACCTCTATCCGTCCTCCTGTGCGGGGAGGGCGGAAGCTTCACTCAATTGTGGACTAGACCATTCTGCTCTGTCCATCCAATGGCGGATGTCTTCATCCCGTCACTTCCTCCAACAGTACGCGGACCGGGCCCCTCGTGGGTACTCCTGGGTATTCGCGTGGGAAAAGTCATGGCCGTACCCGGGGTACGCTCGCCAGGTGCCCTCCATGAACGACCTCGTACGCCAGCACACCGCTCTCAGTGAAGCCGAACTGGAGTGGCTCCATCTGCTGGTCTCGGAGTGGCAGCTGCTCTCCGACCTGTCCTTCGCCGACCTCGTGCTGTGGGTACCCACCCTGGACGGCACCCGGTACGTCTCGGTCGCCCAGATGCGCCCGAACACCGGCCCCACCTCGTACCAGGACGACATGGTCGGCCACCTGGTGCCGCGGGGCCGCCGCCCGCTCCTCGACGCCGCCCTCGACGAGGGTCGGATCGTGCGCGAGGGCGACCCGGAGTGGCGGGAGGAGGTGCCCGTCCGCGTCGAGTCGATCCCCGTGCGCCGCGAGGGCCGGGTCCTGGGCGTCATCGCCCGCAACACCAACCTGCTCACTGTGCGTACACCCAGCCGGCTTGAGCTCACCTACCTCCAGTCCGCCTCCGACCTGGCCCAGATGATCGCCGCGGGCTCCTTCCCGTACCCCGGGCAGCAGGTCGACATGGACGCCTCCCCGCGCGTCGGCGACGGCCTCATCCGGCTCGACGCCGAGGGCGTGGTGACGTACGCGTCCCCGAACGCCCTCTCCGCCTACCACCGGCTCGGCCTCGCGGCCGACCTGGTGGGCCAGCACCTGGGCACCACCACCGCCGAACTGGCCCCGTCCCGGGGCCCGGTGGACGAGGCGCTGGTGAAGTTGGCCAGCGGCTGGGCGCCGCGGGAGACCGAGGTCGAGGGCACCAGCGGCGTCATCCAGCTGCGCGCCATCCCCCTCAAGCCCAAGGGGACCCGCATCGGTTCCCTCGTGCTGTGCCGCGACGTCACCGAACTGCGCCGTCGCGAACGCGAACTGATCACCAAGGACGCGACCATCCGGGAGATCCACCACCGGGTGAAGAACAACCTCCAGACGGTGGCCGCGCTCCTGCGGCTGCAGGCCCGACGGATGGATTCGGAGAACGGCCGCGAGGCGCTGAACGAGGCCGTGCGTCGTGTCGGTTCGATCGCGATCGTGCACGAGACGCTCTCTCAGAACCTCGACGAGCGGGTCGAGTTCGACGAGATCGCCGACCGCGTGATCGCGATGGTCGCGGAGATCTCCCCGGGCAAGGTGGCCTGCCGGCGCACCGGCCGCTTCGGGATCCTGGACGCGGAGGTCGCCACCCCGCTGTCGATGGTGCTGACGGAGGTGCTCCAGAACGCGCTGGAACACGCCTTCACCCAGGGGGAGGGCGGCACGGTCGAGGTGTCCGCGATCCGTTCGGGCAGTGGCCGGGCCGACGCCCGACTGCTGATCACCGTGCTCGACGACGGCTGCGGACTGCCCGAGGGGTTCGACCCCCAGCGCGCCGGCAACCTCGGGCTCCAGATCGTGCGGACCCTTGTGGAGGGGGAGCTCGGCGGCACGTTCGACATGCTGCGCGTCGAACCGCGCGGCACCAAGGTGGTCCTCGACATCCCGGCCAGCCCCCAGAAGTGACCCTCCGTCCCGTCACTCAACGTGACGGGACGGAACCGGTGCCTGCCGGACGGGATGCCGGGAAAAGCACTGAGCCCCGGACCGGGGCGCACCCCCGATGGTGGCTGGGGGGGAGTCCCGGTCCGGGGCTCAAGAGCACGTTGCTGAGCGCTGCTATGGGTACTACGCGCTGCGGCTCGAGGCTCGAAAGTCGATGTCAGGCGGTGGCGTTGCGCGCCCGATTGCGAGCGGCGCGGCGCTTCATCGCGCGGCGCTCGTCCTCGCTGAGACCGCCCCAGACGCCGGAGTCCTGACCGGACTCAAGCGCCCACTGCAGGCACTGCTCCATGACGGGGCAGCGGCGGCAGACGGCCTTGGCTTCCTCGATCTGCAGCAGCGCAGGACCGGTGTTGCCGATGGGGAAGAAGAGTTCCGGGTCTTCCTCACGACAAACGGCGTTGTGACGCCAGTCCATGGCTGCTCCATCTCCTTGTATTGCGGGCAGGTTGCTTGTGAATGTGAACGCTTTCACGAATCCCCCCGTGAGGGAAGGGCCGACGCCCAGTTGCCTGGTGCGGTCCGAGATACGTGGAGGGGTTCTGGCGTTCTGTGTGGGTGCCGGGTGCTGCGGGCTGTCCCGATCGCCATGTAGAGATTCGCAAACCTCGGACGGGGATACAACCCCTTCCGGAAAGTTTTTTTGGATTCGTCGGTGTCTACTAGGTCACAGCCCTAGTTCCTAGGGGTGGACCGGCGTGTATACGTTCGAGTGAAAGGACTTTGGGCCCTTCCACTCACACAATCACACGCAGTGCCCGGCGTACGCCTGTGAACCGAACGCTGGTGCGCAGTCCGAGGTGATCGCCGTCCATCTGGAAGGGCAGCGGAACCTTCGAATGCAAGGTGAAGTCGGTCAGATCGTGCAGAGACACCGCGTGCTTGCCGTGCGGACCGCGCTCAGGAGTCGAGGTCAGGAGCTGCGTGGCGTACCGGGCGACCGCCGGAGTTGACAAACGATTGAGTGCCAATACGTCAAGCGCGGTATCGAACGAGGCCTCCGGGGAGGCGTAGAGGGGCCGGTTCCCCAGGTACGTCCAGGGGGAGGTGTTGCAGACTATCGAGAGCACCAGGTCCGTCACCGGATCCTGGCCGGGACGCTCCAGGGTGACCGTGCCGTTCCTGCGGTTCGGCTCCTCCCAGAACTGGCGCATGAGCTGCCGCACGTACAGGGCGTGCGTCGACCGCTTGCCGCGTTCGCGCTGTTGCTCGACCCGCCCCACCACGCCCGCGTCGAAGCCGAAGCCCGCGCAGAACGTGAACCAGCGGGCCGGGACCGACTCGTCCTCGGTCCCGGGGGAGCCGGCGGCCAGGCCCAGCCCCACCGTCCGCTCGCGCTCCTCGCGCAGGGCGTCCAGCAGGGCGCCGGTCGCCTCGACCGCGTCGTTCGGCAGTCCCAGCGCCCGGGCGAAGACGTTCGTCGATCCGCCGGGCACCACCGCCAGCTTCGGCAGCCGGTCCGGATCGGGCCCGTCGTGCAGGAGACCGTTCACCACCTCGTTGACCGTGCCGTCACCGCCGAGGGCCACCACCAGGTCGAGACCCTCGTGCGCGGCCTTGCGGCCCAGGTCGCGGGCGTGGCCCCGGTACTCGGTCGTCACCGCTTCCAGCTTCATCTCGCTGGCCAGCGCGTGGGTCAGGACGTCGCGCGTGCGCGCACTGGTCGTCGTCGCTGCTGGGTTGGCCACGAGGAGTGCACGCATGACCGCCAGAGTACCCACCCCTCCCCGGGCATTCCCTACCGACCGTCCCGTACCGCGCCGCCGGCACGCGGCTACCCTGCTGGGGTGAGTAAGAAGCAGAGCCGCCCGCAGAACCGTCGACCGGCCCCGAGCACCCCCGCCCCCGCGGTCGCCGCTCCCGCGGCACTGCCCCGTCGGCTCACCGCAGCCGCCGTGCTCACCGCCCTGGAAGGTCTGGCCCTGGCCGGGCTCGGCGTGTACATGCTGTTCGTCGGCATCGCCGGCGACCCCGACTCCCCGCAGCAGGCCGAGACCGGCGGGGTGACCCTGCTCGCGCTCGCCGCGCTCCCGCTCGTCGCCGCGCGGGGCCTGCGCCTGGGCCGCCGCTGGAGCCGCGGCCCGGCACTGATCACCCAGCTCATGGCGATGCCGGTGGCGTGGACCCTGTGGACCACCGGCGGCGCGATGACGGCCGCCGCCGTGGCACTCGCCCTGGCCGCCGTCGCCGTGACCGTGCTGCTGGTCAACCCCACGGCCACCGAGGCGCTCGGCATCGGGCCCGGCGAACAGGCCCGATAACCCCGCCCCTCACCCGACCGGCGGCTACTCCTCCACGAGGAGCTTCTCCCGGAGCTGGGCCAGGGTGCGGGCCAGCAGCCGGGACACGTGCATCTGGGAGATCCCGACCTCCTGCGCGATCTGCGACTGGGTCATGTTGCCGAAGAACCGCAGCAGCAGGATCCGCTTCTCCCGCGGCGGCAGCCCCTCCAGGAGAGGCTTGAGGGACTCGCGGTACTCGACGCCCTCCAGCGCCTCGTCCTCCGAGCCCAGGGTGTCCGCGACGGCCGGGGACTCGTCGTCCGTGTCCGGCACGTCCAGGGACAGCGTGCTGTAGGCGTTGGCCGACTCCAGGCCCTCCAGCACCTCCTCCTCGGAGATCCCGAGCCGTTCGGCCAGCTCGTGCACCGTCGGCGAGCGGCCGTGCTGCTGCGACAGCTCGGCCGTGGCCGTGGTCAGCGACAGCCGCAGCTCCTGCAGGCGGCGGGGGACCCGTACCGCCCAGCCCTTGTCACGGAAGTGCCGCTTGATCTCGCCGACCACGGTGGGTGTGGCGTACGTCGAGAACTCGACCCCGCGGTCCGGGTCGAACCGGTCCACCGACTTGATCAGGCCGATCGTCGCGACCTGCGTCAGGTCGTCCAGCGGCTCGCCGCGGTTGCGGAACCGCCGCGCCAGGTGCTCGACGAGCGGCAGGTGCATCCGGACCAGCCGGTTGCGCAGTTCCGCGCGCTCCGGTGAGCCCTCGGGCAGCTCGCGCAGCTCGAAGAACAGGGCCCGCGCACCGCTGCGGTCCCGCGGATCCGGCAGCGCCACGGGCGCGGCCGGCACCGCCGGGGCCGCGGGAGCGGCCTCCGGTGGCTGTGGTTGGTCGTGCTGGTTCTCGCTCATAGGGCCCGCCCGTCGCTCCGCCGAGTCCAAAAAGCCGTCTTCCGCATCCGCGTCAGCCGGGTGCGGCCGGGCGTGCTGCTGTTCCGGGATGCCGCCGTCGACCTCGTGCCGTACCCGGGGCCGATCCCCGCCCCGCACCGGGATCTCCCCGCCGCTCACACCGGGCCTGGCCCCGCGCCGCGCTGTTTGTAGAGACTGATGCTCACCGTCCGGTTCTCCTCGACCGTCGCCTCGACCTTGCCGGCCAGCGCCGACAGGACCGTCCACGCGAACGTGTCGCGCTCCGGCGCGCGGCCGTCGGTGGTCGGCGCCGAGACGGTCACCTCCAGCGAATCGTCCACCAGCCGGAAGACGCAACTGAGGACGGAGCCGGGCACGGCCTGCTGGAGCAGGATCGCGCAGGCCTCGTCCACCGCGATGCGGAGGTCCTCGATCTCGTCGAGAGTGAAGTCCAAACGGGCTGCGAGACCGGCCGTGGCCGTTCGCAACACGGACAGGTAGGCACCCGCAGCGGGCAGCCGGACTTCCACGAAGTCCTGGGTCCCGGGCTCGCCTGCGATCTGGGACACCCTCACCTCCAAGGTGGTACGAGCTCTGTTCGCCGGTGACGCTATCGCGATCCGGGTGATCGTGTCGCGGCACCCCTCACAGCGCCCCTTTCGGGGCGCCCGGGCCGACCTGCCGTGCGTCCAGTGACTGATGGTAAGCCCATGGGTACGCACAGTGGCTAGAGGTCTGCGGGCCCAATTCGGGGGAACCGGCGGAGGGTTGACCTACCCCGGTTCAGACGATCGAACCGTCGACGAAGCACCATCGCCAGGTCTCCCCCGGCTCGAAGCTCCGCATCACCGGATGACCCGTCTCCTGGTGGTGCGCGGTGGCGTGCCGGTGGGGGGAGGAGTCGCAGCAGGCCACCCAGCCGCACGCGAGGCACATCCGCAACTGCACCGGATGGCTCCCGAGCGCCAGACATTCCGGGCAGGTCATCGCATGAGGGACGGGCTCGGGGCGCGGCAGTTCTGCAACGTGGGTGCACTCGCTCATGATGGCCAGCGTACGACGAGGCTGCGTGTGCACGACGCGATGAGGGTGGATCGTCATGGAGGTATTGCCGCTGGTGGCGCTGGTGGCGGGCAGCGCCGCGGTGGCGGGCCTGGCCCGCCGGACGCCGGTGCCCGCACCGCTGCTGCTCGTCGCGGTGGGGCTGATCGCCGCGTACGTCCCGGGCGTGCCGCCGTACGTGCTGGACCCGCACATCGTGCTGCCGCTGCTGTTGCCGCCGCTGCTGCACACGGCCGCGGTGGACAGCTCCTACCTCGACCTGCGGGCCAACGTCCGGCCGATCGCGCTGCTGTCGGTCGGCTACGTGCTCTTCGCGACGCTGGCGGTCGGCTACGCGGCCTACCTGCTGGTGCCGGGACTGTCGCTGCCCGTGGCGCTGGTGCTGGGCGCCGTGATCGCCCCGCCGGACGCGGTCGCGGCGACCGCGATCGCCCGCAAGCTGGGCCTGCCGAACCGGATCACGACCATCCTCCAGGGCGAGTCCCTGGTCAACGACGCCACCGCCATCACCGCCTACAAGGTGGCGCTCGCCGCTGCCGTGGGGGTCGGCGCGGGCTGGGCCGGCGGGATCGCGGAGTTCCTGCTCGCCTCCGTCGGCGGGGTGGGCGTGGGCCTGCTGCTGATGGTGCCGATCCACCAGCTGCGCAAGCGGTTGAGGGAACCCCTGCTCCAGAACACCCTGTCGCTGCTGATCCCCTTCGTGGCGTACGCGGCGGCCGAACGGGTGCACGCCTCGGGGGTGCTGGCGGTCGTCGTCGTCGCCCTCTACCTCGGGCACCGGAACTGGCAGGTCGACTTCGCCACCCGGCTCCAGGAGGAGGCCGTGTGGAAGGTGGTCTCCTTCGTCCTGGAGTCCGTGGTCTTCGCGCTGATCGGACTCCAGCTGCCGGTGGTCCTCAAGGGCCTGGACGAGTACGAGCCCTCCGCCGTGGTCGGGTACGCGGTCGCGGTGTTCCTCGCCGTGGTGGCGGCCCGGTTCCTGTGGGTGTTCCCCGCGACGTTCCTCCCGCGGTGGCTCTCCGAACGGATCCGGGAACGGGAACCGGAGACCAACTGGAAGGCCCCGGTCATCGTGGGCTGGGCCGGCATGCGGGGCGTGGTGTCGCTGGCGATCGCCTTCTCGGTGCCGTTGGACGTCCCGCACCGCAACCTCATCCTCTTCCTCACCTTCACGACCGTCATCGGCACCCTGGTCGTCCAGGGCCTGACCCTGCCGCCGCTGATCAAGCTGCTGAAACTGCCGCCCCGCGACGTCCGGGCCGAGACGCTCGCCGAGGCGCAGGCGCAGAGCGAGGCCTCGCGGGCCGCCGAGGACCGGCTGGCGGAACTGCTGGAGGACTCGGAGCACAACGCGCTGCCGCCGCCCCTGGTGGAACGGCTGCGCACGGTGTTGGAGCGCCGCCGCAACGCGGTGTGGGAGCGGCTGGGCGAGGTCAACGCGCGGACGGGGGAGTCGGCCGACGACGTCTACCGCAGATTGGCCCGGGAGATGATCGCGTCCGAGCGGGAGGTGTTCGTGGCCCTGCGCGACGCCCGCCGGATCGACGACGAGATGCTGCGCGCGCTGCTGCGCCGGCTGGACCTGGAGGAGGCGGCGGCCTACCGGGAGGAGTCCGCCTGATCCCCGCTCCGCCCCCGCGTCGCGGGTGGCCGGCGCGGATGCCGGGCCCGCCGGGGCGGCCCTACCGGCGGCGGAGGATCACGGCCGGCCGGTGATGACGGCGGCCAGGGTGGTGCCCCGGGGGAAGGCACCCGACTCGGCGAGGGCGACCAGCGCCCACAGCAGCTTGGCCACGTAGATCCGCTCGACGGGGAACCCGTGCCGCTCCTCGAAGTCGGCGGCGAAGGCCTCCAGGGCGGCCGGGACGCGGGCGTAGCCGCCGTGGTCGAACCCCTCGGCCAGGCTCCAGTCACCGACCGGCCCGCCGAAGGCGGCCTCTTGGAGGGAACGTATCTCCGCCCCCAGGAAACCGCCCGCGAGGACCGGTACGCCGAGGGCCCGCGCGTCGGGGCCGAGGCCGGCGGCCAGGCCGGCGAGGGTGCCGCCCGTGCCGCAGGCCACCGCCACCACGTCGGCCTCGCCGCGCAGCTCGTGGCCCAGCCCGGCGCAGCCCCGCAGGGCGAGGGCGTTGCTCCCGCCCTCGGGGACGACGTACGCGCCGGGGGCGCCGGCGTCGGCCAGCAGTCGGTCCCGCGTCCCGGGCTCGGCCTTGCGGCGGTAGTCGGACCGGGTCACGAAGCGCAGCCGCATGCCGTCCGCCGCGCACCGGGCGAGGGAGTCGTTGAGGGGGCGGTCGGCGAGTTCGTCCCCGCGGACGATGCCGGTGGTGCGCAGGCCGAGCAGCCGGCCGGCCGCCGCGGTGGCCCGCAGGTGGTTGGAGTAGGCGCCGCCGAAGGTGACGATCTCCTCGTGCCCGGCCTCCAGGGCCGCCCGGAGGTTGGGCGCGAGCTTGCGCCACTTGTTGCCGGGCAGCTCCGGGTGCACGAGGTCGTCCCGCTTGAGCAGCAGTCGGACCCCGTGCGCGACGAACCGTCCGTCGGCCGCCTCGACCAGCGGGGACGGCGGCCGGGGACGCAGTTCGGGGTGGTTCACCTCTTCATTGTCGGCCCGGGTGGGGTGCGGGGCGGTCCGTCACTTGAGGCGTTCGGCCACGCGGGCTCTCATCGAGGCCATCGTGAAGCCCCTGGGGTCGACCTTGCCCGGCTGCCATTCGAGGTGGCCGATGACCGACGGGGCGGTCCAACCGTGGACCCGGCAGAGGGCGGCCGCCGCGCGGGCGATGGCGTCGAGTTGGACGGCGGGCCAGGGGTCCTTGCCGTCGCCGAGGTTCTCGCACTCGAAGCCGTAGAAGTGGCGGTTGCCGTCGGTGTCCGCCTGGTGGTCGGCGGGCAGGCGCTTCTCCGCGATGACGGCGGCCAGGACGTCGGAGTCGCCGGAGCCGGCGTGGTTGGTCCTGCCGTGGCCGACCAGGTGGACCCGGCCGTCCTTGGCGATGACGCCGTGGCAGAGCGGGCCCGGCAGGTCGTCGTGTCCGTCGCGGCAGAGGGCGACGGTGTACGGGGTGCCGCGGGTGACGGTGTGGTGGATCATCACGCCGTGGACGGGGCCCCAAGGGCCCTTGTGGTTGCGGTTGTGGGTGCGCCAGGAGCCGACCTCGACGACGGTCAGGCCTTCGTTCCGGAGTGCGTTGATGAAACGGTCCGCGGACATGGGTGCGGCCATGGCCGCCTCCTTTGCGGTGCGTGAGAGACACACTCCGTGTGCGTCTCGTTACGTTCCGGTGTAGTGGAGGCGGCCCTTCCGGGGCTAGGGCGTTCGTACGGCGAGCGAGCGGATCCGGCCGGCCGTCAGGCCGACGCCAGCCACAGGTCCGGGCCGAACACCTCGTAGTGGATGTCCGACGCCGGCACGCCCTTGGCGATCAGCTGGCCGCGCACCGCCCGCATGAAGGGCAGCGGTCCGCACAGGTAGGCGTTCGTGCCGGGGGCGACCGGGACGTCCGTCAGGTCGACGAGGCCGGTGGCGTCGCCGGGCTCGGCCGCCTCCTCGTACCAGAAGCGGGCCGAGGCGTCGGCGAGCTTGTGGGTGAGGGCCCGGTGGTCGGCGCCCAGGGCGTGGTCGGCGGGGGAGCGGTCGGCGTGCACGACGGTGACGGGGGCGGTGTGCCCGGTCTCGGCCAGGTGCTCCAGCATCGACAGCATCGGGGTGCACCCGATGCCGGCCGAGGCGAGCAGTACCGGCGCGGAGCCGTCCCGCAGGACCAGGTCCCCGTACGGGGCGGAGACGCGGAGCCGGTCGCCCGTGCGGATCCGGGCGTGCAGGTGGTTCGAGACCTCGCCGTCGGGGCCGCCGGCGGCCGGGCCGTGCACGCGCTTGACGGTGATCGCGCGGATCGGGGAGCCGGGGGCCCGGGAGAGGCTGTACTGGCGGATCTGCCGGGCTCCGTCGGGGAGTTCGACCTGGACGGAGACGTACTGGCCGGGCCGGAAGTCGGGTGCGGGGGCGTCGTCGGCCGGGGTCAGGTGGAAGGTGGTGCAGTCCGCGGTCTCCTCGACCCGTGCGGCCACGGTCCACTCCCGCCACACGTCCCCGGCGAGGACCCGCTGCTCCTCGTAGAGGCGCTCCTCGATGGTGATGAGGGCGTTCGCCATCAGCCAGTAGACCTCGTCCCAGGCCTCGGCGACCTCGGGGGTGACGGCTTCGCCGAGGATCTCGACGATCGCCGCGAAGAGGTGGGTGTGCACGACCGGGTACTGCTCGCGGGTGACGCCCAGCGAGGCGTGCTTGTGCGCGATGCGGCCGAGCATCACGTCGGGGCGGGTGCCGGGGTTCTCGACCAGGTGCGTCGCGAAGGCCGCGATGGAGCCCGCCAGGGCCTGCTTCTGGAGGCCCGCGTTCTGGTTGCCGCGGTTGAACAGGTCGCGCAGGAGTTCCGGGTGGGCCGTGAACAGCTTGCTGTAGAAGAGCTCCGTGATCTCGCCGATCGCCGCTCCGACGGCGGGCAGGGTGGCGCGTACGGTCGCGGTCGACTTCTCGGACAGCATGGGAGCTCCTCGCTTAATTGGAATGTGGCATGCGTATTAAAGGGCCGAAAAAAAGGGTCCGCCGCGGTGCGGACATTCGTTCGGGGGTCCCTCGGTCTCAGGGTAGGCGGGCCGAACGGCGGACCGAACCGGCCATCCGGCCCGTGATGTCGGGCCCTTCGGCCCCTTCCCGGTCGGGGCCGGACGGCCGGGTGCCGGATCCGCCCGAGAGGCTCAGCAGCAGCGGTCCCGTCGGGCTCGCCACCAGGTCGTTCACCGTGAGCGGGTCCAGTGCGGCGAAGAACGCCTCCTGGGCCCGGCGCAGCGCGCCGCGCAAAACGCAGGCGCCGCGCAGCGGACAGGGGGTGGCGCCGTCGCAGTCCACGACGTCGCCGGTGCCCTCCAGTTCGCGCACCACCGCGCCGATCGAGGCGGCGCGTCCGGAGGTGGTGAGCGTCAGCCCTCCGCCCCGGCCCCGGCGTGCCTCGATCAGCCCCAGGTGCTGGAGCCGGGCGACCACCTTGGCGGTGTGGGTGTACGGAACCTCCATGGTCGCCGCCACATCACGGGTGGTGGGGAGGTCCGTCTCCTCGACGGCCAGGCGCATGAGCACGCGCAGCGCCAGGTCGGTGAATCGCGTCAGCCGCATGCCCACAGCGTAGAAACCTTGCATCGGGTATGCAAGTTAAGTCGTGATTCCGCCTCCACCGGTGCGCGTGGTGTGCGCGGTGCGTGCGGTATGGCCGGAAATAGCTGTTGAAGTCGATCCCTCCGGCCCGGTCGGACCGCAGAGCATGCCCACACCCACACGGAGTAGTCCCACCCTTTTGTGTAATGGTCCGGCTGCGTTGCGTACTGGAAGGCTTTCGTACCGCATATCCATGGAGTGATCGAAGGGGAAAGACATGTCGGTCCAGGCAGGTTCCGAAACCGAAGCCCAGACACCGCAGCGCAGTCTCGGCACCTCGGCCGCACGGAACTTGGCAACCACGACCAAGTCCGCGCCGCAGATGCAGGAGATCACCTCGCGGTGGCTCCTGAAGATGCTCCCGTGGGTCCCCGTGCAGGGTGGTACGTACCGCGTCAACCGCAGGCTGAGCTACTCCGTCGGCGACGGACGCGTGGAGTTCATCAAGACCGGGACCCAGGTCCAGGTCATCCCCGCCGAACTCGGCGAGCTGCCGCTGCTGCGCGACTACGAGGACGAGGCGGTCCTCACCGAACTCGCCAACCGGTGCCAGCAGATCGACTTCGAGCCCGGTCAGGAACTCACCTCCTTCGGCAACAGCTCCGACAGGGTCTTCCTGCTCGCCCACGGCCGCATCGACCACGTCGGCCCCGGCCCCTACGGCGAGGACGCCGTCCTGCGGACCGTCGCCGACGGCGCCTACTTCGGCGAGGACGCGCTCACCGACGGCGAGGCGATCTGGGAGTACACCGCCCGCGCCGCCACCCCCGGCACCGCCCTCGTCCTCTCCCGCCAAGACTTCCTGCTCCTCGCCGACCGGGTCGACTCCCTGCGCGAGCACGTCGAGAACGTCCGCACCCAGCCCGCCCAGCGCACCAACAAGTACGGCGAGGCCGCGATCGACCTCTCCGCCGGCCACCAGGGCGAGGCCGTGCTCCCCGGCACCTTCGTCGACTACGAGGGTCGACCGCGCGAATACGAGCTCTCCATCGCGCAGACGGTCCTGCGCGTCCACACCCGCGTCGCCGACCTGTACAACCAGCCGATGAACCAGACCGAGCAGCAGTTGCGGCTCACGGTCGAGGCGCTGCGCGAGCGCCAGGAGCACGAGATGCTCAACAACCGCGACTTCGGCCTGCTCCACAACGCCGACTACGACCAGCGCATCCAGCCCCACGACGGCGCGCCCACGCCCGATGACATGGACCAGCTGCTGAGCATGCGCCGCGGCTCCAAGATGTTCCTCGCGCACCCCAAGGCCATCGCCGCCTTCGGCCGCGAGTGCAACAAGCGCGGCCTGTACCCCGAGGCCATCGACATCGGCGGCAACCGGGTGCCCTCCTGGCGCGGGGTGCCGATCTTCCCGTCCAACAAGATCCCGATCAGTGACGCCCGTACGACCTCCATCCTGTGCATGCGCACCGGGGAGGAGGAGCAGGGCGTGATCGGTCTGCACCAGCCCGGCATCCCCGACGAGATCGAGCCGAGCCTGTCGGTGCGCTTCATGGGCATCAGCGAGCAGGCGATCATCTCGTACCTGGTCACCGCCTACTTCTCCGCCGCGGTGCTCGTCCCGGACGCGCTCGGCGTCCTGGAGAACGTCGAGATCGGCCGCTGGCGCTGATGACCCCCAACGCCCTCGCCGCGGGCGAGGGGCAGGAAGCGGCGGTCCTGCTGGAGCGCACCAGGGAGACGGTCAACCCGTGGCTGCGCCGCACGGTCGAGAGCCTGCCGGGCTCCATGCGGGACGTGGCGATGTACCACTTCGGCTGGCAGGAGGCGGACGGCACTCCGGCGGCGGGCAACGCGGGCAAGGCCATCCGGCCGGCGCTCGTGCTGGCCTCGGCGCAGGCCGTGGGCGGGCCGCCCGGAGTCGCCGAGGACGCCGTGCGGGCCGCGGTGGCCGTGGAGTTGGCGCACAACTTCACGCTGCTGCACGACGACGTCATCGACAAGGACGTCCGGCGGCGCGGCCGGGCCACGGCCTGGACCGTCTTCGGCATCCCGGACGCGGTCATCACGGGCGACGCCATGATGGCGCTCGCGCTGCGGCAGCTCGCCGAGGACCCGCACCCGGCCTCGGCGGCGGCCTCGGCCCGGCTCGCGGCCTGCGTCATCGAGCTCTGCGCGGGGCAGCAGGCGGACTGCGCCTTCGAGCGGCGGCCCGACGTGACCCTCGACGAGTGCCTGACGATGGCGACGGCCAAGACCGGGGCCCTGCTCGGTTGCGCCTGCGCCCTCGGCGCGCTGTACGCCGGCGCCGGGCCGGAGGAGGTCGACGCGATGGACGCCTTCGGCCGGGAGGCGGGTCTGGCCTTCCAGCTGATCGACGACCTGATCGGCATCTGGGGGGATCCGGGACACACCGGCAAACCGGCCGGTGCCGACCTGGTCGCGCGCAAGAAGTCCCTCCCGGTCGTGGCCGCCCTCACCTCGGGCACCGAGGCGGGGGCCGACCTCGCGGCCCTGTACGCGGGCCCGATGACCGCCGACGACGTACGGGACGCGGCCCGGGCGGTGGACCGGGCGGGCGGCCGCGACTGGGCGCAGGCCCATGCAGCCGACCGGATGGGCCGGGCGGTGCAGGAACTGTCCCGCGCCGTCCCGGACCTCGCGGCGGCCGGCGGACTGTTGGCGCTGGCGGAGTTCGTCACCCGGCGCACGAAGTGAACGCGTAGGGGGCGGGCCGGGCGCGCCCGTCGAGTGCGTGCGTCGCGCCGCTCACGGCGAGCGCGGCGGCTCGCGCGGGTTCCCGGGCCCGAGGCCTGTTCCGGCACCGCGGTGGTGCCGGAACAGGCCTTTCTGCGTCGGGGGGTCAACTCTAGGATCGTTCACGGTTGTTGACACGTGAGTGAAGGGTGTGACCTGTGGTGCTGGAGATACGCCAGGCGGATCATTCCGAGCGGGACGCGGTGGCGCGACTGCTCGACGAGGCCTTCCGGGACGACCCGGTCAGCACCTGGGTCTTCCCCGATCCGGAACACCGGGCCGCCGTGCACGGCAAGTTCCTCGGCGTCTTCGTGGACGTGGCCCTGGAGGAGGGCCGGATCGAGCGCACCGCCGACGGCGCCGCCGCCGCGCTGTGGCTGCGGGTCCCGGCGGGCGAGCCGGAGGGCGAGGACGAGGTCCCGGCGCGGATGCGCGCGGTGGCCGACCCGGACAACGAGCGCTGTGAGCTGGTCGGCCGGCTGACCGGGGAGGTCCATCCGACCGCCGAGGAGCACGAGTACCTGTTGATGATCGCCGTCGCGCCGGACCGGCAGGGCGAGGGGCTGGGCACCGAGCTGATCCGGCCGGTGCTGGAGCGCTGCGACCGCGACGGGGTGGCCGCGTACCTGGAGGCGAGCAGCGAGCGCAGCATGCGCCTGTACGAGCGGCTGGGCTGGGAGTTCACGGGCCGGACCGTGCAGTTGCCCGACGGGCCCCCGATGTGGCCGATGTGGCGCAAGCCGCGGGGCTGAGGCGCTCGCGTCCCGGGTTCCCCGAAAATGGAGCTGGGCAAAGTACTTCAGATGAAGTACTTTGCTTGATGTGCCCCGGAGCGGTGGCACGGTCCAGTGGAAGAGAATCGCTTGCGCAAGCTCACGTACTTCATCGCCACCACGGTCGACGGCTTCATCGGGGCCCCGGACGGCGACGCCGAGTTCATGTACTCCTGCGTCGACCCCGAGTTCGTGGGCCACCTGGCGGCCGAGTACCCGGAGACGATCTCCGCCCTGGGCCGTGCCCAGCTCGGCATCGAGGACGTCGCCCCGAAGAGGTTCGACGCGGTCCTCATGGGTCGCCGCACCTACGAGCCGGGCCTCAAGGTGGGTATGACCAGCCCCTACGGCCACCTGAGCGAGCAGTACGTCGTCTCGCGCACCCTCGTCGAGGCCCCCGACCAGCAGGTGACGCTGATCGCCGGGGACGTGGTCGAGAAGGTCCGCGAGCTCAAGGCGCGGGACGGGCTCGGCATCTGGCTGTGCGGTGGCGCCGACCTCGCCGGGCAGCTCGCCGACGAGATCGACGAGTACGTCGTCAAGACCTACCCGGTCGTCGTGGGGACCGGCATGCCGATGTCCCGGGCCGGCTTCGGCGTGCGCCCGCTGGAGCTGACCGGCTGCACCGTCCTCGGCGGCGGCCAGACGGTCACCTGCTACACCGTCAAGCGCTGACCCGCCGAGCGCGCGGGAACCGGCCCGCCGCCGAGGCGTGACCGGCGGTCCCGGAATCCGTGCGCACCGGAGCGGTCGCCCCGAGGGCCGGGCACGAGCAGCAGACGTGCCCGGCCCCCGGGAGCCCCGTCGAGACGCCGGTCGGACGTCGGCGGGGCACCTCCGAAGGCCCGGCGGGGCGCCTCCGGAGGGACCGCGGGGAGGTCGTACGCCGGTCGGTCAGCCCTTCGAACCGAGGCCCGACGCCGCCAGACCGTTCGCCCAGAGCTGGTTCACGCGCGCCCGCTCATTGCTGTTGGGGGTGGCGTTCTGGCACGAGGTGCCCGGCCCGCCGCCCGACATCAGCTCGCTGCACGGACCCGAGTAGCGGTCCGGCAGTCCCAGCACGTGACCGGTCTCGTGCGAGGTCACCCGGGTGGAGTTGTACTGCTGGTTCTGCCGGTAGTCCAGGAAGATGTAGCCCCGGCCGTGTCCGTCCGTGCTCGCGTACGAACCGCGGGAGTCGTTGCCCTCGCGGTACGAGAAGTTCCCGCCGGAGGACACCTCCTGGAGCTTCACGTTGGTCACCGAGCTGTTCCAGATCCGCGTGGAGTTGGCTATCTGGGTGCGGAAGCTGGGCGCGCTGCGGGTGTTGTAGGTGACGGTCACCGCGAGGACGCCCGGGTTCGCCGCGCGCTGCTCGGCGACCGAGCGCTGCACGGCGTCGAAGAAGGCGCGGTTGGCGCTCTCGTTCTCCTGCGAACGCTCGTACGCCGCGTAGGAGGACGGGGAGCCGGCGGGGGTGGCGGCGGTGGCGGTGGGGACGATGCCGCCGAGCGCGGCGGCGACGCCGAGACCGACGGCGGAGGCCAGAGTGGCCTTGCGGGAGTGGCGCATGTGGGGGAGCTCCTACTCATCCGGTGTGGGGGTGGTGGTTCGGTACCGGAGTCTGCGGGAGCGGATGGGGCCGGCGGATGATGTCAGAGCCCGATAACACCGGCCTATCGGGAGGTTTTCGGGAGGCCGACTGGCGTGAGAATGGCGGGATTCGGGGGGCTATCGGCGGCTGGTGCGGGCCACCGGCACCGCCCTACCCTCGGGTCATGGAGCTTGAGGTGAGGCACCTGCGCGCGCTGTGCGCCATCGCCGACGCCGGCAGTCTGCACAAGGCGGCGCGGCAGCTCGGCGTGAGTCAGCCCTCGCTGACGACCCAACTGCGGAGAATCGAACGGGCCCTGGACGGCGAGCTGTTCCTGCGCGAGCGGACGGGCTGCCGGCCAACGCCCTTCGGGCGCACGGTACTCGGACGGGCCCGGCCCTTATTGGCCGAAATGGCCGCGCTGGTCGCGGAGGCGCGGGCGGCCGCCCACGGACCTCGGCTCCGGATCGGCTCGACCGCGAGCCGGGCCCTGCCGGGTTGGCTGCGAAGACTCCACCGAAGACACCCGGACGCGGAGACCTCGCTGGTCGTCGACGTCTCGGCCAACGCCCTGCTGCGGATGGTGGACGCCGGACAGCTGGACGTGGCGTTCGTCCACGAGGTGGAGGGCAGCCCGCTCCGGGTGCCGGCCGGGCTGCAACTGCACGTGCTGATGGAACGCGAGCCGCAGTTCGTCTCCATGTCCCGGGACCATCCGGCGGCGAGCTCGTCCATCGTGAAGCTGGCGGACCTGGCGCGGGACCGGTGGACCGTCGATCCCTCCGTGGACGGCGAGTGGGACGGGCTGCGCAGGGTGTTCGCCGGGGCCGGCCTCGACCCGCCCGTCCTGCACGCCGACTACCACACGGCCACCTCCCTGATCGTCTCGGGCGAGGCGGTGGCGCCCTGTCAGCCCACGTCCGGACCGCGGGAGGACATGGCCATCCGGCCGCTGTCGGGGGACCCCCTCGCCGTGAGGCTGCTGCTCGCGACCCGGCCGGGCGCGCACGCCGAGGTCTTCGAGGACCTCCGCGCGGCCTACCGCGAGGTCGCCCTGAGCACGCCGCCGTACCGGGCGTGGCTCCGGCACCACGGGAACCGGCTGCTGGTGGCCTGAGCCCACCCGCCCCGCGCGCGGCCCCACCCCGCCCGCCCACCGCCGCCGGCCGCGGCGGTCGCGTGTCGCGGGGCGGATTCCGTTGTATCGCGACATGCTGCTTGACTTCCCCGAGCCGCGATATATCGTGTTCTCAACGAGACGCGATATGTTGCGTGCGTCGTCCACGAGGAGGAGCAGCACCATGACAGAGCAGATGACGTGGTCCGTCGCCGCGCCCCAGAAGCTCGACTTCGAGCAGCCGGTGACGGAGCTGCGCGTGCGCGTCGTCGGCGGCACGGTCAACGTGGTCGCCGCCGACGAGGGCCCGGCCCGGCTGGAGGTCGCCGAGGTGGACGGCCCGCCGCTGCTCGTGGTGCAGGAGGGGGGCGCGCTCACCCTGTCCTACGAGGACCTGCCCTGGAACGGTGCGCAGGGCTTCAAGAAGTGGTTCGAGGGCAAGCCGTGGAAGGCCTGGTCCGGGTCGTCCGAGGACGGCCGCAAGGCCTGGGAGCGCAGCGTCACCGTGACCGTCGCCGTGCCCGCCGGCACCCGCGTCCAGGTGGCCGCCGTGAGCGCCGCGACCTTCGTGTCGGGCATCGCGGGCCCGGTCGACGTCAACGGGGTCTCGGGCGACACGACGCTCGTCGGTCTCTCCGGCCGGGTCAAGGCGCACACGGTCTCGGGCAGCGTCGAGGCGCAGTCCGTCACCGGTGAGCTCGGCTTCCACTCGGTCTCCGGCGGCCTGACGGTGGTCGACGGCTCCGGCGGCAACGTACGGGCCGACTCGGTCAGCGGGGACATGCTCATCGACCTCGCCCCGGACGCGGCCGCGCCGAAGCCGGTGGACATCTTCCTGAACTCGGTCTCCGGCGAGGTCGCCATCCGCCTCCCGCACCCCGCCGACGCCAAGGTGGAGGCCAACACCGCCACCGGCGGCGTCTCCAACGCCTTCGAGGACCTGCGGGTCTCGGGTCAGTTCGGTGCCAAGCGGATCACCGGCACCCTGGGCACCGGCGCGGGCACCCTGCGGGCCACCACGGTCTCCGGTGCCATCGCGCTCCTGCGCCGCCCCCAGGCCGAGGCCGACGCCCCCCTCCAGCTCGACAAGAAGGTGCTCTGACATGCCCCCCGTCTTCGCCCACGGCCGCCTCCGCCTCTACCTCCTCAAGCTGCTCGACGAGGCCCCGCGCCACGGGTACGAGGTGATCCGGCTGCTGGAGGAGCGCTTCCAGGGCCTGTACGCGCCGTCCGCCGGCACCGTGTACCCGAGGCTGGCCAAGCTGGAGGCGGAGGGGCTCGTCACCCACGCCACCGAGGGCGGGCGCAAGGTGTACTCGATCACCGAGGCCGGCCGCGCCGAGCTCGCCGACCGGGTCGGTGAACTCGCCGATCTGGAGCTGGAGATCCGCGACTCGGTGTCCGAGCTGGCCGCCGAGATCCGCGACGACGTCCGGGGCGCCGCCGGTGACCTGCGGCGCGAGATGCGGGCGGCAGCCGCTGCCTCCGCGACGGCGACCCAGGTCGAGGACGAGTCCTGGAAGGCCGCCAAGGAGGAGCTCCGCAAGGCCAAGGCCGAGTGGAAGGAACAGGCGCGTCGGGCGAAGGACGAGAGCCGTCGGGCCCGCGAGGAGGCCCAGCAGGCCCGCCGGCAGGCCAAGGAGGCGCAGGAGCGGGCCCGCGAGGAGGTCCAGCGGATCGCGGCGCAGCTCCAGGAGCAGTTCACGAAGCCGGGCGGGGTCCTCGGCAACCTGGCCGGAGCCTGGCTGGGCGGCAACGGCGGCAACGGCGGCCACGGCGGCCACCCGGGTCACGGGGGCGACCCCGACCACGGTGGTGCCGCCCGGGCCGCCGGGACGGCGGCGCCGGACCACGGCTGGGCCGAGGACCTGACGGCCGGGGCCGACCCGGCGCGGGACCTGGACCGGCTGCTGGACCGGTTCCGCGACGACGTGCGCGACGCGGCCCGCGACCACGGTGTGACCCCGGCCCAGCTGGCCGAGGCCCGCGCCCACCTCGCGGCGGCCGCCACCCGCATCGCGGCGGGGCTGCGCCCGGGGGCGTAGACCCGCCGCCGGCCCGCCCCTCAGGCGGCCGTGTCCCGCTCCGCCGTCGCGTACGTGACGCCGTGGTCCGCGAGGACCTCGGCGACCGTGCCGGGTCGGGACAGCAGGGCCAGCAGCAGGTGCAGGGTGCCGATGTGACGGTCCTTGCGGCCCAGGGCGATCCGCAGGGACTGCTCCAGGGCCTTCTTGGCGCCCTGGGTGAAGGGGAAGTGGCGCTGCTCGGGATCCGGGCGCCCCAGCGCGGAGCGCAGCGAGGAGCCCAGCGTCCGCCGGCGCGGGGCGGCCGGGGCCAGCGCCCCCGAGCCGTGGCTCTCCTCGATCCGGGAGACGATCTCCCCGAGGTCGATGCCGAGCCCGGCCAGCGCCTCCTCGTCGGCCCGGGACATGCCCCCGCGCCGCCGGGCCTCGGCGAGGGCGGCCGTCACCGACTCCCGGTCCACGCCCAGTGGGTCGAGGGCGCCCAGGGCCAGTAGGGACAGCAGCAGGTGTTCCTCGGCCACGGTGGAGGCGCCGGTCCGGCGGGCCTCCGCGACCGCTCCCGACACGGCGTCGCGGGCGTCCCGGGTGAAGCGTTCGAACATCACAGCCTCCCGTGTTTCTTGTGCACGGCCTGCCGGCTGACGCCCAGCTCGGCCGCGATCTCCTGCCAGGACCAGCCCTGGGCGCGGGCACTGCGCACCTGTACGGTCTCCAGCTGCTCCAGCAGCCGCCGGAGCGCGGCCACGGCGCGCAGGCCCACGCGGGGGTCCCGGTCTCCTGCTCGTTCGGCGAGATCGGTGGCTTCCGTCATGCGTGTCAATGTAGGTTGACACGGGAGGGGTGTCAACCCACATTGACGAACGGCGGGGTGCGGAGGCGTCGGCGCGGGGGTGATCAGACCGTGAGGACGACCTTGCCGAACAGGTCGCCGGACTCCAGCTTCTCGAAGCCCTCGCGCGCCCGGTCCAGGGGCAGCACCTCGTCGATGACGGGCCGCACGCCGGTCGCGGCGCAGAAGGACAGCAGGTCCTCCAACTCGTCCTTGGTGCCCATGGTCGAGCCGACGACCTTCAGCTCCAGGAAGAAGATGCGCGTCAGCTCGGCGTGCGCGGGCCGGTCACCACTGGTGGCGCCGGAGATCACCAGGGTGCCGCCCGGCCGCAGCGACTTGATCGAGTGCGACCAGGTGGCGGCGCCCACGGTCTCGATGACGGCGTCCACCCGGTGCGGGAGCCGTGCGCCGGGCTCGAACGCCTCCGTCGCGCCCAGTTCCACGGCCCGCTCGCGCTTGGCGGCGTCGCGGCTGGTCGTGAAGACCCGCAGACCGGCCGCCCGACCCAGGACGATCGCGGCCGTGGCGACCCCGCCACCCGCGCCCTGTACGAGGACGGAGTCGCCGGGGCGGACGCCGGCGTTGGTGAAGAGCATCCGGTACGCCGTCAGCCAGGCCGTGGGCAGGCAGGCGGCCTCCGCGAAGGACAGCTCGGCCGGCTTGCGCAGGACGTTCCAGGCGGGGACGGTCACCTGCTCGGCGAAGGTGCCCTGGTAGCGCTCGGTCAGGATCGACCGGGGCTCGTCCGGGTCGACACCGTGGCCGCTCTGGCCGATCACGGAGTGCAGGACGACCTCGTTGCCGTCCTGGTCGATCCCGGCGGCGTCACAGCCGAGGATCATCGGGAGCTTGTCCCCGGAGAGGCCGACCCCGCGCAGCGACCACAGGTCGTGGTGGTTGAGGGAGGCGGCGCGGACGTCGACGGTGACCCAGCCCGGACGGGCCTCCGGCGCCGGGCGTTCGCCCAGTACGAGGCCGCTCAGCGGCTGGTCACGGTCGATTCGGGCGGCGTAGGCAGCGAACATGCCGCGACGCTACCGCTCGGTAGGGTCGGATTCCAGAGCTACCGGGGCCGGGTCGTGAGGCCTTCGTCGCACCGGCCGGGCGCCGGACCCGCGGGGGCGGGCGCGGCCGTCCGGCACAAAGGGGCGAGGCCCGGCCGGAACGTTCCGGCCGGGCCTCGCCCGTGGTGCTGCGTTCCGCGTGGATCAGACCAGGCGGGCCACTCCGTCGGCCTTCGCCGCGGCGGCGACCGCGGCCGAGACGGCCTCGGCGACGCGCGCGTCGAACGGGGAGGGGATCACGTAGTCGGCGGCGAGCTCGTCACCCACGACGCCGGCGATGGCGTCGGCGGCGGCGATCTTCATGCCTTCGGTGATCCGGGTCGCGCGGACCTTGAGGGCCCCGGCGAAGATGCCCGGGAAGGCCAGCACGTTGTTGATCTGGTTCGGGAAGTCCGAACGGCCCGTCGCCACGACCGCCGCGTACTTGTGCGCGACGTCCGGGTGGACCTCCGGGTTCGGGTTGGCCATGGCGAAGACGAACGCGTCCTTCGCCATCGAGGCCACCGCCTCCTCGGGCACGGTGCCGCCGGAGACGCCGATGAAGACGTCCGCACCGGCCAGCGCCTGCTCCAGGGAGCCGGTCCGCCCCGTCTTGTTGGTCAGGCCCGCGATCTCGGCCTTGACGTCCGTCAGGTCCGAGCGGTCCGCCGAGACGACGCCCTTGCGGTCGGTGACGCAGACGTCGCCGATGCCCGCGTCCACCAGGATCTTGGCGATGGCGATGCCCGCGGCACCGGCGCCCGAGATGACGGCCCGCAGGTCGCCGAGGGTGCGCCCGGTGAGCTTGGCGGCGTTGCGCATGGCGGCCAGCGTCACGATGGCCGTGCCGTGCTGGTCGTCGTGGAAGATCGGGATGTCCAGCGCCTCCTGGAGGCGCCGCTCGATCTCGAAGCAGCGGGGCGCGGAGATGTCCTCCAGGTTGACCCCGCCGAAGGACGGAGCGAGACGGATGACCGTCTCGATGATCTCGTCCGTGTCCTTGGTGGCGAGTGCGATCGGAACCGCGTCCACGCCACCGAACTGCTTGAAGAGAATGGCCTTGCCCTCCATCACGGGGAGGGAGGCTTCCGGGCCGATGTCACCGAGTCCGAGCACCGCGGTGCCGTCGGTGACGACGGCGACCACGTTGGACTTCCAGGTGTACTCGTTGACCAGGTCCGGCTGCTCGGCGATGGCGCTGCACACCTTCGCCACGCCGGGGGTGTACGCGAGGGACAGGTCGTCCTTGTTGAGGACGGGCACCGTGGCCTGGATGGCCATCTTGCCGCCCCGGTGCAGTGCGAACACCGCGTCGGGGTTGTTGTCCGTCGCGCTGTCACTGCGAGGGTTGACGATCTCCGCTGCCACTTTGTGTGACCCCTTAAGTCCTTTGAATCGTTGAGGGTGGCCACTCCTGGTTAAGGGGTGGGCGGGCACCGCGTCCGTGCTCCTCGTCGACGGTTGGACCGTCTCCGCGGAGGGGAGGTTCGTACGCGCGGGCGCGCCGCACGCGCGCCCTGAGCCCCGGATGAGGGGTGTAAGGATCTGTTCTACCCGAAGAACGCTCGGCCGGACGAGTCGATTCCCGCACGATCGTAGGCTCCTTGTCCGGGTTTTGGCTAAAAGTCCAAACCTGGATGTCCAGCAGACGAGACGCGCCGCAAAAACTGAGGCGAAAGCGGCTGGTCACGGGCTTTTGTGCGGCGCTGACAGCCGTTCCCCGCAGTCCTGTTGGGTGATCGGGTACGCCCGTTATCTGATTTTGACCTTATGGGCAGCCTGAATGCGTCAGTCCGAATGGCAAGATGCCGTAATCACACAAGGTCGCGACACTCGATGGTGCGTGCCCCGACCGTTCTCGGATGCTTTTCCACCTGCCGGAGGAACCAGCTCATGACCGCAAGCACCACCCGTCGTACGACCGCCGCCCGGTCCCGGATCGCCGCGGTCGGCGCGATCGCGGTCACCGGTGCCCTGATCCTCACGGGCTGTGGCGACCAGACCGACTCTGGCTCCTCGACCCCCTCGGCCAAGACCGACAACAGCGCCCCGCTGTTCTCGAAGCTGCCGAAGAAGATCCAGGACGCCGGTGTCGTCAAGGTCGGTTCCGACACCGCGTACGCCCCGATGGAGTTCGTCGACGGCGGCAAGATCGTCGGTGTCGACCCCGACATCGCCGAGGCCCTGGGCAAGCAGCTCGGTGTGAAGTTCCAGTTCACCTCCGGCACCTTCGACGGCCTGATCACCTCGCTGGAGACGGGCCGTCAGGACGTCGCCATGTCGTCGATCACCGACAACAAGAAGCGCCAGGAGGGCCTGGACGACAAGGGCGCCAAGATCGGCAAGGGCGTCGACTTCGTCGACTACTTCTCCTCCGGCGTCTCGCTCCTCGTCAAGAAGGGCAACCCGGACAACATCAAGTCGCTCGACGACCTCTGCGGCAAGACGGTCGCCGTGCAGCGCGGCACCACGTACGAGGACACCTTCAAGGCGCAGGCCGAGAAGTGCGGCGACAAGAAGCTCACCATCGAGGCCTTCGACACCGACGCCGAGGCGCAGACCCGCGTCAAGGCCGGCGGCGCCGTTGCCGACCTGAACGACTTCCCGGTCACCGCGTACACCGCGAAGACCTCGGGCGGCGGCAACGACTTCGAGGTCGCCGGCCAGCAGGCCGACGTCGGCCTCTTCGGCATCGCGGTCTCCAAGGAGAACACGCAGCTCCGCGACGCCATCAAGGAAGCGCTCGACGCCATCATCAAGGACGGCTCCTACGCCAAGGTCCTGGAGAAGTGGAACGTGAAGGACAGCGCCGTGCCGTCCGCCACGATCAACGCAGGCAAGTGACTCCCGAGCGAGCGCACCACTGAAGGGCAGTCATTGTGACTGACAAGATCGACAAGGGTCCGGCCGCAACCCCGCCGGCCGGGCCCGGCGCCTCGGGCACCACCTACGAGGCCATCAAGGCCATCCCCGTCCGCCACTACGGCCGCTGGATCAGCGCCGTGGTCGTGGCGGTCCTGCTCGCCTGGCTCGTCTACGCCTTCTCCCAGGGCAAGATCATCTGGGCGACGGTCGGTGACAAGCTGTTCGACCCGGCGGTCCTCGCAGGCCTCGGCAACACCATCATCATCAGCATCTCCGCCATGGCGCTGGGCCTCGTGCTCGGCATCCTGTTCGCGGTGATGCGGCTCTCGAACAACCCGGTCACGAGCTTCGTGTCCTGGCTCTACATCTGGTTCTTCCGCGGCACCCCGGTCTACGTACAGCTCCTCGTGTGGTTCAGCCTCCCGCTGATCTTCCAGTACATCAACCTCGGTCCGATCTACAAGAACGAGACCGTCGACGTCATGACGCCGTTCATGGTCGCCCTGCTGGGCCTCGGCCTGAACGAGGGCGCCTACATGGCGGAGATCGTCCGCGCGGGCATCCAGTCCGTCGACGAGGGCCAGAGCGAGGCCTCGCACGCCCTCGGCATGACCCGGACGCAGACCATGCGCCGCGTCGTGCTGCCCCAGGCGATGCGCGTGATCATCCCGCCGACCGGCAACGAGTTCATCAACATGCTGAAGACCTCGTCCCTGGTCTCGGCGGTGCAGTACACCGAGCTCCTGCGGGCCAGCTCCAACATCGGCAGCACGGCCGGCGCGGTCATCGAGATGTACTTCGTCGCCTCCATCTGGTACCTCGCCCTCACCAGCGTCTTCAGCGTCGGGCAGTACTACCTGGAGCGGCGCTACGCCCGCGGTTCGCTGCGCAGCCTGCCGCCCACGCCGTTCGAGCGGCTGAAGGCCAACCTGAACATGTTCCGCCGTACGGAGGTGGCGAAGTGACCGCCCAGCCGATGGTCAAGGCAGAAGGCGTCCACAAGTCGTACGGCGCCGCCCACATCCTCCGCGGCATCGACCTGGAGGTCGCGCCCCGGGAGGTCTTCTGCCTGGTCGGTCCGTCCGGCTCCGGCAAGTCGACGTTCCTGCGGTGCATCAACCACCTGGAGCGCATCAACGCCGGCCGGCTCTCGGTCGACGGGCAGCTGGTGGGGTACAAGCAGAAGGGCGACAAGCTCTACGAGCTGAAGGACAGCGAGGTCGCGGCCCAGCGCCGGGACATCGGCATGGTCTTCCAGCGCTTCAACCTCTTCCCGCACATGACGGCCATCGAGAACGTCATGGAAGCCCCGGTCATGGTCAAGGGCGAGTCCAAGGCGGTGGCCCGTGCGCGCGCGGTCAAGCTCCTGGACCGCGTCGGCCTCGGCGACAAGGGCGGGAACTACCCGACCCAGCTGTCCGGCGGTCAGCAGCAGCGCGTGGCCATCGCCCGCGCGCTGGCCATGGAGCCGAAGCTGATGCTCTTCGACGAGCCCACCTCGGCGCTCGACCCGGAGCTGGTCGGTGACGTCCTCGACGTCATGCGGGACCTGGCCGAATCGGGCATGACCATGATCGTGGTGACCCACGAGATGGGCTTCGCCCGCGAGGTCGGCGACAACCTCGTGTTCATGGACGGCGGTGTCGTGGTCGAATCCGGCAACCCGCGCGACGTCCTGGGCAACCCGCAGCACGACCGGACGAAGGCGTTCCTGTCCAAGGTGCTGTGAGCGGTACGCGCACAAACGCCGCAGGGGCGGTACGGGATCCCGTACCGCCCCTGCGGCGTTTCCGCGCCGATTTCCCGCTCCGGCGCGGGTCTCCTACTTCAGACCCAGGACCAGCGCGTCCGAGGGGGAGCGCCAGACGGTGCGGGCCTCGTCGAAGCCCGCCGCGCGCAGCGTCCGGGCGTGCCAGGCCTCGTCGGGGGTGTCGCCGTCGGCGTGCTCCCCGTAGATCGCGAACCGGGCCTCGGTCGGCCCGGCCAGCACGGGGTCGGCCGCCGCCAGTTCCCACCACTGCCGCCAGTCCAGGACCCCGTCGGCCTTCTCCCGGTCCATGCCGGCGTGCCGGTGGGCGCGTTCGGCGGCGCCGATGCGCGGGGCGGCGGGGTCGGGCATCCGGTCGGCGTTCATGAACACCCCGCCGGGCCGGACCAGGGGCGCGATCTGCCCGTAGAGCGCCGCCAGGTCGGGGCTGTGCAGCCAGTGCAGCGCGGTCGCGGTCAGGACCGCGTCGTAGGAGTCGTGCGGGAGGGCCGCGCGCCAGTCGGGGTCCTTGAGGTCGGCGGTCACGAAGGTGACCCGGTCGTCGCCCTCGAAGTGGCCGCGGGCGATCATCAGCAGCGCGGGGTCGAGATCCAGCCCCGTACTCGTCGCCGACGGGAACCGCTTGAGCAGCCGGTCCGTGATACTTCCCGTACCGCACGCCAGATCCAGCACCCGGGGGGAAGGACCCACCAGTGCCTCGACCATGTCCAGCATCACCCGGAACCGCTCCTCGTGGTCGGGCAGGTACCACTCCTGCTGCCGGTCCCAGCTGTCCTGCCAGGCCTGCCAGTCCGTACCGATCGCGCCGGTCACCGCGTCCGTCACCCTGAAGTCCTCCGTACGTAATACCCTCGAAGACGTATCAGCCGTTACCTCGGCTCCCGCTCACCCTAAACCGCAGCCGTAAGGACTACAAGTGGAACTGGCCCATTACTCGGACTATGCCGTGCGCCTGGTCAACACCGAGGAGCCGGCCCGCAACAAGGACTCGCTCACCTCGGTGGACGACGTCCGCGCCCTCTTCGGGGCCAGCGTGCAGATGGCGCGCCGGGTCACCGACACCGACGTCACCCGGTTCCGCAACGTCCGCGGCCGACTGCGATCCGTCTTCGAGGCCGCCGACGGCGGGGACCACGTCCTCGCCGTGGACCTCCTCAACTCCCTGCTCATGGAGTTCCCCGTCAGCCCGCAGGTCTCCGGCCACGAACTCGTCGGACCGGACGGTCGCCCCGACTGGCACATCCACCTCGCCGACCACCCGTCCAACGCCTCGGCCGGCTACGCCGCGATCGCCTCCATGGGCCTGGCCTTCCACCTCACCGAACACGGACCCGACCGCCTCGGCCTGTGCCAGGCCCCGCCCTGCCGCAACGCCTACCTCGACACCTCCACCAACCGCTCCCGGCGCTACTGCTCCGACCGCTGCGCCACCCGCGCCAACGTCGCCGCCTACCGCGCCCGCAAGCGGCTGGAGGCCGAGGAATCCGCCCGCAGCACCCGCAACGCCGACGCCGCCCAGGACAGCCGGGCCCTCAGCGAACGCTGACCCGCCGGGAACGGCCGCAACCGCAGCACGGCCGTCGCCAGCACCAGCTCCTCCGGCACGGCCCCGTAGTCGGTGCTGTCCCCGGACTCGTTGAACGGGTTGTCGCCGAGCATCCACCAGCCGCCGGGGCGGCGCTCGGCCGCGCGCTTGACGACCAACAGGTCCTGCTGGAGCGGATGCCGGAACACGACCACGTCACCCGGCCGGACCAGCGCCCCGTGACGGACCACGAGCAGGTCCCCGTGCACGAGGGTCGGCACCATCGACGGGCCCGTCACCTCCACCACCTCGAAACGCGCCCGCGAGCGCCTGTTCTGCCCCATTCGAGCCCTCCTCTTCCCTGCCCGCATGGTGCCGCACGGCCCCGTACGTTCGCTCACCACTCCTCGTACGACCCTGGACTTTTGTCCTAAGCCCATGGGGGCGACGGCGAATTCCTCTTTCCCAGCGAGTAATCTCCCCTCTTGAGAAGACGATCACGAGGAGGACAAACTCCATGCTTTCCCGCCTCTTCGCCCCCAAGGCGAAGGTCTCCGCCCACTGTGACCTGCCCTGCGGCGTGTACGACCCGGCCCAGGCCCGTATCGAGGCCGAGTCCGTCAAGGCCGTCCAGGAGAAGTACCAGGCCAACGACGACGCGGACTTCCGTGCGCGCGCCATCACCATCAAGGAGCAGCGCGCCGAGCTCGCGAAGCACCACGTCTCGGTGCTGTGGAGCGACTACTTCAAGCCCCCGCACTTCGAGAAGTACCCGCAGCTCCACACCCTGGTCAACGACACCCTGAAGGCCCTCTCGGCCGCCAAGGCGTCCAACGACCCGGCGACCGGCGCCAAGGCGCTGGAGCTCATCGCCGAGATCGACCGCATCTTCTGGGAGACCAAGGCCGCCTGATCCGGGCCACCCCGCTTCCCGCGCGCTGCCCCCGGTGGCGCGAAACGACGACGGCCCGACCGCACCGCGCGGTCGGGCCGTCGTCGTGTTCCCGGTGCGCACCCGCGCGCGGGCCGCACCCGGGAGCGTACGAGGTGCGAGGGGTCGCGGACGAGGCGCGCGCGGCCCCGCGGCCGGGCGGGCGGAGGCGCCGGGTGTCCTACTCCTCGTCCTCGTCGTCATCGTCGAGACGGGCCAACCACGTGGCCAGGCGCTCCACCGGAACCTCGAAGTCCGGGTTGAGGTCGACGAACGTGCGGAGCTGCTCGGCGAGCCACTCGAAAGTGACCTCCTCCTCGCCGCGCCGCTTCTCCAGCTCCTCGATGCCGCGATCGGTGAAGTACAAGTCGGGCTCCGTGCCGTGTCGGGATGGGGGTGTTTCCCGCCAGGATAATCCGCCTTACGGCGAGACCTCCCGCCGTCCCGTGCACCGGGGCTAGCCTGGACGTTCTCGGTGGGATGAGCGGGGGGCGGGGGTCTGGGGATGCCGGATGGGCGCACGGCGGGGTCCGCGCGCGCCTTCGAGCTCCTGGAGCCCCTCGTCCGGGCGGCCACGGTACGCGTCCACGCGCCCCCGGGCGGGTATGAGAACCCGGGCAACGACGGGACCGGACCCACCTGGGGCAGCGGCTTCTTCATCGCCCCCGGCTGGGTCCTGACGTGTGCGCACGTGGTCGGCGAAGGGGGTGCTGCGGTGCGTCTGGCCGGGCGTGAGGTCGGCATCACCTTCTTCTCCGGGGCGTCGGCCGGAGCCACCGGGACCACGGGCACGGTCACCGGCCGGGTGGAATGCGTCCTCCCGGAACGGTTGGAGGAACACCGGCCCGGGCGGCGGGCCCTGTGGGACCTGCCCGACCTGGCCCTCGTCCGGGTCCTCTCGCCCGTCTCGCACGCCTGCGTCTGGCTGACCGACCGGGCCGGACCCCGACTCGACGAGGCCGCCTACTTCGGCTGCACCGAGGAACTCGGAATCCGCGAGATCACCGGCCGCACCACCCGCCTGCGCGGCACCGCCGGCAACGGCGCCGCGATCCGCCTCGGCGACGAGGACGAGATCGAGGCCGGTATGTCCGGCGGCCCCGTCGTCGACCTCACCCGCGGCGAGGTCGTCGGCGTCGTCAAGGCCCGGCGGTCCGCCGGCGGCGGCGGACTCGCCGTGTCCGTCGACCGGTTACGGACCCTGCCGATGCCGGCGAACGGCCGGACCGGCCTGTACCGGCGCGTCATGCAGGCCCACGACCTGTACCACTACGACCGCCACCTCAGCGATCTCGACAGCCGCCGCACCTGGACCGACGTCCACGACGAACTCCCCGCCGGCGAAGCGGACCGCCACGGCGGACGCGGCCGGCTGACCCCGGGAGAACGCACCACCCTGTGCGGGCTCCTCGCCGAACTCCCGCCGCCCGGCTCCTCCGAGGCCGTCCGGGAACTCGCCGAGCAGGCCCGGGGCGAGGAACCCGACACGGGACTGCCGGCCCCGCTCAGCTGGCGCGACGGACTCGGCCTGCTGCACGACCCGCCCGGCGCGGGCGGCGAGGCCGCGGCGATGCTCCGCTACGCGACGGACGTGAGCGTCGCCGACCACCGCGAGCCCCCCTCACCGGGCGCCGACGAGGAACTGTGGGACTGGGTGCGGGTCACCGCCGAGCGGCTCTCCCGCCCGCTGCGGCGCGAACTGGCCGAACGCCACGAGCAGGGCCTGGCCGCACGCGAACGGCGCCGCAGGGCCCGCGCCGGCCAGGCCGTCCACGGCCCCGCCCGCCGGCGCGGCGGCCTTCCCGAGGGACCCTCCGTGCTGCTGGAGGTGTGGGCCCACGGCTGGGAGGACGTCTACGACTGGCGGGTCTCGGTGCTCGCGGGCCCCGCACGGCCCGGCCGCGTCACCCCCGTGGCCGCCGGCGTACGGGCGACCCCGGCCGGACTCCCCGATGCCCTCCGGGCCCCGCTCGCCGAAGGGTTCCGGCGCTGCGACACGCACGAGGCCCCCGCCCTGCTGGAAGTGGCCGTCGAGCCCGAACTGTTCGGACTGCCCGTCGACGAGTGGACCCTGTCGGGCGGGGTCCCGGTGGGCGTCCAACGGCCCGTGGTGCTCCGCCACCCGGCCGGGTGGGACGCAGCCCCCACGGACCCCGCGGACGCCGCGGCGGCCCCGGCCGACCGACGCTGGACACGGGTCCAGGCGGGCCCCCTGCTGGACCAGCGGGCCGACTGCGCTCGGGGCCGGGCCCGCAGCCCGTCCCCGGAGTGGCTGCGGGGGCTGACGGACAACACCGTCCCGGTGCTCTGCCGGGAACCCGGCACCGAACCGACCCTGGGCGCACTGCACCTCGTACGCGACGCCGGCTACGGCGTGACGGTGTGCCGACGGCCCCCCGGCGACCCCGGGGCCTCCTGCGCGCCGTTCCACCGCGGGCTGCGCGAGGAACTGGCCGACGCCGGCCGGGGCGCGGTGCTCCCCCTACGGCTCCGGACCCTGCGGGCCCGGGCCGACGGGGCCGACCCCGACGCGTACTGGGCGGCCGGCACCGCACTCGTCTGGCAGGACCCGGCCCGGGCCCTGCCCGAGGACGAACCCCTCCAGGGCGACCTGTGAGCCGGGCGCGCCGCCGACCGGGCGGCCCGGCACGGGACGGGCGTCCGCGGGGGCGGGGACATCCGGGGCCCGGGGCGTACGGAACCCGGCGGGAACGGGGAGCAGGCGGCCGGCGCGGGTGCGCGGGCGGTCCGGTGTCGGTGGGGCATCGAGGGAGGGGACGGCCGTGAACGACGAATGGCTCATCTACCGGGGCGTGGGCGAACCCCACGACGGCATCGACGCGCTGCCCGACCCGCCGCCCTGGCGGGACTTCGACGGCGGCCCCGTCGAGGAGCCCTGCGGCGCGGCGACCGCCCCGGACGGGAACGTCGCCCGCCGGCTCGGCGCCCACCGGCAGGCCGCCGAACTGCACCGGCCCGAACCGGAGGAACTGGAGGCCGTCAACGCGGCCCTCTACCTCCGCAGGCCGCTGCTCGTCACCGGCCACCCCGGAACCGGGAAGTCCACCCTCGCTCACGCCGTCGCGCACGAACTGAAACTGGGCCGCGTGCTGCGCTGGCCCGTGGTGTCGCGGACCGTGCTCCAGGAAGGGCTCTACCGCTACGACGCCCTCGCCCGACTCCAGGACGTCCAGATCGCCGCCGGCGCCGGACACGCGGCGGGCGCCGGCGGCGGGCCGGGCCCGGCCGACGGCATCGGCAGGTACATCCGGCTCGGTCCGCTCGGAACGGCCCTGCTGCCCACCGACAAACCCCGCGTGCTGCTCATCGACGAACTCGACAAGAGCGACATAGACCTGCCGAACGACCTGCTGAACGTACTGGAGGAAGGGGAGTTCACCCTCCCCGAGCTGGAACGCGTCGCCGACACCGAACCCGAGGTGCGGGTCCTCACCGACGACGGGGCACGGGTGACCGTACGGAACGGGCGAGTGCGCTGCCGGGCCTTCCCGTTCATCATCCTCACCAGCAACGGGGAACGGGACTTCCCCGCCGCGCTGCTGCGCCGCTGCATCCAGCTCAAGCTCGGCCAGCCCGGCGAGAAACGCCTCGCCACCATGGTGAGGGCGCACCTCGGGGAGGAGGCCGCGCAACTGGGCGCCGAACTGATCCGCGAGTTCCTCAGCCGCTCCCGCACCGAACTCGTCGCCGCCGACCAACTGCTCAACGCCATCTACCTCACCCACTACGCGGCCCCGCCCACCCGGGAGGACCTCGCCGACCTGCTCATCCAGCGCCTCGACCGCCCGAGGTGACCGGCCGTGCCCGCAGCCGTGCCGCCACCGCCCTCCGACCCCGAGGTCCGCACCCTCGCCGTACTGCTGCGGGCCGCCGGGCTCGACCCGTCCGCCGAGGAGCTCGCCGACGCCCTGTGGCTGGCCGCGCGCACCCGCCCACCCGCGCGGCCCGGTCCCGACGCCGAGGCGCCGGCCGAACGCCCCGGACCGGCCCCCGGGCCGGGAGTCCCGGACGGGATCGCGCCGCCGGCTCCCGAAACCCCGGGCCCGGTCCCCGCGGAACCGGAGGTCGAGGATCCGGTCGGGCTGTACGCCGACGGGCCGGGCGTGCCCTCCGACACCGCGGCGGACACCGAGGTACCCGTCGGCGACGCCGTGCCCGTACGGGTTCCCGGGGCTGCCGCCCTGCCCCGGATCCTCGACATCCAGCGGGCCCTGCGCGCCCTCCAACGCCACCGCCCGCCGGGCCGACCCACCCGTACCGTCCTCGACGAGAACGCCACCGCGGAGGCCAGCGCCCGCGCCCTCGGCCTGGTCATCCCCGTGTTCCGGCCGGAGAGCCGGCGCGAGGCGACCGTCCGCCTGGTCATGGACGCCTCCCCGTCGATGGCGGTGTGGCAGGAGATGTTCGAGGAACTGAGGACGGTCTGCGAACGGCTGGGCGCCTTCCGGGACGTCCAGGTCCACCGCCTGCACCGCCTCGCCGACGGCACCCCCGCCGTCGGCCGCGGCCCCGCGCCCGGCGTCGGCCTGCGCTCGGGCGACCAACTGCGCGACCCCACCGGACGGGCCCTGACCATGGTGGTGTCCGACTGCGCCGGACCGCTGTGGCGCGAGGGCGAGGCGCAGCGGCTGCTGTACCGGTGGGCCCAGTGCACCCCCTGCGTCGTGGTCCAGCCGCTGCCGCAACGCCTGTGGGGCCGCAGCTGGCTGCCGACCGAGCGCGGGGTCCTGGAACGCACCGAGGACGGGGCGGGCGGCCCCGGCGGGGGCCGGCTGCGGTTCCGCCGGGACCGGCCGCCGCGTCCCGGTCGGCCCGGCGGCGGGCTGACCGTACCCGTCCTCCCGCCGAACGCGACCGCGCTCGGCGCCTGGGCCCGGCTCGTCGCCGGCCTCGGCACCGGCCCCGTACCGGCCGAGGTGGGCCGGGTCCAGGCCCGCCATCCGGCCGCGCCCGTCCCGCTGCCCCGGGTCGCCCGGCCGCCGCGCGAACTGGTGGCCCGCTTCCGGGCGTCGGCCGCGCCCGGCGCCGTACAGCTCGCGGTGTACCTGGCGGCCGCTCCACTGACGCTGCCCGTGATGCGGCTCGTGCAGCGCACGATGCTGCCCGACTCCGAACCCTCGGACCTGGCCGAGGTGTTGTTGAGCGGACTGCTGCGACGCACCGGGGAGGTGCCGGGCCAGTGGTACGAGTTCGTGCCCGGCGTGCAGGACGTGCTGCTGGGCCCGCTCGGCCGGGACGAGGCCGCGCTGGTGCTCAAGCACTGCTCCGAGTACGTGCTCGCCCACTTCGGTCGGGGCGTACGGAACTTCCCCGCGCTCGCCGTCTCGCAGCTGACCGGGGTGGCGTCCGCGCCGTCCGACCCCGGCCCGGCGCGCGCCCCCGGCGGACAGCTCCCGCAGGCCTTCGCGCACGTCTCCGCGAGGGTCGTGCGCCGCTACCTGCCGGGCCCGCCCGAACCGCCCGAGGAGGAGCACCCGGCGGGCGGGCCGGTGTCGGCCGGGCCCCCGCCCGGCCGGGCCCGCGCCGTACGGGCGGCTCGCGACCGGCTCGCGGACGGCGACGCCCGCGCCCCCTACGAGGCCGTGGCCCTGCTCCGGCGGGCCGTCGCGCTGCCCGCCGGGCCGCAGGACCCGCCCGAGGAGGCGGAGGCCGCGCTGACCGCTGCCCTGCTCGTGTTGTGGGCGGCGCAGCGGGACCCCGAGCTCCTCGACGAGGCACAGCGCGCCGTGACCGGGCTGCACACCCCGACCGCGCGGTCGCTGTTGGGCCGGGTGCTGTACGAACGGGCCCTGACGGGAGGTGGGGACGCGGAGCTGCTGGCCGCCGCCGACCGGGAGTTCGCCGCGGCGGGCGCCGCCACGCCGGACCCCGGGCTGCGCCGGGACTGCGCGGTCCGGCGCTCCCGCACCCTGATCCGGCTGGCCGCCCTCCGCGACGACCCGGCCCCGCTACGGGAGGCCCGCGCGGCCCTGGAGGCCCTGACGGCGCCGAACGGGCCGGGGGAGGGGCCGGGGCCCGCCCCGGGAGGCGAGCGGCGCGGGGGTGGTGGGGCCGATGGGCCCGACGGGCCCGATGGGGTGGCTTCGCGCGGTGGGGGCGGCGGGGGCGGTGGGTTCGTCGAGGACGGCGGGACGGATGGGGCAGGCGGGGCAGGGGGGGTGGCCGGGACGGGCGGCGATGCCCACGGCGGGGACGGCGCGGCGGGGGAGGACGGCAGGGGCGGTGGGACCGCTGAGGCCCGTGGGGCCGATGGTCTCGGTGAGAGCGTTGGGGCCGGTGAGACCGGTGAGACCGGTGAGAGCGTTGGGACCGGTGGGCACGACATCGCCGCCGGCTCGGGCGAGGAGGCCGGTCCGGCCGTGGAGGCGGCGGGTCCGGGGGTGGGGGACGCGGATCCAGGACTGCGGCTGGCCCTCGGGCGGGTGCTACTGGCCCTGCTGCCCCGCACGCCGGACCCGGCCACCCGTACGGCACTCGCCGAGGAGGCCACGGCCGTCCTGACGGCGGTCCTGGTGACGCTCTCGGGCGCCGCTTCCCGCACCGACACCGACCCGGAGACCGCGGACCCGGACACCGCCGATCCGGATGACGTGGACCCGACGGGTACGGCCCCCGACGGCGTCGGCCCGCCGGCCCGTGTCCGGGTGGAGCTGGCCACCGCCCTGCGGTACCTGCCCGGGCGGCTGGAGGAGGCCGCCCGGGAGCTGGTGCGGGCCCTCGACGAGACCGTCGGGGATCCCGAACTGCGCCTGGCCGGGCTGCTGTGCCTGGCCAGGGTGCACCGGGCCCGGTACGCCCGCGACGCCGATCCGGTGGCCCTGGAGGCGGCGGCCGAGGTGTACGGGAGGGCCAGGCGGCTGAGCCCCCGGGACGGCGAGGCGTTCGCGGAACTGCTGCCCGAGTGGGGCGACGTACTCCTGGAGCGGGCACGGACCCCGGACGGGCAACGGTTCGTCTCCGCCGCCGTGCGGGTGCTCCGCGAGAGCCGCTCCGCGGTGCCGCAGTCCGATCCGGGCGCCGCGCACCGGCTGCTGCGGCTCGCCGCCGGGCTGCGCCTGCGGCACGCCTACGAGGGGGACCTCGTCGACCTGCGGGAGGCGGAGCACCTGCTGGAACTCGCCGCCCGGCAGGGCCACGGGCCGCTGGAGCGGGCCCGCGCCTGGCGGGAACACGGCGACGTGCAGCAGGAGATCCACGCGCACACCCGCACCATCGACCGGCTCGACAGGGCCGCGGACTCCTACCGCAGGGCCTGGCGCGCCGCGCTGGAGGCCGACCGGGAGGCCCGCGCGGAGACCGCGCTCCAACTCGCCGCCCGGGTCCAGGAGCTCCGCGGCGAGGTACTGGAACGGCTGGCCCGACCCCGGGCCGCCCTCGACGCCTACCGGGCCGCGCTGGAACTCTGGCAACGCGTCGACGCCCGTTATCCCGCCGCACCGACCCCCGGCACCCCGGACGCCCCCGCCACCCCGGGCGCCGCGCGGCCCGCGGACCCCGGCGGCCCGCCCCCGTCCGAGCCCCGGCCCGGGTCCGGGCCGGACGGCGGTCCTGCCCCGGCTTCGGGCTCGGGCGGCCCGCCCCCGTCCGGGGCGTCGGGTCCGTCCGGCTCGGGTGGCGGTCCCGCCCCGGCCGCGGGCTCCGGCGGCTCGGACTCCTCCGCGGGCCAAGGCCCGTACGAGGCCCCGCAGGCGGCCGGTCACGGCGGCGGAGCAGCCCCGGGCGCCGGGTCGGGTCCCGGCCAGGTCGCCGGGCACGGCGCCGTCGCCGACTTCGGCCGGGACACCGTGCCCGGCACCGCTCGGGACGCCGGCCACGGTCCGGCGGGCGACTTCGGCCGGGAGACGGAGCGGGACACCGGGCGGTGGGCGGGCCGGGACGCCGGGCACGGTGCCGTGCCCGACTTCGGTCCGGGGGTCGGGCCTGCCCCTGGTCAGGACCCGGAACGCGGTGCCGCGTCCGGGCCCGGGCGGGAATCCGGTTCGGACGGCCGCCGGGCCTCCGCCGGCCCGGACCCCGACGGCCGCCCCTCCGACCACGGTGCCGCGCACGACCCCGGCCAGGGGGGCGGCGGCGGTCGGGACGGGGGTCACGGGGCCGTGCCCGACTCCGTGCCCGGGTCCGGATCCGGCTCCGCCGACGGCGGCGGCCACGCCGGAACCCGCGCCGAGCCGCCCGCGGCCCGGCACGACGTCCCGCACGACCCCCGCCGCGACCCGCGTCACGACGGCCCGCACTCCCACCCCCACGAGGGAGCCGCCGACGGACCCGACACGGGGCGGCCGGGCGATCGGCGGCGGGCCCTGCGGGCGCGGATACGGGACCTGGAGGCGGGCCTGTGAGTCGTTTCCGCCCGCCGGGCGACGGGAAGAGCCAGTGGACCGACCGACAACAGGGGGACCAGGAACCCATGGTGACCGGACGCCAGGAAACGGCGGCAACCGCGCGACCCTGCCCCGGCCGGTTGCCGGACCTCTCGGGACTCGATCTGGCCGCCCTGCGCGGGATCGACCATCCGGTGCTCGCCGAGGTGATCGAGGGCATGGTCGAACGGGTCACGCACCCGGCCGAGATCCTGAACGCCTTCGACTCCGGCGTAGCCTGAAGTACCACCGGCCACAGGGGGAGTTGACCACTTTCCGCCGTTAGCCGGACCGGTCCGGAGGGCAGGGATGCACCGTCCGCAGCGGGAGGTACAGGCGATGAGCCATGCGATCACGAGCGATCTCGTGCTGCCCGCCCACCGGACCCCGTCCCACCACGCGCGGCACGCCCCCTGGCCCTACACCCGCCTCGACGTGCCCGCCCTGCGCGCCGCCGGTCACCGCCCGCAGCCGATCCGGCAGTTCGTCCTCAAGACGCACGGCCGCTGCAACCTGGCCTGCACCTATTGCTACGTCTACGAGATGGCCGACCAGGGCTGGCGCACCCGCCCCGCCGTCATGGCCCCCGCCACCGCGCTGCGCGCCGCCGAGCGGATCGCCGAGCACGCCGCCGCTCACGCCCTGACCCGGGTCGACCTCGTCCTGCACGGCGGCGAACCCCTCCTCGGCCCGCCCGCCGCGCTGGCCGCGCCCGTCGAGGCGGTGCGGGCGGCGCTGGCCCGCCTCTCGCCGCGCACCGGCGTCACCGCGGCCGTCCAGACCAACGGCACGCTGCTCACCCGCGGCCGGCTCGCCGCGTTGTCCGCCGCCGGGATCCGCGTCGGTGTCAGCCTCGACGGCGGTCTGCCCGCCCACAACGCCCGCCGCGTCGACCACACCGGGCGGCCGGGCTTCGGGGCGGCCACCCGCGGCCTGCGACTGCTCGCCCGGCACCCCGACAGCTACGCCGGGGTGCTGTGCGTGGTGGACGTGACCCAGGACCCGGTGGAGACGTACGAGTCCCTGCTGGCCTTCCAACCGCCGGCCATCGGGCTGCTGCTGCCCCTCGCGAACTGGAGCACCCCGCCGCCCGGCTGGTCGCGGCACGCCAGCCCGTACGGGGACTGGCTGCTGGCCGTGTTCGAACGCTGGTGGCATGACGGCGTACGGCGCACCCGGATCAGGATCTTCGAGGAGGTCATCGCCCTGCTGCTGGGCCTGCCCGCCGCCACCGAGACGCTGGGCCTGGCCCCCGTGACGACCGCGGTCGTCGAGACCGACGGCAGCATCGAGCAGGCCGACTCCCTCAAGTCCGCCTACGAAGGGGCCGCCGCGACGGGCATGACCCTCGACAGCCACAGCTTCGACGAACTGCTCGACCATCCAGGGTTCGCCGCCCGCCAGCTCGGCCGGGAGGCGCTCGCGCCCGCCTGCCGGGCCTGCGAACTCGTCGAGGTGTGCGGGGGCGGGCACTACCCGCACCGCTACCGCGAGCGGGAGGGCTTCCGCCAGCCGTCCGTGTACTGCGCCGACCTCCAGGCCGTCATCCGCCACGTCGCCCGCGCCCTGCACACGGCCGCCACCACCGGACGGGCCGCCTCATGAACCACCGCGCCGAAACCACGCCCCGCACCGATGCCACCGCCTGCCCCGATGCCTCCGCCGATGCCGCCCCCGGCCCCGCCGCGGACCGGCATTCCGGGGCCGCCGACCCGGCCGAAGCCGCCCACCCCGCCGGATCCCACTCCGCCGGACCCCTGCCGGCCGGTGGGGCCGGGCGGACGCCCCGCGCGGCGGCCGTACCGGCCCAACCCACCCAACCCCCACAACCCACCCGACCCGCCGGCCCCACCTCCTCCGCGGGTTCTCCCGCCCCGACCGACCTGGCCCGGTTCGCCGTCAGCTCCCACACGCTGCGCGCCCTCGCCTCCACCGAGCCCTCCGCCGAAGGCACCCGCCTGGTGCGCGACGTACGCCGCTCCAAGCGGCTCGTCCTGCTGCGCGCCGTCCTCGACGCCGCCCCCGACGCGGAGGCCGCGGAACGCTGGGCACTGCTGGAGGAGGCCGAACGCCAGGACCCCGAGGCCGTCCGCGACGTCCTGCACTACCCCGCCACCGGGGTCTGGGCCGAGGAGACCCTGCGCCGGCTGCACGCACCCCAGGGGCCGCCCCCCGACCTCGGCCACCTCGGAGCCCTCGCCGTGGCCGCCGCCCTGCGCGCCGGGATCAGCTTCAAGGTCACGCTCCGACCCGTCCACGGCCGGCTCGTCCTGCCGACCCTGGGCCTGCTGCGGCCCGACCGCCCGGGCCCCCTCGCCCTCACCGAACGCTCCTGGGACGGCGCCGACACCCTCCCCCTGCACGCCCTGCCCGGCGGAGTCACCGCCCTCGACGACCTCGACCCGTACCGGGCCGCCGCCCCCGCCGACGGCGGGCCCACCGGTGTCCGCCCGGCCCGCCGGCTCACCGCCAAGGGGCACAAGCGCTGGGACACCCAGTGGTCCGGCGCCCTCACCCTCCTGGAGCGCTACGACTCCACCCGCGCCGAGGAGGCCGCCCGACTGCTGCGCTCCGTGGTCCCGCTGGCCGGCGGGTCCCGTTCCAGCGGCGCCACGCTCCCCGCCGCCGCCGGGTCGGTCCTGGCCCGCGCGCAGGCCCCGCCCGCCCTCGCCGCGACCCTCGTCCACGAGGTGCAGCACGGGAAGCTGGCCGCCCTGGCCGACGTCCTGACCCTGCACACCGCCGACCGCACGCCCCGCCACTGGGCGCCCTGGCGCAGCGACCCCAGGCCGCTGGAGGGGCTGCTGCACGGCGCGTACGCCCACCTGGCCCTGGCCGGGTACTGGCAGCGCGCCGCCCTGTACGGGGCCCGCGGCGCCTGGGCCCAGCACGCCCGGGTCCGCGCCCAGGTGGCCGCCGTCCTGCCGATCCTGCGCGCCCACCCGCAACTCACCGTCACCGGAAGTGAGTTCGTCGAGGGGATGAGCATCGCGGAGCGGGCCATGGACGAACTGCCGCCCCCCGGGGACCAGCACGCCACCGCCCGCCGGACCCTGGAACGCGAACGCGGCGCCTGGTGCGCGGCCCATCCCGAACTCGCCGCGTTCGCCGCGGGATGAGAGGCGTCGCAGCGGCCTGACGACCCGTCCGCTGCGGTACCTTTTCAGTCCCGCCCCACCCCGTACCCGCCCCACCCCGTCCACCGCCCGGATCCCAGGGAGACGGCCGCATGACCGGTACCGGTACGCGTCACGACCGCGACGGAGCCCCCCAACCGCAGCGCTTCGTCATCAGCTTCGCGGGCTTCAACCGGC
Organism: Streptomyces sp. NPDC040432; assembly: GCF_055595445.1. Lineage (NCBI taxonomy): Bacteria > Bacillati > Actinomycetota > Actinomycetes > Kitasatosporales > Streptomycetaceae > Streptomyces > Streptomyces sp. NPDC040432. The sequence continues at coordinate 163,653 of NZ_JBVIVP010000002.1, read as the reverse complement.
CCTGGGCCGTGTGGATCGCCCACCGCCTGGAGGAGCACGGCCACCGCGTCGCCCTCCAACGCTGGGATCCGCAGAGCAGTCCCGGCCTGACCGACGCCCTCGACGACCTGGCCCGGGCCGGCGGCAAGGTCCTCGTCGTGCTCAGCGAGCGCTACTTCTCCGCCGGCACCCACACCGACGAGGAGTGGAACGCGGCGCTGCGCACCGTCACCGCCTCCCACCCCGACCGGTTCGCGGCCGTCTGCCTGACCGACTCCCCGCTGCCCAGTGCCGTCGCCGCCCTGGAGAAGACCGACCTGTGGGGCCTGGACTCCTACGAGGCCGAGTACCGCGTGCTGCGCCGGCTGGAGCTCCCCACGGACCGGATCGGCACCGAGAGCGGGCGCCGCGGACCCCGCTTCCCCAACGACCCGCCCGAGATCTGGGGCCGGGTCCCCCGCCGCAACCCGCGCTTCACCGGCCGCAACGACGTCATCGGCCGGCTCCGGGCCGCCCTCACGGACGCCCCGCCCGGCGCGTCCACCGTCACCCTGCTGGGACTGTCCGGCGTCGGCAAGACACAGGTCGCCACCGAGTACGCCTACCGGTTCGCCTCCGAGTACGACGTCGTCTGGTGGATCCCCGCCGAGGACCGGCCCACCCTGCGCGAACGCCTCGCCGACCTGGCGCCCGCCCTCGGCCTGCCGCTCGGCGCGGGCAGCTACGGCGAGCAGATCCGGGCCGTGCTGGAGGCCCTGCGGCGCGGCACCCCGTACCACCGCTGGCTGATGGTCTTCGACGGCTGCGACCACCCCGACGACCTCACCGACCTCCTGCCCTCCGGCGCCGGCGACGTGATCATCACCTCCCGGAACCGCGAATGGGCCGCCCGGCACACCAGCCTCGTCGAAGTACCCCTCTACGCACGGCCCGAGTCGCTCACGTTCATCCGCCGCCGGGCCGGCCGCCTCACCGGCGACGAGGCCGACCAGCTCGCCGAGGCGCTGGAGGACTACCCCCTCGCCCTCGACCAGACCGCGGGATGGCTCGCCGACTCGCCCATCGGCGTCGGCGAGTACCTCACCCTCCTCCAGCACCGGCTGGACTCCCACGAGGCCGTCACCCTCTCCGACGACTACCCGCTGCCGTTCCCGACCGCACTGGCGATACTCCTCAACAACGTGCGGGAGAACTTCCCCGACGCCCTCGCCCTGCTCCGGCTGTTCGTGTTCTTCGCCCCCGGCCGGGTCCCGCTGCGGCTGCTGCGCGAGTTCCCCGCCGACGACGTCCCCGAGCACCTCGCCGGGATCGTCAACGACCAGATCCGTTGGAACGCGGCCCTCAACAAGCTCGTCCAGTTCTCCGTCGTCCGCCTGGAGTACTCCGACCTGTCCGTGGAGGAGGGCGGCGGCCTGGAAACCGTCCAACTCCACCGCATGGTCCACAACATCGTCCGCGAGAACCTCGCCGAGGAGGAGGCCGAACAACTGTCCCGCTCGGTCCGCCAGGTCCTCGCCGCCGCCGACCCGGGCCGGCCCACCGACTCCAGGCTCTGGCCCCGCTACGCCGAACTCATCCCGCACCTGGAGTCCGCCGGCGTACTGACCAGTTCGAACCCGCGCATCCAGAACTTCCTGCTGCACTGCCTGCGCTACCTGACCCTCGCCGGGGAGTACCGCACCTGCCTGCGCCTGGCCGAACGCACCGACGGCATCTGGCGGACCCTGCTCGGCGACGACCACGACCAGGTCCGCGAACTCAGCTACCACTACGGCGGCGCCCTGCGGATGCTCGGCCACTTCCGCCGCGCCGAAACCCTCGCCCGTGCCGTCGCCGACCGGCTCGTCGCCGAACGCGGCGACCGCGACCTCGAAACCCTCCGCGCCACCAGCACCTACGCGGGCGTCCTCCTCAGCACCGCCAAGTTCGAGGAGGCCCGACAGCTCCTGGAACACGCCTTCGAGACCTACCGCGAACTCCTCGGCGAGGACGACTCCACCACCCTCAACGCCCAGAACAACGTCGCCGTCGCCCTGCGCCTCCTCGGCCGTTACCAGGAGGCCTACGACATCGACCTGGACACCCTGCGCCGCCGCGAACGGGTCCTGCGCGTCCGGCACATCGCCACCCTCTCCTCCGGCGTCGGCTGCGCCATGGGGTTGCGTCTGATGGGCCGCTACCGCGAGGCCTTGGCCCGCCAGGAGCAGGGCCTCAAGCTGCACATCCAGGTCCTCGGCGCGAACCACCCGCAGACCTTGCGCGCCGAGCACAACCTCGGCCAGTGCCTGCGCCGCTCCGGGGACATCCCCGGCGCCGGTGCCCGCCTGCGGAGCGTCCTGGAACGCTCCACCCGCGTCTTCGGCGCCGAGTTCCCCTGGACGCTGATGGTCGCCTCCGACTACGCGACCTACCTGCGCGAGTACGGGGACATCGAGGAGGCCCGCCGGATCTCCGAGGACGTCGTGCGCGGCTACCAGTCCCAACTCGGCCTCGCCCACCCCTACAGCATCGGCACCGTCGGCAACCTCGGCCTGGTCCTGCGCGCCCAGGGCGAACGCGCCGAGGCCCTCAACCTCGCCGAACAGGCCCTGGTCGGGATGCGCGGCGCCCTCGGCGACCGGCACCCCTGGACCCTGGGCTGCGCCCTCAACGCCACCGGGCACCGCAACATCACCGGCCGCCTCGAAGACGCCCTCGACCTCAGCCGCGAAACCCTGCGCGACGCCGAACGCGTCCTCGGCGCCGACCACCCGATGACGCTCAGCGCCCGGATCGGGCTCGCCGCCGACCTGCGCGCCGTACGGGAGGACATCGAGGCCTCCAAGCACGAGGACGCCGGCATCAAGGCCCTCACCCGCACCCTGGGCCCGCAACACGTCCACACCGTGTCCGCCCGCCGACAGACCCGCCCCTACTGGGACTTCGAACCCCAACCGTAGGGCCGTGGCCGTGACGACGCCGGAAGGCCCGGCCCCCCGAGGGGGACCGGGCCTTCCGCGTGCGGGCTCGGGCCGACTACGCCTCGAAGACCTCGTTCAGCAGGAGCTGCTGCTCCGCCTGGTGACGCTTCGCGGAACCGACCGCCGGGGACGAACCGTGCGGACGGGAGATCCGCCGCAGCCGCTCGCCCGCCGGGACCTCCGCGCCGACCGCCAGGTCGAGGTGGTCGATCAGGTTCAGCGCGATGAACGGCCACGCACCCTGGTTCGCCGGCTCCTCCTGCGCCCAGATGTACTTCGCCGCGTTCGGGAACTTGGCGATCTCCGCCTGGAGTTCGGCACCCGCCAGCGGGTACAGCCGCTCGATGCGGATGATCGCCGTGTCGGTGATGCCGCGCTTCTCCCGCTCGGCCTCCAGGTCGTAGTAGACCTTGCCGGCGCAGAAGACGACCTTGCGGACCGCGTTCGGGTCCACGGTGGCGTCACCGATGACCGGACGGAACGAACCGGTCGTGAACTCCTCCGCCTTCGACGCCGCGGCCTTCAGACGCAGCATCGACTTCGGGGTGAAGACGATGAGCGGCTTGTGGTGCGGGTTGTGGACCTGCCAGCGCAGCAGGTGGAAGTAGTTCGACGGCAGGGTCGGCATCGCGACCGTCATGTTGTCCTGCGCGCACATCTGGAGGAAGCGCTCGGGACGCGCGGACGAGTGGTCCGGGCCCTGGCCCTCGTAGCCGTGCGGCAGCAGCAGCGTGACGCCGGAGGTCTGGCCCCACTTCTGCTCGGCCGAGGAGATGAACTCGTCGACGACGGTCTGCGCGCCGTTGACGAAGTCACCGAACTGGGCCTCCCAGAGGACCAGCGCGTCCGGACGGGCCAGCGAGTAGCCGTACTCGAAGCCCATCGCCGCGTACTCGGAGAGCAGCGAGTCGTAGACGTTGTAGCGGGCCTGGTCGTCCGACAGGTAGAGCAGCGGGGTGTAGTCCTCGCCGGTCTCCCGGTCGATGAGGACCGCGTGGCGCTGACCGAAGGTGCCGCGGCGCGAGTCCTGACCGGACAGCCGGACCGGGGTGCCCTCCATCAGCAGCGAACCGAAGGCCAGGGTCTCGCCCATGCCCCAGTCGATGGTGCCCTCGTCGATCATCGCCGCGCGGCGCTGCAACTGCGGCAGCAGACGCGGGTGGACGGTGACGTTGTCCGGGATGTTGACCTGGGACTCGGCGATCCGCTTGACCACGTCCTGCGAGATCGCGGTGTTCACCTCGACCGGGAACTCCTGCGCGGTCTGCGCGGGCGTCACCGGAGCACCGACGGCCGGAGCCGTCGCGGCCTCGCGGACCTCCGCGAAGACCTTCTCCAGCTGGCCCTGGAAGTCCTGGAGCGCCTGCTCGGCCTCTTCCAGCGTGATGTCGCCGCGACCGATGAGGGACTCGGTGTACAGCTTGCGCACCGAGCGCTTCTTGTCGATCAGGTCGTACATCAGCGGCTGCGTGAACGCCGGGTTGTCCGACTCGTTGTGACCGCGGCGGCGGTAGCAGATGAGGTCGATCACGACGTCCTTGTTGAACGCCTGACGGAACTCGAAGGCGAGCCGCGCGATGCGGACCACGGCCTCCGGGTCGTCGCCGTTCACGTGGAAGATCGGCGCCTCGATCATGCGGGCCACGTCGGTCGCGTACATCGACGAACGCGAGGACTCCGGGGCGGCGGTGAAGCCGACCTGGTTGTTGATCACGACGTGGACGGTGCCGCCGGTGCGGTAACCGCGCAGCTGCGACATGTTCAGCGTCTCTGCGACTACACCCTGGCCCGCGAAGGCCGCGTCGCCGTGCAGCGCCAGCGGCAGGACGGTGAAGTCCGTACCGCCCTTGTTGATGACGTCCTGCTTGGCGCGGGCGACACCCTCCAGGACCGGGTCGACCGCCTCCAGGTGCGAGGGGTTCGCGACGAGCGAGACCTTGATCTGCTCCCCGTCGAGGCCCGTGAAGGTGCCCTCGGCGCCCAGGTGGTACTTGACGTCGCCGGAGCCGTGCATCGACTTCGGGTCGAGGTTGCCCTCGAACTCGCGGAAGATCTGCGCGTACGACTTGCCGACGATGTTCGCGAGCACGTTCAGCCGGCCGCGGTGGGCCATGCCGATGACGACCTCTTCGAGGCGGGCCTCGGCGGCCGAGTCGATGACGGCGTCGAGCAGCGGGATGACGGACTCGCCGCCCTCCAGCGAGAACCGCTTCTGACCGACGTACTTCGTCTGCAGGAAGGTCTCGAAGGCCTCCGCCGCGTTCAGCCGGCGCAGGATCCGCAGCTGCTCCTCGCGCTCCGGCTTGGAGTGCGGGCGCTCGATGCGGTCCTGGATCCAGCGACGCTGCTTCGGGTCCTGGATGTGCATGAACTCGACGCCGGTGGTGCGGCAGTAGGAGTCGCGCAGCACGCCGAGGATGTCGCGGAGCTTCATCATCGACTTGCCGGAGAAGCCACCGACCGCGAAGTCGCGCTCCAGGTCCCACAGGGTGAGGCCGTGCTCGGTGATGTCGAGGTCGGGGTGCTTGCGCTGCTTGTACTCCAGCGGGTCGGTGTCGGCCATGACGTGGCCGCGGACCCGGTAGGAGTGGATCAGCTCGAAGACGCGGGCGGCCTTCGTGACGTCGTCGTCGTGCGAGGCGTCGATGTCCCGGTTCCAGCGGACCGGCTCGTACGGGATCCGCAGCGCCTCGAAGACGTCGTCGTAGAAGCCGTTCTCGCCGAGCAGCAGGTTCGCGACGATGCGCAGGAACTCGCCGGAGGCCGCGCCCTGGATGACCCGGTGGTCGTAGGTCGAGGTCAGGGTCATGACCTTGGAGATGCCCAGCTTGTTCAGGGTGTCCTGCGAGGTGCCCTGGAACTCGGCGGGGTAGTCCATTGAGCCGACGCCCATGATGACCGACTGTCCGGGCATCAGGCGGGGCACGGAGTGCACGGTGCCCAGGCCGCCGGGGTTGGTCAGCGAGACGGTGACGCCGGTGAAGTCGTCCATCGTCAGCTTGCCGACGCGGGCCCGGCGGACGATGTCCTCGTAGGCCATCCAGAACTCGAAGAAGTTGAGGGTTTCGGCCTTCTTGATGCCGGCGACGACGAGCTGACGGTCGCCGTTGGGCTTCACCAGGTCGATCGCGAGACCGAAGTTGATGTGCTCCGGCTTGACCAGGGTCGGCTTGCCGTCCTTCTCGGCGAAGGAGTGGTTCATGGCCGGCATGGCCTTGATCGCCTGCACCATCGCGTAGCCGATCAGGTGCGTGAAGGAGATCTTCCCGCCCCGGGCGCGCTTGAGGTGGTTGTTGATGACGATGCGGTTGTCGAACAGCAGCTTCACCGGGACGGCGCGGACGGAGGTGGCCGTCGGCACGTCGAGGGAGGCGTTCATGTTCTTGGCGACGGCAGCAGCCGGGCCGCGGAGCGTCACCAGCTCGGGGCCCGCGGGGGCCTCGGTGGGGGGCGCGGCCTTCTGGGCGGCGGGAGCGGCGGCGGGAGCGGCCGGGGCCTGAGGGGCAGGAGCGGCCGGTGCGGCGGCCGGGGCCTGGGAGGTGACAGTCACAGCAGGGGCACCAGAGGGGGTGGCAGGAGCAGGGGCAGGAGCTGACGCGGGCGTGGGCGCGGCGGAGACCGGTGGGGCGGCACTCGCCGCCCCCGTGGCGGCGGCGTCGGCCTGCGGGCCCCGGGCGGCGGGGGCGGCGGCCTGTGCGGAGGCGCCGTCCGTCGTCGTGGGCTTCTCGGGACTGTCCGACTTCACCGGAGCGACTGCGCCCCCCGGCTTGTAGTCGGCGAAGAAGTCCCACCAGGCCCGGTCGACCGAGTTCGGGTCCTGGAGGTACTGCTGATAGATCTCGTCGACGAGCCACTCATTCGCACCGAAGCCTGAGGCAGGGGTCTTCCCACGCTCTGCTGTTTCGGTCGTGGTGCTCGGGTTACTGGGGGACTGTGGCGACACGGCGGCAACCGCCCTCTTCCGCTTCACAAGGTATGGACAGCGGTGATAAAGGCTACGCCTCCCCGGCCACCCAATGCAGGCCGGGCGGGACTTCCGTCGTGCAGGTCACATCGAACGGCGGGTTTCGCCGCCTGGAATGGCGGGAAACAAGCGTGGTTCGGGTAGCAGGCAACCAGGTTGCGGCCTCCATGGCTTCGCACCCCTGACGACCCCGGGCACATGTGGCCGAGATCATGTCCTTCCCACTCGAACCCTACGTCAAGACGTCGCCGGTGAGCTGCCCGGAAGAGTGACAAGGATTCGGCAACCTCGTGACGATTCGGCCACGCCGATGGCACCGCCGTGCAGGCCCACGGCCCACTGGGCGATCGCCAGCCCCAGCCCGGTGCCCCCGTCACCGCCCCGCGCGGCCCCCCGGTTGAACCGCTCGAAGACCCGGTGCCGCTCGGCCTCCGGAATGCCCGGACCCTCGTCCACGACCTCCAGCTCCAGGCTCCCGGGCTCCTCCCCGGCACGGGCCCGCACCGTGACCCGGCCGTGCGGCGGACTGTGCTTGACGGCGTTGTCGATCAGGTTCGCCACCACCTGGTGCAGCCGCTCCGCGTCCGCGTACGCCGTCAGCACCGGCGGAAACACGTCCAGGTGGAGGTGCACGTCGTTACGGGTGTGCCCGCCCGACCCCGTGGACAGCCCCGGCCGCCCCGCGGCGGCCAACCCCGACTCCTTCAGCACCCCCGACAGGTAGGGCCACACCTCGAAGCGCCGCGCCCGCAGCGGAACCACCCCGTTGTCGACGCGCGACAGGTCCAGCAGCGTCTCCACCAGCCGGCCGAGGCGCTCCGTCTGCTTCAGCATGGTCCGCATGGTCTCCGGATCGGCGGCCGAGACCCCGTCCACCACGTTCTCCAGCACCGCCCGCAGCGCCGCGATCGGCGTGCGCAGTTCGTGCGAGACGTTCGCGACGAGTTCCTTGCGGTGCCGGTCCACCGCCTCCAGGTCGTCCGCCATCAGATTGATCGTGGTGGCCAGGTCACCGAGCTCGTCCCGGCGGCCCGCCCCGCGCACCCGGCGCGTGTAGTCCCCCTGGGAGATCGCCCGAGCCACCCGCGTCATGTCGTCCAGCGGCGCCGTCAGGCCGTGCGCCACGAACTGCGTGATCAGCATCGAGGCGATCACCGAGAACACCGTGATGAACCGCAGCTCGGTGTCGGTGCGCAGGGCCACCAGCAGCAGCCCCGTCGTGATGAACACCGAGACCACGACGAGCGTGCCCAGCTTCGTCTGGATGGAGAACGGCGAGTACGGCCGCAGCCCGCCCGCCGACCGCTTGGCGGGAGCCCGGGTCCCGGGACGCCGACCGCCCGGCCGGCGCTGCGAGGTGCCGCCGCTCATGCCTGGGCCGGGGTCTCCAGGGCGTACCCGACGCCGTGGACCGTACGGATCCGCTCCGCGCCGATCTTCCGGCGCAGGGCCTTGATGTGGCTGTCGACCGTACGGGTCCCGGACGCGTCGGCCCAGTCCCACACCTCGGCCAGCAACTGCTCGCGCGAGAGCACCGCCCGCGGGGTTCCGGCCAGACACACCAGCAGGTCGAACTCCGTCGGCGTCAGGTGCACGTCCTCCGTCTGCACCCGGACCCGGCGCTGGGCGTGGTCGATCTCCAGGTCGCCCAGGCGCAGGGTCGCCCCGCGCGGGGCGTGCGCGGCCAGTGTGGCCCGCTCCACCCGCCGCAGCAGGACGTGGACCCGCGCCGCCAGCTCCCGCATGGAGAACGGCTTCGTCATGTAGTCGTCGGCCCCGACGCCGAGGCCCACCAGCATGTCGGTCTCGTCGTCGCGGGCGGTGAGCATCAGCACCGGAACCGGCCGCTGCGCCTGGACCCGGCGGCACACTTCCAGCCCGTCGAAGCCGGGCAGCATGACGTCCAGTACCAACAGCTCGGGCAGCCAGCTCTCGGCCGCGGCGACCGCGGCCGGACCGTCGTACGCCGTCTGCACCTGGAAGCCCTCGGCGCGCAGCCGCGCCGAGATGGCGTCGGCGATGGTGCGGTCGTCCTCGACCACGAGCACGCGCCGTTGGGCGCCCGGGGTGGCCGCGGCGCCCGTGTGGGTGGTGTGTGTCTGTTCCATGTCCCGCCCCTGAAGATCCCGCGTGTTGGGGTGCAGCGTAGAGGAGCCACCGGCCTGCGGCTATGCACGGTTCGGACAGGGAGCACCGGGTTCCGATCCTCGCCGCGGCCCGTCGCCGGGGCGGTACGGGCCGTGTGCGCGGCCGTTCGCGGTGCCGCGGCGGGTCACCGGCGCGCGGTCACCGGTGACATACCTCACCGCGCCGGCCACGGGTCAGCGCGGGGGCTCGAACGGCGGGAGCCGGTCCAGGACCCTCGACAGGCCGGGGGTCAGCGAGTCCTGGTCGCAGGCCACCTCGGTGCCGGCGTGGACGAAGGCGTAGACGAAGCCGTCGAAGACGGGACGGTCGGACATCGCGACCCGGGGCAGCCGCGGCAGGTCGGCGTCGCGCAGCGCGCCGCGCAACGCCTCCAGCCCGGCCGGCGCCAGCTTCCCGGCGCCCTCGGGGCCGGCCCGGCCGTCCAGCCGGGTCCAGGAGCCGTCGCCCTTGACGATCAGGGTGTGGGCGCGGCCCGCGTAGCCGCCGGTGCGGGACACCCGGAGCAGGGTCTCGGCGGCGGCGGGACCGGGCGGGGTGCTGCTCGGGGTCCCGCCGGCCGGGCTGCTCGCGGTGCTGCCCGCCGGGTCGCTCGCGGACGGGCCGGGGGCCGGGTCCGTGCCCGGTCCGGTGGGTGCCGCGGATCCCGTGACTCCCGACGAGGGCCCCGGGGAGGCAGCCGCCGTGGCCGCCGGGACGCCGGTGCCCGTCGCCGGGCCGCGGGCGTCGCCCGCCCCCGGTTCCCCGGAGCCGCAGCCGGCCAGGAGCACCGTGCCCAGGAGCACCGCGGCCGGCACCGCGGTCGCCGCGGCCGTCCGCGCCGGCCCGGCCGCCGCCCGCCGCGCCGCCGCCCGTCCCGTCATCGGCGTCTCCGTTCGGAACGCTCGCACACCCACCTCCGCGGGTCTCGACCCGAACCCCGAGTATGGAGGCCCCCACCACCCGTCCGTAAGCACCAGGAGGCCGTCATCCGCCGCATCGCCCCCTGGCGCGTGCTCCCCCCGCTGGTGGCCCTGCTCCTCGGCCTCTGGGGCCTGCGCCGCGGCCCCGGCGGCGGCAGCATGTGGCGGGACGAATCCGTCACGTGGCAGGTGGCCCACCGGCCCCTGACCGGCCTGTGGGAACTCCTCGGGCAGGTCGACGCCGTCCACGGCCTCCACTACCTGTTGATGCACGGCGTGTTCGCCCTCGGCGACGGCGGCCTGTGGGCGCTGCGGCTGCCCTCCGTCGCCGGCACGGCCCTCGCGGCCGCCGGAGTGGCCGCGGTGGCCCGTCGGACGGTGGGCGAGCGGGCCGCGCTGGTGGCCGGAACCGGCTACGCCCTCCTGCCGCCCGTGCAGATGTACGCGCAGGAGGGGCGCTCGTACGCCCTCGTCGCGGCCGCCGTGATCTGGGCGACGTACCTGATGCTCCGCGGCCGCTGGACCGCCTACGCCGCGGTGCTGCTCCTCGGCTGCTGGCTGCACGAGTTCGCCGTCCTCGCGCTGCTCGCCCACGCCCCCGCCGCCCGGTACGTCCGCGGTTGGCGGTGGAGCGCCGCCGCGGTCGTCGCCGGACTGCTGCCGCTCGCGGTGGTCAGCGCCCGGCAGGCGCAGCAGCAGTTGGGCTGGCTCGGCCGGCCGTCCTGGCAGGACTGGGCGGCGTACGGGGTCCTGACGGCCGCCGTCCTGCTGCTCGCGCGCAAGGCCCCGCCCGGCGAACGGGACCTCGTACGGGTCGCCGTACCGCTCGCGCTGCTCCCGCCCGGACTCCTGATGGCCGTCTCCCTCGTCCACCCCTGGTACGTCGACCGGTACGTCCTCTACTCCCTGACCGGCCTCGCCCTGCTCGCCGGCGCACGGCTCGCGCGGGCGCGGGGCGCGTTGCCGTGGCTGCTGGTGGCCGCGCTGGCCGTGCCGTTCGGGATGTGGTCGGCGTGGCTGCGGACCCCGGACAGCCGCAAGGACGACGTCCTCGCCGTGGCCGCCGCCGTCCGGGAACGGGCCGGGCCCGGCGACGCCGTCCTCTTCATGCCCTCCCGGCGGCGGGAGTGGCTCCTGTCCTCGCCCGACGCGTACGCCGGCCTGCGCGACGTGGCCCTGGACCGCACCCCGGCCGACTCGCGGAGCCTCCAGGGCACCGAGCGCACCCCCGACGCCATCCGCGCCGCGCTGGCCGCCTCCCCCCGGGTGATCGCCCTGCTCGACCCCGTCGGACAGCCCCTGGACCCCTACCCGCACGAAGCCGCCAAGCGCGAAGCCCTGGCGTCCTCCTTCACCCTGTGCTCGATGACCCCGGTGCGGGGGGCGCGCGTCGCGGTGTACGCCCGCCCGGGTGACTGCGGTTGACGCCCGGCGCGGGGCGGGCGGCGCGCCCCGGGGCCGGGCGGGCGTCCGCCCGCGGCGGAAAACCCCGCGCCCCCCGAGGCGTCGGGCGCGAGGATGGTCCGACCACGCCGCGCGGCGGGCCGCCGTCGCGCCTCCGCTCCCAGCCGATCCCCCGGAGTCGCCCGTGTCACCGTCAGCGGAACCCACGCCCGTCCCGCCCGCCGCCCGCACCGGGGGCGTGGACCTGCCCGGGCCCCTCGTCGGGGCGGCATGGCTCGCGGAACGGCTCGGCGGGAACGGGCCGGTGGTGTTCGACGCCTCCGTCGGAGCCCACCGGGGCGCGCGGACCCGGATCCCGGGAGCACGGCCCTTCGACCTCGACGGAGCCCTGTCCGACCACACGGCCGCCGCCCCGCACACGATGCCCGGCCCCGAGGAGTTCGCCGCGGCGATGCGCGACCTCGGCGTCGACGACACCGACACCGTCGTCGTGTACGACGGCGCCGGCATGCATTCCAGCGCCCGCGCCTGGTGGATGCTGCGCGCGATGGGCTTCGACCGGGTCGCCGTCCTGGACGGCGGCCTGCCCGCCTGGACCGCCGCCGGCCTGCCGGTCGAGGAGGTCCCACCGCACTACGCCGGTCCGCCCGGCTCCTTCACCGCCGGACCGCGCCCCGGGCTGGTGGTGGACGCCGACACCGTCGCGGCGGCCCTCACCGACCCGGCCGCGACCGTGTTCGACGCCCGCACCCGGGGCCGGTTCGCCGGAACCGCCCCCGAGCCCCGCCCGGGCCTGCGCGGCGGCCACATGCCGGGATCGGTGAACCTCCCCTTCGGGGAACTGCTGCGGCCCGACGGGCTGATGCTGGCCGCGGACGAACTCCGGGCGGCCTTCGCACCGCTGACGGGCAGCCGGGAGCGGCTCTACTTCAGCTGCGGATCCGGGGTCACCGCCTGCGTCCTCGCGCTCGGCGCGACCCTGGCCGGGTACCGGGACCTGGCGGTGTACGACGGCTCGTGGAGCGAGTGGGGCGACCCGGCCGGGCGGCGACCGGTGCGGACCGGAGGCCCGTCGGGCGGCTGATCCGGGGCCGTCCCCGCCGGCCGATCCGGGGCGCACGCCGGCCGATCCGGGCAGCCGCCCCGGGGGCGCCCGACGCGCCGTCCGGCCGGGCCCGCCCTCCGTGACGGGCTCCCGGCGCCCCGGCGGAGGCGGGCTCCGCCGGCCTTCGCGGGGGATAACCCCACCCCGCGCCCGGGTACCGGCACCAGCGTGCCGGGAGCGCGGGATCGACAGACTTTTCCGCATGGCATCCGAAACCGCATCAGCCCTGCTCGCCCGCAAGACGGTCGGCGCCACGGCGGCCGCCGTGCTCCTCCTCCTCGCCGGGTGCTCCGTCGACGGCATCGGGGACCGGATCCACATGAGGACCGCGTCCGCCGACGCCACCGTCGCCGAGGCGGTCACGGCCGTCGAGGTCACGGACGGGCGGCACGGCTCCGTCGAGGTGACGCCGGGCACCGGGCCGGGGGTCGTCGTCCACCGGACCGTGCGCTACCGCGGGGACACCCCGCCCGACCCCGGTCAGCGGGTGACGGACGGGGTCCTCACCTTCACCACCGGATGCGCGGAGAGCTGCTACGTCGACTACCGGCTGGAGGTCCCGGCCTCCGCGAAGGTCAAGATCGGCAACAGCAGTGGCCGCATCACGGTGTCGGGCGTCGCGGCGGCCGAGCTGACCTCGGACTCCGGGGACGTGCGGGCCGAGCGGATCGCGGGCCCGCTGAGGATCCGTACGTCCTCCGGATCCATCACCGCCGACGCCCTGTCCGGCCCCGAGGCCGACGTCCGCTCCGAATCGGGCGACGCCCGCCTGGCCTTCACGACGGTGCCGGTCTCGGTGAGCGCCGTCACCGGCTCGGGGGACGTCACGCTGCGCGTCCCGCCGGCTCCGTACCAACTGTCCGGCTCCAGCACCTCCGGAGACCGTGACATCACCCTGCCCCACGCCCCGGCCGCACCCTCCCGGCTGCGCCTCGAAACGACATCGGGCGACGTGAGGGCCTCGGCCCTGACCTGAGCCACCGCCACGAGGAGCCCTGCTCCACCCACCGCGCCCCCTCACGGAACGCGAACCGCCCCCGGCGGCGCGGAGGCCGCCGCCCACCAGGGACGACGGCCCGACCCGCGCCGGTCGACCGGCGTGCGGGGTTCAGCAGGTGACCAGGCCCGTGAAGCGGTAGGCGGAGGCGAACGGCATGGACCGCTGGAAGACCGCCTCCTGGCCCGGCTGGATCTCGTAACAGCCGGGCGCCGGATCCATCGTGCTGGTCCACGTCGGCGTGACCCGCTGCGTGGTCGTGCAGTTGTTGGTCATCCAGACGGTCACGACCTTCATGAGGATGGCCGTGCCCGATCCTTTGACGCAGCTCGGTGCGGGAGTGGCCGCCGCGGAAGTCGGTGCCGCGGTGACCGGCGAGGCCGCGTTCGCCTGGCCGGCACCGAGCAGGGTCGCACCCACGAGCGTCGCCGTGGCGAGTCCTGAAGCCAATGTGCGCATTGCGCATCCCATCCGTTGAGGGGCAATTGCCTCATGCACTGTCACGGCCGGGCGCGAGCCCCTCAACGCTGGATCAGGAACTTCGAAGCCCTGGGCTCCCGCCCCGGACAGCCGTTCGCCCCCGGCGAACGCCCGTTGGGGAACATTGGGGGACTCACGTGCATTGAGTCGGCATAGCTCAAGTTCACTGCCGGAGGGAAGATCATGGCTTCGACGTCCGTACCGCTCACCCTGCCCGTGCTGCCGCTGGACGACGAGGTCGTGCTGCCGGGGATGGTCGTTCCGCTGGACCTGTCCGACGCCGACGTCCGCGCCGCCGTGGAGGCCGCACAGGCCGCGGCCGGCACCGGCGCCGGGGCCGCGAAGCCCCGGGTCCTGCTGGTCCCGCGGGTCGACGGGACGTACGCGGGCACCGGCGTGCTCGGCACTGTCGAGCAGGTCGGCCGGCTCTCCGACGGGGACCCCGGCGCCCTGATCCGCGGCAGGAGCCGCGTCCGCATCGGCGCCGGGACCACCGGGCCGGGCGCCGCCCTGTGGGTGGAGGGCGAGAGCGTCGACGAGCAGGAGCCCGACCCGCTGCCCGGCGCCGTCGCCGAGCTGGTCACCGAGTACAAGGCGCTCGCCACCAGCTGGCTCAAGAAGCGCGGCGCCTGGCAGGTGGTCGACCGGGTCCAGCAGATCGAGGGCGTCTCCGCGCTCGCCGACAACTCCGGCTGGTCGCCGTTCCTGAGCGTGGCCCAGAAGGTGGAGCTGCTGGAGACCGCCGACCCCGTCGCCCGGCTGCGCCTCGCCGTCCGGTGGCTCGGCGAACACCTCGCCGAACAGGACGTCGCCGAGTCCATCGCCAAGGACGTCCAGGACGGCGTCGACAAGCAGCAGCGCGAGTTCCTCCTGCGCCGCCAGCTGGAGGCGGTGCGCAAGGAACTCCGTGAGATCAACGGGGAGAAGGACGGCGAGGAGTCCGACGACTACCGCGCCCGCGTCGAGGCCGCCGACCTGCCCGAGAAGGTCCGCGAGGCCGCGCTCAAGGAGGTCGAGAAGCTCGAACGCTCCAGCGACCAGAGCCCGGAGGGCTCCTGGATCCGGACCTGGCTCGACACCGTCCTCGAACTGCCCTGGAACGAGCGCACAGAGGACTCCTACGACATCCGCGGCGCCCGCGCGGTGCTCGACGCCGAGCACGCCGGGCTGAGCGACGTGAAGGACCGCATCACCGAGTACCTCGCCGTGCGCAAGCGCCGCGGCGAGCGCGGCATGGGCGTCGTCGGCGGGCGTCGCGGCGGGGCCGTACTGGCCCTCGTCGGCCCGCCCGGCGTCGGGAAGACCTCCCTCGGCGAGAGCGTCGCGCACGCCATGGGCCGCGAGTTCGTCCGCGTCGCACTCGGCGGCGTGCGGGACGAGGCCGAGATCCGCGGCCACCGCCGCACCTACGTCGGCGCGCTCCCCGGCCGGATCGTCCGCGCCATCAAGGAGGCCGGGTCCATGAACCCCGTCGTCCTCCTCGACGAGATCGACAAGGTCGGCTCCGATTTCCGCGGGGACCCGGCCGCCGCCCTCCTCGAAGTCCTCGACCCGGCCCAGAACCACACCTTCCGCGACCACTACCTCGAAGTCGAACTGGACCTGAGCGACGTCGTCTTCCTGGCCACCGCCAACGTCCTGGAAGCCATCCCCGAAGCCCTGGCCGACCGCATGGAACTCGTCCGCCTCGACGGGTACACCGAGGACGAGAAGGTCGTCATCGCACGCGACCACCTGCTGCCCCGACAACTGGAGCGGGCGGGCCTCGGCGCCGACGAGGTCGTCATCGAGGACGCCGCCCTGCGCAGGCTCGCGGGGGAGTACACCCGTGAGGCCGGCGTGCGCACCCTGGAGCGGTCCCTCGCCCGCCTGCTGCGCAAGGTGGCGTCCCAGAACGAACTGGGGGAGCGGGACCTGCCGCTCACCCTGGGACCCGACGACCTGCGGGCGCTCATCGGACGCCCGCACCACGTCCCCGAGTCCGCGCAGGACCCCGCCGAGCGGCGCACCGCCGTGCCCGGCGTGGCCACCGGCCTCGCCGTCACCGGGGCCGGCGGGGACGTGCTGTTCGTGGAGGCCTCGCTCGCCGACCCCGAGACCGGGGCCGCCGGGCTCACCCTCACCGGCCAGCTCGGCGACGTCATGAAGGAATCGGCGCAGATCGCCCTCAGCTTCCTGCGCTCGCACGGCGCCGAACTGGAGCTGCCCGTCGCCGACCTGAAGGACCGGGGCGTCCACATCCACTTCCCGGCGGGCGCGGTCCCCAAGGACGGCCCCAGCGCCGGCATCACCATGACGACGGCCCTCGCCTCGCTGCTCTCCGGCCGGCAGGTCCGCACCGACGTGGCGATGACCGGCGAGGTCTCCCTGACCGGACGGGTCCTGCCCATCGGCGGGGTCAAGCAGAAGCTGCTGGCCGCCCACCGGGCCGGACTGACCACGGTGATCATCCCGAAGCGGAACGAGGCCGACCTCGACGACGTCCCGGCGGAGGTGCTGGAGGGTCTGGAAGTCCACCCGGTGACGGACGTACGCCAGGTCCTGGAGTTGGCGCTCGCCCCCGCCGAGGTCGCCTTCACCAAGGTCGCCTGACCGGTCGCCCGACCGGCCCCCGACCACCGCCCGAACGAGGGCCCGGGACCCGCTCCGGCGGGGCCCCGGGCCCTCGCGGCCTCCGCTGCGAAATACTGGGGCCCGCGCAGCGGGTCTCGAACAAAGATGTCAGCGAGGGACCCCGGCCGAGGACGGCGGCCACACCGGTGCCGCACACACACCACCGAACGGGAGCGGACGTGCACGGAAGTGAAGACCAGGAGTTCCTCGCCCTGGAGCGGGAGCTGTCCGTCTTCCTCCGGCGTGCCCGGGCCTCCTCCGGGGAGATGGCCCGCGCCCTCCACCCCGAACTGGAGCCCGCCGCCTACGGGCTCCTCGTCCGACTGGAGGCGGCGGGCCGGCAGCGGGCCACCGAACTCGCCGCCTACTTCGGGGTCGGCAAGGCCACCATGAGCCGCCAGCTGCGGGCCCTGGAGGTACTGGGCCTCGTCGCCCGGGAGCCGGACCCCGCCGACGGCCGCGCCTTCCTCGTCGGCCTTACCGACGAGGGCCGGGACCGCTTCCTGCGGGTCCGCGGCGCCCGCCGCGAGCAGTACATGCGCAAGCTGGCGGACTGGGACCGGGGCGAAGTGGCGGAGCTCGCCAGACTCCTGCGCCAGCTCAACTCCGGCGAGGAGTGAGGCCCGGCCCACCGCCCGGCCCACCGCCCACCCGCCACCCGGCCCGCCACCGGGCAGCCGTGGGTCCGCCGGGCCGGCTCCGGCCCCGCCCGGCGCTACAGCTCCGCGTAGGCCGCGGACGCGTCGTCGTGCCGCTTGTGCCGGGCGGCCGGGCGCAGCGGATCGGACTCGACCGCCCGCACCCGCCCGATCAGCCCCTCGGCGCCCTCCTCGCGCAGCACGTCCAGGCAGGCCGCCCAGTCGCCCTCCCCGAACGTGTCCGTCCAGCGGCTCGCCCCGTCCGTGAGCGCGGCCACCGCCACGACCTCCTCGCGCGGGGTGCGCCCGGTGACGGCCCGGTCCGCGACGGCGGGGTCCGCGGCGGCCGTCCAGAACCCGCCCTCGGCGTTGCGCAGCGCGTCCGTCGCCGCGACCGACCGACGGATCTCGCCCGGAATGCGGTCGAGCCGGTCGTCGAGCACCGCCGACACCCGGCCGTCCTTTCCGCGCAGCAGGAGCACCGAGTCCGACAGGACGAGGTGCTCCACGCAGGACCCGTCCCAGCGGACCAGCACCACCGTCGCCTGAGGGGTCCGGGCGTGAGAAAGGTCACAGGTGTACCGGTGTGCGTCGGCGGTGTCGCCGATGGCCAGCGCCAGGATCCGGTCCAGCGGCATGTCCCGCCGCGATCCGGACAGTTCGGTCAATCGGCCGCCGAGTCGCGCCGAGAACCACGGCACGCCGTGCACGCAACCGTCGCCGCCGCGCGGCGGGGTGACTCCGTCCAGGACCACCAGGACGCCGCCGCCCGAAGGGGGCGCCGAGGCCGACAGCCAGTCCTCATTGGGGCGTTCCGGGTCGCCGGGGGCCGTGGCGAGGTCGATGCGCATGGGGGCATTCTGCCCGCCGGACCCCCTCGCGCGCAGGGAGGTCCATACCAATACGGGGGAGGGGTGGCGTACCCCGAACGGCCCGCCCGCCGGTACGCCGTGGCGATGTGGGCGGGCATAGTGCCAAAGCCCGGCTCGATCTTTCAACCACCCGTCCACGACCGGCCCCTGACACGGGGTGCCCGAGTTGGTCGGCCACTCCTCCGTGATGTTCACTCCTTCGAGTGGCCGGGTGGGCGATGTGCGGCTCTCTTCGCATCACACTGCAAAGGTCTGAGGCGGTACGAGGGGGCAGGGGGCGTTTACTTGTTGACCGGCCGTTACCTCGGCCACACGAGTAGACGAGCACGAGCACACGTACAGGATTGCGAGCACCGGTGCAGAAGAAGCGGTCTCGGAAGAACGGCACCGCCAGCGCCGACGGACCCGCCAAGGCAGGACGGCGCGTACGCGTCCGCCGCAGGCTGGTCATCGGTGTGGCGGTCGCCGGACTCACCGTCCTCGCGGCCGGCGCACCCGCCGTCGTCTCCGCCACGAGGGAACTGAACGACTCACAACGCCTGGTCACCCTCGCGGAGCAGACGCGGCACACCCTCACCCTCACCCACCTCCTCGGTGACGAGCGCGACGCCGTCGTCGAGTACGTGGCCAAGGGCCGGCCCGGCGCCGGCAAGGGCCCCGTCGACGAACGCACCGCCCGCACCGACCGGCAGCTCGCCGAGGTCCGGACCGAGGCCGACGAGGAACTCGCGCGCGCCCTCGGCAAGATCCAGGCCGTCCGCGCCGAGGCCGTCGACGGCAAGGGCACCGCCCTCGCCGCCCACCAGGCCTACGCCGGCGTCCTCGCCGAACTCTTCGCCCCCGGCGACCGGCTCGTCGAACTCACCCCGCCGCGCGCCGAGGCCGCCCTCGGCACCACGCGCCCCCTCGTCCCCCTCGGCCGAGCCGTGGAACAGGCCTCGGCAACCCGCGGACTGCTGCTGGCCGCGCTGGCCGTCCCCCGCGGCGACCAGCCCGCCAACGCGCCGGTCGTCGACGAACTCACCACCGCCTCGCAGCGCGCCCGCGTCCGCGAACAGGCCGCCCTCGACGACTTCGCGCGCATCGCCCGGCCCGACGTGCGCGAGACCCTCGCCGTCACCGTCACCGGCCCCGAGGTCAAGACCGCCGACGACTACCTCAAGCGGCTCACCGACCGGCCCACGCTGACACCCGCCGACCGCAAGGTCGACGCCGGCGCCGTCGGCACCGCCCTCACCGCCCGCATCGACCGCATGCGGTCCGTGGAATCCACCCTCGCGGGCACCCGGGCCACCGCCCTCGCCACCCAGCGCGACGACGACGTGACCCGCCTGGAACTCGTCGTCGCCGCACTCGGCGTCCTGTTCCTGTTCGTCATCGGCTTCTCCACCGCCGTCGCCCGTTCCCTCACCCGGCCGCTGTCCGTACTGCGCCGCGGCGCGGAACGACTGTCGACCGCGGAGGGCTCCGTCGAGCCGGTCCGCTTCACCGGCCGCAACGACGAGTTCGCGGAAGTCGTCCGCCACCTCAACTCCGTGCGCGACCAGACGGTCGCCCTGCACACCCGCATCGCCGGACTCGACGCCGACAGGCGACGCCTCATCGGCCGCAACGAGGCCCTCGCCTCGGGCCGCGAGGCGCTGGAGAAGGAACTCGCCGCACTGCGCGCCGGCCTCGAAGAGCACCGCCGCATCATGTCGACCACCTCGGTCTCCCTGTCGCTGCGGACCCTGGGCCTCGTCGAGCGCCAGCTGGCCGTCATCGAGGAACTGGAGTCCAAGGAGGGCGACCCGGACCGGCTCGCCACCCTCTTCAAGCTGGACCACCTGGCGACGGTGATGCGCCGCCACAACGAGAACCTCCTCGTGCTGGCCGGACAGGAACACGGCCACGGCCAGAGCCTGCCCGTGCCGCTCGTCGACGTCATGCGGGCGGCCGTCAGCGAGATCGAACGCTACGAGCGCGTCGAGCTGGCCGCCCTCCCCTCGTACACCCAGGTCGCCGGTCACGCCGCGGACGACATCTCGCACGTCCTGGCCGAACTCCTGGAGAACGCGACGACGTTCTCGCCGCCGGACGCCAAGGTGAAGGTCTCCGGCCGGCTCCAGGACTCCGGCGAGGTCGTCCTGTCCGTCGTGGACTGCGGCATCGGCGTCACCGAGGACCGCCTGGAGTCCCTCAACGCCCGGCTGGCCAGTCCGGAGGCCTACGACGAGGAACCGGAGGCCGAACACGGCCTCGGCCTCGGCCTGTACGTCGCCGGCCGGCTCGCCGCCCGCCACGGCGTGACGGCCGAGCTGCGCGCCGCGCGGCACGGCGGCACCGAGGCCCTGGTCGTCGTCCCCGCGACGCTGCTCCCCGCCGGCGCCCCCGCCACCGCCGTCCACACCCTGGCCGAGCCGGGCATGCCGGCGTTCCGGCTGCCGGGCGTGGTCGCCGAGGCCAACGAGAACACCCTGCCGCCGCGGCCGCGTCCGCAGCACGACACCGCCGAGCCCGCCGAGCCCGCACAGCTGACGGAGCCCGACACGGCCGACCCCGACACGGCCGCCGCCGTGGAGGCGCCGGCGCGGGTGGTCCCGCTGGCGGAGGCCTTCGACACCGGGGCCGTCGACACCGAGCCCTTCGACACGGAACCGTCGGGCACGGCACCGTTCGACACCGGGGCCGACGCCCTCGGCACGGACACCGGCGCCTTCGGCACCGACACCTTCGCCGCCGACGCCCTCGACACCGGTGCCGCGGACGCCGAGCCGGAACCGGCCGGCCCCGACGAGGAACTGCTCGCCCGGGTCGTGCCCGAGGCCGACACCGCCGAGGGCTTCGCACCCCTCCCCGGCTTCGACGGCTTCGACGCCGGGGAACTGCCGCCGGCCGAACAGGTCTTCACCGCCTCCGCCCCGGTCCCCGACCCGGTGCCGGCGCCGATCGGGCCCGCCGACGAGGACAGCCCCGTACGGGTCGTCCCGCTCGCCGAGGCCTTCGACGCCGACGAGAGCGCGCAGACACCCCCCGCCGATCAGGTCTTCACGGTGCCCGCCCCGGCAACGGAGGCGCCGGACGCGGCCGGAGCCGGCGAGGAGCTCCTCGCCCGCGTCGTCGCCGACGCCGACGCGGACGCCTTCACGGTGGCGGACCCCGAGCCGGAGGGCCCCGGTCCGGACGCCGACGCCGCCGCGCGGGTCTCCGTACGGGACGAAGGACTGTCGCTCCTCGCGCAGACCCACACCGTCCCCGCCCCCGACACCGACCGGGGCGCGCACCACCGGGCCGACGCCGACGACCACTTCGTCCCCCGCCAGGGCAGCCACCCCCGACACGAGGCGGAGACCCTCCCCCGACGCCCCGTGACCGAGGCCGTCACCGGCAAGGGACTCCCCAAGCGCACCCCGCGAGCCTCCGCGGGCCCGGCACGCCCCGCCGAGCCCCGTCCCGAGCCGCGCCGGGTGGACGCAGAGGAACTGCGCCGCCGCCTCGGCGGCTTCTACCAGGGCGCCCAGGACGGGCGGCGCGTCGTCGCCGCCGAGCTCGCGCAGGACCAGTACCAGGATCAGTACCAGGACGGTACGCAGGACCGGGGGCAGGGTCACACCGACCAGGGGGACACCGCACAGGAGGCACGCACATGACCGCGCCCAGTACGTACGGACTGAGCACCCAGGCCCGCAACCTGCAGTGGCTGCTGACCGACCTGGTCGAGGAGGTGCCCGGCGTCAACTCCGTCGCCGTCGTCTCCTCCGACGGCCTCCTCCTGCTCTCCTCCGAGCCAGGCACGGACGCCCCGCAGGACCGCCCGAGGGGCCCCCGCGGCGCCTCGGCCGACCTCGCCACCATCGTCTCCGGGCTCGGCAGCCTCACCACCGGCGCCGCGGCGCTCATGGAGTTCGGCACCGTCAAGCAGACCATGGTGGCCATGGAGAACGGCTCCGTCTTCGTCATGGCCATCAGCGACGGCTCCCTGCTGGGGGTGCACGCCACGCCCGACTGCGACATGAGCGTCGTCGCCTACCACATGGCTCTGTTCGTGGGCCGCGCCGGCCATGTCCTGACCCCCGAAGTCCGCAGTGAACTGCGCCAGTCGATGGAGAAGACCCCGTGAGGAGTACGGCCTCCGACCGACTTCCGATACGCGGCGCCGACCGCCGGCCCGCCCGCGTCCGCCCGTACTCCCTCACGGGCGGCCGCACCCGCTTCACGCAGGTCCTGCTGGTGGAGACCTTCGTCGCCGCCCTGGACACCGGCACGCCCGCGACGAACGACCGCGCGCCCGAGATGCGCGCCATCGTCGAGGTGTGCCGCCGCATGCGCACCATCGCCGAGATATCGGCCCTGCTCAAGCTTCCGCTCGGCGTCGTCCGCGTCCTGGTCAGCGACCTCGCCGACCAGGGCCGCGTACGCGTCTACGGCACGGGGCACGGCACCGGCCGCCCCGAACGCGCACTGCTCGAAAGGGTGCTCAGTGGTCTTCGCCGTCTCTGACCCGGCCGCCCTCGTGGACGACGAGCCCGCCCAGCCCTGGCAGTACGACCGCTCACGCGCGCCCGTCGCCGTGAAGGTGCTCGTCGCCGGTGGCTTCGGCGTCGGAAAGACGACCTTCGTGTCCTCCCTCTCCGAGATCACCCCGCTGCGCACCGAAGCGGTCATGACCCAGGCCGGCGTCCCCACCGACGACCTGACCGGGACCCCGGACAAGCGCACCACGACCGTCGCCATGGACTTCGGTCGTGTCACCCTCGCCGACGACCTCGTGCTGTACGTGTACGGGACGCCGGGCCAGGAACGGTTCTGGTTCATGTGGGACGACCTGGTGCGGGGCGCCGTCGGCGGCCTCGTCCTGGCCGACACGCGCCGGCTCCGCGACTGCTTCCCCGCCCTCGACTACTTCGAGAGCTGCGGCCTGCCGTACGCCGTCGCCGTCAACCACTTCGAGGGGTCCCACTCGTACGAGCCGGAGGACGTGCGCGAGGCCCTCTCGATCCCGCCCGGCGTCCCCGTCGTGGTCATGGACGCGCGGCGCCGCGACTCGGTCGTCGAATCCCTGCTGACCCTGGTGGGGCACGCACTGGACGAGACACCCGAATAGGACCGCCCGGCGGTTCCGTCCGAAGGGGGCCGTCCGCGGGCCCGCCCGAAGGGGGCCGGTCCGTGGGTCCGTCCGTCCTTCGGCTCCGGCCGACCTTTCGGTCCCCGCGGTCCGGTGCTATACCGTCCCCGTCCCCTCGGTCCCCACAGCCCGAATTGAGAACGTGAGATGCGCAGGATACTTGTCGTGGGAGCCGGTCAGTCCGGCCTCCAACTCGCCCTCGGCCTCCAGGCGAAGGACTACGAGGTCACCCTCATGTCCAACCGGATGGCGGACGAGATCCGCACCGGTCGGGTCATGTCCACGCAGTGCATGTTCGACTCCGCGCTCCAGCACGAGCGGGACCTCGGCATCAACTTCTGGGAGCGCCAGGCCCCGAAGATCCAGGGCCTCGGCGTCTCGGTCGCCGGCCCCGACGGCTCCCGCCCCATCGACTGGCTCGGCCGCCTCAAGGGCCACGCGCAGTCCGTCGACCAGCGCGTGAAGATGGCGGGCTGGCTCGACACCTTCACGCAGCGCGGCGGCCAGCTCGTCATCCACGGGGCGTCCGTCGCCGACCTCGACTACTTCTCCCGCACCTACGACCTCGTCCTGGTCGCCGCGGGCAAGGGCGAACTCGTCTCGATGTTCGGGCGGGACGCGGCGCGTTCCCCCCACGACGCCCCGCAGCGCGCCCTCGCCGTCGCCTACGTGCACGGACTCGACCCGCGCCCCGAGCACCCGGACACCGAAGCGGTCCGCTGCAACCTGGTACCCGGCGTCGGCGAGCTCTTCGTCATGCCGACCCTCACCACCTCCGGCCGCGCCGACATCCTCTTCTGGGAGGGCCTCCCCGGCGGTCCGATCGACGTGTTCAAGGGGGTCACCGAGCCCGCGGAGCACCTCGCGCTGACGCTGGAGCTCATGAAGACCCACACGCCGTGGGAGTACGCCCGGGCGACGAAGGCCGAACTGACCGACGCGGGCGGCACCCTCGCCGGCCGGTACCCCCCGGTCGTCCGCAACCCGATCGGCCGGCTCCCCGGCGGCGGAGTCGTCCTCGGCGTCGCGGACGTGGTCGTCGCCAACGACCCGATCACCGGACAGGGCTCGAACTCCGCCGCCAAGTGCGCCGCCTCGTACCTCTCCTCGATCCTCATGCACGGGGACAACCCGTTCGACGAGGCCTGGATGAAGGCGACCTTCGACAAGTACTGGTTCACCACGGGCAAGCCCGTCACCCAGTGGACCAACGCCATGCTGGGCGTCCCCCCGGAGCACGTGCTGAACCTGATCGGCGCGGCCGGACAGCTCCAGCCGGTCGCCGACCGGTTCGCCAACGGCTTCGACAACCCGGCCGACTTCGACAACTACTTCTACGACCCCGAGGACGCGGCCGATTACCTCGCCGAGGTCGCCGCCGCCGGCTCCACCGCCGGCTCCGCATCCGGAGCCTCCTCGGCGGAGTAACCGGAATCGTCCCCCGCCGTCGCGGCCCCGGGCAGCGGCGGCGGGGTGAACTCCGCCAGCGGTGTCCCCTCCGGATCCGGTCGCACCGCCCCCAGCAGCGGATTGGCCGCGATCGGCGACACCTTCACCGAAGCTCCCGGCCTGGGAGCCTGGATCACCTTGCCGTCCCCGATGTACAGCGCGACGTGCGTGGCCTTCGGGAAGTACACCACCAGGTCCCCCGGCCGCAGCCGGTCCAGCGGCACCTTCGGCAAGCGGGCCCACTGCTCCTGGCTGGTCCGGGGGATCGACCGCCCGGCGTGCGCCCAGGCCTTCGACGTCAGCCCGGAGCAGTCGAACGACGCCGGCCCCTCGGCGCCCCACACGTACGGCTTGCCGATCTGCGCCGTCGCGAATCCCAGGGCAGCGCCACCCGCCGCCGTCGGCGTACCGGTACTCGCGGGCAGTCGGCCCGAACCGAGCAGATCCCGCTGCGCCCCGGCCGTCACCGCCTCCTCGCGTTCCCCCAGCCGGGCCAACTCCTCGGGCGTGAGCGCCGCCAGCAGCCGCTCGACCTCCTTCAGCCGGCCCGCGACGTCCTCCCGGTGTCGCTTCTGCTCCTCGGCCAGCACCCGCTGCGCCTCCAGCGCCTTGCGCGCCCCGGCGGCCAGCACATCGGCCTGCTTCTCACCGCGCTCCAGCCGCGCCACGATCCCGGCGCGCCGAGCCCCCTCGCGGGCGGTCAGCCGGCGCTGGTCGACGGCCTGCTGGGGGTCCCCGGAGAGCAGCAGCCGCAGGTACGGGGAGAACTCCCGCGAGCCCTGGTACTGCTCCCGGGCCAGCCGCCCGGCGGCCACCTTCTCGGCGCTGAGCGCGGACCGGGTCCGCCCCAACTCGACCCCGAGACGCCGCTCGTCGTCCTGCCGTGCCCTGAGGGCGACCTCGGCGGCGTTGTAGGCCTCACTGGCCTCCTCGGCCTTCTGGTAGAGACCCTGCAACCGTACGAGCAACTCGCCGACGGGCTCGGCCCGGGCCCGGGGCGGGGAGCCCACGACGACCAACACCGCCGCGATGCACCCAAGACGAACCAGTCGTTTTGTCACAAAATCACCTCCGACCCCTGGATGCTGCCACGCCCGGTATGACGAATCCCCCAGCCGGGCCCGCCGAGCCGCGGGTGCCATCCGTTTGGGGGTGGGGCGGGGAGTGGGGGCTGCGGGTGCGGCGGGGGTGTTCTGTTGGTGGGGTCGGGGTCGGGGTCGGGGTCGGGGGGTGGCGGGGTCCTGCTGGTCCGGATCAGGGAGGGTTTGGTGGTTTCCCGCCGGTCTCATCGTCTCCCCGTGTCGGGCCGGTCCCTCAAGGGCGCTCCTCCTTCGTCGTCGCGTCGCTTCGCGATGGCCTACGGCCACCCTTGACCGACCGACCCGCCCCGGAAAGCCGAAGACCGACGGGAACCCCCCAAAAGAACGGTCACGGGTCAGAGAGGGGAGGTGCGGGTCCCTCAGTGACGAGACGACGGGCCGGGCGCCGGCAGATCGGGCATGCGGGGAGGTCGGAGGGCCTGCGGCCGGACCGCGAGCGCGGCCATGAGCCCCTGCCTGCCCGTCAGGACGAGGGAATCGACCTCAGGGCACCGCAGACGGCTCCCACGCACCGGGTTCGTACGTCCTTCGCCCGGTTCGGCGTCTGCGAGCTGCCCATGGCCGGACATAAGCCCGCACCGGCCCCGGATCGTGGCCGAGGTCGCCTCATCGACCGACGACCGGCCATGGGTCAGGAACAGACATAAAACCCACGACGCATGACCCGCACCCCCGCACACATGCCCACCCGCCCACGGACCCGGTCGTTCGCGAGTCCGTGGGCACGCGCGAGCCGGTGAGCGTGCGCGAGCCAGTGGTCATGTGCGGGCCGGTGGGCATGCACAGGGGGCATGTGAGGTCACGAATGCGCGAGCGGGGAGGTTGGTGCGCGGACCTGGCGGACGTGCTGGCGTTCGTGGGGGCCTTCGAGTCCCTCGGGTCGTGGGTTGTGTTCTCCCATCCCACTTGCGGGCCGCAGTCGCAGGCCTTGGTCCGCCACGGACGACATGGGCGGCTTATGTCCAGCCACGGACGGCCTTCGGTCGCCGAACCGAGCGAAGGACGTGACGATCCGGCGTGTCTTCGCCCCTACCTACGCCTCAGGCCGACCTTTTCGTCCTGACGGGCAGGCAGGGGCTCATGGCCGCGCCCGTGGCCCGGCCGCAGGCTCTCCGACCTCCCCGTATGCCCGATCTGCCGGCGCCCGGCCCGTCGTCTCGTCACTGAGGGACCCGCACCTCCCCTCTCTGACCCGTGACCGTTCTTTTGGGGGGTTCCCGTCGGTCTTCGGCTTTCCGGGGCGGGTCGGTCGGTCAAGGGTGGCCGTAGGCCATCGCGAAGCGACGCGAACGAAGTGAGCGCCCTTGAGGGACCGGCCCGACACGGGGAGACGATGAGACCGGCGGGAAACCACCAAACCCTCCCTGATACCGACCAGCCGGGCCCCGCCCCGGGACCCCGCCGCTCATCGATGATCCCGCCCCCCCCAGCCCTTAGCCCCTCAGCAGCCTCGACTTCGCCGTCGTGAACTCCTGCGGGGTCAGCAGGCCTTCCTTCGCCAGGGCCGCGAGTTGGGTGAGTTCGGCCGCGAGGCCCGGCTGCGCGGTTGGCGCGCGCTCCGGGGCGACAGCCTCCGCCCCCGCCGGTGACGCGGTCGGCTGCGGGTTCGGCTCCCCAGCCCCAGCCCCAGCCCCAGCCGCAGCCGCGTCCGTCCGGTCGGTTCCGTTCTCCCGCGCCGCCACCCCCCAGGCCTCCGCGTCGCCCTCCAGGTCCGCAAGCGCCTCCGCGGCCCCCTCGGTGCCCCCGGTGCCCTCACCCCACCCCGTGCGTTCCCACTCCTCGCGCTCCCGCTCGCGTTCCCGCTCCTCGCCCTGCGTCCACTCCGCCGCGCCCGACGCCCGGCGGAGCAGGCCCTGGAGGAGGGGGTGGCCCGGTGGGCGGGTGGCGGCCGTGACGGTGGGGCCTGCCGGGCGGATGAACATCACGCGACCTCCACCCGTTCCTCGACGCGCTCCGCCGGAATGCGGACCGAGCCCACGATCCGTCCGCCCGCGGCCCGTACGGCGACGGCCGCGTCCTGGGCCCACACGTGCTCGACCACCAGGAGCAGCGCGCAGCTGCCCCGGTCCAGGAGCTCCGCCGCCTCCCGTACGTCCTCCGGTCCGATCAGGCGGGCGACGTCCCGACCGGCCAGCAGGCCGCGGAGTTCCACGTACTCGTCGAACTCGGCCGCCAGGACCTTCCCGCCGGCCGTCCTCGTGGCGACGAGACCGTCGATCAGTCGGACCACGCCGGTCTTGCGCAGGCCCATCACGGCCTCGACGGCGGACACCCGGAGCTGCTCCTCCGGGAAGGCGAGGACGATGAATTCGACTGGTCCCATTGCGCCGCGGCCCTCTTCCCTGACTGACGCCGTCCTGACCGTTTCTGACGACTCTTCGGCACACTATGACATAAGCGGACATACCCTCCGCTCCCTTGCTACGTTTCCTGATATGACCGCCCTGACGGCGAAGGTGACGGACCCCGTTCCGCCCCCGCCCCCCGATGCCCGAGCCCCCAAGCGCCGGGGGATCGAGCTCACCCTCCTCGTCGGCGCGGTCCTGATCTCGGTCCTCGGCTACCTGTCGGTCGGGCTCGCGACCACCGGGCGGATCCCGCGGCCCGCCGCGCACCACGCGGCGGGCCTCGCCGGGGCCGCGCTGCTCGCGCACCTCGCCGTCCGGCTCAGGGCCCCGTACGCGGATCCGCTGCTGCTCCCGATCGCGGCGCTGCTCAACGGCCTCGGCCTGGTCCTCATCCAGCGGCTGGACCTCAGCACCCCCGGCGCGCCCGCCGCCGGCGACCAGCTGCGCTGGTCCGCGCTCGGGGTGGTGCTCTTCGTCCTGGTCGTCCTCGTGCTCCGGGACCACCGGGTGCTCCAGCGGTACGCCTACCTGTCCGTGACGGTCGCCCTCGCGCTGATGCTCGTCCCGGTGTTCTTCCCGGCCGTCAACGGCGCCCACATCTGGATCCGTTTCGCGGGGCTGTCCTTCCAGCCCGGGGAGTTCGCGAAGATCCTGCTCGCCGTGTTCTTCGCCGCCTACCTCGCCGCCAACCGCACCGCCCTCGCCCTGACCGGCCGGCTCCTGTTCTGGAAGCTGCGCCTGCTGCCCGGGCGGGTCCTGGGGCCGATCCTGGCGATCTGGTTGCTGAGCGTGGGCCTGCTGGTCCTGGAGCGGGACCTCGGTACGTCGCTGCTCTTCTTCGGCCTCTTCGTGATCATGCTGTTCACCGCGACCGGGCGGATCGGCTGGATCGCCATCGGGCTGCTGCTGGCCGCGCTCGGCGCCTACGCCGTCGGCGCGTTCGAACCGCACGTGCACAGTCGGGTGGAGGACTGGCTGAATCCTTTCGCCTCCATCGAGCGCGGCGAGGGCCCCGGCCAGCTGGCCCAGTCCCTCTTCGCCTTCGGAGCCGGAGGCCTGCTGGGCGCGGGCCTCGGGCACGGGCAGTCCTTCCTCATCGGCTTCGCCGCCAAGTCGGACTTCGTCCTCGCCACCGCGGGGGAGGAGCTCGGGTTCGTCGGCCTGACCGCGATCCTGCTCCTGTACGGGCTCCTCGTGTCCCGGGGCTTCCGGGCCGGGCTGGCGCTGCGCGACCCCTTCGGTCGGCTGCTCGCCACCGGACTCGCCTCGATCGTCGCCCTCCAGGTGTTCGTCATCGCGGGCGGCGTCACCGGGCTGATCCCGCTCACCGGCATGGCCATGCCGTTCCTCGCCCAGGGCGGTTCCTCCGTCGTCACCAACTGGATCATCGTCGCCCTGCTGGTCCGGCTCAGCGACAGCGCCCGCAGGCCCGAGCCGCAGGAGGACCCCGCGTGATCCGCTACATCCGCTGGTGCGCGTACTTCTGCGCGCTGCTCCTGGTCGCCCTGCTGGTCAACGTCGGTCGGGTGCAGGTCTGGGAGGCCGCCGCGCACGGCGCGAACCCGGCCAACAAACGCCCCGCCATCGACCGCTACGCCGAACCGCGCGGGGACATCCTCGTCGACGGCCGTCCCGTGACCGGCTCCCGGGACAGCGGCCAGGTGCTGCGCCACGAGCGGACCTACACCGAGGGCCCGCTCTTCGCGCCCGTCACGGGCTTCTCCTCGCAGACGTACGGGACGAGCTTCGTCGAACGCGCCGAGGACGCCGTGCTGTCGGGCACCGACCCGGGGCTCTCCGCCTTCCCGCTCTGGTACGACCTCTCGCGCGGACGCCCCGGCGGCGGCAACGCCGTCACCACCATCCGGGCCGCCCTCCAGCGCGCGGCGTACCGGGGCCTGGCGGGCAAGCGGGGTGCGGTGGCCGCTCTCGAACCGGCGACCGGCAAGATCCTCGCCCTGGTCAGCAGCCCCTCGTACGATCCCGGGGTGCTCTCCGGTACCGGCGGGGCGGTGGAAGCGGCCTGGGCGCGCCTGAACGCCGACCCGTCCCGGCCGATGCTCAACCGGGCGCTGCGCGAGACGTACCCGCCCGGCTCCACCTTCAAGATCGTGACGGCTGCCGCCGCGCTGGACGCGGGCGTGGTGACCGACGTGGACGCGCCGACCCGGACGCCGGACCCGTACCCGTTGCCCGGGACGCACACCCTGCTGCCGAACGCGGGCACGGGGTGCGAGGACGCGTCGATGGCGGAGGCCGTGCGGTGGTCCTGCAACACGGTGATGGCCAAGATCGGGGTCCAGGTGGGGCTGCGACGGATGGCCGAGGCGGCGGACCGGTTCGGGTTCAACGACGCGGGCCTGCGGGTGCCCTCGTGGGTGTCGCGGTCCAACTTCGACACCGACATGAGCCAGGACCAGTTGGCGCTCTCCTCCATCGGCCAGTTCAACACGAGGGCGACACCGTTGCAGATGGCGATGGTGGCGGCGGCCGTCGCCAACGGGGGCGAGCTCAGGTCCCCGTACCTGGTGGACCGTACGACCCAGGACGACGGTTCGCAGGTTCGGCGCGGTGATCCGCGTTCGCTGGGCCGGGCGATGAGTCCGGCCACGGCGCTGCGGATGCAGGAGCTGATGGTCGCGGTGGTCGAGGACGGCACCGGGCGCAACGCGGCGATCCGCGGCGCGCGGGTGGGCGGGAAGACGGGCACGGCGCAGCACGGCGTCGGCAACGCCGGCACCCCGTACGCCTGGTTCATCTCCTGGGCCCGCGCCGAGGGGGCGCCGCAGCCGGCGGTCGCGGTCGCGGTGGTCGTCGAGGACGCGGCGGCGGACCGTGGCGGCATCAGCGGCAACGGCGCGGCGGCGCCGATCGCGCGGGCCGTGATGGAGGCGGCCCTGTCGGCGCCACCGACGGACTGAGGCACCGGTCCTCGCGGGCGCGGCCCGCCACGGACGAGCCCTACTCCGCCCCGCCCTCCCGGACGGTCGCCTCGACCTCCTCCGCCCGCTCGCGTTCCTCGGTGGCGAAGCGCTCGCGGTCGAGGGCTTCGGCGATCTCCTCGTCCTGGTTCATCAGCAGGTCCAGGTTGGAGTTGCCCATGTCGAAGACGCCCATGTCGAGGTAGGCCTTCTGGAGGCGTTCGCCCCACAGCCCGATGTCCTTGACGCAGGGCACGATCCGGCTGAACAGCAACTTGCGGAACAGGTGCAGGAAATCGGACTGCTCGCTGAACTCCTCCGCCTCGCGCCTCGGGATGCCGAAGTTCTCCAGCACCTCCACCCCGCGCAGCCGGTCCCGCATCAGGTGGCAGCCCTCGATGACGAACTCCTCGCGCTCGCGCAGTTCGGCGTCGCTCAGCTGCTTGTAGTAGTCGCGCAGGGCCATCCGTCCGAAGGCGACGTGGCGGGCCTCGTCCTGCATCACGTAGGCGAGGATCTGCTTGGGCAGGGGCTTGTCCGTCGTGTCGCGGATCATCCCGAAGGCGGCCAGCGCCAGCCCCTCGATGAGCACCTGCATGCCCAGGTAGGGCATGTCCCAGCGGGAGTCGCGCAGGGTGTCGCCGAGCAGCCCCCCGAGGCTGTCGTTGATCGGGTAGAGCATCCCGACCTTCTCGTGGAGGAAGCGCCCGAAGATCTCCGCGTGACGCGCCTCGTCCATGGTCTGGGTGGCGGAGTAGAACTTCGCGTCCAGGTCCGGTGCCGATTCCACGATGCGTGCCGCGCACACCATCGCGCCCTGCTCGCCGTGCAGGAACTGGCTGAAGTTCCAGGCGCTGTAGTGCCGGCGCAGTTCACCCTTGTCCCGGTCGGTCATCTTCGCCCAGTGCCGGGTTCCGTACAGGGTGAGGACCTCGTCGGGGGTGCCGAGCGGATCGTAGGGGTCCACCTCGATGTCCCAGTCGATGCGCTTGGCGCCGTCCCACTGCTTGTCCTTGCCCTTCTGGTAGAGCGCCAGCAGCCGCTCCCGGCCGCCGTCGTACTCCCAGCTGAAGCGGGCCGAACCGGAGGCGGGGATCTGTCGGACGCCCTCGCCCGGGTCGTTCGTGTAGAGCTCATGCGTCGACACCGACGCCTCCTCGTCTCGCGTACTTCCGTACCGGACCGGACAGTTGGCAGCGTCACACGTTGGTAGACGCGGGGTCAACAAGTCGCGCGCGAGGGATTGACGACCTTGCTGACAGGCAGTCTCATAAGGGGAGACCGCCGGTAACCCCCGACCACGAGGTGCCCGAAGCCATGACCACCGTGACGCAGCGAGCCGTGCTGAGGGACGCCCTCGGCGAGCTGAAGGACCGTGAGCAGATCGCCGAGCGCCTGCTCGAATCGTCGGCCAAGCACTCCTTCGACCCCGACAAGGAACTCGACTGGGACGCCCCCATGGTCGACGGCAAGTACTACTGGCCGCCCGAGCTGCTCTCCCTCTACGACACCCCGCTGTGGAAGCGGATGGGCGAGGAACAGCGCATCGAGCTCTCCCGCCACGAAGCCGCCGCGCTCGCCTCCCTCGGCATCTGGTTCGAGATCATCCTCATGCAGCTGCTGGTCCGACACATCTACGACAAGGCGCTGACCAGCAACCACGTCCGCTACGCGCTCACCGAGATCGCCGACGAGTGCCGGCACTCGATGATGTTCGCGCGCATGATCCAGACGGGCGGAGCCCCCGCCTACCCGGTCTCCCGCGCCAACCACAACCTGGCCCGGGTCCTCAAGACGATCTCCACCACACCCGGTTCCTTCGCCTGCACCCTCCTCGGCGAGGAGATCCTCGACTGGATGCAGCGCCTGACCTTCCCGGACGAGCGCATCCAGCCCCTCGTGCGCGGCGTGACCCGCATTCACGTCATCGAGGAGGCCCGGCACGTCCGTTACGCCCGTGAGGAACTGCGCCGCCAGATGCTCACGGCCCCCCGCTGGGAACAGGAACTCACCCGCGTCAGCTGCGGCGAGGCCGCCCGCGTCTTCTCCCTCGCGTTCGTCAACCCGGCCGTCTACGACAACATCGGCCTCGACCGCCGCGAAGCCGTCGCCCAGGTCAAGGCCAGCGGCCACCGCCGGGAGGTCATGCAGACCGGCGCCAAACGCCTCACCGACTTCCTCGACGACATCGGCATGATGCGCGGAGTCGGCCGGAAACTGTGGAAGAGCTCCGGCCTCCTGGCCTGACGGGCGTCGTCTACGCTGCGTGCATGACCGTACGCGCCTACCGCAGACTGAGCGTCGAGGAGCGGCGTGCCCAGCTCCTCGACGCCGCCCTGTCGTTGTTCGCGCACCGGGCCCCGGAGGAGATCTCCCTCGACGACGTCGCCGAGGCCGCCGGGGTCTCCCGCCCCCTCGTCTACCGCTACTTCCCGGGCGGCAAGCAACAACTGTACGAAGCCGCCCTGCGCTCGGCGGCCGACCTCCTCCAACTCTGCTTCGCCGAACCCCAGGCCGGCCCGCTGACCCAACGCCTGTCCCGGGCCCTGGACCGCTACCTCGCCTTCGTCGACGAACACGACGCCGGCTTCGCCGCCCTCCTCCAGGGCGGCAGCGTCGTCGAAACCTCCCGCACCACCGCCACCGTCGACGGCATCAGGCGCGCCGCAGCCGAACAGATCCTGCTCCACCTCGCCGTCCCGACCCCCGGCCCGCGCCTGCGCATGATGGTCCGCACCTGGATCACCGCCGTCGAGGCCGCCTCCCTGATCTGGATCGACGAGGGCAAGCAGCCGGAGGTCGACACCCTCCGCGACTGGCTCGTCGACCAGTTCATCGCGCTGCTCACCGCCACCGCCGCCACCGACCCGGAAACCGCCGCCGCCGCGCGGGCCGCGCTCGCCCTGGAATCGGCGGACGGCCCGGTCGGCGTCCTCGCGCGCCGCGTGATCCCCGTGGTCTCCGAGGCCGCCCACCTGCTGTGACACTGGAGGGGTGAGAAGCGAACCCACCCCGTTCGAGGGCGGCCCCATGGACGGCCGGGTCCTCCCGATCCTCGTCGGCCCGACCGGCCACCCCCCGAAGTGGTACGAGATCCCCGTCCCCGACGCCGACGGCGGCCCCCCGACGGTCCTCCTCTACGAACGCGTCCCGGCGGGCTACTCGAAGCGCCTGGGCCTCCAGAAGGGCTGGAAGTACGCCTTCACCCCGACGGGCACAAAACCCAAACCCCGCTGGCCCTGGACCAAACCCCCCCGCCCCTGACCCGGCCACCCCTTCCCGGCACCACCCCGTGGCTCCGCCCCGGACCCCGCGCCTCAAACGCCGGCGAGGCTGAGTGGTGCGCCGGGGCGGGCCGGTGGGGCTGGGCGGTGCGACGGGGCCGGAGGGTGGGGCGGTGTCCCGCCACAGGCCCCCGTGGCTCCGCCCCGGACCCCGCGCCTCAATCGCCGGCGAGGCTGGGTGGTGCGCCGGGGCGGGCCGGCGAGGCCGGGCGGTGCGACGGGGCCGGAGGGTGCGGCCGGCTCCCGCCACAGGCCCCCGTGGCTCCGCCCCGGACCCCGCGCCTCAAGCGCCGGCGAGGCTGGATTCGGTCGGGGTCGGGGACGGGGTGGGGTGTCGTCCGGGACTAAAACGTGATTTGTTGGCGCAAGGCGCCGCTCGGCCATCGCAGCCCCTGCCAGGGCGCCATAAATCATGCCCGTCCCGGACGACACCCCACCCCGGCACCGGCCCCGACCCACCCGCAGCCCCCGACCGGCACCGCTCCCGACCCCCACCCCCCGCCCGGTCAGGGCAACGGCAGGGTCAGCACCGCCTCCGCCCCACCCCCCTCCGCCCTCCGGAACTCCAGCCGCGCCCCGATCGCCTCCGCCTGCCCCACCGCGATCGTCAGCCCCAGCCCGTGCCCCTTCCCCCCGCTCCGGAACCGCTGCGGCCCCCGCTCCAGCAGGTAGTCCGGGTACCCGTCCCCGTGGTCCCGTACCGTCACCACGGGCCCGTCCAGCGTCACCACCACGGGCCCCCGCCCGTGCTTGTGCGCGTTCACGACCAGGTTCCCGAGCACCCGCTCCAACCGCCGCCGATCCGTCTCGACGTGCACGTCACGCCGTACGACGACCTCCGTCACCCCCACCCCCGCCGCCCCCCGCACAACCCTCCGCACCAGCCGTTCCAACTGGTGCAGATCGGTCTCGACGACCTCGCTGCGCGAGTCCAGCCGCGAGATCTCCAGCAGGTCCTCCGTCAGCTGACGCATCGTGCGAACCCGCTCCCGCACCAGCTCCGTGGGCCGCCCCTCCGGCAGCAGCTCGGACGCCGCCTGCAACCCCGTCAACGGCGTCCGCAACTCGTGTGCGACGTCCGCCGTGAACCGCTGTTCCCGCAGCAGTTTGTCCTGGAGCGTGCCGGCCATCGTGTCCAACGCCCCGGCCACCGTCGACACCTCGTCCTGGCGCCGCCCCGGATCCTTCGTGCGCGGGTCGTCGACCCGCGCGTCGAGGTCGCCGTGGCTGATCCGCCGCGCGACCGTCGCCGTCTGGTGCAGCCGACGCGTCACCCGCGTCACCGCGAACGCCCCCACCAGCAGGGTCCCCCCGAGGGCCAGCGCCGACGAGCCGATGATCGCGTTGTCCAGGCCGCTGATGGTCCGGGCGCTCTGGCTGTAGTCGACCGCCGCGGCCAGGGCCCGCCCGTCGGCCGGGGCGGCGGCCCACATGACGGCCCGCCCCTCGTAGTCGGCCACCACCGTGCCCCGCCTGCCGCTCACCGCGAGGTCCCGCAGTTCGGGCGGCAACCCGGCCGGGTCCAGCCCGGAGTCGGGCGGCAGGACCTCACCGGCCTCGTACGCCCGCGAGGCGTCGTGCAGCCGGGCCAGGGCCTTGTCCCGCGCCGTCGCCACGGTCTGCCGGGTCACCTCGACGTGCACCAGGACACCCAGCACCGCCGCCAGCGAGCAGCACATCACCACGATGAAGCACGCCGACTTCCACGTCAGCGTCGCCGTCCACGCCGGCAGCCGCACCCTCACCGGCCGCCCGCCCCCGACGGAGACGGCGACATGGACGGCGACGTCGCCGGCGCCGACGAAACGGACGGAGACGGCTTCCGCGAACCCGACACCCCCGGCTGCTTCGCCGGGATCCGGACGATCTGCTCCCGCGTCGGCAGCATCGACCGCTGCTTCGCGTCCCAGGACCACGCGGTGATCAGTTCGTACCCGGGGTTCCCGCTGGGCACCCGCAGGATCACGTCCCGACCGGCGAGTTCCACCGCGACGACGGTCTCGGTGGTCGCCATGATCCGGTTGAGCCGGCCGTCCGGATCCGCCGTGTAGACCCGTACGGACATCATCTTGTCGGGGAACTCGATGCCGATCACGAGCTCGTCCACGCCGTTGCCGGTGAGGTCCCGGTAGTAGGGCGCCAGCACCGGGCACTTCGCCGGGTCCGACCCCTCCTTCCCGCAGGCCAGCACCGCGGCGGCGGTCTCGGGGTACATGCCGTCGGGCCCCACGGAGGTGTCCGGGTACGCCCGCAGTTCCGCCTGGACCAGGGCCACGGGGTCGACCGCGTGGACGTCCTGGTCGGCGACCGGCGGGAAACCCGGTACGTACTGGGGCGGCGCGCCCCCGGGATCGGCGGGCGGTACGTCGGCGCCCCGGCGCTCCGGCCACAGGTGTACGGGTCCGCTCGCCGTCGGGGTCGGCCCGGCCGGCACCAGCCCGCCGGTGTTGCCGCACCCCATGACCAGCGGCAGCAGGATCGCCGCCAGGAGCAGCGGCCGGCCCGCACGACGCGGCGTGCGCGAGCGGCCCGGGATCACGGGTACGGCCACGACGGCAGGGGCTCCTCTCCGCGCCACGAAGGCGGCGTCGACGGTCGGTATCCCGTCAACCTTATGCAGAGGTACGCCCCATTTGTCGATCGGTCCACCCTGCACACCAGCCCCACCGTGCACACCGGCCCCACCCCTGACACCGGCGCCGCCCCGCACGCCGCCCCGGCCCCGCCCGCGGCGACCGCCCCGGGGCTCAGCCCGCGGAGCGCCCGCGCCGCAGCATCGCGAATCCCAGTCCGGCCGCGCCGACGGCGGCGATCCCACCGCCCGCGGCGAGCAGCAGCACGCCCTCACCGGGCCCGTCGGCCAGGGTGTGCAGCCGCAGCGCCTCGGCGGTACCGGCGGCCCCGCCCGACCCGGACCCGCCCACCCGGGACCCGTCCGCGTCCACGCGCTGCGCCGACGCGGGGACCGCGTGCCCGCTGCGCGTACCGGTCTTGTGCCCGCCCGCGTCCACCGCGCGGGCGTCGTCCCCGGGGCGGGTGTCACCGACCCAGGAGGTGAGCCGGCCGTCGGGCAGCAGGGCGGCGCGCAGCTCGCCGCTGCTGCCGAAGCCGGTGGCTCCGGCGCGGCTGGTCAAGGTGGCCACGGTGACCCCGGCCCGCTGGATGTCGGCCTGGTACGCGTCCTGCGCGAGCCGGTACACCCTGGCCGTCGACCGGCCGTCCGCCAGGGCGACGCTCTTGACCAGCGTCCGCTGCGTCGAGGAGGCGGCCGGTGCCGCGTCGGCCAACGGATCCGCGGACGCGGCGGTGACGGTCAGGGCCGGCAGGCCCGCGGCGCACGCGGTCACGACGGCGACGCGGACGAGGGTGCGGCGGCGGGCGGAGTTCACGCGATTCCTTCGGGGCAGTTCGGATCCGGTGGGTCCCGGGGTCCGGTGGGTTCCGGGGGAGCCCGGACAGGCCAAAAGTAGCCGGCGGCCGTTGCGGTACGGCGGTGGTCTTGTAACAGCGGGGCGGCAGGGACCCGACGGAGTCGTTACACAGTCGAGGGATTGCCCCGCGGCCCGCCTCCTGCTCCCATGGAGGGCGGGGGTGAGGACGATGCGGGGACTGCGAGTGCTGCCGAGCGGCCGACCCGGTCGCGGCCGGCTGTACGTCAACGGACCGGACGGCCGGGCGGTGGCCTGGTACGACCGGCAACCCAACCGGGTCAGCCTGCTGGCCGGCGACCAGCGCGAGGCGGTACTGGCCGCCCTGCGCCCGTACCTGACCGGTGATTGGACGCTGGGGCCGCCCCCGGTTCCCACCGCCGCCGATCTGCGCCGCCTGGTGCTCGCTCCGGACGAGGACCTGGCCCCGAACCGGCCGGGGGAGACCCTGATCGGCGAGCTGACCCACGGTTCACCCGGCAGCCGGGCCCGGCACCGGATGCGTCAGGACCTCCAGGCGAGGCAACGGACGGGCGCCGAGTTGGAGGCCCTGGAGGCGGTGGACTGGCGGGCCGTGCACGACGTGCCGATCCCGGGGTTCGGCCTGCTGGACCACCTGCTGATCGGCCCGCCGGGGGTGTTCGCGATCCTGTCGGTCCCGGGGCGCCGCCAGCGCGTCCACATCGGTGACCTCCAGCTCACGGTGGGCCGTTCCGAACCGCGCCCGGATCCCCGCCGGATACGCGGCGCGGCCGGCCGGGCGTCCAGGGCCCTGTCCGCGCCGATCGTCCCGGTCCTCGTCGTGGCGGACGCCTCCCGGTTGGACGTCGCCCCGACCCTGCGGGACGTCCGCGTCCTCCAGCAGGCGACTGCCGTCACCGCCCTGGCGGAGGCGCCCGTCACCCTCAAAGTCCCGGACATCGAGGCCCTGTTCACCCTCGGCCGCGACCTCGGCACCTGGCGGGGCGCCCACGCCGGGTGACGCAACCCGGGCCCTGTCCGGCCGGCCCGGCCGGACAGGACCGGCCGGGGCGCGCCTGGGTCGCGCCGCGACCGGTCGGGGCCGGCCGGTCGCGACCGGTCGGTCAGGCCGAGGCCTTCTTGCGGGTGGGGGAGGCCTGCTGGGCTCCGGCCTTCGCGGCTCCACCGCTCTTCGCCGTGGTCTTCGCGGCGGTCCTGGAAGCGGCCTTCGCGGTGGTGGCCTTTCCCGCCGTCGCTTTCTTCCCCGCCGTCGAAGTGGTCTTCCTCGCCGTCGACTTGGTGGTGCCCGCACCCGCTCCCGTGGCCTTCGCGGACCCGGTGGCCTTGGCGGTTCCCGCGGTCGTCTTCACCGACCTGGCCGTCTTCGTGCTCCGACCCGCACCCGTACCCGTACTCGTACCCGCAGCCGCCGTCGTCTTCCGGGTGGCCGTCGACGCCGTCGACTTCTTCCCGCCGACCGCCTTCGGCGCGGCCGCAGACCGCCGCCGGATCGGTGTCACCTCGGCCGGTTCCGCACCGGACTCCGCACTCGGCTCCGCGTCCGGCTCCACGTCCGGGCCGGCCCCGCCGCGGGAGGCCTTGGCCGCCCGTACGCTCTTCTCCAGTGCCGCCATCAGGTCGATCACCTGGCCCCCGGCCGGCTCCGCCACCGTCTCCGACGGTTCGAACGCCCCGCCCGCCTTCGCCGTGATCATCGCCTCGACGGCCTCCCGGTAGTCGTCGTGGAGCGAGGCCATCTCCACTTCCCCGAGCGTCGCCATCAGCGCGTCCGCCAGGTCGAGTTCGGCCTCCCGGACCGATACGTCGGCCTCCGGGGCCACCCCTTCCGGGACCCGGATCTCGTCCGGCCACAGCAGTCCGTGCATCGCGATCACGTCATCGACGACCCGCAGCATGCCGAGCCGCTCCCGCCCCCGCAGCGCGTACTTGGCGATGGCCACCTTCCGGCTCCGCTTCAACGCCTCCCGCAGCAGCGTGTACGGCTTCGCGGCCGTCGGGCCGTTCGCCGCGAGGTAGTACGCGGCGTCCATCTGCAACGGATCGATCTCCTCCGACGGGACGAACGACATGATCTCGATCGTCCTCGCCGTCGCGATCGGCAACTGCGCCAGGTCCTCGTCGGTGATCGGGATGATGGCCCCGTCGGCCTCCTCGTACCCCTTGCCGATGTCGGCGCCCGACACCTCCTCGCCGTCCAGTTCGCACACCTTGCGGTAGCGGATCCGCCCGCCGTCGGCGAGGTGGATCTGACGGAAGGAGATCGAATGGCTCTCGGTGGCGTTCACGAGCTTGATCGGAATGCTGACCAGGCCGAAGGAGATGGCCCCGTTCCAAATGGATCGCACGGTTCCTCCTGATTCGTGGCAATCTCATCCTATGACGCCGATCACCATGGTGGAGGGGCGTCGCATCGCCCTCAGCAACCTGGACAAGGTCCTGTACCCGCGGACCGGCTTCACCAAGGGCGAGGTGCTGCACTACTACGCCACCGTCGCGGACTCCCTCCTCCCGCACCTCCGCGACCGGCCCGTCTCCTTCCTGCGCTATCCGGACGGGCCCGACGGCCAACTGTTCTTCACCAAGAACCCGCCGCCCGGCACACCCGACTGGGTGCGCACCGCCCGTGTCCCGCGCTCCGAGGACGAATCGGCCGAACAGGTGATCGTCGACGACCTGCCCACCCTCATGTGGGCGGCCAACCTGGTCGTCGAGCTCCACACCCCCCAGTGGACGGCCGGTCGACCCGCCGTCGCCGACCGGATGGTCCTCGACCTGGACCCCGGGCCGCCCGCCGGCGTCGTCGAATGCTGCGCCGCCGCCCTCTGGCTGCGCGACCGCCTCGCCGCCGACGGTCTGCGCTCCTACGCCAAGACCTCCGGTTCGAAGGGCATCCACCTGGCCGTCGCCCTGGAGCCCACCCCGTCCGAGCTGGTGTCCGCGTACGCGAAGGCCCTCGCCCAGGAGGCCGAACGCGCGCTCCCCGAGTTGGTCGTGCACCGGATGGCCAAGGCACTGCGCCCCGGCAAGGTCTTCGTCGACCACAGTCAGAACGCCGCCGCCAAGACGACGGCCGCCCCCTACACGCTGCGCGCCCGCGAGCTGCCGACCGTTTCCGCGCCCGTCTCCTGGGAGGAGGTCGACGCCTGTCGGACCGCCTCCGACCTGGTGTTCCTCGCCGACGACATCCCGCCCCGGCTCGCTCAGGACGGCGATCTCCTCGCGCCGCTGTTCGATCCGGCCCTGACGGGGAGGCTGCCGTGACCGCGGCCACCGGGCCCGTACGGGTCGCTCTGGCCGCCGCCGTACGGACCCTGCCGCGCGGGGCGGGTCTCGCGTACGAGCCGAAGTTCGACGGGCACCGCATGGTCGTCGTGCGGACGGCGACGGACGTCCTGCTCCGGGCCCGCTCCGGCCGGAACGTGACCCCTGCCTTCCCCGACCTGGCCGCCGCCGCCCGCCTGCTGCCCGCCGGGACCGTCCTGGACGGGGAGGTCGTCGTCTGGCACGCCGGCCGCACCGACTTCGCGCTCGTCCAACGGCGTGCGGCGGCCGCCACCGCCGCCCGGGCCGCCGTGCTCGCGCAGAGCCTGCCCGCCTCGTACGCGGCCTTCGACGTACTG
The DNA here is from genome assembly GCF_055595445.1 of Streptomyces sp. NPDC040432. NCBI lineage: Bacteria > Bacillati > Actinomycetota > Actinomycetes > Kitasatosporales > Streptomycetaceae > Streptomyces > Streptomyces sp. NPDC040432. The sequence goes on along the minus strand of NZ_JBVIVP010000002.1, from coordinate 122,358 downwards.
GAGCTGGCCGGGCTGGACGTGCGCGGCCGCCCCTACGAACGCCGCCGGGCCCTCCTCGTCGACCTGCTGCTCCCGCTCGGGCCGCCGCTCCAGCCGGTCCCGATGACCACCGACCCGGAGCTGGCCGAGACCTGGTACGAGACCCTGCCGGCCAGTGGCATCGAGGGCCTGGTCGTCAAACGGCTGGACCAGCCCTACCCGGCCGGGCGGCGCGCCTGGCGCAAACTCCGCCACACCGACGTCCGGGACGCGGCGGGCATCGGCTACACCGGCACCCCGGCCCGCCCGGTGGCCCTGGTCCTGGTCCTGCCGGGGGAGGAGGACGAGGCGCCGCTCGTGTCGAGCCCGCTGGCGGCCGGGCTGCGCACGGAGCTGGCGGCCGCGGTGGCCGCCCGAGCGCGGACCGCCCCTGCCGGGGCCACGGTCACCGCCATCGGGCTCGGCGAGGTGCCGTACCGCCCGCTCGATCCGCCCCTGGCCGCCGAGGTCCGCCACAGTTCGGCCCGCCACCCGCCGCCCGAGGTGCTGCGGCTGCGAACGGACCTCTGACCCGCGCGGGAGGCGCGGGTCAGAGGATGGCGGGCGTCGGGCGTCGGGCGTCGGGGTCGGTGGGGTCGACGGGGTCGGGGACGTCAGGCGTGGGCGCCGCGTCCGGCGTCGGGCGGGGCCCCGGGCTGGGAGTGCGGCTCGGGCCCTTCGGTGTGCCGGTGCGCGGCCTCCCGCTCGGCGCGGGCCTCGTCCTGGTGGCTGTGGGTGGTGGAGCCGAAGTTGCCGTAGCCCTGCATTTCGTGGGGCCGCAGGCCGCCCTCCGGGATCTCCACGGACTCGCGTTCCTCACGGACCTCGTAGACCGCCCCGCCCTCCGGCAGGTGCGGCTGGCTTTCGGCGGTGGGCGGTGCCGGTTCCTGGTTCCGGACCCGCTTGCCCAGGATGAAACCGCCCAGCAGGAAGCCCACCACGATGATCCCGATGACCAGGAACCACGCGATGTCGCTGACCGCCGTGTCCAGCGCGAGGGTGTTCAGGGTCGTGTTCATACGTCCTATTTTCCCGCATTTGCTCCGAATTCACGCGGGTGGTGCGAGGAATCCGCGCACGCCCCCGCCCGACCGGCACCGGGGAACACCACCCGGAACGCCCCCGACCGCCCACGGGCCGGTCCCTTCGTCCCCCGACCGACCGCCCCGGGCCGCGTACTCCGGACGGGTGAACGGAGGCCACCCGCGCACCCGGCGCACCCGGATGCCCACCCCTCCGCAGACCACGGCAGCACGACCCGCCGGGCGGCGGCGCCGCGCAAGGCGGCCCCCGACGGGTCGCGGCCCGGCGGGCCTGTGTCCGGGGTTCCCTCACCGAGGAGGCCCGCCCCACCCGGGGGCTCGCCACTCCTCAGGGGCCCGCCCCGCTCAGGGGACTCGTACCGCCCGGGTCCCTGAGGGGCCGCCCCCCAGGGATCCGTCACCCCGACTCGGCGGGCTGCGACCCCTCAGGGCCCGCCACCACCTGCCGTCCCGCCGGCACCTACCGCCTCACCGCCGTCCACCGCCTCACCGCCCCGCGGCGGCCCGTCACCTCAGCGGCCCGTCGGAGTCCCGCAGCCCCTGCGCGTCCCGCCCGCCCAGCACCCCCAGGATCTCCGCGCAGATGGCCAGGGCCGTCTCGGCCGGGGTCTTGGCGCCGAGGTCCAGGCCGATCGGGCCGTGCACCCGGGACAGCCCGTCCGCCCCGACTCCCGCCGCGATCAGCCCCTCCCGGCGCCGCGCGGTCGTCCGCCGCGAGCCGAGGGCCCCGACGTACGGGATCCCGAGCGCCAGGGCCGTCCTCAGGGTCGGCACGTCGAAGTCCGGCTCGTGGCTGAGCAGCACCAGGCAGGCGGCGTCCCGGTGTTCGTCGAGCACCTTCCCGGCCTCGACGGCGGTGTGCACGGTGACCGACTCCCAGCCCAGCAGCGCGGCCTGCTTCCCGATGACCTCGGCGAGCTCCCCGCCACCACCGATCACCACGTGCGGTGCGGACGGGTACGCCTCGACGAGCACCAGCCCGGACCCCCCGTACAGCGCGTCACGACCGGGTCGACGGGTCCCCAGCAGCTCCCCGGCCCGACGCTCGGCATCGTCGACCGGAGTACCGCCCACCCGCACGACCCGGCTCACGGCGTTCTCGGCACTCTCGTCCAACCGGGTCACCAGAGCCACACCGGCCCCCGTCCCGAGCAGCTCCCACCACTCGGCCGGGATCTCCGTCAACGGCTGGATCAGCACCTCGGCCTGCCCGCCACACGTCAGCCGGGCTTCCACGGCCTCCCCCGCACGGACCGACACCTCGCACACCCGGGCCGTGCGCCCCGGTTCCATGGCCCCGGCCTCGGCGACGAGTTCGGCGTCGAACACACCCCGGTAGAGCGCCCCGACACACTCCCCGCGCGCGTCCACGAGCACCGCCCCGGACGGGTCCCGCGGCCCGAACCCCTGCTCGGTCACCGGCCGGGCCAGGAACCCGGCCCGCCCCTCGGACACCCACTGCCGCGCCGTCTCCGCCAGTTCACGCATGCTCGTCGCCCCATCCTCTACGCGCTACGTACCCGCAAAGTGCCTGGTCAACAACACAAGGCGGCCTCCACAACCACCCTACGCACGCCCCCACCCCCGCCCCACCCCCCAAATCCCACAGACCCCGCTCCCAGCCCTCGTACGGACCACCGGAACCCACCGGCCCCCCGGGCCCCGCCGCCGCCCCGGGCAGTACCACGCCCACGCCACCCGGCCCTCACCCCGACCGCCGAGCGACGGCCGACCTCCAACCCGGCCCCGATCCAGGCTCGTTGGCCGGAGCCCCTGTTCGGGCCCGGCCCCTCGGGCCCGGACAGGGCATCTTGTGGGGGCGCGATCCGGCTGTTCCCATGGACACCGGGGCGTGACGTGGTCAGGGGGCGACGTGGGGCGGCTGAAAGTGTCTCGTTGGCGGAAGCCCGGTCACGACCGGCTGTACGTGAACCTGCCGGACGGCGCCGCCGTCGCCTGGGCCGACTGCCGTACGGGCAGGGTGACGGTCCTCGTCGAGGAGCACCGTCAGGAGGCACTCGCCCTGCTCAGGCGGCACTTGGCGGAGCTCCCGCACACCACGCACACACAACCCGCGCCCGATCCCGCGGCCGACCCCGACCGCCCGGAGCCGACAGCACCCGGGCGCCCCGACCCCGCGCCACCCGAACCGGCACCACGCCTCCCCGCACCGGCCACCGCCGCCCTGCCCTCCGCCCCACCGCCCCCACCCCCACCGCCCGCGGACCGATCCGGGGCCCGCGCACACGGTGGCCGCACCGGACCACGGCACCTGCCGCCCCTGAAGGCGCCCGACGACCTCGCGCGCAACCGGCCCGGCTCCGGGATCCAGGAAATGCTCCGCTCGAAGGGACCGAGCAGGTTCCGCCGGACGCTGGACCGGCTCCTGCGGCGCGAGACCGAGTGGGACCCCTGGTTCAAGGGACTGGCGGGCGAGCGCATCGCCGGGGCCGAACTCGACCGACTGCGGAACCAGGGCTGGAAGGTCCTGCACTCGATCCCCCTCACCCGGGGCGGCGACATCGACCACCTGCTCGTCGGACCGGGCGGGGTGTTCACCGTCAACACCAAGAACTTCCGCGGGAAGTCGATCTGGGTGGGCGACGACGTGGTCAAGGTCGATCACGGGCCGCCCCACCCCTACCCGGCCCGGAGCCGCGCCGAGGCGGCACTCGCCCGCAGCGTCCTGGAACGGCACTGCCCGTTCCCCGTGGAGGTCGAGCCGGTCCTCGTGTTCGTGGGCGCCCACGAGATCCCCAGGGCGACCACCCCCACATCCACCTCCACATCCACCTCCACATCCACCCGCGCCCCCACCCGACCCCACCCCCAACTCCGGGTCCGGGTCTACCGGGAACGGGAGGTCGCCGCCCTCGGCCCCCTCACCGGAAGGCTCGCCCCGGAACAGGTCGACATCGTGTACGCCGTCGCCCGCCACCGCAGGGCCTGGCTGGCCCCCTGACGCGAAGCAGCGCCCCGGCGCCCCCACCGACCCGACCCGACCCGTCCCGTCCCCACCCGTCCCGTCCCCACCCGTCCCGTCCACGCCCGGACCCGTCGCCCCGCTCGGAACCCCGTCCCGCACCCCCGCCCGTCGACGGCATCCGAAACCGGACCCCGCACCGCCGGCCCCCGACCCCACCGCCGCACGCCACCGGTCGCCGCGGTATGCCGACGTGCGCCGGCGCGGCAGGCGTGCGCAGCATGGGCGTACCTGTCCCGCGCCGGCCGATGGCGGGGAGCCGCTCCGCACCGCACCGAGAAAGCAGGCGACCTATGGGCCCGGCCGTTCCCCAGGACCCTGAGGGACTCAAGCGGCTCATCGCCGGCGAGGTGGGCGCCCTCCGGGCCGCGGCGGCCCGCCGTGCCGGCGTGCGCCACGAGGCCCCCGCCCCGGACCCGCGTACGCCGGCCGTCGCCGAGGCGTGCCCCTGCGGCGGCAGCGCCGACCGCGGCCACGGCTGCGGCGACGCCGCGCGGGAACACGACCCCTGGGCCTGCGTGTGCGCGACCCTGCCCGCGATCCCCGTGTCGGCGGCCCTGCTCACGCCCGTCACCGACGAGGACGGCCGCACCGTCGACTTCCGCATCCGCGCCGGCAACCACGTCCGCTCCTCCGCGTGGCTCGACGCACCCGACCGGCACGTGGGCGAACGCCTCCTCGACGTCCGCCCCGGTGCCGACGGCGCGGGCCTCCTCGCCGCCCTCCGGGAGGTCCTGCGCACGGGCCGCGCCCTCAAGGCCCACCCCGTCGACTACACCGAGTGGCGCCCCGACGGCCTGCACCGCACCAAACTGCTCTACGACGCCGCCTGCTGCGACGGCCACGTCCTCGCCACGTGGCGCCCCGCGCAACAGCCCGCGGAGCTGATGTCCCTGGAGGCACAGCGCATCGCCGGCATGGGCTGGGCCCACTTCGACCTGCTCTCCGGAACCGCGACCTGGTCCGACGGCCTCGCCGCGATCTTCCGTACCGGACCCGGCCGCCCGATGACGCTCATCGACCTGTGCGACACCGTGCCGGCCGACGACGTCCCCGCGTTCGGACGACTCCTGCGGGCCCTGTTCGACGGCGAGGAACCACCGGGCCAGGACATCCGTTTCACAGTCCACGGCGACATCCGCACGCTGCACGTCCTCGGCCGCCCGGTGACCGACGACGACGCCGTCCCCTGGGCGCTCCACCTCATCGCGCGCGACCTCACCGCGCAGGTCCGCTCCCGCAACCGGCTCGCGGAGATCCGCCACGAACGCGAACGGCTCCGCGAGCAGGTCGCCGCCGAACGCCGCGTGGCATCCACCCTGCGCGAGGCGCTCCTGCCCACCCACTCCACGGAGATCGCGGGCCTGGGATACGCGGTGGCCGCGGCCTACCTGCCCGCGGAACCGCACGCCGCGATCGGCGGGGACTGGTACAAGTGCCGGGCCCTGCCCGACGGCCGGATCCTGCTCGCCGTCGGGGACGCCTGCGGGCACGGCCTGGGAGCCGTCGCCCGGATGGCGCAGCAGCGCCACGCCCTCGCCGGCCTCGCCCACGCACCGGGAACCGACGCCGGAGACCTGACCACCTGGCTCAACGAACTGCTGTGCGCCGACCCGTCGGCGGAGACGGCGACCACCGTCATCGGCCACATCGACGGCGAGCAGCGCCTGACCTGGGCCTGCGCCGGCCACCCCCCGCCCCTCCTGCTCCGCGGCGACGAGGCCACCGTGCTCGACGCCTCGCACCGCGGCCCGCTCCTGGGAATGCTGCCGGGGAACCCGTACGCCACCGCCACCCTGCCCCTGAACATCGGGGACCTCGTCCTCCTCTACACCGACGGCCTCGTCGAGCGCAGGGACGAGGACATCACGGACAGCATCGCGGAACTCCGCCGCCGCCTGTCCACCTGCACGGGCCTCGGCGCCCAGGAAACCCTGGACTCCCTGATGGCCTCGTACGAAAAGGACCAACTCGCGGACGACACCTGCCTGGTGGCGGTCCAGGTCCTGCCGCCCACATGAGCCCCGACGCGCCACCCCGGGAGACGAGTCGGCCGCACACACGAAGACCCCGTGCCGGAGCCGGGGCCGGCGGCGAGGTCTTGGCCGTCCGGGCGGCGAGACCCGCACACGCGGCCGCGAGGTGAAGGGCCAGGAGGCGCGATCCCGCGTGGGAACCGAGCACGGCAGTCCGAGAAGGCGTTCGCGACCGGTTCACCCCCGCGGGTCGACCCGACGGCGCTAGCCTGGCCGGGTGAACGCGCGTACCGCCCTCGCGAAATGGCTGGGAACCCTGGAACCTCAGCGTCTGACCGCGCTGTTGGAGGAGCGGGAGCTGCCGCTCGCCGCCGGGTCGCGGGGGATCGGCACCCTCCGCGAGCTCGCCGAGCACCTGCTCACCGATCTGTCGGTGGCCCAGGGCCTGGTGGCGGGCAACGCCGGAGAGCTGCAACTGCTCGCTTCCATCGCCGCCCTCGCCCTGGAGCGGCACGGCCCCGTAGCCGGCGGCGAGGACGAGGACGGGCCCCGATACCCCTGGCAACAGCAGAAGCCCGGTGCCGCGGTGGAGCCCATGGACCGACTGGTGCCCGAGCGGGACGTCCTGGCCTGGTTCGAGCCGGGGGAGGATCGGCGGGCGGCGGAGCACATGCTCGCCCGACTGAGGGAACGCGCACTGTTGCTCCCCGCGCCCAAGGGGAAACTGGCGCTGCCGCCGCTGTTCCACGTTCGGGCCGCCGGGTTCGACGGCTACGGGCGCACCGCCACCCGGCTGCTGACCTGCGCCTTCAACGCCCCGGAGGTCAAGCGGATCGCCACGACCCTGTTCGGTGAGGGCCCGGCCCGTACGCGCGACCAGGCTCAGGCGCTGATCACCGCCCTCCTCGCCGATCCCGCCCGGGTACGCGCACTGGTGGCGGAGGCACCCCTCCGGGCGCAGCAGTTGCTGGACCACCTGATTCCCGGCCCACCGCTGCTGCGGACCCACTGCTTCGTCGGCCGGTACGGGGATCAGTACACGGGTCCGGACAACAAGTACGTCTTCCGGGAGGGCGGAAGCGGCGACGAGGGCTCCGACTGGCTGGCAGCGCGCGGACTCCTGGTCCCCGTCGGCCTCGACCTGGTGGAGCTTCCCTACGAGGTCGCCCGCGTGTTCCGTGAGGGGAGCACGGCACCCACCCCCCGACTGGAACCGGAACCGTTCACCGCCACCGCCACCGCGCCGCTGCCGTCCGGCTGGGAGGGCGAGGGCGGCACGGCCGCGGCTGCCGCCGCCTGGCGCGCCGAACTCGTCCTGCGGGCCCTGGCCGCCCAGCCGGTCGCGGTCCGCAAGGCGCGCGGGATCGCCGTACGCGACACCAAGCGGCTGGCCAAGGCAGCGGGGGCGGACGAGGCGGACACCCGGCTGTGGCTCGACCTCGCCGTGACCGCCGGACTCGCCGCACCCCGGAACGACGAACCGGCCCCCACCGCCCGGAGACGCCGCAACACCAAGGCCCCCAAGCCCTCCGCCCGGCTGCTGCCGAGCGACCGCTACGACGCCTGGGCAGCCGCCCCCGCAGCGGGCAAACTGCTGCCGCTGCTGGCCGCCTGGGCCGTGGTCCCCGCAATTCCCAGCCACTGGCCGGACCCCGACGACACCCCGGTCGCACTCGCCGGCCCGCGGGACGAGGACGCCGTGACCCTCCGCGCCGGGGTCCTGCGAGCGCTCGCCACCCTCCCCGACGGACACGGGCTGACCGCGGACGCGCAGGGCCTCACCGAACTCCTCGCCCTGGCCTCGTGGTGCCGACCCGGCCTGCGCAGCCACCTGGCCGTGGACGACGCCGGTGAGCTGACCGGCCTGGACGGAATCCTCGACCGCGTGGCGGCCACCCTGGCGGAGGCGGCCCGTCTCGGAGTCGTCGCGCACGGCGCCCTCACCCCCACGGGACGCGCCCTGTGCCGACTCCTGGAGGCGGGCGCCGCCCACCACTACCCGGCCGTGCCCGGCGCGAGCGCGGACCCGTCCGGCCGCGGATCCGAGGGCCTGGGCGAAGACCTCGACCTCCGCCCCACCCTGGCGAAGGCGGTGACCGGCCTCCGCGAGGCCCTGTACGCGACGCTGCCCGAGCCCAGCGACACGGCCCGGTTCCAGAGCGACCTGACCGCCACCGTCACCGGCGCGCCCGCGCCCGCCCTCGCCGACCTGCTCTCCGCCGTCGGCGACATCGAGTCCGAAGGGCACGCCGTGGTCTGGCGGATCAGCGCGACCTCCGTACGCCGCGCCCTGGACGCCGGCTGGAGCGCCGACGAACTCCTCGACCGCCTCACGGCGGCAAGCGAGCGCGACACCCCCCTCCCTCAACCACTGGCCTACACGATCAAGGACTCCGCCCGGACCCACGGACAACTCAAGGTCGTCCGCTCGGCCTGCTGCATCCGCTCCGACGACACCACCCTGATCGCCGAGGTCGCCCAGGCCCGCGGCCTGACCAAACTCCGCCTGCGCCGGATCGCCCCCACGGTCCTGATCTCCACGGCCCCGCCGGAGGAGACGCTGTCGGCCCTCCGCACGGCCGGCTACGCCCCCACCCAGGAAGCCGAAACGGGCACCACGCTCCTCGACCGCGCCCCCACCGACCGCGCACCGAGCCTCCTGCCCTCCCTGGACGAGGCCCACCTCGTACACGGCGAACCGGCCCGCGGCGTCCCCGCGACCGCCCGCGCGCTGGCCTCCGCACTCACCTCGGTCGGCTAGGACCTGTCGTCAAAGTCCCGTCTGCCTCGCGGTGTCCGGCACGCCGGGAGCACGCACCGGACACCGCGAGGCCGCCCTCCGGGCGACGACGGGACTTTGACGACAGGCCCCAGGACGCGTGGGCCAGACCTCGATGACGGTGGCCCGACCGCCGCACAGCGCAGGGGCCATCGGCGTGGAGGTGAGCACGGTGGCAGGGCCGGGCGAGCTGAGCGGCGGTGTGTATGCCATCGATGGCATACAGGTGCTTTCGCGCGTCGCGCTCCCGTGCGCCGTCCCGGATCTCAACTATGGGAACGGGCAGCTGTGCGGCGTCGCTAGGCTGCCGGGATGACCATCGCCATGCCGCTTCTCCTTGATCTGGACTCGTTCCTGGCCCGGGCCGAAGACCGAGGCGCCCCGCTGGACGCGCGGGCGGCCGAGGCCGTCCTCGGCCTGCTCGCGCTGGGCGAAGCACGCCGCCGGACCGGCCTGCCCGAGCCCACCGAGGAGCTCGCCGAGGAACTGCTGCACATCCTGCTCCCGCTCTACGCCAGCGCCACCGAGGAAGAACTGCCGGGCTTCGTGGCCGCGCTGGTCGCGCTCGTCGACCACACCCACGAGGCCGGCCGCCTCAATGCCAAGCGGCACGCGAAGCTCGTGACCCGGGTACGTGAGCTCGCCGAGGGCTTCACCCAGGCGATGACGAGCCCCCGCCGCCTCACCTGGCCGCGGCTGTACGGAAACCTGCTGCGCGCCGCGGGCGTGGACGCCACCGATCCCCGGGCTGTGCGCGACTGGCTGGAGGCGTTCGCCGCGCGCCCGTACGCCGAGCGGCATGCCGCGTTCGGCTTCGCCTCCTCCTCTCCGAACGGACCGCTCGCCGAAGGGGCATACGCGGAGGCGCTGTGCGCGGAACGCTCCAGGCAGGCCCGTCCGCTGCTCGCCACACGGCTGGCGGCCGTGGCGCCGGCCCAGCAGGTAAGGCCCCACCCCGGCGAGGGCCTGCTGGTCGCCGATGCCCCGGTAGGCAAGCCGGACGAGGAGAGGGACGACTGGTACGACGAGCAGGCGGGTGTGCTCGCCGATCGCTGGACCGCAGCCGGGCTCGACACCCTGCTGAGCGGCCCCTTCGCGCACCTGGCGCCGGGCGGCGGTAGCGCTCCCACCCCTCTCCTCGCCCTCGTCGAGGCCATGGCAGGCCAGCACCTGGAGATGTTTGGCGACGCCTTCGCGCCGCTGCCCCCGGCCCCGTTGCCGGACTCCCCGGCGGAGCAGGCCGCGCTGCTGCGTTCCGCCCCGCTGCCCCAGCTCTTGGCGCGAGCCGCCGCCGACCCGCAGGGCGCGGACGAGCGAACGCGCGAACTGGCGCTGGCGAGCGGCTTCCTGGTGCGGGAGCAGGGAGGCGCGTTGAGCGCGGGGCCGTCGGCCGAGGCCTGGCGTGAGGGTGGCCCCGCCGAGCTGACCGGACTGGCCCTGAACCTCCTCGGCGTCCTGCTGACACAGCTGGCCGAGGAGGACGAGACCGCGGAGGAGTACGACGGAGAGCACCTGCTCACCCTCTACCTCCTGTGCGAGCAAGCGGGGATGAAGCAGTCCGTGGCCCGCATGGCAGCCCTGAACGACATGTGGTTCGTGCCGCCGGGCCATGAGAGCGACCCCGACGCGTCCGTCCCGGTTACCGGAGACTACGAGCTGCCCGACCCCCAGGCCCTGTCCGCGGTCCTGGGACTCCCGGCACTCACCGAGTCCGACCGTACGGATCTGATCCCGGCCGCTGCCCGCCTCGTGCGCCTGATGGACCGCCTGGCCGCTCTGGGTGTCACCGAGCGCACCGGAGACGCCGTCAGCCTCACTGCTCTCGGCTCCGCCCTGCTGCGCGACACCCTCCTCGTGGGCCTCGAAGGCGACGCCGCCGATGTCTTCCCCACGCGGGAGCAGATGCTCGCCTGGGATGCGGAACGGCTCGTCGCGGCAGCCCAGTGGTGGCCGAAGCGGGCCGCCCGGCCGACCATCGGCGACTGGCTGGACGCGCAGGGCACCGACGGATGGACCACTCTGTTCGCGGCGATCTCCGCCGCCTGCCCCGAGGCCGAGCCCGCGAGGCGGCGGGCGCTGCTCGCCGCTCTCGACGCGATGGCCGTGCCCGACGAGGCCCTGCACGCGCTGCTGGCCGACCCGGTCCTGGGCGGCTGGGCCGAACACACCCTGCACGCACGCGGCCAGGCGCCCGACCCCTCAGCCGTTCCGCTGTCGGCCCGCGCGGTGCACCTGCTCGACGCGCTCGAAGCCGTACGGAGCGCCGCATCCCTCGACCACCGCATGACGGCGGCTGCGAACGAGGAGGAGCCCGAGCTGTTCGCCGAAGTCCACGCCGTCTTCGACAAGGCCGCAGCAGCCTGGCCCAGCGGCAGCCCGGCCCTGGTCACCGCCCTCACGGCGGCGGACCCGTATACGTCCGCCTTCCTGGCAGGGCAGCTCTCACACCACCCCGACCGCGCCACCGCCGAACAGGCCCGTCGCGCCTGGCGGTCCTTCGAGACCAGCGGTACGACCCGCTCTTCGGGCAGGAAGAAGCCCGCCAAGCGCGCGGGCGGGAAACGCAAGCGGCGCTGACCGACGTGAACACCGGGCCGGGGCCACGCGGAGCCGGGGCCCGCGCCGGCGACGTGGCCGCCCGGCTCCTGTCCCCGGCCGCCCGGTCAGCCCACCTGCGTGACGAACGCCTGCCAGGCGCCGACCCCGAACCCGATCACAGGCCCGGCGGGCCGCTTGCTGTCGCGGACGGGGACGACGCCGGGGATGTTATCGGCGACCTCGACGCAGTCGCCTTGGCCTCCGCTGTAGCTGCTCGTGCGCCATATCGCGGTCTTGCGGACCCCGGTCGTCGAGCGGACCTCGTTGCTCATGCTCTGTGCTCCTTGGCAACACGCTGGATCAGCGCGAGTGACTCCGTAGGCGGCAATGCTGCCATGCGCGCGTCATCGAAGAGCCCTCGGTAGCAGGTGACTTCCTGCTCTCGCTCCATCCAGATGTTGCCAGTGGGGGCCTCGGTGAGTACGAGGTCGAGCGACGCCAGTTGCGGAAAGCTGAGCAGCACGTACGGGCCGAACATGCCCGAGTGGGCGCCGCGTGTGAACGGCAGCACCTGAACGGTGATGTTGGGTCGCTCGGCCATGGTCAGTAGGTGCTTCAACTGTGCGTGCATGATGTCCGGCCCGCCGACTTGTTGGCGCAGCACTCCTTCAGCAAGTACTGCCCAGAACTCCATGGGTTCCGCACCCGTCAACCGTTCCTGCCTTGCAAGTCGCACCTGGACGAACCGGTCGATCTCCTCAGCCGTCTGCCAGGCGCGTGATGCCACCGTTACGGCCCGCCCGTACTCCGGAGTCTGGAGGAGTCCGGGCACCATCTGCACTTGGTAAGTGCGGATGCTGTCGCAGATCGACTCCATCTCGATCTGGTCGCGGTACGCGTCACTGAGAACGGAGGCGTACTCATGCCACCACCCTTCACGCCGTCGTCTGTTCGCCCTCAAGGCAAGGGAAGTCAGGCGCTCCCGCGACTCCGTGTCCATCACCCCGTATGCCTCCATGAGCGCGACGAGATCAGGTGTGCGGACTGGGACATGGCCGTTCTCGATGCGGCTGATCTTCCCCTTCGTGCAGTCCAGTACCTCGGCGGCAGCGGCAGTGGTGAGGCCTGCGGCCTCTCGGGACCGACGTAGTTCGTCGCCGAGTTGGCGACCCAGGACCGTGGAGGGCATCACGTTTGGCATAGGTGACTCCCTATCAGAGCCAGGGGACTTGCGGACTCGCGAATGCCCGTATGGGTGAATTAGGAGCTGGCAATCCATTCAACGTTGCGCCGTTACCTGTTCTGCGGGCACTCTCCTGGTGTCGGTACCTGAGCCCCCGTTTGTCCGGGGGTTCCGACCCTCTGGAGCTGCCATGGCTGCACTGATCGACGTCTCTTTCCGGCTCTCACGCCGACCCCGCAGCGCGCCGAGGGCCCGCGCGGCACTGCACGCCCTACTTGGGGACTAGGGCGCGGGGGACGACCTCCTCCAGACCGCCGAACTCGTCCTCTCCGAACTCGTGACCAACGCCCTGCGCGCACCCGCACCCAGCGACCGCCAGGTCGGCGTACGCATCGCACACTCCTCGACGGACGGGCTGCTGCGTCTGGAGGTGAGCGACGCCGGATCCGGCCGGCCGGAACTCCGCCACCCCGCCACGGACGACGAACGCGGCCGGGGGCTACGGCTCGTGGACGAGCTCAGCCACCGCTGGGGCGTCACCGCACGCGCGGGCGGCATCGGCAAGACGGTCTGGTCGGAGCTGAAGGCCCCGGACCTCCTCCCCACCCCGTCAACGAGGGAGGTTGCGGCGGTCACGGTCAGCCCCGGCCAGCAGATCCGCGTCTGGGGCGCGTGGCGCGCGGTCCGCAGCGTACGGACGGCTCGCCACGCCACCGGCGGCCTGACGGTCGTCCTCGCCCTGGACGAAGGCCCGCCCCTCCACCTGCCCGCAGCGGAACCGCTGTCCGTACGAGGGCTGCCGTAAGTGAAACGCGCCGTACGAGTGCCGAGTGCCGTGTCCGCCCAGGCGCCGCACCCACTCCCCGCTGGCAAGGAGGAGACACCGTGGCGGACCCGGTCCACCACCCCACCCCCGTCCTGGAGGTGGACGCGGTCGCCCTCGCGGTAGAGGTCATCCCGCCCAGCGAGCGGCTGAGGGGGCCCCGAATGCTGGTCTGCGGGTATCCATGGTGTGAAACACAAGAAGACCCTCCGAACAGTAATGACACTGTCTGGAGGGTCTCTTTGGCACTTCCTGCGAAGTGCCCCCGGCAGGATTCGAACCTGCGCACACGGCTCCGGAGGCCGTTGCTCTATCCCCTGAGCTACGGGGGCGTGTCGTTCGCGTTGCGGCGACGGGTTGAACACTACCAGCATCCCCGGGGTGATCAGGAACCGTTTTGGGCGGGAGCGGGAGGTCGGTCGCCCGGAGGGGGTGGAAGTGGCGAAAACCCGGACGCGGGGGTGGCGGCGGACCTACTCTCAAGTTGTGCCAGGCGCCTCGGGCCGGGTGCTTGTTGTCGACGACAACAAGGTCATCCGGCAACTGATCAAGGTCAATCTCGAGCTGGAGGGCTTCGAGGTCGTGACCGCGAACGATGGTGTCGAGTGCCTGGACATCGCCCACCGTGTGAACCCCGACGCGATCACCCTCGATGTGGTCATGCCCCGGCTGGACGGGTTCGGCGCTGCCGCGCAGCTGCGGGCCGATCCCAGGACGCGGCACCTGCCCGTCGCGATCGTCAGCGCCTGCACGCAGCACGAGGTCGAGGCCGGGATCGCCGCCGGCGTCGACGCGTTCGTGGCGAAGCCCTTCGAGCCCGCCGAGCTGGTCCGTGTCGTGCGGCGGCTCGTCGAGCGCAGGGACCGGCGCGAGCGGAAGGGGACGCCCGCAGGGAGAGGGCGGGGCTGAGCCCCTACGCCTTCCTCCCCGTCGCGTTCCGACCCGCACTTTCGTCCCCTCTGTTCACATGGCGAAACCCGATGCATGTCCCTCGGGCTTCTCCCCTAGGCTGGGTGTCGTGATCCCCGCCGACCTCTCTCGTGCCGTCGTACGTGCCGTGCGCCGTGCCGTCGAGGACGGGGAGCTGGGCGGTCCCGTGCCCGGGCGTGTCGTCGTCGAACGGACACGGCCCGGGGGAGTCGGGGACTACGCCTCACCCGTCGCGTTCCAGGTCGCCAAGGGTGCCGGGGTCGCGCCGGTCCACGTCGCCCGTGTCCTCGCCGGTCGGCTCGCCGCCGAGCCCGGCATCGAGAACGTCGAGGTCACCGGCGCCGGGTTCCTCAACTTCACCCTCGCGTCCCGGTCCGCCGCCGCCCTCGTACGGGACGTCCGGGCGCGCGGCACCCGGTACGGATACGCACCCGACGGCGAGCCGCGTGCGCGCGTCGTGCGCGACGCCGTCGCCCGGATCCGGTGGAGCCAGGCGGCCGACGTCGACACCCCGCCGGACGTCGACACCCTGCCGGACGTCGACACCCTGCCGCGCACCGACACCCCGCCGGCCGCCGACACCCCGCCGCGCACCGACGCCCCGCCCGCAGCAGCTCCCATCGCCCCCGTCGCCCGGCGCGACGGCGATGTCGTCGCCGTGTACGGGGCCGACGCCGCCGCGTGGGCCATGCTCGGCGTCCCCGCGCGCGAGACCCCCTCGTTCACCGCCGGACTCCTGGTGCAGGACGAGTCCAGCGAACTGTTCCGGGTGCGGTACGCCCACGCCCGCGCCCGCGCGCTCCACCGCAACGCCGAACACCTCGGGTTCCGGGGCGAGCCGGGCGACGTCGAGGCGCCCGACCTGCTGGCCGCCCTCGCCGAGTACCCCCTCGTCCTCGAAGCCGCCGCGCACCACCGGGCGCCCGAGCGGCTCGTGCGGCACCTCGTCACCGTCGCCGACGCGCTGCTCGACTTCCAGCACGACGTCCTGCCCCGGGGAGACGAGAAACCCTCGGCCGCCCACCGTTCCCGGCTGGCACTCGCCGAAGCCGCCGGGACGGTGCTGGCCGGTGGCCTCGCCCTGCTCGGCATGGACGCCCCCGACTTCCTGTGACCCGCGAAGAGAGATTCCGATGAGCCGTTCCGCGCACCCCGCCGGGCCCCGCCACGCCGACGTCCTGCCCGAGGGGCACTACGCGCCGCCGCCCGCCGACCTGAACAAGCTGGACGAGAAGGTCTGGGCCCGTACCGTCACGCGCAACGACGACGGCGTCGCCTGCGTCGGCGGCATCGAAGTGACCAAGCTCGCCGAGGAGTTCGGCACCCCCGCCTACTTCCTCGACGAGGAGGACTTCCGCGCCCGCTGCCGCGCCTGGGCGAACGCCTTCGGCAAGGACGCGGACGTCTTCTACGCGGGCAAGGCGTTCCTCTCCAAGGCCGTCGTGAAGTGGCTGCGCGAGGAGGGCCTGAACCTGGACGTGTGCTCGGGCGGCGAGCTGTCCACGGCGCTGGCCGCCGGGATGCCGGCCGAGCGGATCGCCTACCACGGCAACAACAAGTCCGAGGCGGAGGTCCGGCGGGCCATCGAGGTCGGGGTCGGGCGCATCGTCCTCGACTCCTTCCAGGAGATCGCCCGCGTCGCGCACGTCGCCCGTGAGCTCGGCGTGCGCCAGCCCGTGCAGATCCGCGTCACCGTCGGCGTCGAGGCGCACACCCACGAGTTCATCGCGACCGCCCACGAGGACCAGAAGTTCGGCATCGCCGTCGCCGACGGCAGCGCGGCCGAGGCCGTGCGTCGGGCGCTGGGCCACGACAGCCTCGACCTGCTCGGCGTGCACTCGCACATCGGCTCGCAGATCTTCGACATGGCCGGTTTCGAGGTGTCCGCCAAGCGGGTGATCCGACTGCTGGCCGCCGTGCGCGACGAACACGGCGTCGAACTCCCCGAGATCGACCTCGGTGGCGGCCTGGGCATCGCGTACACCTCCGCGGACGACCCGCGCGAGCCCCAGGAGATCGCCAAGGCGCTGACGGAGATCGTCGCCCGTGAATGCGAGAGCGCCGGCCTGCGGGCGCCGAGGATCTCCGTCGAGCCGGGCCGCGCCATCGTCGGCCCGACCGCCTTCACCCTCTACGAGGTCGGCACGATCAAGCCCCTCGAAGGGCTGCGGACGTACGTCAGCGTCGACGGCGGCATGTCCGACAACATCCGAACGGCCCTCTACGACGCGGAGTACTCCGTCAACCTCGTGTCCCGTGTGTCGGACGCCGAGCCCATGCTCGTCCGCGTCGTCGGCAAGCACTGCGAGAGCGGTGACATCGTGGTCAAGGACGCGTTCCTGCCGGCCGACCTGGCCCCCGGCGACCTGCTCGCCGTGCCGGCCACCGGCGCCTACTGCAGGTCCATGGCCAGCAACTACAACCACGCGCTGCGTCCGCCGGTCGTCGCCGTGCGCGACGGACTGGCACGGGTGATCGTCCGCCGCGAGACGGAGGAAGATCTCCTGCGTCTCGACCTCGGATGACCGTCATGTTTCCGGGAGAAGCCCCCGAATCCTGAAAATGGGTGTCTCACTCAATGGACCGAGGATGGAAACTGATGTCCATTGAGTGAGACTGGTTCATACCTGGCGCGTAACCGCGCGCCGGGGAATGCAGAAAGATCGAAAGGCGTAGGTCGAATGATGCGTACGCGTCCGCTGAAGGTGGCGCTGCTGGGCTGTGGAGTGGTCGGCTCAGAGGTGGCGCGCATCATGACGACGCACGCCGACGACCTGACGGCCAGGATCGGTGCTCCGGTCGAGCTCGCCGGTGTCGCCGTGCGCCGCCCCTCCAAGGTTCGTGAGGGGATCGACCCCGCCCTCGTCACCACCGACGCGACCGCCCTCCTCAAACGGGGCGACATCGACGTGGTCATCGAGGTCATCGGTGGCATCGAGCCCGCCCGCACCCTGATCACCACCGCTTTCGAGAACGGCGCGTCCGTCGTGTCCGCGAACAAGGCACTGCTCGCCCAGGACGGCGCCGCGCTGCACGCCGCCGCCGAGGCCGCCGGGCTCGACCTCTACTACGAGGCCGCCGTCGCCGGCGCCATCCCGCTGGTCCGCCCGATGCGCGAGTCCCTCGCCGGCGACAAGATCAACCGGGTGATGGGCATCGTCAACGGCACGACGAACTTCATCCTCGACAAGATGGACTCGACCGGCGCCGGCTACCAGGAGGCGTTGGACGAGGCCACCGCCCTCGGGTACGCGGAGGCCGACCCCACCGCCGACGTCGAGGGCTTCGACGCCGCGGCCAAGGCCGCGATCCTGGCCGGCATCGCCTTCCACACCCGGGTCCGCCTGGACGACGTGTACCGCGAGGGCATGACCGAGGTCAGCGCCGCCGACTTCGCCTCCGCCAAGCGCATGGGCTGCACCATCAAGCTCCTCGCGATCCTGGAGCGCGCCGCGGACGGCCGGTCCGTGACGGCCCGCGTGCACCCGGCGATGATCCCGCTGACCCACCCGCTGGCTTCCGTGCGCGAGGCGTACAACGCCGTCTTCGTCGAGGCGGAGGCCGCCGGTCGGCTCATGTTCTACGGTCCGGGCGCGGGCGGCGCACCGACCGCCTCGGCGGTCCTCGGCGACCTCGTGGCGGTCTGCCGCAACAAGCTCGCGGAGGCGACGGGGCCCGGCGAGTCGGCGTACACCCAGCTGCCGGTCAGCACCATGGGTGATGTCGTCACGCGCTACCACATCAGCCTCGACGTGGCGGACAAGCCGGGTGTCCTCGCCCAGGTGGCGACGACCTTCTCGGAGCACGGCGTGTCGATCGACACGGTACGACAGCAAGGACGTCCTGACGGGGTCGGCAATGAGGCCTCCCTCGTCGTCGTCACTCACCGCGCGCCCGACGCCGCCCTCTCGGGGACCGTCGAGGCGCTGCGGAAGCTGGACACCGTACGAGGTGTCGCCAGCATCATGCGTGTTGAAGGGGAGTAAGGACCCATGAGCAGCAACCGAACCCACCAGTGGCGGGGCATCATCGAGGAGTACCGGGACCGCCTGCCGGTCACGGACACGACCCCCGTGGTCTCCCTCCGCGAGGGCGGGACGCCCCTCGTGCCCGCCCAGCTGCTCTCCGAGCGCACGGGTTGTGAGGTCCACCTCAAGGTGGAGGGTGCGAACCCCACCGGGTCCTTCAAGGACCGCGGCATGACCATGGCGATCACCCGGGCGAAGGAGGAGGGCGCCAAGGCCGTCATCTGCGCCTCCACCGGCAACACCTCCGCCTCGGCCGCCGCCTACGCGGTGCGCGCCGGCATGGTGTGCGCGGTGCTCGTGCCCCGCGGCAAGATCGCGCTGGGCAAGATGGGTCAGGCCCTCGTGCACGGTGCGAAGATCCTGCAGGTCGACGGCAACTTCGACGACTGCCTGGACCTGGCCCGAGCGCTGTCCGACAACTACCCGGTCGCGCTGGTCAATTCCGTGAATCCGGTGCGCATCGAGGGTCAGAAGACGGCCGCGTTCGAGATCGTGGACGCGCTCGGCGACGCCCCCGACATCCACGTACTGCCCGTCGGCAACGCCGGCAACATCACCGCGTACTGGAAGGGCTTCAAGGAGTACAAGGCCGACGGCCTGGCCTCCCGTACGCCCCGCGTGTGGGGTTTCCAGGCTTCCGGCTCCGCACCGATCGTGCGCGGCGAGGTCGTCAAGGAGCCGCACACCATCGCCACGGCGATCCGGATCGGCAATCCGGCCTCCTGGGACTACGCGCTCGCCGCGCGGGACGAGTCGGGCGGCTTCATCGACGAGGTGACGGACCGCCAGATCCTGGCCGCCTACCGGCTGTTGGCCTCGCAGGAGGGTGTCTTCGTCGAGCCCGCGTCGGCCGCGTCCGTGGCGGGCCTGCTCAAGGCCGCCGAGGCCGGGCTCGTCGACCCGGGCCAGAAGATCGTGTGCACCGTCACCGGCAACGGCCTGAAGGACCCCGACTGGGCGGTTGCCGGCGCCCCGCAGCCGATCACCATTCCGGTGGACGCGGAGGCCGCGGCCGTCCGCCTCGGCCTGATCTGACCCGAGCTCCGGCTCGACGCCCCGTTGCCGGATTCCGGAAGCTTCCGGAATCCGGCAACTCGGCCCGTACGGCACCAAAAGTCAACGGAATTCAGCGGAAGAACGCGACACGCATCGTGCGCCTCCTGTGCGCCCTATGTCGCGGGAGAACCTTCCTTCGATACGCTGTACTTACATCCGCCACCGCGCATATGACCGCGGTGCTGCCCCAAGGGCCTTCGGGTGTCGTACGTTCTCCAGTACATTCGCAGCGAAGATCCCGCACCGTCACCAGATCTCGCACAGTCACAAGGAGTGTCATCGACCGATGGCAGGTCCAGCGTTCCGCGCCGCCGCCGTACGAGTGCGCGTCCCCGCCAGCAGTGCCAACCTCGGCCCCGGCTTCGATGCCCTCGGCCTGGCCCTGGGGCTCTACGACGACGTGGTCGTCCGCGTCGCCGACTCCGGCCTGAACATCGACATCGCGGGTGAGGGTGCCGACACCCTTCCGAGGGACGAGAGCCACCTCCTCGTACGCTCCATGCGCACCGCCTTCGACCTGCTGGGCGGTCAGCCGCGCGGCCTTGAGGTCGTCTGTGCCAACCGCATCCCGCACGGCCGCGGTCTCGGTTCCTCCTCCGCCGCGATCTGCGCCGGCATCGTCGCCGCCCGCGCCGTGACCATAGGCGGCGAGGGCCGTCTCGACGACGCGGCGCTGCTGGAGCTCGCCACGGAGATCGAGGGACACCCCGACAACGTCGCCGCCTGTCTGCTCGGCGGTTTCACCCTGGCCTGGATGGACGGGGGAAGCGCCAAGGCGATCCGTATGGACCCGGCGGATTCCATCGTTCCGGTGGTCTTCGTACCGTCCAAGCCGGTCTTGACCGAGACCGCGCGCGGACTGTTGCCGCGCAGCGTCCCGCACGTGGACGCCGCGGTGAACGCGGGCCGGGCCGGCCTGCTCGTGGAGGCCCTGACCAGGCGTCCCGAGTTCCTGCTGCCCGCCACCGAGGACCGGCTGCACCAGGAGTACCGGTCCCCGGCGATGCCCGAGAGCGTGGCACTCGTGAACCGGCTGCGGGCGGACGGCATCCCCGCGGTCATCTCCGGCGCGGGCCCCACGGTCCTCGCGCTGGTCGACAACGACGCGGCCGACAAGGTCGCGCAGCTCGCCGGCGAGGGGTGGGCGGCGAACCGTCTCGCCCTCGACGCCGCGGGCGCGAGCGTCCTTCCGCTGGGTACCCAGGGAGCCCAGGGAGCCCAGTCCGTGTACTAGCGACACGGCCCTCCGGGGCGGGCGGCCAGGGCAGGCCGCCCGCCCCGGACGGGGGCGATTGCCGGTGATTGAGAGGGGGAATATCAGTTGGATCCGGTAGTGTTAGTCTCAAGTGCGCATCCGAAGCCGCCATGGCTCGGTGCTCAGTGTCCCCAATCGGGACCACCTTTCTTCCGGGAGCCTCCCCGACTGCTTTGATCGCTGCCAGCAGTTTCGGGCACGCTCCGGAATCGGCGTGACATTCCCACGCTTCCAGCTCGGGGGCTTCTCGCCGGAACCACCCACGCACGTTTCTCTCCGCCGTATCTCTACCGGCGGACCACCGCCCCGGCTGCGGCCATGACACATCAGGTCATGGACCGTCGTCGGACAGCACAACCGGTCGCCGAGCCAGACAGGCCGACGTCCGCTCCAGGGAAGGACCCTTCGTGAGCGACACCACCGATCTGATGGGCGCTGCCGACACCAACGTCGACACCAGTGCCCCCGCCGCGGGCGCCGCGGCTGCCCCGGGACGGCGACGCCGCTCCGGCACCGGCCTCGACGGCATGGTCCTCGCCGAGCTGCAGCAGGTCGCGTCCGGCCTCGGAATCAGGGGCACCGCGCGGATGCGCAAGAGCCAGCTGATCGAGGTCATCAAGGAGGCCCAGGGCGGCGGCAGCGCCCCCAAGGCCGCGGCCCCCGCCGGCGACGCCGAGGCCAAGCCGAAGCGCCGCGCCACCAGCAAGGCCCGCACGGGTGAGACCGCCGTCCAGGCGCCCGCCGAGAAGGCGGCCGACAAGCCCGCCGTCCAGGCGCAGATCGACATCCCCGGACAGCCGGCAGGGGGCCCCTCCCGCGCGAGCGAAGCCGAGCGCGGGGGAGAGGACGCCCCCGTCGGCGAGCGCCGCCGGCGCCGCGCCACCGCGCCCTCCGGCAGCCCGGAGGTGACGGCCCCGACCGTCGTGCAGGTCGAGCAGAAGACCGAGACCGCTCCGGCCGCGCAGTCCGAGGTCAAGGCCGAGGCCAACACCGTCGCCGCCCAGGGCCAGTCCCCGGAGGCCGGCGAGGGCCGTACCCGTCGCGACCGCCGTGACCGCGGCGAGCGTGCCGAGCGCGGCGACCGCCCGGGCCGTCGCGAGCGCGGCGCCAAGGCCGACGACCAGGGCCAGGCCCAGGGTCAGGGCCAGAACCAGGGTCAGGGCGGCGGTCGTCAGGACCGTGCCGACCGTCAGGACCGTGCGGACCGTCAGCAGCAGGGCGGTCGCGGTCAGGGCCAGGGCCAGCAGGGTCAGCAGCAGGGCCGGCAGGACCGTCAGGACAACGGCCCGCAGGACGACTTCGACGGTGAGGACGGCCGTCGCGGCCGTCGTGGCCGCTACCGCGACCGCCGGGGCCGTCGTGGCCGCGACGAGTTCGCGCCGAGCGAGCCGCAGGTCGCCGACGACGACGTGCTGATCCCCGTCGCGGGCATCCTCGACATCCTCGACAACTACGCGTTCATCCGGACCTCGGGCTACCTGCCCGGCCCGAACGACGTGTACGTCTCCCTCGCGCAGGTCCGCAAGGCCGGTCTGCGCAAGGGCGACCACACCACCGGTGCCGTCCGGCAGCCCAAGGACGGCGAGCGCCGCGAGAAGTTCAACGCGCTGGTCCGCCTGGACTCCGTCAACGGCATGGCGCCCGAATCCGGCCGCGGCCGGCCGGAGTTCCAGAAGCTGACCCCGCTGTACCCGCAGGACCGGCTCCGTCTGGAGACCGACCCGGGCGTGCTGACCACCCGCATCATCGACCTCGTGTCGCCGATCGGCAAGGGTCAGCGAGGCCTGATCGTGGCCCCGCCGAAGACCGGCAAGACCATGATCATGCAGGCGATCGCCAACGCGATCACCGTCAACAACCCCGAGTGCCACCTGATGGTCGTCCTGGTCGACGAGCGTCCGGAAGAGGTCACCGACATGCAGCGGTCGGTGAAGGGCGAGGTCATCTCCTCGACCTTCGACCGCCCGGCCGAGGACCACACCACCGTCGCCGAGCTGGCCATCGAGCGCGCCAAGCGCCTCGTCGAGCTGGGTCACGACGTGGTCGTCCTGCTGGACTCCATCACCCGTCTGGGCCGCGCGTACAACCTCGCGGCCCCCGCCTCCGGCCGCATCCTGTCCGGTGGTGTCGACTCGACCGCGCTGTACCCGCCGAAGCGCTTCTTCGGTGCCGCGCGCAACATCGAGGACGGCGGCTCGCTGACCATCCTGGCCACCGCGCTGGTCGACACCGGCTCGCGCATGGACGAGGTGATCTTCGAGGAGTTCAAGGGCACCGGCAACATGGAGCTCAAGCTCGACCGCAAGCTCGCCGACAAGCGCATCTTCCCGGCCGTCGACGTCGACCCGTCGGGCACCCGCAAGGAGGAGATCCTCCTCAACGCGGAAGAGCTCGCCATCGTCTGGAAGCTCCGCCGGGTGCTGCACGCGCTCGACTCGCAGCAGGCGATCGAGCTGCTGCTCGACAAGATGAAGCAGACGAAGTCGAACGCGGAGTTCCTGATGCAGATCGCGAAGACCACGCCGGCGGGCAAGAACGACGACTGACCGCCGCCTTCGGGCTCCGCACCAACGGGACCGCCCCCACCGCAACCGCGGTGGGGGCGGTCCCGCGTTCGTGGTGCGCACCCGTGTGCACCCGCTCGGCGCCCCCTACGTGACCCTGTGCGACCTTCGCCACATTCGTACCGCCCGCAGGGCGATCGGACCGACCCCGCGAACCCCTGGGAAACCGCAGGTAAGGACTTCGCTACACCCCGTTCGTCCCGAGATGTCCGCACGGGCCCCGACAGGCCGCGCCGGTCGGCTCCCCGCGCCGGCCGTGGAACCCTGGTGGCCGCTCCGCCGTCTGAGTGAAGGGACAGCGGGAAGGTGTGCCGTAGGACCACGTACCGGAGCCAGGGACTGAGGAGAGCATGAGCGAGGACAGCAGGGGGCGCGGCCGTCGTGCCGGGACCCGGCGGCGCAAACCGCCGCGGCGCAAGGGCCTCCGCGTGGCCGCGTGGACCGCCGCCGGCGTGGTCCTCCTGGGCGGCACCGGCCTCGGGTACGTCTACTTCAAGTTCAACGGAAACCTCAAGAGCGTCGACATCGACCAGGCGCTCGGCAAGGACCGCCCGGCGAACGTCGACAACGGCTCGATGGACATCCTCGTCCTCGGCTCCGACTCCCGCGGCGGCGCCAACGGCGAGTACGGCAAGGACGACGGCGGATCCGCCCGCTCCGACACCGCGATGATCGTCCACCTCTACGAGGGCCACCAGAAGGCGAGCGTCATATCCATCCCGCGCGACACCATGGCCCCGCGCCCCGGCTGCGCGACCCCCGACGGTAAGAACGACCCGGGCAGCTCGCGCTCCCAGTTCAACGAGGCGTTCACCATCGGCGGGGCCGCCTGCGCGGTCAAGACCGTCGAGAAGATGTCGGGGATCCGCATGGACCACTACATCGAGGTCGACTTCACGGGCTTCAAGAAGATCATCGACAACCTCGGCGGCGTCGAGGTGACGACGACCAAGCCCATCAAGGACGACTACAGCCACCTCGACCTCCCGCCCGGCACCAACAAGCTCAACGGGGAGCAGGCGCTCGGCCTCGTACGCACCCGCAAGAGCGTCGGCGACGGCGGCGACCTGGGCCGAATACAGCTCCAGCAGGCCTTCATCAAGGCGCTGATCAAGCAGGTCAAGGGCATCGGGGTGTTCGACAACCCGAAGCGGCTCCTCGGCCTCGCGGACTCCGCGACCAAGGCGATCACCACCGACAAGGCGCTCGGAGACGTGAAGTCCCTCATGGGCTTCGCCCAGGGACTCCAGGGAATCGACTCCGAGGACATGCACATGATCACCCTGCCGGTGACCGCGGACTCGCGGGACCCGAACCGGGTCGTCCCGCTCACCAAGGAGTCCAAGATGGTCTGGGACGCCCTGCTCGCGGACCGGCCCATCCCCGCCGAGGCCACCGCCGCCTCCGCGGGCGACAAGGGCGCCGCCGCCGGGATCGTCCGCTGACGGGAGCTCCGGGCCGGGGGTCGGGACGCGGCGGGGGCCGGCCGGAATAGATGCCGCCCCCGTGCCGTTGAGGGGAGCGTCCTCAGAATTTTGACAGGCGGCCCGGTCCTGGCAGACTGGTCTGTCGGCCCCGGTTCACGCAGTGCGCAATTCGGCTCCTGCGACCCGGCGCCCTCCCGAAACTAGGAGACACCTTGAAGCGCGAAGTTCACCCCGAGTACGTCGAGACCCAGGTCAGCTGCACCTGTGGCGCGTCGTTCACCACTCGTAGCACCCTGACCGAAGGCACCATCCGTGCCGAGGTCTGCTCCGAGTGCCACCCGTTCTACACGGGCAAGCAGAAGATCCTCGACACCGGTGGCCGTGTGGCCCGCTTCGAGGCCCGCTTCGGCAAGGGTGCGGCCCAGAAGTAGCGCGACCCAGGCGCCGGTCACCGGCCGCCCCCTGACCATGCGGGGGCGGCCGGACCGGCGCCTTTGTCGTCGCCCAGCCACGCCAGCCCCTTTTTGACTTTCACCACAGGAGCACCCGATGTTCGAGGCGGTCGAGGAATTGATCGGCGAGCACGCCGATCTTGAGAAGAAGCTCGCCGACCCGTCGGTCCACTCCGATCAGGCCAACGCGCGCAAGCTGAACAAGCGCTACGCGGAGCTGACCCCGATCGTCGCGACCTTCCGCGCCTGGAAGCAGTCGACCGAGGACATCGAGACGGCCAAGGAGCTCGCGGCCGACGACCCCGACTTCCACGCCGAGGTCAAGGAACTGAGCGCCCAGCGCGAGGAGCTCACCGAGAAGCTCCGCCTGCTGCTCGTTCCCCGCGACCCCAGCGACGACAAGGACGTGCTCCTGGAGGTCAAGGCCGGGGCCGGCGGCGACGAGTCCGCCCTCTTCGCCGGTGACCTGCTGCGCATGTACCTGCGGTACGCCGAGCGCGTGGGCTGGAAGACCGAGATCATCGACGCCACCGAGTCCGAGCTCGGCGGCTACAAGGACGTCCAGGTCTCCGTCCGCACCAAGGGCGGCAACGGGGCGACCGAGCCCGGCCAGGGCGTGTGGGCCCGCCTGAAGTACGAGGGCGGCGTGCACCGCGTCCAGCGCGTCCCGGCCACCGAGTCCCAGGGCCGCATCCACACCTCCGCCGCCGGCGTGCTCGTCACCCCGGAAGCCGAGGAGGTCGAGGTCGAGATCAACATGAACGAGCTCCGCATCGACGTCTACCGCTCCTCCGGCCCCGGCGGCCAGTCCGTCAACACCACCGACTCGGCCGTGCGCATCACGCACATCCCGACCGGTGTGGTCGCCTCCTGCCAGAACGAGAAGAGCCAGCTCCAGAACAAGGAGCAGGCCATGCGCATCCTGCGGTCGCGCCTGCTGGCCGCCGCCCAGGAAGCCGCCGAGCAGGAAGCCTCCGACGTGCGCCGCAGCCAGGTGCGCAGCGTGGACCGGTCCGAGAAGATCCGTACGTACAACTATCCGGAAAACCGGATCTCGGACCACCGGACCGGCTTCAAGGCGTACAACTTGGACCAGGTGCTCGACGGCGACCTCGACCCGGTCATCCAGGCCTGTGTCGACACGGACTCCGCCGCCAAGCTCGCCGCCGCGCACTGAGTCCTGCCTGATTCCCGCACCACCCCCCCGTACGACAGCAGCCCGGAGGACCAGCGTGAACTTGCTGCTTGCCGAGGTGGCCCAGGCCACCCAGCGGCTGGCCGCCGCCGGCGTGCCCTCACCGCGCTTCGACGCGGAGGAGCTCGCGGCCTTCGTGCACGGCGTCAAGCGGGGGGAACTGCACCACGTCAAGGACGCGGACTTCGACGCCCGCTACTGGGAGGCCGTCGCCCGCCGCGAGGCGCGCGAGCCGCTCCAGCACATCACCGGCCGCTCCTTCTTCCGCTACCTGGAGCTCCAGGTCGGACCCGGGGTGTTCGTGCCCCGGCCCGAGACCGAGTCGGTCGTGGACTGGGCCATACAGGCCGTCCGGGCGATGGACGTCGTCGAGCCGCTGATCGTGGACCTGTGCACCGGCTCCGGGGCCATCGCCCTGGCCATGGCCCAGGAGGTGCCGCGCTCGCGCGTGCACGCCGTGGAGCTGTCCGAGGACGCCCTGCGGTGGACCCGCAAGAACGCCGAGGGCTCCCGGGTCACCGTCCACCAGGGCGACGCGCTCAGCGCGCTGCCCGAGCTGGACGGGCAGGTCGACCTGGTCATCTCCAACCCGCCCTACATCCCGCTCACCGAGTGGGAGTACGTCGCCCCCGAGGCCCGGGACCACGACCCCGAGATGGCGCTGTTCTCCGGGGAGGACGGCCTCGACACCATCCGCGGCATCGAGCGCACCGCCCACCGGCTGCTGCGACCGGGCGGGATCGTGGTGATCGAGCACGCCGACACCCAGGGCGGCCAAGTTCCGTGGATCTTCGCCGACGAGCGCGGCTGGGCGGACGCGGCGGACCACCCCGACCTGAACAACCGGCCGCGCTTCGCGACCGCCCGCAAGGCCCTGCCGTGACCCGCCCGACCCCCACCCCCGACACCACCCCGCTGCACGAGGAGGCCCGCTGATGGCCCGGCGATACGACTGCAACGACGCGACGGACCGCAAGACGGGCCTGCGCGAAGCCGCATCCGCCGTGCGCCGCGGCGAGCTCGTCGTGCTGCCCACCGACACCCTGTACGGGATCGGTGCGGACGCCTTCAGCGCCGAGGCCGTCGGTGACCTGCTCGCCGCCAAGGGCCGGGGCCGCAACATGCCCACGCCCGTCCTCATCGGCTCCCCGAACACCCTGCACGGTCTGGTCACCGACTTCTCCGAGCAGGCGTGGGAGCTCGTCGACGCCTTCTGGCCGGGCGGGCTGACGCTGGTCGCCAAGCACCAGCCGTCGCTGGCGTGGGACCTCGGCGAGACCCGCGGGACGGTCGCCGTGCGCATGCCGCTGCACCCCGTCGCGATCGAGCTGCTGACCGAGGTCGGCCCCATGGCCGTGTCCTCGGCGAACCTGTCCGGGCACCCGGCGCCCGAGGACTGCGACGCGGCGCGCGCCATGCTCGGCGATTCCGTTTCCGTGTACCTGGACGGTGGGCCGACGCCGAGCACGCTGCCGTCGTCGATCGTCGACGTCACCGGGAAGGTTCCCGTCCTGCTGCGCGAGGGGGCGCTGACCGCCGAGCAGCTGCGGGAGGTCGTACCCGATCTTGAGGTGGCTCCGTGAGCCCTCAGGGGCGTGGCATAGCAAGCGGGCCCTTTCCGGCGGCGGGTGCGGGCTCGGCCTTCCGCATACTCCACGTCAGCACGGGCAACGTGTGTCGCTCGCCCATCACCGAGCGGCTGACGCGGCACGCCCTGTCGCACCGGCTGGGCGGCATTCCGGCCGGTGACCTCATCGTGGAGAGCGCCGGTACGTGGGGCCACGAGGGCGCGCCGATGGAGGCCAACGCGGCCGCCGTCCTCGCGGACTTCGGCGCCGACGCCTCCGGCTTCACCGGGCGCGAACTGCTGGACGAGCACGTCATACGCGCGGACCTGGTGCTGACCGCCACCCGGGACCACCGGGCCCAGGTCATCTCCATGGGCCATTCCGCCGGGCTGCGGACGTTCACGCTCAAGGAGTTCACCCGGCTGGTGCGCGCCATAGACCCGGCGACGCTGCCCCCGCTGGACGACGGCATGGCGGAGCGTGCGCGCGCCCTGGTGCGGGCCGCCGCCGCGCTGCGCGGCTGGCTGCTGGCGCCCTCCCCCGACGCGGACGAGGTCTACGACCCGTACGGCGCCCCGATCACCTTCTTCCGCTCGATCGGCGACGAGATCAACCAGGCGCTGGACCCCGTGGTCACGGCCCTGACGGGCGTCACCGCCTCGCGCTGAGGGATCGACGGCCGGAGGCCGGCGCAGCGGGCCGATGCCCGCGAGGCCCCCGGGCCGAGGGGTACGAGGGGCGCGTCGGGAGCGGGGCTCAACCAGGCGCCGGCCCCCGTGGTCACGGCCCTGACGGGCGTCACCGCCTCGCGCTGAGGGCGCTTGGGCGCCGCACGTGACGGGCCGCGCCCGGGGGTGCGACCGCGCAAGGGGCGAGGTCGGCCGGGCGCGCCTACAGTGGCTGTACCCCGGTACCCCTGGAGTCCTGCCATGAGCGTCATCACGCAGCCGACGGACCTGCTCCGGCAGCAGGACCCGCAGATGGCCGACGTACTCGCGGGGGAGGCCCGGCGCCAGGCCGAGACGCTCCAGCTGAGCGCCGCCGAGAACTACACCTCCGGCGCGGTGCTCGCCGCACTCGGCTCCGCGCTCGCCAACAAGTACGCCGAGGGATACCCCGGTGCACGCCACCACGGCGGCTGCGAATACGCGGACATGGCGGAACGGATCGCGGTGGACCGGGTCAAGGCGCTCTTCGGCGTCGAGCACGCGAACGTCCAACCGCATTCCGGATCCTCCGCCGTCCTGGCCGCCTACGCCGCTCTGCTGCGGCCCGGGGACACGGTCCTGGCGATGGGGTTGGCGCACGGCGGGCACTTGACGCACGGCTCGCCGGCCAACTTCTCCGGCCGCTGGTTCGACTTCGTCGGGTACGGGGTGGACCCGGAGACCGGGCTGATCGACTACGAGCAGGTGCAGGAGCTGGCCCGGACCCACCGGCCCAAGGCCATCGTGTGCGGCTCGATCTCCTACCCCCGCCACCCCGAGTACTCGGCCTTCCGCGAGATCGCCGACGAGGTGGGCGCGTTCCTCATCGCCGACGCCGCGCATCCGATCGGGCTCGTCGCCGGAGGCGCGGCGCCCAGCCCCGTCCCGTACGCCGACGTCGTGTGCGCGACCACGCACAAGGTGCTCCGCGGTCCGCGCGGCGGAATGATCCTGTGCGGTGCCGAGTTCGCCGAGCGCGTCGACCGGGCGGTGTTCCCCTTCACCCAGGGCGGCGCCCAGATGCACACCATCGCCGCGAAGGCGGTGGCGTTCGGGGAGGCGGCCGGTCCCGCCTTCGCCGGCTACGCGCACCGGGTCGTCGCCAACGCGCGCACCCTCGCCCGGGCCCTGGAGGACCGCGGCTTCGCCGTCACGACCGGGGGCACGGACACCCACCTGATCACCGTCGACCCGGCGCCGCTCGGCATCGACGGACCGGCCGCTCGGGGCCGGCTCGCCGCCGCCGGGATCGTCCTCGACACCTGCGCCCTGCCGTACGGGGACCAGCGCGGCATCCGTCTCGGGACCGCGGCGGTCACGACGCTGGGCATGGTGGAGTCCGAGATGACCCGGATCGCGGACCTGTTCGCCGCCGCTTCGCGCGGGGACGCCACGGGGATCCGCAGTGAGGTCGCCGACCTGACCCGAGGATTTCCCCCGTACGGGGCGTAACCGGTACAAGCAGGGTGTACCGCAACCGGGGAGGGGTCCTGGTGCGTCCTCATCAGCGGTGACATCGAGGCTAATGTGTGGGGCTGAGATGGCCGGCGATACATCTGGGGCAGCCCGTGCGTGAATATCTGCTGACGCTTTGCGTCACGGTCGCGGTGACCTACCTGCTGACCGGGCCCGTGCGGAAGTTCGCGATCGCGGCCGGGGCCATGCCGGAGATCCGTGCCCGTGACGTGCACCGCGAACCCACGCCCCGCCTGGGCGGGATCGCCATGTTCGGCGGCCTCTGCGCGGGACTGCTGGTCGCCGACCACCTGCGCAACCTCAACGGCGTCTTCGAGCTGTCGAACGAACCGCGGGCGCTGCTCTCCGGAGCGGCGTTGATCTGGCTGGTCGGCGTGCTGGACGACAAGTTCGAGATCGACGCCCTCATCAAGCTCGGCGCGCAGATGATCGCCGCCGGCGTGATGGTCATCCAGGGTCTGACGATCCTGTGGATCCCGGTCCCCGGCATCGGCACGGTCGCGCTCACCCAGTGGCAGGGCAACCTGTTGACCGTCGCGCTCGTCGTGATCACCATCAACGCGGTGAACTTCGTGGACGGCCTCGACGGCCTGGCCGCCGGCATGGTCTGCATCGCCGCCACGGCGTTCTTCCTCTACGGGTACCGCATCTGGTTCGGCTACGGCATCGAGGCGGCCGCCCCGGCGACGCTGTTCGCGGCCATCCTGATGGGGATGTGCATCGGCTTCCTGCCGCACAACATGCACCCGGCCCGCATCTTCATGGGCGACTCCGGCTCGATGCTCATCGGCCTGGTGCTGGCCGCCGCGGCCATCTCCATGACGGGTCAGGTCGACCCCGACGCCATGGCCCTGTTCGCGGGCGGCGAGCGCAACGCGACGCACGCGATGCTCCCGGTCTTCATGCCGCTGCTGCTGCCGCTCACCATCATCGCGATCCCGATGGCGGACCTGATCCTGGCCATCGTCCGGCGCACCTGGAACGGTCAGTCCCCGTTCGCCGCCGACCGCGGACACCTGCACCACCGGTTGCTGGAACTCGGGCATTCCCACAGTCGCGCCGTACTCATCATGTACTTCTGGTCGGGCCTGATCGCATTCGGGGCGGTGGCCTACTCGGTGCACTCGACCTCGATGTGGATCGTCCTCGCGATCTCCGCCCTGAGCGCCCTGGGCCTCGTCCTGCTGCTCCTGCCGCGGTTCACGCCGCGGGCCCCGCGTTGGGCGGAGGGCCTCGTCCCGCCCCGCTACCGGCACGCGGCCCGGGCCGCCGAGGCCGCGGCGGAGGCCGCCGTACGGGAGGACGAGGGTGCGGAGCCGCAGGCGCCGCGGCCCGTCGCCGTCGGGGTCTCGGGCGTCAACGGGGCGACTGCCGTAGGCCCCCGTTCGCGCCTTCCCGACCGGCGTAAGGCCGGATCCGCCCGCTGACCGGTCGGGCACATGTCCGACATGGAAGCCCTTTACCAGACAACCTGCCACCCTGTCCTGCACACACGCGCAGGGTCACTCTCATGTGTGACAGTCAGCACACCGGACAGGTAAAGCTCTCATCAAATAGTTTGTGATACCGTTCACTAAACCCGGCGACAGAGCCGAAGGACCGTAGTGCGACGGTCCATTGGCCCGAGGCACTCACTCGGCCCGGGCTTACGCTCGTCCCGTACGAGTCCCGTTACCCCCACCATCACGCGGAGCCATGCGCCATGCTGTCCGATGACGCCCGATCCCTTCTGCAAACCGTTGTGCCCACCGCTGCCGTCGGCGTCATCGCCGCAGTTGTCAGTGGCGTGGTCGCGGGCGGCAAGGGGGCGATCGGCGCGATCGCGGCCACGATCGTCGTGATTTTGTTCATGGGTATCGGATTCGTCATCCTGCAGCGGACGGCACGATCGCTGCCGCATCTCTTCCAGATGATGGGTCTGGCGCTCTACACGACCCAGATCCTGCTGCTCTTCGTCTTCGTCGCCGTGTTCCAGAACACGACGCTGTTCAATCCCAGGGCATTCGCGATCACCATCGTCGCGGCGACCCTTGCTTGGATCGCCGCGCAGACGCGCGCGCACATGAAGGCCAAGATCCTTTACGTCGAGCCCGAGTCCGCGAAGCGTGACAAGGGTGAGAAGCCCAAGAACACGGGGTCCTCGTCGTGAACGGTAGGGGCGGAATAAGTGCGCGTTCGAGATGCTGCTATCGTCCGGTGCCAACTGCGGCATCGCGGGCGCAGGCAGCTGAGCTGACGCCTGCTCAATCGCGAGGCTCACTGCCTGCAAGCCGCCCCCACATCCGTAAGACCAGTCCCGTGCCGAACCGCGGCTGTGCGCCGCGCCGACACAACGAGGTTGCCGTACCTATGCGCCACGCTGAAGGAGCCCGCGGTGAGTGCTGACCCGACGCAGGTGCTCGCCTTCGAGACCGATTGCCACATCTTCGACGGCTGTGGCTTCCCGGCTCCTGGCCTGCACTCGTTCCTGTTCGAGCCGATCTTCGGCGACATGGACGGAGCCGTCTACTTCAACAAGACGATGCTCCTGGCCCTGCTCGGAACCGTCATCATCGTCGGCTTCTTCTGGGCCGCCTTCGCCAAGCCGAAGGTCGTTCCCGGGAAGCTCCAGATGGTCGCCGAAGCCGGCTACGACTTCGTGCGCCGCGGCATCGTCTACGAAACGATGGGCAAGAAGGAGGGCGAGAAGTACGTCCCCTTCATGGTCGCGACGTTCTTCTTCGTCTGGATCCTGAACCTCTGGTCGATCATTCCGCTCGCCCAGTTCCCGGTGACCTCGGTCATCGCGTACCCGGCCGGTCTGGCCCTCGTCATCTACGTCATGTGGATGTCGGTCACCTTCAAGCGCCACGGCTTCGTCGGCGGCCTGAAGAACCTCACGGGCTACGACAAGTCGCTCGGCGGGATCCTGCCGCTGGTCATGCTGATCGAGTTCTTCTCGAACGTGATCGTCCGGCCGTTCACGCACGCGGTCCGTCTCTTCGCGAACATGTTCGCGGGTCACACCCTGCTGCTGCTCTTCACGATCGCCAGCTGGTACCTGCTGAACGGCATCGGCATCGCCTACGCCGGCGTGTCCTTCGTGATGGTCATCGTGATGACCGCGTTCGAGCTCTTCATCCAGGCTGTCCAGGCCTACGTCTTCGTGCTGCTGGCCTGCAGCTTCCTCCAGGGCGCCGTCGCCGAGCACCACTGACCGCCCCACCCCCAAACCACCAGTCGTCCGGTGGCCAACCCCCACCGGTCCATGAAAGAGAAGGAAGAACCGGCATGTCCGCTCTCCAGACCCTCGCTGCTGGCGTCGAAATCAAGGGCAACCTCGGCTCCATCGGCTACGGCCTCGCGGCCATCGGCCCCGGCGTCGGCGTCGGCATCATCTTCGGTAACGGCACCCAGGCGCTGGCCCGCCAGCCCGAGGCCGCCGGCCTGATCCGCGCCAACCAGATCCTCGGCTTCGCCTTCTGTGAGGCGCTCGCCCTCATCGGTCTGGTCATGCCGTTCGTCTACCCGACCTCCTGATCCCGGTAGCGAACAGACCCTTTAGACGGAAGGCACTGATGTGAACCCTCTGGTTCAGCTCGCGGCCACTGAGGCGGAAAACCCCCTCATCCCGCCGATTCCCGAGCTTGTCATCGGCCTGATCGCCTTTGTCATCGTCTTCGGTTTCCTCGCGAAGAAGCTGCTCCCGAACATCAACAAGGTTCTGGACGAGCGTCGCGAGGCCATCGAGGGTGGCATCGAGACGGCCGAAGCGCTTCAGGCCGAGGCTCAGAGCGCGCTGGAGCAGTACAAGGCCCAGCTCGCCGAAGCCCGGCACGAGGCCGCGCGCCTGCGCCAGGACGCGCTGGAGCAGGGCACTGCGCTCAAGGAAGAACTGCGCGCAGAAGGCCAGCGGCAGCGTGAGGAGATCATCGCTGCCGGTCACGCCCAGATCGCGGCGGACCGCAAGGCCGCTGCGCAGGCGCTGCGTCAGGACGTGGGCAAGCTCGCCACCGACCTGGCCGGAAAGCTCGTCGGCGAGTCCCTTGAGGACCACGCCCGGCAGAGCCGCACCATCGACCGTTTCCTCAGCGAGCTTGAGGAGAAGGCAGCGTCGACTGGGGCTGCCCGATGAACGGAGCGAGCCGCGAGGCGCTTGCCTCCGCGCGCGAGCGTCTCGACGCGCTGACGGACAACACGTCCGTCGACGCGGCGAAGCTTGCCGGTGAGCTGGCTGCCGTCACCGCGCTGCTCGACCGTGAGGTCTCGCTGCGTCGGGTCATCACGGACCCGGCGCAGTCCGGCGAGGCCAAGGCCGAGCTGGTCGGTCGTCTGCTGGCGGGCCAGGTGGGCGGGGAAACCCTCGACCTGGTGTCCGGTATGGCGCGGTCGCGCTGGTCGCAGTCCCGTGACCTGGTGGACGCGCTGGAGGGGCTGGCGGCTTCCGCCGACCTCACCGCGGCCCAGCAGGGCGGCGCGCTCGACAACGTCGAGGACGAGATCTTCCGCTTCGGTCGGATCGTCTCCTCGAACACCGAGCTGCGTGCGGCGCTGACCGACCGCGCGGCCTCCGCCTCCGCCAAGAGCGAGCTGCTGCGCAGCCTGCTCGGCGGCAAGGCGAACGCCGTCACCGAGCGGCTGGTCACCCGTCTTGTCACGCACCCGCGTGGACGTAGCCTGGAAGCGGGACTCGAATCCCTTTCCACGCTCGCCGCCGAGCGCCGCAGCCGCATGGTCGCCACCGTGACCAGCGCGGTTCCGCTCAGCGACGCGCAGAAGCAGCGTCTCGGCGCGGTGCTGGCCAAGCTGTACGGCCGCCAGATGCACCTGAACCTCGACGTGGACCCCACGGTCCTCGGCGGGATCACGGTGCGGGTCGGCGACGAGGTGATCGACGGAACCATCGCGGACCGTCTCGCCGAGGCGTCCCGCCGCATGGCCGGCTGACCAGCCACCAATAGAACAACGCATTCCTAGCGGCCCGGTTGGGCCGTGCAGAACTTGCAGAAGATTCCTGGGGGTCGCCCCCAGACCCCTAAGAAGCTTCAGGCCCAACAAGGAGAGCAGGGAACCCAGATGGCGGAGCTCACGATCCGGCCGGAGGAGATCCGGGACGCACTGGAGAACTTTGTCCAGTCGTACCAGCCGGACGCGGCCTCGCGCGAGGAGGTCGGAACGGTCAGCGTTGCCGGCGACGGCATCGCGAAGGTGGAGGGCCTGCCCTCCGCCATGGCGAACGAGCTGCTGAAGTTCGAGGACGGCACCCTCGGTCTCGCCCTCAACCTCGACGAGCGCGAGATCGGCGCCGTCGTCCTCGGCGAGTTCAGCGGTATCGAGGAGGGCCAGCCGGTGCAGCGCACCGGTGAGGTGCTCTCCGTCGGCGTCGGCGAGGGCTACCTCGGCCGCGTCGTCGACCCGCTCGGCAACCCGATCGACGGTCTCGGCGAGATCGCGACCGAAGGCCGTCGCGCCCTGGAGCTTCAGGCCCCGGGCGTCATGGTCCGTAAGTCGGTGCACGAGCCGATGCAGACCGGCTACAAGGCGATCGACGCCATGGTGCCGGTCGGCCGTGGTCAGCGTCAGCTGATCATCGGTGACCGTCAGACCGGCAAGACCGCTCTGGCCGTCGACACGATCATCAACCAGCGCGACAACTGGCGCTCGGGCGACGTGAACAAGCAGGTCCGCTGCATCTACGTCGCCATCGGCCAGAAGGGCTCGACCATCGCGTCCGTTCGCGGCGCCCTGGAAGACGCCGGCGCGCTGGAGTACACGACGATCGTCGCCGCCCCGGCGTCCGACCCGGCCGGCTTCAAGTACCTGGCGCCGTACACCGGTTCCGCCATCGGTCAGCACTGGATGTACGCCGGTAAGCACGTCCTGATCATCTTCGACGACCTGTCGAAGCAGGCCGACGCCTACCGCGCCGTGTCGCTGCTGCTGCGCCGCCCGCCGGGCCGCGAGGCCTACCCGGGCGACGTCTTCTACTTGCACTCCCGTCTGCTGGAGCGCTGCGCGAAGCTCTCCGACGACATGGGTGCCGGTTCGATGACCGGTCTTCCGATCGTCGAGACCAAGGCGAACGACGTGTCGGCGTTCATCCCGACCAACGTCATCTCCATCACCGACGGCCAGTGCTTCCTGGAGTCCGACCTGTTCAATGCGGGCCAGCGCCCGGCGCTGAACGTCGGTATCTCGGTCTCCCGCGTCGGTGGCTCGGCCCAGCACAAGGCCATGAAGCAGGTTTCCGGCCGTCTGCGCCTGGACCTCGCCCAGTACCGCGAGCTGGAGGCGTTCGCCGCCTTCGGTTCCGACCTGGACGCCGCGTCGAAGGCCTCGCTGGAGCGCGGCAAGCGTCTGGTCGAGCTGCTGAAGCAGGGCCAGTACCAGCCGATGCCCGTCGAGGAGCAGGTCGTCTCCGTCTGGGCCGGCACCACCGGCAAGATGGACGACGTCCCGGTCAACGACATCCGTCGCTTCGAGTCGGAGCTGCTGGAGCACCTGCGCCGCGAGCGCAAGGACCTCCTCACCTCCATCGCCGACGGCGGCAAGATGTCGGACGACACCCTGACGTCGATCGCCGACGCCATCGCCGGCTTCAAGCAGCAGTTCGAGACCTCGGACGGCAAGCTCCTGGGCGAGGACGCGCCGGCCGTCAACGTCTCCAAGTGACGACGGAAGGGACCTGACTCATGGGAGCGCAGCTCCGGGTCTACAAGCGTCGCATCCGTGCCGTCACGGCGACCAAGAAGATCACCAAGGCGATGGAAATGATCGCCGCCTCGCGCATCGTCAAGGCGCAGCGCAAGGTGGCGGCATCGATGCCGTACGCGACCGAGCTCACCCGTGCGGTGACCGCGGTGGCCACCGGCTCGAACACCAAGCACGCCCTGACCACCGAGGTCGAGGCGCCGGCGCGTGCCGCGGTCCTGCTCGTCACGAGCGACCGCGGTCTGGCCGGCGGCTACTCCTCCAACGCCATCAAGCAGGCGGAGCGGCTCACCGAGCGGCTGCGCGGCGAGGGCAAGGAGGTCGACACGTACATCGTCGGCCGTAAGGGTCTGGCCTACTTCGGCTTCCGCGAGCGCAAGGTCGCGGAGTCGTGGACCGGCTTCACCGACAGCCCGGCCTACGCCGACGCCAAGCGCGTCGCGGGGCCGCTGATCGAGGCCATCCAGAAGGACACGGCCGAGGGCGGCGTCGACGAGCTGCACATCGTCTACACGGAATTCGTGTCGATGATGACGCAGAACGCGGTCGACGGCCGGATGCTGCCGCTCAGCCTCGACAAGGTCGAAGAAGAGTCCGGTGCGAAGGGCGAGATCCTTCCGCTGTTCGACTTCGAGCCGTCGGCGGAGGACGTCCTCGACGCCCTTCTGCCGCGCTACGTCGAGAGCCGCATCTACAACGCACTGCTGCAGTCGGCCGCTTCCGAGCACGCCGCCCGCCGCCGCGCGATGAAGTCGGCGACCGACAACGCCGGAGATCTCATCAAGAGCCTCTCCCGGCTTGCCAACGCGGCCCGCCAGGCCGAAATCACCCAGGAAATCAGCGAGATCGTCGGTGGCGCCAGCGCCATGGCCGACGCGACCGCGGGGAGTGACAAGTAATGACGACCTCTGTTGAGACGGCCGCCGCCACGGGCCGCGTCGCCCGGGTCATCGGCCCGGTCGTCGACGTGGAGTTCCCCGTCGACGCGATGCCCGACATCTACAACGCGCTGAAGGTCCAGGTCGCCGACCCGGCCCAGGACGGTGCGCTCAAGACGCTGACCCTCGAAGTCGCCCAGCACCTGGGTGACGGCGTGGTCCGCACGATCTCCATGCAGCCCACCGACGGTCTGGTCCGCCAGGCCCCGGTGACCGACACGGGCGAGGGCATCACCGTCCCCGTCGGTGACTTCACCAAGGGCAAGGTGTTCAACACCCTCGGTGAGGTGCTGAACTACCCGGAGGAGAACGCCAACGTCACCGAGCGTTGGCCGATCCACCGCAAGGCCCCGCGCTTCGACGAGCTTGAGTCGAAGACGGAGATGTTCGAGACCGGCGTCAAGGTCATCGACCTTCTCACCCCGTACGTCAAGGGTGGAAAGATCGGTCTGTTCGGTGGTGCCGGTGTCGGCAAGACCGTTCTGATCCAGGAAATGATCTACCGCGTCGCCAACAACCACGACGGTGTGTCGGTCTTCGCGGGCGTCGGTGAGCGTACCCGTGAGGGCAACGACCTCATCGAGGAAATGGCCGACTCGGGCGTCATCGACAAGACGGCCCTCGTCTTCGGTCAGATGGACGAGCCCCCGGGCACCCGTCTGCGCGTCGCGCTCGCCGGTCTGACCATGGCGGAGTACTTCCGCGATGTGCAGAAGCAGGACGTGCTGTTCTTCATCGACAACATCTTCCGGTACACCCAGGCGGGTTCCGAGGTGTCGACCCTGCTCGGCCGCATGCCCTCCGCGGTGGGTTACCAGCCGAACCTGGCCGACGAGATGGGCCTCCTCCAGGAGCGCATCACCTCGACCCGTGGTCACTCGATCACCTCGATGCAGGCGATCTACGTCCCCGCGGACGACCTGACCGACCCGGCGCCGGCGACCACCTTCGCCCACCTCGACGCGACGACGGTTCTTTCCCGTCCGATCTCCGAGAAGGGCATCTACCCGGCCGTGGACCCGCTGGACTCGACGTCCCGCATCCTCGACCCGCGGTACATCGCGGCGGACCACTACGCCACGGCGATGCGCGTCAAGGGGATCCTGCAGAAGTACAAGGACCTCCAGGACATCATCGCGATCCTCGGTATCGACGAGCTGGGCGAGGAGGACAAGCTCGTTGTCCACCGTGCCCGTCGCGTCGAGCGCTTCCTGTCGCAGAACACCCACGTGGCGAAGCAGTTCACCGGTGTCGACGGCTCGGACGTTCCGCTCGACGAGTCGATCACCGCGTTCAACGCGATCTGCGACGGTGACTACGACCACTTCCCCGAGCAGGCGTTCTTCCTGTGCGGTGGCATCGAGGACCTGAAGGCCAACGCCAAGGAGCTGGGCGTCTCCTAGTCGGTCCGCGTTCCCCGGAGCGCGAATCGTCGAAGAACGAAGGAGAGGGGCGGGGTACGTCCCGTCCCTCTCCCCACGCCCATTAGAATTTGACCCAACACCCGGCCGACCCGCCGGGTGGTGACCCGAGGAGCCACCTTGGCTGCTGAGCTGCACGTCGAGCTGGTCGCGGCGGACCGCAATGTCTGGTCCGGCGAGGCCACCCTTGTTGTCGCCCGCACCACGTCCGGCGACATCGGCGTCATGCCCGGTCACCAGCCGCTTCTCGGTGTGCTGGAATCGGGCCCTGTGACCATCCGTACCAGCGAGGGCGGCACTGTCGTCGCCGCGGTGCACGGCGGTTTCATCTCGTTCGCGGACAACAAGCTGTCCCTGCTGGCCGAGATCGCCGAGCTCGCGGACGAGATCGACGTCCAGCGGGCGGAGCGGGCACTGGAGCGCGCGAAGTCGGAGGCCGACGCGGCCGCCGAACGTCGCGCCGATGTCCGGCTGCGCGCCGTAACGGGCTGAAAGCCCGTCGGAGTTCCAACCGTCGGCCCCGGAGGGTGACCTCCGGGGCCGGCAGACCTCAGCCGCGGTCCGTTCTGGAATTTTTCAGACCGGGTCGCGGCTGAGGCGATGTACGTCCGTCCTCGGACCTGTCCGGTGATGGGCACGGTCGTGTGCGGTGTTTCGATGAGCGAGGAGGTCGGTGAAGATGCTCCTCGCTCTGCTTGTGAGCGGCCTGGTCGTAGCCCTGGTGGTGATCGGGCTGTTTGTGTTCGGACTGCGTCGCAGACTGATCCAGCGGTCCGGCGGCACCTTCGACTGCAGCCTGCGCTGGGACGTGGCCGACGAGCCGGACGTCTCCGGCAAGGGCTGGGTCTACGGCGTCGCCCGCTACAGCGGTGACCGGATCGAGTGGTTCCGGGTGTTCTCCTACTCTCCCCGCCCGCGCCGGCTGCTGGAGCGCTCCTCCATCGAGGTGCTCGCCCGGCGCGCGCCCGAGGGCGAGGAGGAGCTGGCCCTGCTCTCCGACGCCGTCGTGCTCTGCTGTTCCCACCGGGGAACCCGCCTGGAGCTGGCGATGAGCGACGACGCACTGACCGGATTCCTGGCCTGGCTGGAGGCGGCGCCTCCCGGCCAACGGGTGAATGTGGCCTGATTCCTCGCCCGTTGGCGGGGGATCCCCCGGACGGAGTTCGGGGGAGGGTGAATGCGGCCCGGTTCCTTGCCCGTTGGTGGGGGAGGCCGGCCGGGGCCGCGATCGGACGTGGAGAAGCCGGGGAGACGGGGGACGGACCCGTCTCCCCGGCTTCGTCTGTCACCGGGTTCGTTCAGTGGGGGTTACTGGAGCCCGGTGTGGACCGCGTTGGCGAGTTCACCGTTGGCGGTGTCGCCGCTGAACTCCCAGTAGAAGGCGCCCCTGAGGCCCTGCTGCTTGGCCCAGCCCATCTTCGAGGTGACGGTGGCGGGGGTGTCGTAGCTCCACCAGTTGTTGCCGCACTTGGCGTAGGCCGTGCCGGCGATGGTGCCGGTGCTCGGGCAGGTGGCCTTGAGGACCTTGTAGTCCTCGATGCCCGGCTCGTACGTGCCCTGGGCCGGGCCGGTGGCGGTGCCGCCGGGGGTGGCCTGGGTGACGCCGGTCCAGCCGCGGCCGTAGAAGCCGATGCCCAGGGTGAGCTTGGAGCCGGGGACGCCCTTGCCCTTGAGCTTCGTGATGGCGGCCTCGGAGTTGAAGCCGTCCTGCGGGATGCCCGGGTAGGCGGTGAGCGGGGAGTGCGGGGCCGTCGGGCCCTGCGCCGCCCAGGCGCCGAAGAAGTCGTACGTCATGACGTTGTAGAAGTCGACGTACTGGGCCGCGCCGCCGTAGTCCGCCGCGTCCAGCTTGCCGCCGTTGGAACCGTCGGCGGAGATGGCCGCGGTGACCAGGTTGTTCGTGCCGAACTTGGCGCGCATGGCCTGCATCATGTTCTTCAGGGAGGCGGCGCCACTGGTGTCGCAGGTGAGGCCGCAGGCGTTCGGGTACTCCCAGTCGAGGTCGATGCCGTCGAAGACGTCGGCCCAGCGCGGGTCCTCGACCAGGTCGTAGCAGGACTGGGCGAAGGCGGCGGGGTTGCCGACGGCCTGGCCGAAGCCGCCGGACCAGGTCCAGCCGCCGAAGGACCACAGGATCTTGATGTGGGGGTACTGGGCCTTCAGCTTGCGGAGCTGGTTGAAGTTGCCGCGCAGCGGCTGGTCCCAGGTGTCGGCCTTGCCGTCGACGCTCTGGTCGGCGGTGTAGGCCTTGTCGTAGTCCGCGTAGGCG
The DNA here is from genome assembly GCF_055595445.1 of Streptomyces sp. NPDC040432. Classification (NCBI taxonomy): domain Bacteria; kingdom Bacillati; phylum Actinomycetota; class Actinomycetes; order Kitasatosporales; family Streptomycetaceae; genus Streptomyces; species Streptomyces sp. NPDC040432. The sequence goes on along the minus strand of NZ_JBVIVP010000002.1, from coordinate 81,039 downwards.
TCACCGATGGTGCACTTGCCGCCCTGGACGTTGCCGAACGCGTAGTTGATGTGGGTGATCTTCGACGCCGTGCCGGAGGTGACCAGGTTCTTCACGTGGTAGTTGCGCCCGTAGACGCCCCAGTTGGTGAAGTAGCCCAGCTTGACCTTGGTGCCCGCGCCCGGGTCCGTGCCGCCGCCGCCCGGCGTGGTGAGCGCGAGCTCGCCGGAGGAGGGGCCGGTCTGGTCGGCGGTGTCGCGGGCGACGACGGAGTACGTGTACGAGGTGCCCTTCGTCAGGCCGGAGTCCCCGTAGGAGGTGCCGGTGACCGTGGCGACCTTGGAGCCGTTGCGGTACACGTCGTAGTTCTTGACGCCGTTGTCGTCGGTGGCCGCGGCCCAGGACAGGGTCAGGGCGGTTTCGGTGACCCCGGAGGCCGTGGGGGTGCCGGGGGCCGAGGGCGGGGCGTCGCCGGGCTGGGTGCCGCCGTCACAGGAGCCGCCGTTGATCTTGCAGCCGGAGGGGGCGCCGGCGCCGGTGCCGTTGAACCCGAAGGTGACGCTCTGACCGGGGGAGAGGGCGCCGTTCCAGCCGACGTTCTTGGCGGTCCAGTGGTTGCCCGAGCTGGTGACGGTGGCGTCCCAGGCGGAGGTGACCCTGGTGCCCGCGGGGTAGTCCCACTCCACGGTCCAGCTGGTCAGCGCGGTGGTGCCGGTGTTCTTGACCGTCCACTTGCCCTCGAAGCCGGAGCCCCAGTCGGAGGCCTTGGTGTAGGTCGCCGTCGCGGAGGTGGCCGCCTGTGCGGGTCCGGCCAGTCCGACGAGGCCGGCGATGGGCAGGGCGAAGGCGGCCACCGTGGCGGCCAACCTTCTGAACAGACGGGTGCGTTGCGGGGGTGCTGTGCTCAAGGGTGCTCCTCCGTAGGTCCGTGCCGGTCGTGGGGCCGACCGGGCACATGGGGGTGGGACCTGCGCCGCCCGTGAGCACGCTTCGTCATGACGCTCGTCATGGCACGCTCACCACAGTGTTGCGGTGAGACTAGAAAGGTCTGGACCAACCGTCAAGAGGTCCAGACCTCACCTCCAGTGTCCGTCGAGATCCCCCAACTCCTGTGCCAGAACCGCTGCTTGGACCCGACTGCGCAGGCCCAGCTTCCCGAGCAGCCGGCTGACGTGCGTCTTCACCGTCGCCTCCGCCATGTCCAGGCGCACGGCGATCTCCGCGTTCGACAACCCCTCGCCCAGCGCGCCGAGCACCTCCCGCTCGCGGCGCGTCAACGAATCGACGGCCGCCGCCGTCTCCGGAGCCACCGACGGCCGCTGCGCCCGGGGCGCGGCGAACTCGGCGATCAGGCGCCGGGTCACCGCGGGGGCGATCAGCCCCTCGCCGCGCGCCACCGTACGGACCGCCTCGATCAGTTCCGCGGCGTCGGCGTCCTTCAGCAGGAACCCGGAGGCCCCCGCGCGCAGCGCGCCGAAGACGTACTCGTCGAGGTCGAAGGTGGTCAGCACGAGGACGTCCGCCAACCCCTCCGCGACGACCTGCCGGGTGGCCGCCACCCCGTCCAGCCGGGGCATCTGCACGTCCATGAGGACCAGATCCGGCCGAAGATCCCGGGCGAGGCGCACGGCCTCCTCCCCGTCGGCGGCCTCGCCGACCACCTCGACGTCACCCGCGCTGCGCAGGATCATCACCAGGCCCGCGCGCACCGCGCTCTGGTCCTCGGCGACCAGCACCCTGATGTTCCGCCCGTTCATGCCCGTACGGCCCCTTCCTCGGCGGGCAAGGTCGCCCGCACCTGCCACACGGACCCGACCGGGCCCGCGGTGAACGTTCCGCCGAGCAGGTCCGCCCGCTCGCGCATGCCGATCAGCCCCGCCCCGGAACCCGGCGCCCGAGAGCCGTGGTGGACCTCGTAGGGGGAGTCGACCCCCACCGACAGCAGGCCGTCCCCGCAGGTCACCCGGATGGTGACGGTGCCCGGGCCGGCATGCTTGAGGGCGTTGGTCAGCGACTCCTGCACGATCCGGTACGCCGCCAGCTCCACCGGGGTCGGTACGGCCGGTCCGGCCGGGCGGTCGTCGTGCAGGACGAAGTCCAGGCCGCTCGCGGCGCCGTTGACCCGGGCCCGGGTCAGCAGCGCCTCCAACCCGTCGAGGGTGGGCACCGCGACGGCGTCGCCCCCGGCGCCCGCGTCCCGCAGCAGCCCGATGAGCCGACGCATTTCGGCCAGGCCCTGCACGCTGTTCTCGCGGATCACCCCGAGGGCCTCGCGGCTCGTCGCGGGGGAGTCGATGGACAGTGCGGCCGTCGAGTGGATGGCGATCGCCGACAGGTGGTTGGCCACCATGTCGTGGAGCTCGCGGGCCATCCGGGCCCGCTCGGCGGCGACTGCCTGGGAACGGTCCATTTCGGCCAACAGGGCCGTCTGTTCGGCGCGCAGCCGGGCGGCGATCGCGGCGTCGCGGTGATTGCGCAGGGTGGCGCCGGTCATGGCCGGGCCGAAGCTGACGATGCCCGCGACCACACCGATCAGCAGGGCCTGCGGGGTGCGCAGCCAGGCCACGGAGGCGATGGTGAGGGCGACGGTGACGAGGCCGGTACCGACCGGGAGCCGGCGGGCCATGGCGGGTCTCCCGTAGAGGGCCGCCGCGTACATCAGGTCCGTGTACATGAGGATCGTGGCCAGATTCCCCACCGTGAACTGGTCGACGACGAGGGCCACCGTGCCGACGGAGAGGGTCACCGCGGGGGTCGTGCGGCGCAGCAGTTCGAGGGCGCCCATGACGAGCAGCGGGACCAGGGCCGCCCACGCGGGGGCGAAGTGCGGCCGGGTGTTGCTGTGCACCCCGAGGGACCAGAGGAGGAGGCCCGCGAGCACGCTGACCGACGCGATCAGGACATCGTCACGGTCGGGGCGGGGCAGCTTCTCGATCACGTTCCCATCCAACACGTCGGTACGGCCGTGGACGTCGACACCGGGACGGAACCCGCACTACATCGAAGGATGCAGTGCGCTTTCGTCACCTGAGACGACGAAACGGCCTTCCGCGGGCGACAGCCTTGAGGAGAACCGGAGAACCGGAGAACCGGAGAACCGGAGAACCGGAGAACCGGAGAACCGGAGAACCCGGAGAACCCGGGGAACGAGCGGAACGGAGAGAACCGTGATCGTCGCGCTGATCATCGCGTGTGAGGTCGGCTTCTGGGTGCTACTGGCGGCCGGGCTGGGCCTGCGCTACCTGGCGAGGATGCCCCGGCTGGGGGCAGCGGTCCTGCTCTGCGAACCGCTGCTGGAGATCGTCCTGCTGGTCGCGACCACACTCGACCTGAAGAACGGCGCCACCCCCGACTGGAAGCACGGTGTGGCCGCCCTCTACCTCGGCTACACCGTCGCCTACGGCCACTACACGGTGAAGTGGCTCGACGGTCACGCCGCGCACCGGCTGGCCGGCGGGCCGAAGCCGGCCGGCGCCGGCCACGGCAGGGCGCGCGCCGTCCACGAGTGGAAGTTGTGGGTCCGCACCGTTGTCGCCGCGGCCGTCGCGATGGCCCTGCTCCAGGCCGCGGTCTGGTACGTCGGCGACGCGGGTGACGTCAGCTCGCTCACGAGCTACCAGGGAGCCGCCCTGCGCATCGTCGGCATCCACGGCGTCATCGCCGTCTGCTACACGATCTGGCCGAAGAAGGCCCCGGCCGGAGCGGAGCCCGAGCGCGTGGAGGCCGGCCCCCGCGCCTGATCCCGCCGCCCGACCGGCAGGCCCTCGCGGCCGTGGCCCTAGCGTTCGCCGCCGGGCACCCACAGCACGTCCCCGACCTCCTTGTTGGCCACCCGAGCCAGGATGAACAGGAGGTCGGAGAGACGGTTCAGGTAGGTGGCGGTCAGCGGGTTCATCACCTCGCCGTGCACCTCCAGCGCCGCCCACGTCGAGCGCTCGGCGCGCCGGACCACCGTGCAGGCCTGGTGCAGCAGGGCCGCGCCGGGAGTGCCGCCGGGGAGGATGAAACTGCGCAGCTTCTCGACCTGCTCCAGGAAGAGGTCGCAGTCCGCCTCCAGTTTGTCGACGTAGAACTGCTCGACCCGCAGCGGCGGGTACTCCGGTGCCTCGACGACCGGGGTGCACAGGTCCGCGCCGACGTCGAAGAGGTCGTTCTGCACGCGGACCAGGACCTTGACGACCTCTTCGGGGAGCGCGCCCAGCGCGACCGCCGTCCCGATGGCCGCGTTGGCCTCGTTCGCGTCGGCGTACGCCGAGATCCGCAGGTCCGTCTTCTGCGTCCGGCTCATGTCGCCCAGGGCGGTCGTGCCCTTGTCGCCGGTACGGGTGTAGATGCGCGTGAGGTTCACCATGCGGCCAGGGTAGACCGGGCCGGTGGAGCCCGCGGAGAGCTGCTCCCGGGTGGGGTCGGCGCGAACTGGAGGGCTGCGCAGGGGTGCTGGGCCGTACCGGTGTGATGTCCGTCATCTGAGACGTGACGCGTGTTACTTCGCGGTCACACCGCGCTCCACGGACGCTAGTCTCCGCCGAAGAGGCTACGAGACTGGGCCGAGTGAAGAACTAAGGGGTGTGCAGTGGCTGGGAAGCTCGCCGTCATCGGTGCCGGACTGATGGGTTCCGGGATCGCTCAGGTCTCCGCCCAGGCGGGTTGGGACGTCGTCCTGCGGGACGTCACGGACGCCGCGCTGACCCGCGGTACCGATGGGATCAAGGCTTCGTACGACCGGTTCGTCGCCAAGGGGAGGATGACGGCCGAGGACGCCGAGGCGGCGCTGGGCCGGATCACCACGACCACCGATCTCGGTGCGGTCGCCGACGCCGACATCGTCGTCGAGGCCGTCTTCGAGAAGCTGGAGGTCAAGCACGAGATCTTCCGCGCGCTCGACGAGCTGGTCCGCGACGACGCGGTGCTCGCCTCCAACACCTCCGCCATCCCGATCACCAAGATCGCGGCCGTGACGAAGCGTCCGGAGCGGGTCGTCGGCGCGCACTTCTTCTCGCCCGTCCCGATGATGCAGCTGTGCGAGCTGGTCCGCGGCTACAAGACCAGTGACGAGACCCTCGCCACCACCCGGGCGTTCGCCGAGTCCGTCGGCAAGACCTGCATCGTCGTCAACCGCGACGTCGCCGGCTTCGTGACGACCCGTCTGATCTCCGCGCTCGTCGTCGAGGCCGCCAAGCTCTACGAATCGGGCGTCGCCTCCGCCGAGGACATCGACATCGCCTGCAAGCTGGGCTTCGGGCACGCCATGGGCCCGCTCGCCACCGCGGACCTCACGGGCGTCGACATCCTGCTGCACGCCACCAGCAACATCTACACCGAGTCGCAGGACGAGAAGTTCGCGCCGCCGGAGCTGATGCGCCGGATGGTCGACGCGGGCGACATCGGCCGCAAGAGCGGCCAGGGCTTCTACAAGCACTGAGCACCACCGTTCGAATGGCTTCACCCTCCGGGGTGAATTAGGTATCGGTTCGCTCACGGTCGGCAACTTCCCTGCCCGCGAGGCAGTCAGTTGCAGTGAGAGTTGCCGACCACGGGAGTCGGACCACACGCACGCGGTAGAGCCGGGGAGTACACATGCACATCAGGGGCGACCACGCCGAACTCGCGGTCGGGGGTCGCCTCGACGTGCGCAGCGCGGCGGACGCCCGTACGGTCCTGCACAGTGCACTCGACGACGGCCACGGCGACCTCGTGCTCGACCTGACCGGGCTCGACTCCTGGGACGCGACCGGACTCGGCGTGATCATGGGAGCCCACCGGAGGGCCGGCCGGACCGGCCGGCGCCTCGTCCTGCGCGGGGTCCCCGCGCAGATGCAGCGGCTCCTCGTCGCGACCCGGCTGCACCGCATCCTCGCGATCGAGGGCGGACTGGAAGCGGAGTCCCTGCCCCGGGTGTGACGGCGCCCGGGGCCCCCGCCCCGGACCGGCCCGGCACGTCGGGCCCCCACGCCACCGCCGCGGAAAAGGGGCTGCGTTCCGCGGCCCCCTTCCGCTTTCATGGCCGCATGGTGTCCACCGACCGAGCGCTGGCCTTCGCGGCCATGTCGTTCCTCCTGATCGTGATCCCCGGGCCCAGCGTGCTCTTCGTCATCGGACGGGCCCTGGCCCAGGGCCGGCGCGCCGCGCTCACCACGGTCCTCGGCAACACGATGGGCTCCTACGTGCTCGTCGTGGCCGTCGCCCTGGGCGTCGGGGCGGTCGTCGAGCGATCGGTGCTCGTCTTCACCGCGCTCAAGCTGATCGGCGCCGCCTACCTCGTGCACCTGGGCGTCAGGGCGTGGCGCCGGCGCGGGGAGCTGCACGCGGCGGTCACCGGCGACGCACCCCCGGAACGCGGCGGACTGCGGACCCTGGGGGAGGGCTTCGTCGTCGGCGTCGCCAACCCCAAGACCATGGTGTTCTTCGCCGCCGTGCTGCCCCAGTTCGTGGACCGCTCCGCCGGCCACGTGACCGCGCAGATGCTGCTCCTCGGCCTGCTCTTCAACCTGATCGCGGTCGTCCTCGACAGCGCGTGGGGGCTGGTCGCCGCCGGTGCCCGGGAGTGGTTCGCGGGCTCGCCGCGACGGCTCTCCCTGGTGGGCGGCGCCGGCGGACTCACCATGATCGGCCTCGGCGTCACCGTGGCCGTCACCGGACGCAAGGACTGAGGGACGCGCCGCGACGCCGTCCCGGGGAAACGTAACGGTCCGGTGGTGAAGGCACCCCGGCGGTTCCCGCGCGGCGGACCACGGTCTAGGGTTCGGGCGGAAACCGGACCAGTAGCGACAGCGGCGAGCGAAGGCCGGGCGTAACGACGGCGGCGGCGCGCGCGACGCGATCGGGGGACTTGGTCATGGACCGTACACAGGGGCAGTTCGATCGGGGCGGGCGGGCGGCGGAGCGGGCCGACGGACCCACCGCGGAACGGACCCAGCACCCGACGCCCCCGGAGGGGCCGACCCCCGGCGCGGCCCTCGTACCGGCCGCCGCGCCGCCCGCGCGCGTCGTCACCCTCACCGCCGGAACCTTCTCCCTCACCGTCAACCCCGTCGACGGCAGCGAGATCGAACCCCTGCGCCCCGGCACCGCCCGCCGCCGCCCCGCCAAGCGCGACGCCGCCGCCCGCGCCGCCCGCGACGCGGCCGCGCGCCCGCCCGCCCTGCCGGGACCCCCGCTGCCCGCCCGGCCGCTCCTGGAGCGCGCCGAGGAACGGGAACGCCTCGTCCGGCTGCTGGGCCGCGGCCGCTCCGTACGCCTGACCGGACCCGCCGGATCGGGCCGCACCGCCCTCCTCGACTCCGTCGCCACCGCCTGTGCGTGCCTCGCCCCCGACGGGGTCGTCCGGCTCAGCGGCCACGGCCACCAGCAGCCCGGCGAACTGCTCCACGCGCTGTACGGGGCCGTCCACGACGCCGGCGACGAACGGCCCGAGCGTACGGAACTCCTCGCCCGGGTCGGGGAGATCGGCGCCATCGTGCTCCTCGACGACCTGGAACTGGGCGGCTCCGCGCTCGACGAGCTGCTGCGCGCCACCCCCGAATGCGCCTACCTGCTGGCGGCCACCCCCGACACCAAGGCCCCCTCCGACGACTCGCACCTGGAGGAGGTCTTCCTCGGCGGGCTCGGCAAGGCCGACTGCGTCCTGCTGCTGGAGGCCGCCGCCGGACGGGCCCTGACCGAGGAGGAGACCGCCTGGGCCGGGGACCTGCGCTTCGCCTCCGAAGGGCTGCCGCTGCGCTTCGTGCAGGCGGCCGGACTGCTGCGCCAGCGCGACGAACTGAACCGGGCCGCCTCCGAGGACGACGACGAGGAACCCGGCGTCTTCGAGGAACGCCCCCGGGACCCCGCCCACGTTCCGCTGCCCACCCTCGCCGAGGCCGCCGCCCCCGCCGAACTGTTGGCCTCCCGGGTCAGCGAGTCAGCGCGGGCCGCCCTGCGGATGGCCTGCGCGCTCGGCGGCGAGCTGCCGCACCACGCCCACCTCCCGGCCCTGGTCGGGGACACGCACGCGGACTCCGCCGTCGCGGAACTCCTCGGCTGCGGGCTGATCACCCCGGTCGGATCGCGCTACCGGCTCGCCGAGGGCGTCGCCCGACAACTGGAGGACGCCGGGTACGGGGAGACCGCCGCCGAGGAGGCCCGGACCGCCGCACGCCACTACGCCTGGTGGACCGGCCACGCCTCGGTGACCCCGACGCGCGTCGCCGCGGAGGCCGACGCCGTACTGGCCGCCCTGGCGGGCGCCGACGTGGTGGCCGCCGTACTCCTGGCCCGTACGGCCGCCCCCGCCCTCGCCGCCTCGCTGCACTGGGAGGCCTGGGAGCGGGCGCTGCGCGCGGGCGCCGAGGCCGCCCGCAAGGCGGGGGAGGTCGCCGAGCAGGCGTACTTCCACCACGAGCTGGGCGTGCTCGCGCTGTGCGAGGGGCGCCTGGACCGGGCGCGCGCCGAGCTGGAGGCCTCCATCGGGCTGCGCGGCGCGCTGGCGGACAAGCGCGGAACGGTCGCCGGACGCCGGGCGCTGGCCCTCGTCACCGACCGGGAGGCGGCCCGGGCGCAGGCCTCGCCGCCGCTACGGCTGGAGCCGCCGACGGCCGCGCCGCCGAACGCCGCCACCGTCGCCCTGCCCGGGACCGCCCCGGCCCCGACGCCGAGCCCGTTCGCCGCCCCGACGCCGAGAGCATTGCCCGCGGCGACGCCCGGACCGGCCCTGACCTCGGGAAAGGCCGCCGCCGCGATACCCGCCGCGGCCCCGATGTCCGCCGCGACCGCACTGCCGGCGGCGACGGCCCCGGGGGAGGCCGTCACGCAGGTCACCCCGGTCGTCCGTAGCGCTGGCCCGACCACCGGCCCCGCGCCGGCGACCCTGTCCGAGGTCTTCGAGGACGCGTTCCCGCCGCCGGCCGGGCCCACCCCCGCCGCACCCGCCCCCGCCGCCCCGGCATCCGAGCCGGGATCCCGTCGCAAGACCGTGCTGCTCGCCGCGGCCGGGGTGCTCACGGTGGCCGCGCTCGGCACGGTGATCGGCCTGGCCCTGACCTCGGGGGAGGAGGAGGCGGCACCCACCAGGCCGGCGGTGTCCTCGACCCCGACGCCCGAGGCCCCGGAGCCGCCGACGGTCCCGGGGAACAACGGGACCGACCCCGCGCCCGAGCCCGGTACGACGCCCCCGCCCGCGGAATCGCCCGGCCCCGAGGAGGCCCCCGGCGAGGCCGGGGACCGGGCCCCGGACGGCGGCCCGACGCCCCGCACGACCCCGCCGCGACGCCCCGGCGTCCCCGCGGCCACGCCGCGGCCCCCGGGGAAGCCGACGCCCACCCCGACGCCCACGCCCCCCGGCCCGGACCCGGATCCCGACCCGGGCACCCCGACGCCCAGCGACACCCCGACGCCCACCGAGACGCCGCCCGCGACCGCCACGCCCCCGGCGACGACCCCCGCGAGCGTCAGCGCGTCGGCGGTCGAGGGCTCCCCGACGGCCGAGGCGACGTAGCGTCCGCGCCCCGGGACACGACGAAGGCCCCCGGAGCCGTCCCGGGGGCCTTCGTCGTGTCCGGAGGTGCCGGCCCCGAGGCAAGGGGTGATCAGAACAGGCGGAGCTTGTCGTCCTCGATGCCGCGCATGGCGTTGTAGTCGAGCACCACGCAGTCCATGCCGCGGTCGTTCGCGAGCACCCGCGCCTGCGGCTTGATCTCCTGCGCGGCGAACACGCCGCGGACCGGGGCCAGATGCGGGTCCCGGTTCAGCAGTTCCAGGTAGCGCGTGAGCTGTTCGACGCCGTCGATCTCCCCGCGTCGCTTGATCTCCACCGCGACCGTCGCACCGGAGGCGTCCCGGCACAGGATGTCGACGGGACCGATGGCCGTCATGTACTCGCGCCGGATCAGCGTGTAACCCTCGCCCAGCGTGTCGATCCGGTCGGCGAGCAGTTCCTGGAGGTGCGCCTCGACGCCGTCCTTGATGAGACCGGGGTCGGTGCCCAGCTCGTGGGAGGAGTCGTGGAGGACTTCCTCCATGGTGATGATGAGCTTCTCGCCCGCCTTGTTGACGACGGTCCAGACGCCGGCGTCGTCACCGCTCCCCTCCTTGAGGGTGCACGGGGGCGACATCCAGTTGAGCGGTTTGTACGCCCGGTCGTCCGCGTGGATCGAGACACTGCCGTCGGCCTTCACGAGGATCAGACGGGGTGCCGAGGGCAGATGGGCGGTGAGCCGGCCCGCGTAGTCGACGGAGCAGCGGGCGATGACGAGACGCATGGTCGGCAACGCTACTCGACGGATGCGCCTCCACGCGATTCGCCCCTGAAAGCCCCGTTCGCCGATGGCGCGTTGTATGCGCATTCTCCTGGTGCGGTACCCGGCGGGCGCCTACCGTGGTGAGCGGGAGGTCGTCGAGCGTGCACGCTGCGTCGCGATCTCCTTCCCTGCCCGTAAGACTCCGGCAACCCAACGGCCGGAGTCACGAGAGGAGAACCCATGTCGCTCGACGTCTCACCGGCCCTACTCGAACAGGCCGAGCGAGGCGAGGTCGACGAAGCCGCCTTCGTCGACTGCGTCCGGACCTCCCTGCCCTACGCATGGGAGATGATCAGCTCGTTGACGGCCCAGCTGGAGGTTGAGGGCGGAGAGTTCGCCGACAACCAGACGCCGCCGCCGGACGAGCAGGCGCGCGGGCAGCTGCTGCGCGCGCTCGCGAGTGACGCGATACGTGTTGCGCTTCAACGGCACTTCGGGGTGCGCCTGGCATTCCAGAACTGCCACCGTGTGGCGGTCTTCCCGCTGGATTCCTCGTCGGATGAGAGGCATGCCCGGTTCACCTCGATCCGCGGCCAGCTGCTCAACCAGTCGCCGGAGATGCGGGACTGCTAGCAGGACCGGTACTTCGCTGCCGCTCCGTGTCGCGGGAGGTGCGACTGACACCGGAGCGGCAGCCCAGGCCGGATCCACCGGGGCTCATGCCCCGGCCGCCTCCAGCCGCGGCAGCACCTCGGCACCGAGGCGCCGTACGTTCTCCTCGGTCGCGGCGAGGTCCCCGGAGCCCTCCGTGAGCAGGGCGAAGCGCGTGATCCCGGTGCGTTCCGAGGTCGCCGCGAGCCGGTCCGCCGCCAACCTCGGGGTGCCGACCGGATGCAGGGCGCACAGCAGTTCCGTGTAGGCGACGGGATCGCGCATCGCGCGCTGTCGACCGTCGACCGTGACGTGCGCGTCCAGGCCCTGACGGAACCAGCCCGGCATCGCCTTGACCAGGGTCTCGCGGGCGTCCGCCGTCCGGTCCGCCAGCTGGCAGACACCCGCCGAGACGTGCCCGGCCGCACGCACGGCGTCGGGCCCGTGCCCCGCCGCCAGCGCGGTCCGGCTCCACATCGCGACCATCGCGGCCTTGTCCTCGTCACCGCAGTGCATGCCCAGCAGCATTGGCAGTCCGCGCTCCGCGGCGGCCCGCACGGACGCCGGGGACGTGCACGCGACGATCACTTCCGGCCCACTCCCGTCCCCGTCCAGCGCCTCGTCCGGCCGCGGTACGACGGCCACCTCGCGGAAGGCGTACCGGTCGCCGGCGGCCCCCACGCGCGGCTCGCTCAGCCAGCGCCGCAACAGGTCGAGGTCCTCGGGGAAGCCGCTCTCGTACGCCTCCAGGCCGCCCCCGAACACCTCCAGGTCCACCCAGGGCCCGCCCCGGCCCACCCCGAGGGTGAACCGACCCCCCGAGGTGACGTGCAGCAGGGCCGCCTGCTCCCCGAGCGCCACCGGGTGCGTGCTCGGCAGCACGCTCACCGCGGTCCCCACCCGGAGCCGACGGGTCCGCCCCAGCAGCAGCGCCGCCAGGGTCACCGCCGACGGGCACACCCCGTACGGCACGAAGTGGTGCTCGGCCAGCCAGACCGAGTCCAGCCCGGCCTCCTCGGCGACCTCGGCGGTCCGCACCGCCCGGTGCAGTGCCTCCCCCTGTCCCTGGCCCGGAAACTGGGCCGCCAGTACAAACGCTCCTACGCGCATCGCCCTTATCCTCCTCGCGGCTGACGCGGCCTCCCCCAGGCGGACCGACTCGCTGATGACATCAACGTCTGATGGCAACAACGTCTGACACGTGCCAAAGGCACGGCCTCACCGGAAAGTTATTGAGATTGTCGGGCCGGTCCGTCGAACTGCTCCGGCCTTCTCCGGCCACCCTGCGGGTACCCTGCCTCGCTGCGCGTAGTCTGGGAGAAAGTCACTGCCCGCCGCCCATTCGTGAGGTATACGTGTCACCGCGCCACAACCGCCCCAGGGGCGGCGAGACCCCGGACGAACGACCCGCGACCGGCCTCGACCGGTTCGGGCTGGAGCGGACCGAGGAGTACCAGGGCGAGGAGTGGAAGGTCCGGCACGTGGCGGGCGCCGCCGCGGCGGGCAAGCGCTACCGGTGCCCCGGCTGCGACCAGGAGATCCCCTCCGGCACCCCGCACCTCGTGGCCTGGCCCGAGTACGGCGGTGTGGACGACCGGCGCCACTGGCACAAGGCCTGCTGGAACGCGAAGGACCGCCGCACCTCGAAGGTGCAGCGGTCCCGGAACGCGCCCAAGTACTGACCGGGTCGGCGAGGGCTCAGACGTCCCGGCGCCGCACCACGACGTACGAGGCCGCGACCATGGCCGCCGTCACGGTCAGGAGCAGCAGCAGCTGCGCGCCGTTCCCGGGGGTCGCCGAGCCCTCTATCGTCGCGTTCTCCTGGACCCCGAAGAACTGGACGAGCGCGACCGGCGCGTTGTAGCGCATGACGGCCACCCCGACCGCCGCCGTCGAGGGCCAGGCGGTCAGGATGGAGCCGAGCACGGGGGGTAGGGTCACCACGCCCAGCATGACGGCGATGCCGCCCGCGGAATGCCGTACCAGCGCGCCGACGGCCAGGGCGAGGACCCCGAGCAGGGTGACGTAGAAACAGCCGCCCACCGCGTCCGCCCACGCCGAGACCCAGCGGGCCCCGTCGGGCGACGCCCGGTGCACCAGCGCGGCGGACAGGCCGACGACCGCCACCGAGCCCACGATCACGGTGAAGGAGACGGCGCCGAAGACGAGGTACTTGGCGGTGAGCACCCGCGTCCGCTCGGGGGCCGCGGTGAAGGTGGTGCGGATCAGCCCGGTGCCGTACTCGGAGCAGATCGTCAGCACGCCGAGGACGATCACGGCGATCTGGCCGACCATGAGGCCGAACAGGGCCGGCCCCGTGTACGGGGTCTTCATGTAGTCCGCGCCCCGGGTCTGCACGATGGCCAGCAGACCGACGCCGACGACCAGGGCCACCAGGGAGCCGAGCGTCCACAGGGTGGAGCGCACCGAGGTCAGCTTGGTCCACTCCGAGGCCAGCGCGTGGCCCAGGTGGGGCTGCCGGGCGGGCAGGGGCGAGGTGTAGCCCGTCGTCGGGTCGGGGCGGCCGGTCATCTGTGGTCCTCGGAGGTGCTCTGGGCGTTCTCGGGCGTACGGGCCGGGTCGCCCTGCCGTACGGAGGGGGCGAGGTCGGCGGCGCTGCCGGGCATCAGGAAGGGCCGTCCACCCGCGGTGGGGGGTGGGGGAGCGAAGAAGCTCGCCGCGGTCTCCGTCGGGACCTCCGGGGCGACCGCCTCCTCCCAGTCGGGAACGGTCAGTGCTTCGGGTTCCCACAGCTCGGCGCGGGGGTCCTCGGTGGAGGTGTACTCCAGGGACGACTGCGTCATCCGCATGTAGGCCTCCTCCAGCGAGGCCCGGTGCGGGGACAGCTCCCACAGCCGCACCCCGGCCTCGTGGGCGACGTCGCTGATGCGGGGGAGCTCCAGCCCGGTGACGCGCAGCGCCCCGTCCGTCTCCTGGAGGACGCGGGCGCCCGCCTTGACGAGCGCCGCGCCGAGGACGGCCCGGCCGTCGGGCCGGTCCGCGGCGGGACGGACCCGCGCGAATCCGGCCGAGTTGTGCGTGATGAAGTCCTGGGTGCTCATGTCGGCGAGCAGCCTGCCGCGGCCGATGACGATCAGGTGGTCGGCGGTCAGCGCCATCTCGCTCATGAGGTGCGAGGAGACGAAGACGGTGCGGCCCTCGGACGCGAGCTTTCGCATCAGCTTGCGGACCCAGAGGATGCCCTCGGGGTCGAGCCCGTTGACCGGCTCGTCGAAGAGGAGCACCTGGGGGTCGCCGAGGAGGGCGGTCGCGATGCCGAGGCGCTGGCCCATGCCGAGGGAGAAGCCCTTGGTGCGCTGCCGGGCGGCGTCCTGGAGGCCGACCACGCCCAGCACCTCGTCCACCCGCTTCTCGGGGATCCCGGAGAGCTGGGCGATGGACAGCAGGTGGGTGCGGGCCTTGCGCCCGCCGTGCATGGCCTTGGCGTCGAGGAGGGCGCCGACGTGCCGCTGCGCGTTCGGCAGCTCCCGGAAGGGGGCGCCGTTGATCGTGACATGACCGGACGTGGGCCGGTCCAGGCCGACGATCATGCGCATGGTGGTGGATTTGCCGGAGCCGTTGGGCCCCAGGAAACCGGTGACGTGACCCGGCCTGACCTGGAACGACAGCTGCTCGACGGCGGTCTTCGCGCCGAAGCGCTTGGTCAGGCCGACTGCCTCGATCATCGTGCTGCCCCTTGCCAGGCCCGGAAGGCTCTCGTCCGTATGAGCCTTAAGAGGGTATCGAGCCTACGTCGGTTCCCGCCCGGGCCGAATCCCTGAGCTGCCCCTGAGATCCGGCTCCGGGATGTCCCGTAGTACCCGGGGGGTCCGTCCTGCGACGGACCCCCCGGGTACTCCTGGATCAGGCGTCGCGCTTCTTCAGGACGATGTAGCCCCCGAGCACCGCGGCGAGCGTCCACAGCACCATGATCCCGAGGCCGCCCCACGGCCCGTACGGCGTTTCACCGCTGTCCATCGCGCCGGGCACCACCTGCATGATCTTGGAGCCCGCCTGGTCCGGGAAGTACTGCGCGACCTTCCGGGTCGTCTCGACGGCCCCGAGGATGGTCGAGACCAGGAAGAAGAACGGCATCAGGATGCCGAGCGCCAGCATCTGGCTGCGCAGGATGGCCGTCACGCCCATCGAGAACAGGGAGATCAGCGCCATGTAGAGGCCGGCGCCGATCACCGCCCGCAGGACGTTGTCCTCGCCGATCCCGATGCTGCGGTCGCCGAGGACGGCCTGGCCCAGGAAGAACGAGATGAAGCTCGTCAGCAGGCCCACGACGAGCGCGAGCGCCGTCGCGACGGTGAGCTTGCCGAAGAGGAAGCCCGCCCTGCCCGGCACGGCGGCCAGTGAGGTGCGGATCATCCCCGAGTTGTACTCGCTGCCGACCACCAGGACACCGAAGACGATCATCGCGAGCTGCCCGAGGGTCATGCCCGCGAAGCTCGCGAGGGTCGGGTCGAAGGTGATCTGCTGTTCCTTCGGCATGTCGTCGAAGGTGGAGTTGAACAGTGCGCACAGCGCGGCGCTGATGCCGACGGTGACGACGAGCGCGGAAGCCAGGGTCCACGTGGTGGAGGCGACCGTGCGGATCTTGGTCCACTCGGAGCGGAGGACTGCGGAGAAAGCCATGATCACTCGCCGTCCTTGCGCGTCGCGTCGAACCCGGCGCCCCAGGCGGCGGCGTCGACCGGACCCGGGACGGGGCCGGTCGGCATGCCCGGCGCGTGGGCGTGGTACTCGACGGAGTCGGCCGTCATGCGCATGAACGCTTCCTCCAGTGAAGCCCGTTGCGGGCTGAGTTCGTGCAGCACGATCCGGTGCTCGGCGGCCAGCTCGCCGAGCCGCTCGGACTCCACACCGTCGATTTCCAGTGCCCCGGTGCCCGGCACGTCGACGGCGGTGATCCCGGCCCCGTGCAGGACGTCCTTGAGTCGTTCCTGCTGCGGCGAGCGCAGTCGGACGAAACTCCGCGAGTTCTGCTGGATGAAATCGGCCATCGACAAGTCGGCGAGGAGCTTCCCCTGTCCGATCACCACCAAATGGTCGGCGGTCAGCGCCATTTCGCTCATCAGGTGGGACGACACGAAGATCGTCCGACCTTCCGAGGCCAGGCCCTTCATGAGATTGCGGATCCAGAGAATTCCCTCCGGGTCCAGACCATTGACGGGTTCGTCGAACATCAGGATCTCCGGATCCCCGAGCAGCGCAGCGGCGATTCCCAGCCGCTGCCCCATCCCGAGCGAAAATCCTTTCGACTTCTTCTTCGCCACGGCCGTCAACCCGACCAGGTCCAGCACCTCGGTCACCCGGCTCTGCGGGATCCGGTTCGACTGGGCGAGGCAGAGAAGGTTGTTGTACGCGCTGCGCGCGCCGTTCATGGCTTTCGCGTCGAGCAGCGCTCCGATGTACTTCAAAGGCTCCGGCAGGTCCCGGTAGTGCTTGCCGTCGATCCTGACCGTCCCGCTGGTCGGGTTGTCGAGGTCGAGCATCATGCGCATGGTCGTGGACTTCCCGGCCCCGTTGGGGCCGAGGAAGCCGGTGACCACCCCCGGTTTGACCTGGAAGCTGAGGTGGTCCACGGCGGTCTTCGCGCCGAATCGTTTGGTAAGGCCCTCAAGCTCGATCATGCCGACACGCTAGAACGCCGAAGGGCCGTACGCCACCTCGAACGGGTGACATACGGCCCACGGACCCACAGTTTCGCTACCGGCGCGCGGCAACGGCCTTCGGGAGGATGCCCTAGCGGCTCTGCTGCGCCGGAACGCCACGGGTCACCGGCTCGTCGTCGATCGGGGTGCCCGCGGCCGCCACGGCCGCGCCCGTCAACGTCGCCAGCATCTCGCGGACGTTGGTCAGCTGCGCGTTGATGGAGTCGCGACGGTTGGTGAGCGCCGCCAGCTCGCGCTCGGACTCGCTGCGGATCCGGTCGGCCTTGGCGTTGGCGTCGGCGACGATGTCCTCGGCCTGGCGCTGCGCGGTCTCCACGGTCTGGCGGGCGCGGCGCTCGGCGTCCGTACGGAGCTTCTCGGCCTCCAGGCGGAGCTGCTCGGCGCGGTGCTCGATCTCGGCGAGGCGCTTCTCGGCCTTCTGCTGACGCGAGGCCAGGTCGCGCTCGGACTGCTCGCGCCGCTTGGCCAGGTTGGTCTCGAAGTCCGCGGCGGCCTGGGCGGCCTTGGCGCGGGTCTCCTCGAACAGCGCGTCGGCCTCCTCGCGCTTGGAGGCCGCGTCCTTCTGCGCCTCCGCACGCAGGGTCGACGCGTCACCCTTGGCCTTCTCGACGATGCGGACGCCCTCGTCCTCCGCCTTCGACTTGCGGTCCGACGCGAACGACTCGGCGTCGTTGCGCACCTGCTGGGCCGCCGACTCCGCCAGCTCCCGGTGCTGCTCGGCAGCGCGACGGGCCTCCTCGCGCAGGTCCTTCGCCTCCTCCTCGGCCAGCCGCAGGATCTTCTCGACCCGGGCGCCGAGGCCGGCGTACGACGGCTCGGCGTCGCTCACCTGGGCCTGGGCGTTCTGCGTTTCGAGGTGCAGCTCCTCGATCCGCTTTTCCAGAGAGTTGATACGTCCTAGGGCGCTGTCGCGGTCGGAGACCAGCTTGGTAATGCGGTCGTCCACCTGACCGCGGTCGTAACCACGCCGCACGAGCTCGAAGCCGAAGGGGGAGTGAGAGTCGCTCATGGGGTTCCTGTCGAATGAGACCAATGAGGTGCTACGTGAGGTGTTAAGGGGAATCCTAGGCGCCCGGGCGGCGTGTCATCGAGTCAATCCGTGTTTGCCCTGGACAATGACACCCCTTTTGAGTGGCAAGGCGACGGAATGCTGGTCACTCGTCCGCCTGAACCTTCATCAGGAGCACACATCGGCAGCACACATCATGAGTTCCGACTACCCCTCGGATGTCTTGCCACCCGAACGAGTGGAACCCGCTGTTGCGCCGGCCTTCACGCCCCCCGTGCCCTGGCCGCCCAACAGGGGCTTTCCGCCACCCGAAGGTGCCTCGAATGATTCCAACGCCTCAAGAACGTCCTGGACACGGGAGATCTCCGCCTGAATGTCCTCGCGCCTGCGCACCAGGACCTCCAACTCCCGCCGGCCCTCGTCGACCAGGCGCTCGGCCTCCGCGCGGGCCTCCGACAGCGCCGCCTCGGCGATCCGCACCAGTTCGGCCTTCTTCGTCTCGGCCTCCTTGAGCAGCGCCTCCGCCTTGCGCACCGCCGCGATCCGGACCTTGCCGGCTTCGCTGCTCGCGTCCGACACCAGGGCCTTGGCCTTCGTCTCGGCCTCGACGCTCTGCTCGGTCGCCGCCCGCACCAGCTTGTCCACGCGCTCACCGGCGGACTTCATCTGCTCCGACGACTCCCGACGGGCCCGCTCGTGCAGCTCCTCGACCTCGGACTCGACCCGCGAACGCAGCTCCTCCGCCCGCTCCCTTATGGCGGCCGCGTCCGTGCGCGCACCGACCAACAGCTCGTCCGCGTCCGTACGAGCCTTCTCCACCGTGGAGTTGCCCTCGACGGTCGCCTCCGCCG
This sequence comes from Streptomyces sp. NPDC040432, assembly GCF_055595445.1. Classification (NCBI taxonomy): domain Bacteria; kingdom Bacillati; phylum Actinomycetota; class Actinomycetes; order Kitasatosporales; family Streptomycetaceae; genus Streptomyces; species Streptomyces sp. NPDC040432. The sequence goes on along the minus strand of NZ_JBVIVP010000002.1, from coordinate 62,654 downwards.
TGATCCGCTCGGCCTCCTTGCGCGCGGCGTCGACCATCGCGTCGGCCTGCTCCTCGGCCGCCGTGGTGGCGGCCAGGGCCTGCCGGCCGGCGTCGGCGGTGAGCTTGTCCGCCTCCGCCGAGGCCTCCGTGATGAGCCGGTCGACCTGCTCCGCGGCCTCGCTGCGCCGCTTGTTGGCCGCCTCCCGGGCCTCGTCCAGCAGCCGCTCGGACTCCGTACGGGCCTGGGCGCGGGTGCGCTCGGCCTCGGACGCCGCCTGCGCCTTGACCCGCTCGGCCTCCGACCGGGTACGGGTCGCGTGCTCCTGCGCCGAGGACAGCGACTGCGCCGCCTCCGCGCGCAACCGCTCGGCCTCGTCGCGGGCCTCGCCGACCGTGCGCTCGTTGTCCTTGCGGGTCTGCTCGGTGAGCTTCTCCGACTCGGAGACGGCCTCGGTGATGAGCCGGTCCGCCTGTTCGGCGGCGTCGGTGCGCAGCCGGCCGGCCTCCGTGCGGGCCTCGTCGAGCGTCTGCTCGGCGTCCCGCTCGGCCGCGGCCAGCGTCTCGTTCGCCGCGACCGTGACGCGGTCGGCCTCCGCGGTGGCCTCGCCGATGATCCGGCCGCCCTCGCCGCGCGCCTCGGCCAGGGTGTTCGCCGCCTCGGCGAGCAGCCGCTCCGCCTCCGCGGCGGCTTCGCCGACGGTCGCCTCGTTCGCCGCGCGGGTCTCCTCGACCAGCCGGTCGCCCTCGGCGCGCGCGTCGACCAGGATCCGCGTCGAGTCCCGCTCGGCCGCGGCGAGCGTCTCCGCAGCCTGCGCGGTGAGCCGTTCCGCCTTCGCGCCGGCCTCGGCGACGGTCGCCTCGTTGGCCGCGCGGGTCTCCTCCGTGAGGCGCTCGGCCTCCGCCGCCGCCCCGGACACCAGCCGATCCGCCTGCTCGGCGGCTTCGGTGCGCAGCCGGCCGGCCTCCGTCCGGGCCTCGTCCAGGGTGCCCGCCGCCTCGGCACGGGTCGCGTCCGCCGCCGACAGCGCCTCCGCGGTCAGCCGCTCGGCCTCCGCCGCGGCCTCACCGACGGTGAGGGCGTTCGCCGCCGCGGTCTCCGCGGTGATGCGTTCGGCCTCCGCCGTCGCCTCGGCGACGATCAGGCCGCCCTCGGCGCGCGAGGTCTCCAGGGACTCCGCCGCCTCGCCGCGGATCCGGTTCGCGTCGTCCCGGGCGTCCGCCCGGGTGCGCGCCGCGTCGCGCTCCGACGCCGCCAGGGCGTCCGTCGCCTCGGTGCGCAGCCGCTGCGCGTACTCCGCCGTGTCGGCGCGCAGTTGCTCGGACTCGGCGATCGCGTCGCCGACCGTGCGCTCCGCCAAGGCCTTCGCCGCGTCCGTCTCGACCCGGGCCTCGTCGCGGACGCGGGCCGCGTCCGCGGCCGCGCGCTCGCGTTCCGCGCGGGCGTCGGCGCGGACCCGGTCCGACTCCTCCTCCGCCTCCGTGCGCGTACGCTCCGCCGCGTGCTCGGCGGCGCTGCGCAGTCCGGCGATCTCCTCCTCGGCCTGCTCGTGCAGCCCGGCCACGGCGTCGCGCACCTGCTGGGCGGTGGCCTCGGCCGCCGCGACCACCTCGGACGCGCGCCGCTCGGCCTCCTCGGTCAGCCAGACCGCCTCCGCGGTGGCCTCCTCGGAGCGCTTGCGGGCCTGCGCGAGGAGTTCCTCGCTCTGTTCGCGGGCCTGCGCCCGCTCGTTGCCGGCGTCCGTCCTGGCCGCCGACAGGGTCTCCTCGGCCTCCCGGCGCCGCCGCGCGGCCTCCTCCTGGGCGGCCGACAGGGCCTCGGCGGCCTCCGCCGCGACCCGCTCGGCAGCGGCCTTGGCCTCGGCGCGCAGCCGGTCCGCGGTCTCCTGCGCCTCGGTGCGCAGCCGCTCCGCCTCCGCCTCGGCCTCGCCGCGCAGCCGTACGGAGACCTGCTCGGCCTCCGCGCGGACCCGCGCGGCGTCGTCCGCCGCGTCGGTGCGCAGCTGGTCGGCCTCCGCCTGGGACTGGGCCTGGAGGGTACGGATCCGCTCCGCCGACTCGGCGCGCAGCCGGTCGTTCTCCTCGGTGGTCTCCTTGCGGACGGCCTCCGCCGCCGCGCGGGAGTCGCGCAGCGTCTGCTCGGCCGTCGTGAGGCGGGCCTCGGCGTCCGTGTGGAGCCGGACCAGCTCCGCGTCGGCCTCCTCGCGCTTCGCGGCGAGTGCCTGCTCCGTCTCCTCGCGCCGGGCCCGGGCCGCCGCGTCCGCCTCGGCGGCCACGGCCTGCGCCTGCTCCTCGGCTTCGGAGCGCACCCGCTCGGCCTCGGCGCGGGTGCGGTCCAGGGTCTCCTCGGCCTGCCGGCGCAGGGTGGTGGCCCGCTCCACGGCCTCGGAGCGCACCCGCTCGCTCTCGGCGGTCGCCCCGCCGCGCAGCTCGTCCGCGTCGGCCTTGGCCTTGCCGAGGAGCTCCTCGGCGGTACGGGCCGCCTCCTCGATCTGCTGGACCGCCTCGCGGCGGGCCTCGCCGCGGATCCGCTCGCCCTCGGCGACGGCCTCCGCGCGCAGCTGTTCGGCCTCGCCGCGCAGCCGGCGGGCCTCCTCCTGGAGCTCGACCGTGCGGGCCCGGTACTCCTCGGTGTCGTCCTTGGCGGCGCCCTTGAGCTCGTCGGCCGTGGTCGCCGCCTGGGCGCGCAGGCGCTCCGCCTCGGACTCCGCCTCGCGGCGGATCCGTTCGGCCTCCTCGGACGCGGCGCGGGTGGTGGCCCGGGCGTCCTCGGAGGCCTTGTTCAGTACGTCCTCCGCGGTGCGCGCGGCCTTCGCCAGCTGCGCCGCGGTGTCCTCGGCGGCGGCCGTACGGGCCTGCTCGCCGGCCTCGGTGCGCAGCCGCTCCGCCTCCGCGCGGGCGTCGGCCAGGGCCTGCTCGGCCTCCGCCTTGAGGGCCTCGGCCTCCTTGGTGGCCTCGCCGACCAGCCGGGCGACCTGCTCCTTGGCGGTCCGGGTCCGCTGCTCGTTGACGGACTCGACCGAGGCCAGCTGCCGGGCGGCGCTCTCCTTGGCGTCCGAGAGCAGGGTCTCGGCCTCGGCGCGGGCCGTGCGCAGCGTCCCGTCGGCCTCCTGGACGCGGGCCTCGGCGACCCGACCGAGGTCCATGGTCTGCTGCCGGGTCTGCTCGGCCTCGGCGCTGGTGCTGCTCCGCAGCCGCTCCGCGTGCTCGGTGGCCTCCTGGGCCTGGGCGGAGGCGGCGGCCAGCAGCCGCTCGGCCTCCTTGCGGGCGCGCAGCAGCGTGGACTCGGCCTCGCCGCGGGCGGTCTCGGTGTCGGCGGCGAGCCGCCGGCGGGCCTCCTCGACGGTCCGGGCGGCCTCGGCTCGGGCGGCGTTCAGCGCCTGATCGGCCTCGGCGCGGGACTCGTCCATGAGCCGGCGGGCCTGGGACTCCGTACGGGCGCGCAGCTGCTCGGCCCAGGCGACGTTCTCGTTGACGTGCGCCTCGACGGTCTGGCGGCGCTCGTTGAGTTCCTGGTCCAGCCGCTGGCGGCGGTTGACGGCCTCCGAGTGCAGTTCGGCCTGCAGGCGCGCCTGGTGCTCGGCGTGCTCCTGGAGGATCCGCTGGGTCTGCGCCCGGGCGTCGCGCAGCTCGCGCTCGGCGTCGGAGCGCATCTGGTCGGCCTGGATCTGGGCGTTGCGGAGCAGTTGCTCCGCCTGATAGCCCATGTCCGCGCCGTCGTAGGCAGGGCGGGACGCGAGATTGCGGCGTACCTCATGGAGCTTGGCGCGCAGCACCTCGACCTGGTACCCCAGGTCTTCAGCGTGCTGGACGGCCTTCCCGCGCTCCTTCTTCAGCCGCTCCATCTCGGCCTCGAAGCGCGAGAGGTGGTCGGCCTCGGCCTGGTGGCTCTCCTGGCTTTCGTAGCCCCGCACAGCGCGGTCCCATCCGTCCCCTGGTCGCAAGCTCATTTCCACATGAGCATCGCTCGCCCGCTGAACGACGCCCCCGGGGAATGGTGTCAGATACCGGGGCAGGGGTCACAGGCCCCGACCCCGTCTCCGCACCGAACCCCGGCCGAGCCATGGCCACTCTACCGGCCGGGGAATCGGGACATCAGTGCGCTCTCGATGAGGCGCGCGCCCCCGGGCACCGGAGGGGATCCCGAGGGCGGCACCGAATGCGAGGTTCGCGGTGTTCGTCCTGCTCTTCGGGTCAGTGGGAGGCGGCCGGGTCCTCGGGCTTGGAGGTGACGAGTTCGGTGAGGACGCCGTGACAGTCCTTCGGGTGCAGGAAGGTGATCCGGGAACCCATGGACCCGATGCGGGGCTCGTCGTACAGGACGCGGACGCCCTTGCCGCGGATGGCCTCGGCGTCGCCGTCGACGTCGGCGGTGCCGAAGGCGATGTGGTGGACGCCCTCGCCGTTCTTGGCGAGCCACTTGCCGACGGCCGAGTCCTCGCGGGTCGGCTCCAGCAGCTGGAGGTAGGAGGCGCCGCCGTCGGACGTCTCGTTGATCTTGAGCATGGCCTCGCGGACGCCCTGCTCCTCGTTGACCTCGGTGTGGAACACCTCGAAGCCGTACGTGGCACGGTAGAACTCGACGGTCTTGTCCAGGTCGAAGCAGGCGATCCCGATGTGGTCGATTCTTGTCAGCATGGGAACACTTCACCGCCGAGGAGGGTGGTCACGCAACGTGCCAGCGATCACACCGACTGCCCGGTGACTGCGCGGGTACCGCTCAGTACATTCAGGTAAACCCTCGTTCACTCCTCAGCTTCCCTTGTTGAAAGGGGATCCGCCTCATGTCCGGATCGAACAGCACCACTTCCGTGATCGTCGCCGGGGCCCGCACGCCCATGGGACGCCTCCTCGGCTCGCTGAAGTCCTTCTCGGGAGCCGACCTCGGCGGTTTCGCCATCAAGTCCGCGCTGGAACGGGCCGGGATCTCCGGCGACCAGGTCCAGTACGTGATCATGGGCCAGGTGCTCCAGGCCGGCGCGGGCCAGATCCCCGCCCGCCAGGCCGCCGTCAAGGCGGGCATTCCGATGAACGTCCCGGCGCTCACCATCAACAAGGTCTGCCTCTCGGGCCTGGACGCCATCGCGCTCGCGGACCAGCTCATCCGCGCCGGTGAGTTCGACGTCGTGGTCGCGGGCGGCCAGGAGTCGATGACCAACGCCCCGCACCTGCTGCCGAAGTCCCGCGAGGGCTTCAAGTACGGCGCCATCGAGATGCTCGACGCGATGGCCTACGACGGCCTCACCGACGCCTTCGAGAACATCGCCATGGGCGAGTCCACGGAGAAGCACAACACCCGCCTGGGCATCGAGCGCGCCCCGCAGGACGAGTTCGCCGCCGCCTCGCACCAGCGGGCCGCCGCCGCGCAGAAGAACGGCGTCTTCGAGGCCGAGATCACCCCGGTGGAGATCCCGCAGCGCAAGGGCGACCCGGTGCTGTTCTCCGCCGACGAGGGCATCCGCCCCGAGACCACGGCGGAGTCGCTCGGCAAGCTGCGCCCGGCCTTCGCGAAGGACGGCACCATCACCGCGGGCACCTCCTCGCAGATCAGCGACGGTGCGGCCGCCGTGGTCGTGATGAGCAGGGCGAAGGCGGAGGAGCTCGGCCTGGAGTGGATCGCCGAGATCGGCGCCCACGGCAACGTGGCCGGCCCGGACAACTCGCTCCAGTCGCAGCCCTCGAACGCGATCGCGCACGCCCTGAAGAAGGAGGGCCTGGAGGTCGCCGACCTGGACCTGATCGAGATCAACGAGGCCTTCGCGGCGGTCGCCGTGCAGTCAATGAAGGACCTCGGCGTGACCCCGGAAAAGGTGAACGTCAACGGCGGCGCCATTGCCCTGGGCCACCCGATCGGCATGTCCGGTGCCCGCGTCGTCCTGCACCTGGCCCTGGAGCTCAAGCGCCGCGGCGGCGGCGTCGGCGCGGCCGCGCTGTGCGGCGGCGGCGGTCAGGGCGACGCCCTCGTGATCCGCGTTCCGAAGGCGTAGGTGGCCGTATGACGACGGTGGACGTCCCCGCGCTGGTCGCGCAGGCCCGCGAGGGCCGGCCGCGGGCGGTGGCCCGGCTGATCTCACTGGTCGAGGGGGCGTCGCCGCACCTGCGCGAGGTGATGGCCGCCCTGGCCCCGCTGACCGGCGGAGCGTACGTGATCGGCCTGACCGGTTCGCCCGGCGTCGGCAAGTCGACGTCGACCTCGGCCCTCGTGTCGGCCTACCGCAAGGCCGGCAAGCGGGTCGGGGTGCTCGCCGTGGACCCGTCGTCGCCCTTCTCGGGCGGGGCGCTCCTCGGCGACCGGGTCCGGATGTCGGACCACGCGGGCGATCCGGGCGTGTACATCCGCTCCATGGCCACCCGGGGACACCTGGGCGGGCTGGCCTGGGCGGCCCCGCAGGCGATCCGGGTGCTCGACGCGGCCGGCTGCGAGGTGATCCTGGTCGAGACGGTCGGGGTCGGGCAGTCGGAGGTGGAGATCGCCTCGCAGGCCGACACCTCCGTGGTGCTGCTGGCGCCGGGCATGGGCGACGGGATCCAGGCCGCCAAGGCCGGGATCCTGGAGATCGGCGACGTGTACGTGGTGAACAAGGCCGACCGGGACGGCGCGGACGCGACGGCCCGGGAGCTGAACCACATGCTGGGCCTGGGCGAGGCCCGCGGCCGGGACGACTGGCGGCCTCCGATCGTCAAGACGGTCGCCGCCCGCGGCCAGGGCATCGACGAACTGGTCGAGGCGCTGGAGAAGCACCGCGCGTGGATGGACGAGCGGGGCGTGCTGGCCGAGCGCCGGGCCGCCCGGGCCGCCCGGGAGGTCGAGACGATCGCGATCACCGCACTGCGGGCCCGTCTCGCCGACCTGCGCGGCGACGCCCGGCTCGACGCGCTCGCGCGACGGGTGGCGCAGGGCGAGCTGGACCCGTACGCGGCCTCCGACGCGCTGCTCGACAGCCTGACGGAGGCCTGAGAACCCCTCGGGGCGGGCCGGGGCGCCATCGCGCGCCCCGGGCCGCCCCGCCGTCACGTACGGGCCGCAGGGGCTCCGCGGGCGGACCTCAATTGTTGTCGTTGTCGTTGCTGTTGTCGTCGTCGCCGTCGTCCGAGGACACGGTGACCTTGCCGTCCGTGGCGCTCACGTCGTAGTTCGACGTCTTGCCGTCGGCGGCCCTGACCTCGATGTTCCAGTGCGGCGCGGAGCCGTTGTCGTCATCGTCGTCCCAGTCGACCGACACGACCGTGCCCGGGTGCGCGGCGAGGGCCGCCTTCATCGCCGCCGCGGCGGTGATCTTCGCTCCGACCAGACGGGCGTTCTCCGCCGCGTTGTCGTCCCGGTCCTTGTTGCGTTCCGTGACCGCGCCGGCCGTGGAGACCTCCAGCTCGGAGTTGGTGACGCCGTCCTTGCCGATCACGTTGACGTGCCAGACGGAGCCGTCCTTGTCGAGGGACTCGACGACGCCGGGGAAGTGCTTGAGGGCCGCCGCCGCCGCTCCGCCCGCGTCCACGTCCACCCGTGCGACGGCGGACGCGGGAGCGGTTCTCGATGACGCCTGCGGTCCGGCGGTCGCCGCCGAGGCGGCTGCCACCGGACCTCCGGCCACCAGGACGACGGACGCGGCCGCGGAAACGTACAGGTTGCGCTTCATGGGCTGGACCTCCTCGGGCCGGCCGGGCGCCTACTGTCGCTCGGCGGACGGCCGGCTGTGAGCGATTACCGCCCATTGTCCGGCCGCCCCCCGGGTACGGCGCGTCGGAGATCCCGCGCGACTCAGATCTTGCCGCGGTTGTCCCGGAGGTGTTCCGCCACCGGGCCCAGGGATTCGCGCAGGGCCGTCAGCGACGTCGGGGACAGCAGGTCGATGAAGTGCTCCCGCACGGACGCCACGTGGTGCGGGGCGACCTTGCGCATGGTCTCCAGGCCCTCGTCCGTCAGGACCGCGTACAGGCCGCGGCGGTCGGACTCGCAGTTCTCCCGGCGGACCAGACCGGCCGCCTCCATTCGGGTGATCTGGTGGGACAGCCGGCTCTTGGACTGCAGCGTCGCGGTGGCGAGGTCGCTCATCCGCATCCGGTGGTTCTCCGACTCCGAGAGGTTCACGAGGATCTCGTAGTCGTTGTTGGTGAGTCCGAAGGGCTGGAGATCCTTCTCCAACTGGTGCATCAGTAGTCGGCTGACGTCCAGGTGGGTGCGCCAGGCGCACTGTTCGGCATCGGTAAGCCAGCGGGTGGCCGTATCGGTCTCCATGGTCTCCATGAATGAACTCTACCTAAGAAGTTGAATTACGTACAAAAATCGGAAGATCTGCGGATGGCCGGAGATCCGTGGCAGGTCACAGGCCGAAGCGCCGCTGCAGATCACCCAGCTGTCCCGGCATGCGGGGCACGCCGACCTGGCCGAGTGGACCCTGGCCCGCGCCCGGAACGCCCTGCGCGTTGCCACCGGCCGCGCCGGCGCCGACCGCGCCGACCGCCTGCTCCGCCATCAGCATCTCCGAGGACTGCAACAGCACCGTTCCCGCCCCTACGAATTCGAATTGGTGCTCCTCGCCCGACGCGCCCCCGATGCCCGTCAGCGAGCGGAGACCGCCCATCACGCCCGACATGTAGCCGTGGTCGTAGTGGTGGCACGGGGAGGGGCAGTCGGCCCAGCCCACCAGCGCCTGCGGGTCCACACGCAGCGGCGGCTCCATGAACACCACCGGTCCGTTGGACGCGGCCACGAACTTCCCGGTTCCGATCAGCGTCAGGAAACCCGGGACGATCGACTGCTTCAGCGCCAGGGTGGGCTGGTAGGCCAGCAGGTTCCCCGAACGGATCGTCAGGTTGCCGTTGTCCAGGTCGAACGAGTTCACGTCGAAGGCCCGGTCGGCGAGTAGCATCTTGCCCTGCCCCTCGGCCACCACCCAGTCGCTCGCGTGCAGCGGGGAGTGGAAGCTCGTGCGCAGCAGCCGGTCGAATCGACCGTGGCCGATCCCGTTGAACTCGATGTTCCCGTAGTACGAGATCATCTTGCCCTTCTGCAGGAACCACTGGCTCCCCTTGAGTTCCACGCAGAAGGTGTACGGGTTCACGTTGTCGTCGGAGGGCAGGGTGTACGGGTCGAAGACCGTCGGCCCGCCGGGCCCACCGGTCACGGGACCAAAGTTCACAGCTTCTCCTCCGAGGCCTGTACGTACACCGCGCCCTGACCGGACAGCTCCAGTTGGAACGCCTCGCCCGAGCCGCGCCCCACCATGTCGCGCCAGCCCAGCGCGGTGGAGAGCTTGTTCCTGACGTCCCCGTGGTGGGCCACGTACGCCTGCGGGTCGACGTGGATCGGACGGTTCGGGGTGATGGGGAGCTCGATGACCCCGCCGTGGGCCATCACGGCGACCGCACCGTGGCCCTTGAGGGTGGTGGTGAACAGGCCCTGGCCGGTCACCTGGCCGCGCACCATGCCCATGACCCCGCCCTGCGAGCCCATGAACATGGTGCCCTGCTGGAGCGTGCCGTCGAAGGCGAGGAGCCGGTCGGCCTCCACGTGGAGGGTCTCGCCGGACAGGTTGATCACCTGGATGTGGTGGCCGCCGTGACCGAACATCACGGTGCCGCTGCCCTCGACCTCCATCATCGGGGTCTGCTCGTTCGCCACCCGACGGCCGATCATGCCCATCACGCCGCCCTGGCCACCGGTCAGGCTGGGGGTGAAGGAGACCTCGCCGCGGTAGGCGAGCATCGCGCCGCGCTGGCTGTACATCTTCTGGCCCGGCACCACCTGGGCCTCGACCATCTTCGAATTGATCTCACGGAACGGCATCAGACGTCGCCCCCGACGGTGTTGCGCTCGCTGGGCTGCACGTAGACCAGGCCCTCACCCTCGAAGCGGATCTGGAACGCCTCGCCCGAGCCCTCGCCGATCAGGGTGCGGAAGTTCACCCCGGACTGGAACGACTGCCGGAGGTCGCCGGTGTGCGCGACGTACGCGCCGGGGTCCACCGAGAGCGGGTACTGGGCGCTGACGCGGAGCACCACCGCCGGACCGTCGGACATGATCGCCGCCCGGCCCGAGCCCTCGACGGTCGTGGTGAAGAGCCCGTTGCCCGTCGACGCGCCCCGCAACCCGGTGAACGAGGTGCCGGTGCGCAGGCCCGCGTCGGCGCACAGCAGGTTGCTGGACTCCACGTAGAGCTTCTCGCCGCGCAGCTCCACGAGGTTGATCTCGCTCGCGCGGTCGGCGAAGAAGCAGGTGCCGTGCCCCTGCACCTCCATCACCGTCATCTGTTCGCCGGTCAACCGGCGGGTCACCATGCCGCGGAGGCCTTCGCCACCGCCGGTCATCTTCTTGAAGGCCATCTGGCCGTCGTACGCGACCATGGCGCCGTTCTTCGCTTTCACGGCGTCACCGGTCAGGTCGACGGCGAGCACCTTGCTGCCTTGGAGTCGGAACTGAGCCACGGGAAAGAAGGTATCCGCAGCGGGCTGGGCGGAACAGGGCCCTGTGGCCGATATGCGCCACACTCGATCCCGCCCGGGACCCGGGGAAAGATCTTCGGGAGCGGCTGAGACACTGGGACGGACCCCCGGCCGTCAGCCCCGAAGGTTCCACGTGGACATCAAGACCGCTTCCGCCCTGCACCGACTGCGCCTCATCTCCGTCCCGGAGGCCCTGTCGTTCCCGGCCCTGCTGATCTTCGGCTCGCTGCTGAGCCGGGTCTCGGACATCGACTTCCTGATGATGCCGCTCGGCATCCTGCACGGCTTCCTGTTCGTGATCTACGCGGTCTTCCTGCTCGACGTCTGGAACAAGGCGAAGTGGCCGGTCAAGAAGGTCGCCCTGTTCTTCCTGCTCGCGGTGCTGCCCTTCGGCGGCCTCTACGGCGACAAGCTGCTCAAGCGCGACGAGGCCGACAGCGTCGTGGCCGCCCGCGTCGCCCGTGAGGCGGCCCAGGCATGATCATCGCGTTCTCGGTGACGCCGCTGGGAGTCGGCGAGGAGGTCGGGGAGTACGTCGCCGACGCGGTCCGCGTCGTGCGCGAGTCCGGGCTGCCGAACCGGACCGACGCGATGTTCACGACCGTTGAGGGCGAGTGGGACGAGGTCATGGACGTCGTCAAGCGCGCGGTGGCCGCCGTGGAGGCGCGGGCGCCCCGGGTCTCCTTCATCCTCAAGGCCGACATCAGGCCCGGGGTCAGCGACGGCATGACCTCCAAGGTGGAGACCGTGGAACGGCACCTCGCGGAGGGCTGAGCGCCGCCGTAGGCCCGTGAACCGCGAGGTGCCCCCCGGCTCCGGCCGGGGGGCACCTCCGTGTCGGGCGCGTGATCGCCGCGGGCTCAGTCCCGGGCGCGGCGGGCCAGGCCGAGCGCGTAGTCGGCCCACCACGCGCCGGCCCGCGGGCCGCCGCGGCAGGTGCCGTCGGACTCGCCCGGCCGTTTGACCCACAGGTACGCGTCGACGAGGGGGTGGCCCGTCCGGTCGCTCGGCGGTGTGCCCAGGGCCCGGCCGGGCGGGTTGCACCAGGCCTGGTTCCGGTCCCCGGGCAGGGGTCCCGCGCCGTTGCGGCCGGTGTCGATGACGAAGTGCTTGCCGCCGACGGCCTTGGAGAGCCTGGCCCCGTACTCGCGGCTCGGGGCGTCGGGCTGGAAGCCGGAGACGTTCAGGGCGAAACCGTCGGCGCGGGCGATGCCCGCCTTCTTCAGGGGTTCGACGAGGTCCGCCGGGTGCGGGATCCACGCCGGGTTCCCGGCGTCCAGGTAGACCTTGGTGTTCTTGTTCCGCTTGAGCCGGTCGACGGCCTCGGCGAGCAGCGCGTAGCGCTCGGCCCGGTGTTCGGCGCGGGTGCAGCCGACGACCAGGTGCGGGACGGCCTCCGGCTCCAGCACGACGAGCGCCTTCCCCTCCCCGACGGCGTCGGCGAGGGCGCCGGTCCAGGCGCGGTAGGCACGGGCGTCCGGGGCGCCGCCCGCCGCGGCGGGGCCGCAGCCGCGGTGCGGGATGTTGTGCGCGACGAGGACCAGGGTCCGCCCCGTCGCCTTCGCGCCCGCGCGGGCCCGGCGGATCTCCGGGGCCGGATTCCCGGCCGGCACCCACAGGGCCAGCGGACGGTCGGAGATCCTGCGCAGGACCTGGGCGTCGCTGTTGCGCCCCCGCGCCTCCCAATCGGTGACCTGTCGGGCGGCGGCGCTCCGCGGATCGACCCAGAACGGCGACTCGGCGGCCGCGCCCGCCGCGCCGGGCAGCCCGTCGGCGGGCACGGAGCCGGGGCCGGGGCCGGAGCCGCAACCGGCGGCGGTCGCGAGGAGCAGGACGAGCCCGAGGGCGGTGGCGGGGCGACGTCGGACGGCGACGGACATCCGGCTCCTCGGGGGGAAGGGGCGACAGGGCGTGGGGGCCTCGGCGGACCGGCGCCCCGGCGGACCGGGCCATCGTGACATAAGGGACATCCGTCCCTCCCGCACGACACCGCGGACCCGATCCGGGTCGGTGGCACGCACCACCGGGCGTCGGGGCGACGGATGGGGTGTCGGGCGGAGCGGGTCGGGGCGCCCCAAGGCGGAGGGGGTGGCCGTCACTCGGCGGTGGCGCCCCCCGGGCCGGGGGTGGCGGTCACCGGCGGTGTCGCCCCAGGGCCGGGGGCGCCGGTCACCCGGCGGGGGCGCTTCCGCGCCAGGTGGTGGCGGTCACCCGGCGGTGGTGCCCCCGGGCGAGGGGGTGGCGGCTACCCGCCGGTGGCGCCCCCGGCCAGGGCCATGGCCAGCGGGGTGCGTTCGTAGAGGACCTGGTGGCCGTGGCGGGAGGGGATCAGCAGGCCCGCGTCCCGGAGTGCCTTGAGGTGCGCCGACACCGTCGAAGGGGCCAGCCCGAGCCGCAGCGCCAGGGCCTGCGTCGAGGCGGGTTCGTGCAACGCGCACAGCACGTCCGCGCGGCGGCGCCCCAACAGCCCGGCCAGCGCCCGCGGGGTCGGACCGTCGGAGGCCGTCCACAGTCCGCCGATGCCGCGCGCCGGGTACACCAGCGTCGGCTGCCAGGGCGGGTCGTAGCCGCCGACCACGTCCGGCCACACGAACGCGCTCGGCATCAGCAGCAACCCCTGACCGCCGGCCTCCCGGTCGTGGTGACCGGGCCGCTCGATGGTCAGGGTGGAACTCCCGCCGTCCCACCGCAGGTCGGGGTGCAGACCGTCGAACAGGCTCTCCAGCCCGCCCGCCGCCAGCCGCCGGGAGTGGAACAGGATGTCCGCCTCCAACAGGGCCCGCAACCGCGGCCAGTGCGGGGCGACCAGCGCGTGCCAGGCCGCCTCCGTCAGATCGGCGAGCTCCCGCACGGCGCGCGCGGGGTCGGCCAGCATCCGCCGGCCGATGTCGCTCTCCGACGCGCCCGGGGTACAGGCCAGCGACCGGCGCAGGTCCTCCCGGGCCGCCTCCGGGTCGGCCGCCCGGACCCTGGCCATCTCCTCCTCGAAGGTCACCGAGGGGCCCGGCGGCGGCGGGCTCAGCAGGTCCGGGTGGTGCCCCGCACGCGGCATCAGCAGCCACAGCGGTCGCAGGTCCAGCCCCGCCGCGGCGTCCCGGATCCGGCTCAGCCACGGCAGGTGGTACATCCGGCGGCCCGGCCGCAGCAGGACCCGCACCGCCTCCTGGGTCTCCCAGCGCGGCGAGATCGCGAACCGGCAGCGGAGCAGGTCGGCCGCCCCGAAGCGGTAGTGGAACCCCATCGACCCGCCCTCCCGAACCACCCGACCCCGACGATCCGACAGGGCCCGGCCGACCCGTGGATTCGGCCAGGGGCGAATCACTGGGGCCAGCCTAGGGCCCCCGTCAGGCTGACGGCCATGACAACCACGTCCCTCGACCCGGACGGCGCCCCCGCCCCGGGTCCTCCCGCCCCCCGGGGCCCGGGCTACCGGGAGGTCTTCCGGGTCCGGGAGTTCCGCACGGTCTTCACCGCGCACCTGCTGTCCCTGCTCGGCGTCGTCGTCGCCGAGATCGCCCTCACCGTCCTCGTCTACCGCGCCACCGGCTCACCCCTGATGAGCGCCCTCACCTTCGCCCTCGGCTTCCTGCCGTACGCCCTCGGCGGCACCCTCCTCGCCGGACTCGCGGACCGGCTGCCCGCCCGCCGTCTGCTCGTCGGCTGCGACCTGCTGTGCGCCGCCTGCGCAGCCGCCATGGTGGCGCCGGGAACGCCCGTCGCCGGGCTGCTCGTCCTGCGCTGTGCCATGGCCTTCGTCGCACCGCTCTTCCAGGGCGCGCGCAGCGCCTCCCTCGCCGACATCCTCGGCTCCGGCGAGGCCTTCGTCCTCGGTCGGTCCCTGCTGCGCATGGTCTCCCAGAGCGCCCAACTGGTCGGGTTCGGCGTCGGTGGACTGCTGCTCACCGTCCTCGCGCCGCGCACGGCCATCGCCCTGACGGCCGCCGGGTTCCTGGCCTCCGCGCTGCTGCTGCGCCTCGGTACGCGGGCCCGGCCCGCCCGCGCCCCGGCCGCCGGCGCCGCCCCGGCCGGCGGACTGCGCGTGCTGTTCGGGGACCGTCGGCTGCGCGCGCTCACCCTGCTGTTCTGGCTGCCGCCCGTCTTCGTCGTCGTACCGGAGGCGCTGCTGACCCCGTACGTCGAGGGCATCGGCGCCGGCACCGTCACCCTCGGGCTCCTCATGTGCGCGCTGCCCGTCGGCGTCGTCGCGGGCGAGGTGTGGGCGGGCTCGGCGCTCACCGCCCGAATGCGTTCGCGGATCGTGGCACCGCTGGCCGCCCTCGCCCCGCTGCCGCTCCTCCTCTACGCGGTCCGGCCCGCCGCACCCGTCGTCCTCGGGGCGCTGCTCCTGACCGGGCTGGCCCACGCCTACACGCTCGGCCTCGACCGGATGTTCGTCGACGCCGTCCCCGACGAGGTCCGCGGCCGGGCGATGACCCTGCTCTCCACCGGGATGATGACCTGCCAGGGCGTCGGCATGGCCCTGGCCGGCCTGGCGGCCGAGTTCCTCCCGGTGCACGCGGTCGTCACCGGCGCCGCGCTCCTCGGGGCGGCCGTCGTCCTCCCGCTCCTCGCGGCGCTGCGCGCCACCGGGCGGCCGAGGGGTGAGACGGGGCGGGCCGTCAAATGACCGCCCGGTAGGGTCTGGTGGATGCCGAAGCCGCTCAGTCTCCCCTTCGACCCCATCGCCCGCGCCGACGAACTCTGGCAGCGGCGTTGGGGGCCGGTGCCGTCGATGGCAGCGATCACCTCCATCATGCGCGCGCACCAGATCCTGCTCGGTGAGGTCGACGCGGTGGTGAAGCCGTACGGGCTGACCTTCGCCCGCTACGAGGCGCTCGTGCTCCTCACCTTCTCCCAGGCCGGCGAGCTGACGATGTCGAAGATCGGCGAGCGGCTGATGGTCCACCCGACCTCGGTGACGAACACCGTGGACCGGCTGATGGCGGCCGGGCTGGTGGCCAAGCGCCCCAACCCGCACGACGGTCGCGGCACGCTCGCCTCCATCACGGAGAAGGGCCGTGAGGTCGTCGAGGCCGCGACGAAGGACCTGATGGAGATCGAGTTCGGGCTCGGCGCCTACGACGCGGAGGAGTGCGCGGAGATCTTCGCACTGCTCCGGCCGCTGCGCGTGGCAGCGGCCGACTTCGACGAGGCGTAACCGCACCCGGGCCGGTCCGCACCGGGCCCCGGCCGCTCCTCCCGGAGCCGGGGCCCGCGTCAAGATCGAGCAAAACGGACGGTTAGGCTCGTCGGCATGAAACGAAGCGTGCTGACCCGCTACCGCGTCATGGCCTACGTGACCGCGGTCATGCTCCTGATCCTCTGCGCCTGCATGGTGGCCAAGTACGGCTTCGACACCGGTGCCGACCTGACCTTCGCGGTCTCCCAGGCACACGGCGTGCTCTTCATGATCTACCTGGTCTTCGCCTTCGACCTGGGCTCCAAGGCGCGGTGGCCGTTCGGCAAGCTGCTGTGGGTGCTGGTGAGCGGCACGATCCCGCTCGTCGCGTTCTTCGTCGAGCGCAAGGTCCGCGCCGAGGTCGAGCCGCTGCTCGTCGACGCTCCCGCGACCGCGAAGGCCTAGTACGCGGCCCGGTCCGGGCTCGGAGGAATCCAACCCCCGGGGGACTCCCCGGGGGTTTCCCATCGACATTTACTAGGACGTCCTAGTAAATTCGTGGGTATGGACGCTGACGTCATCGAGGAGGGCCGCCGCCGCTGGCAGGCCCGGTACGACAAGGCCCGCAAGCGCGAGGCCGATTTCACGACGCTCTCCGGAGATGACGTCGACCCCGTCTACGGTCCCCGGCCCGGTGACTCGTACGAGGGGTTCGAGCGCATCGGCTGGCCGGGGGAGTACCCCTTCACCCGAGGTCTGCACGCCACCGGCTACCGCGGCCGGACCTGGACCATCCGGCAGTTCGCCGGATTCGGCAACGCCGAGCAGACGAACGAGCGCTACAAGATGATCCTGGCCGCCGGCGGCGGCGGTCTCTCCGTCGCCTTCGACATGCCCACCCTCATGGGCCGGGACTCGGACGACCCCCGGGCCCTGGGCGAGGTCGGGCACTGCGGCGTCGCCATCGACTCCGCCGCCGACATGGAGGTCCTGTTCAAGGACATCCCGCTCGGCGACGTCACCACCTCGATGACCATCAGCGGACCGGCCGTCCCGGCCTTCTGCATGTACCTCGTCGCCGCCGAGCGGCAGGGCGTCGACCCGGCCGTGCTCAACGGCACCCTGCAGACCGACATCTTCAAGGAGTACATCGCCCAGAAGGAGTGGCTCTTCGAACCCGAGCCGCACCTGCGCCTCATCGGCGACCTCATGGAGTACTGCGCGAACGGCATCCCGGCCTACAAGCCGCTGTCCGTCTCCGGCTACCACATCCGCGAGGCCGGGGCGACGGCCGCCCAGGAGCTCGCCTACACCCTGGCCGACGGCTTCGGGTACGTGGAGCTCGGGCTCTCCCGCGGTCTGGACGTCGACCACTTCGCCTCCGGCCTGTCCTTCTTCTTCGACGCGCACCTCGACTTCTTCGAGGAGATCGCCAAGTTCCGCGCCGCCCGCCGCATCTGGGCCCGCTGGATGAAGGAGGTCTACGGAGCCAAGTCCGACAAGACCATGTGGCTGCGCTTCCACACCCAGACCGCCGGTGTCTCCCTCACCGCGCAGCAGCCGTACAACAACGTCGTGCGCACCGCCGTCGAGGCCCTCGCGGCCGTGCTCGGAGGCACCAACTCCCTGCACACCAACGCCCTCGACGAGACCCTCGCGCTGCCGAGCGAGCAGGCCGCCGAGATCGCCCTGCGCACGCAGCAGGTGCTGATGGAGGAGACCGGCGTGGCCAACGTGGCCGACCCGCTGGGCGGTTCCTGGTACGTCGAACAGCTCACCGACCGCATCGAGGCGGACGCCGAGAAGATCTTCGAGCAGATCAAGGAGCGCGGCCTGCGCGCCCACCCGGACGGGCAGCACCCCATCGGGCCGATCACCTCGGGCATCCTGCGCGGCATCGAGGACGGCTGGTTCACCGGGGAGATCGCCGAATCGGCCTTCCAGTACCAGCGGTCCCTGGAGAAGGGCGACAAGCGGGTCGTCGGCGTCAACGTGCACCACGGTTCGGTCACCGGCGACCTGGAGATCCTCCGCGTCAGCCACGAGGTGGAGACCGTCCAGGTGCGCGAGCTGGCCGAGCGCAAGGCCCGCCGCGACGACGCCAGGGTGACCGACTCGCTGAACGCCATGCTGGAGGCCGCCCGAGCCGGCACGAACATGATCCCGGCCATGCTGGACGCGGTGCGCGCCGAGGCGACGATGGGCGAGATCTGCAACGTGCTCCGCGACGAGTGGGGCACCTACACCGAGCCGCCCGGCTTCTGATCCCGGCCCGACGGGCCGGTCGTGGCGCCCTAGGACCTGTCGTCGAACTCCCGTCTGCCTTGCGGTGTCCGGCACGCACTCCCGCCGCACCGGGCGAAAGCCCGAGTACGTCCAGTACGCGGGCTTCCGCCCGGCACGCCGGGAGCACGCACCGGACACCGCGAGGCCGCCCTCCGGGCGACGACGGGACTTCGACGACAGGCCCAAGTGGCGCCGCGGCCGGCCCTTTCGTTTCCGGGGGCGGTGGGCCGTGAGGGGGAGGGCCCCGCGGGCCGCCGCCGGGGCGGTCCGTCGTCGGCTCAGGGCTGTTCGGCGCCCTGGAGGCCGTGCATCAGCAGGGCGGTGAAGGTGGACACCCAGAGCTCGTCGACCGGTTCGGCGCTCACCAGCGCCCGGTGGACCACCGTGCCGGCGATCACGTCGAAGATCAGGTCCGTGCTGTGGGCGGTGACGGACTCGTCCTCCTCGTGGGGGAGTTCCCCGCGGGCCTGAGCCCGTTCGCGACCCAGTACGACGAGACGTTTCTGCCGGTCCACGATCGCCGAGCGGATCCGGTCGCGCAGGGCCTCGTCCCGGGTGGACTCGGCCACGACCGCCATCAGCGCGGTACGGGCCTCGGGGCGGCGCAGCAGCTGTGCGAACTGGAGCACCACGTGCTCGATGTCGGCTTCGAGGGAACCGCGGTCGGGGAGTTCCAGCGAGTCGAAGAGTTCCGCGACCGCGTCCACGACCAGCTCGTTCTTGCCCGCCCAGCGCCGGTACAGGGTGGTCTTGGCCACGCCCGCGCGGGCCGACACGTCGCCCATCGTCAACTTCGACCAGCCCAGGTCGACCAGCGCGTCCCGCGTCGCCGCGAGGATCGCGGCGTCCGCCGCCGCGCTGCGGGGCCGGCCGGTACGGCCGTGCGGGGAGCTGGAGCCGGGGCAGGGGTTGCGCATGGCCGAGACCATACCCGTCAGTAGGGGAACCATCGGGGGCCCGTTCGGTGTGGTTCAGATCACGGGGCGCCGGGGGCTCCGGCGAGTTACGCTACGGCTCGTAGCGTAAGAGCGACAACCACGCGAAGAGCTACTGGTGCCGGGTGGGGACCCGGCGCCGCCCAGCAGATCGGTACGACGGTTCGGCACGGCGGTCGTTGACGACGGCCGCGCGCGGCGGGGCGTACCGCGGTTCGACCGCATTTCACGACGATCTTTCGGGATCTTTTTCGTCGGCGCGCGCACTCGGGGGAGGATGTACGCATGCAGCCCAGAAACATGTCCATGAGCGGCGTCGTCGACCTCGCCGCGGTGAAGGCGGCCGGCGAAGCCAAGGCGAAGGCCGAGCAGGCGCGCGCGGACGCGGCCCGGCAGGGCGGCGGCGCGGGCAGCGCCCCCGGCGGCGCCGTACCGCCGTCCGCCCTCGTCCTCGACGTCACCGAGGCCGGCTTCGAGAGCGATGTCATCCAGCTGTCCAACGAGGTCCCGGTCGTCCTCGACTTCTGGGCCGAGTGGTGCGAGCCGTGCAAGCAGCTCAGCCCGCTCCTGGAGCGGCTGACCGTCGAGGCGAACGGCCGTCTCGTCCTGGCCAAGGTCGACGTCGAGGCCAACCAGACGTTGATGCAGCAGTTCGGCATCCAGGGCATCCCGGCCGTCTTCGCCGTGGTCGCGGGCCAGGTGCTGCCGCTGTTCCAGGGCCTCGCCCCCGAGCAGCAGATCCGCGAGACCCTGGCCCAGCTGGTCCAGGTCGCCGAGGAGCGCTTCGGTCTCATCGGCCTCCAGGTCGACCCCGACGCGGACGGTGCCCCGGCCGCGGCCGAGGCCCCCGCGCCGGTCGGCCCGTACGACGCGCTGCTGGAGGCGGCCGTCGGCGCGCTGGACGCCGGTGACTTCGACGGCGCGGTGCGGGCGTACCAGGACGTGCTCGCGCAGGACCCGTCCAACACCGAGGCGAAGCTGGGTCTGGCCCAGGCCGCGCTGCTGACCCGCGTCGGGGGCATGGACCCGCAGGCGGTGCGCGCCGCGGCGGCCGAGAACCCGAAGGACCCGGCCGCGCAGATGGACGCCGCCGACCTGGACCTGGCGGGCGGCCACGTGGGCGACGCCTTCGGCCGTCTCGTGGATACCGTCAAGGTGACTTTCGGTGACGACCGGGACGCCGTCCGCGTCCGGCTCCTTGAGCTCTTCGAGGTGATCGGTGCGGACGACCCGCGGGTGTCGGCGGCCCGCACCGCGCTCGCGCGGGTGCTCTTCTAGGGCCGGTCCGGGCCTGGCCGGAGGACGCCCGGAGGTACCCGGGGGCCGACGGCGATTTGTTGACACGTAGATAAACAGCGGCCGCGCTTTGCCAAAACTTGGTAATCGCGGCCGCTGTTACTCGTAGTAAGTCGAACCCCGTGAACTGTCCGGATGGTTCGCTATTCCACCGATCTGTCGTGGCCTTGGGTGACACCCTGTGTGCCCACCCGACAGCGCCGGGCCTCACTCCGGTTATCCACCCGTTACCCGCCAGTAACGAACCCCCTTGTGCCCCGGCCGGGAATGCACCACGATCGGCGACGCTCGGTCCTTCCCGCAGCGCCGCTCACCCGGAGCCGCGGTGGAGGGTCCCCACCGAGCCGACCGGTGGCAATGCCACCGGCCGTGGACAGGGGGGTCCCTGCCGCACCGGCAGGGCCTGTCCTCCAGGTTGCGCGAACGCGTGGCCCAGTGGTTGTCGCTCGGGGGTGAACGCCGGTGTATCGGACGCGGCTGCGCCGCGGCTCGGCCGCCTGCGCTCCTTCCCGAGGACGTAGCACTTCTCCCATCCCAGGACGGGCACGGCCCGGACCGGAGATGTACGTCCGAGAAGGAGGAACGAAATGAATTCTCAGGTTCGTGGCGGGACCAGATGGAAGCGCTTCGCGCTCGTCATGGTGCCGAGCATCGCGGCCACGGCCGCGGTCGGTGTGGGTCTGGCGCAGGGCGCCCTCGCGGCGTCCTTCAGCGTCTCCGGCCAGGACTTCAAGGTCTCGGCCGACAAGCTCGACGGTGACAACCTCATCCAGTACGGCGGCATCGCCGAGGGGCACGACCTCAAGGGCAACCCGCAGAAGCACCCGGTCACCATCTCGGGCTTCAGTCACGCCGAGATCACCAACATGTGCCAGTCCCTGGTCACCCCGACGCCGCTGGGCAACGTCACCCTGCAGCTGAGGACCGGCCACAAGGGCAAGCCGGCCGTCGCCGAGAACATCTACCTGGATGTGGCGGAGCTCGACACCGACGCCGAGTTCAAGAACCTTGACATCGGTGTCGCGGTCGGTGACCCGAGCCACAAGACCAAGCCGCAGGCCGGTACGGTCACCAGCCCGTACGCGTTCTCCCAGCGTGCGGACAAGGCCGTCCTGTCGAACGTCCGGCAGAAGGCGTGGGCGACCACGGCGGGCACCTTCAAGCTGCCCGACCTGAAGCTGCGCCTGCTCGGCGGCGACCAGCCGTGCTACCAGGACGAGAAGTAGTCGGTCCCGGTGCGTGACCGCGGGGGCGGACGGCGGCAGCCGTCGCCGCCCGCCCCCGCGGGCTCCACATAGTTCTCCGTACCACCGTTTCCAGGGAGCTGTTGTCCATGAACCCCCAGGCCCCGGTTCGCGCCGCAGACGACGCTTGGCTCACCGTGGTGTACTACCAATTCCGCGCCTGGAGAGGCCGACGTCCCTTCTGGGCGGGCCTGTTCACGCTCCTCGGCGGTGTACCGATCGCCTACTTCCCGTACGCGGACCTGAGGCTGGGCAACGTCACCCTCGCGATGGCCACGACGGGCGGGGCAGGCGCGCTGATCATCGGGGTCCTGCTGATCACGCTCGGGCTGGCCCTCTGGTTCCAGCAGACCATCCGCGTCTTCGCGGGTGTCGCCGCGATCCTGCTGGCCCTGGTGTCGATCCCGGTATCCAACCTCGGTGGCTTCTTCATGGGCTTCCTGTCCTCCATGATCGGCGGCGCCCTCGCACTGTCCTGGGCTCCCGGCGAACCGGTGGACGAGGAGACGGAAGCGGAAGCGGCGGAGGCCGAGGCCCGGGCCGAGGCAGCCGCGCAGGCGGAGGCCAAGGCGCAGGTGCCGGCGGGCAACCCGTACGGCATCCCGGCTCCCCGCGACACGGAAACGGCGCACGTGACCGAGACGACTGCCCACGCCGATGGCGGGAGGAACAGTGCGGGGTGACGAGACGCAGCGGGGCGTGGCCCCAGGCGCAGAGTCCCGTGAGAGAAAGGGCCCGCGGCACGCGGCGCCCAGGAAGTCGCTGCTGAACAAGCTCCAGATACCCGTCGGCAAGACGATGGCGCTGGCGGCGATGCCGACGGCGGTGTTCGTCGGGATGGGCATGGCCCCGAAGATGGCACTGGCCGACGAGAAGGACATCCCCTTCGCGCCGGGACCGTGCGTGACGCGCTCCGACGAACCCGCGGAGTCGGCCTCGCCGTCGCCGAGCGGTTCCCCGTCGAAGACGCCGTCACCGAGTACGTCTCCCAGCGCCGGCCCCTCACCGAGCGCGACCGGCGCACCGAAGCCGGGGGCGACCCCCTCGGCGTCGAAGACCCCGTCCGTCGCCAAACCCTCCGGGGCCGCGACGACCGGGAAGCAGAGCCCCACGGCGGTGCCCTCCACGAGCACCGCCCCGTCCCCCGCGGCGTCGAAGACGCCCAATCCGCTGGACCCGCTGGGTGTCGGGGATGCCGTCAAGGGCTTCTTCGACGAACTCGGCAAGCCCCTCCAGGACGCGAAGAAGCCGGCCACCCCGACGCCCGCGTCCACCCCGAGCGCGACGCCGACCCCGGACCCGGCGGCGGACGCGATCCGCGACGCGGCGAAGAAGGCCGGCGTGCCGGTCAAGGAACTGCCGCAGGACGTCAAGGACACCGCCAAGTCCCCCAAGGACGAGACGGGCAAGGCGCCCGTCAAGGACCCGAAGGACGCCGACGACGCCGACAAGGACAAGGACAAGGCGGACGAGGACGCCGACGCCGACAAGGACGACGCCGAGGCCACGAAGGACCCGGACGGGAAGGAACCCTTCCCCTGCCCGACCTATGACGCCAAGGCACTGGCCGACGCCAAGTTGGAGCAGGGCGTGCCGCTCCTGCCCGACGAGCCCTGGTACCTCGACAGCTCGCTGCTGACCCTCTACGGCCTCGACTACGAGGGCATCGTCGAGGTGAAGACGGCGGGCGGCAAGACCAAGAAGGTCCTGAAGTTCACGGCGGACTCGCTCGACATCAAGGACCTGTACCAAACGGTCGGGACGGGCGCGAACACCGCTCAGCTGAAGTCCCGTCCGGGTTCCACGTCCACCATCCGCGGCGGCAAGGTGACGATGTACACCGAGAGCCTCAAGGGGAACCTGTTCGGTCTCATCCCGATCGAGTTCACCCCGAACAGCCCGCCGCCGCTGAACGTCCCGTTCGCGTTCTTCACGAACGTCAAGGTCGTCCAGGCCGGCCAGTTCGGCGGCAACCTCACCGTCCCGGGCCTGAAGAACTACATCGGCCCGAAGTAGTCGGACGGCGCGGCACGCGCACCGAGGGCGGCACCCCGATGATCCGGGGTGCCGCCCTCGGTCTCTGTGCGGCAGAGTCCGCTCACGGTGGAGCGGGCGGGAATCAGTCGCGGGTGGATCCGCCGACGTGGTGGACGCGCACCATGTTGGTGGTGCCCGGGACGCCGGGGGGCGAACCGGCCGTGATGACCATGGTGTCGCCCTCGTTGTAGCGGGCCAGCTTGTGCAGCTCGCCGTCCACGAGGTCGACCATCGCGTCCGTGTTGTCCACGTGCGGGACGACGTAGGACTCGACGCCCCAGCTCAGCGTGAGCTGGTTGCGGGTGTTGACGTCCGTGGTGAAGGCCAGGATCGGCTGGGTCGCGCGGTAGCGCGAGAGCCGGCGGGCCGTGTCCCCGGACTGGGTGAAGGCGATGAGCGCCTTGCCGTCGAGGAAGTCCGCGATCTCGCAGGCCGCGCGGGCGACGGAGCCGCCCTGGGTACGGGGCTTCTTGCCCGGGACCAGCGGCTGGAGGCCCTTGGACAGGAGCTCCTCCTCGGCCGCCGTGACGATCTTCGACATCGTCTTGACGGTCTCGATCGGGTAGGCGCCGACCGAGGACTCGGCGGACAGCATGACCGCGTCCGCGCCGTCGAGGATCGCGTTGGCGACGTCGGAGGCCTCGGCGCGCGTCGGGCGCGAGTTGGTGATCATCGACTCCATCATCTGGGTCGCGACGATCACCGGCTTGGCGTTGCGGCGGCACATCTCGATGAGCCGCTTCTGGACCATCGGGACCTTTTCGAGCGGATACTCGACGGCCAGGTCGCCACGGGCCACCATGACCGCGTCGAAGGCGTCCACCACGGCGGCCATGTTCTCGACGGCCTGCGGCTTCTCGACCTTGGCGATGACGGGGACCCGGCGGCCCTCCTCGTCCATGACCTTGTGGACGTCCTTGACGTCGTTGGCGTCCCGGACGAAGGACAGGGCGACCATGTCGCAGCCCATCCGCAGGGCGAACCGCAGGTCGTCGACGTCCTTCTCCGACAGGGCGGGGACGTTCACGGCGGCACCCGGCAGGTTGATGCCCTTGTGGTCCGAGATGACACCGCCCTCGATGACGATGGTCTTGACCCGGGGGCCGTCGACCTCGGTCACGCGGAGCTCGACGTTGCCGTCGTTGATCAGGACCTGGTCGCCCTTGGACACGTCGCCCGGGAGACCCTTGTAGGTGGTGCCGCAGATGGACTTGTCACCGGGGACGTCCTCGATGGTGATGGTGAACTCGTCACCGCGCACCAGCTCGACGGGACCCTCGGCGAAGGTTTCCAGACGGATCTTCGGACCCTGGAGGTCGGCGAGGACGCCGACCGCACGGCCGGTGTCCTCGGAGACCTTCCGGACGCGGTCGTACCGCTCCTGGTGTTCTGCCTGGGATCCGTGGCTGAAGTTGAATCGGGCCACGTTCATACCTGCCTCGATGAGCGCTTTCAGCTGCTCATACGAGTCGACGGCGGGGCCCAGCGTGCAGACGATTTTGGAACGGCGCATGGAGCGGATCCTATCCGTTTGTTTCGTAGCGGAATATTCCGTCTGGTGGAAAGTCCAAGTGACTAGTGGGTAACCAGCGCGTGCACCTGGGTGGCGATCTCCAGTTCCTCATCGGTGGGGACCACGGCCACCGCCACCCGGGCGTACTCCGCCGAGACCAGTCGGGGCTCCGAGGACCTCGCCGCGTTGGCCTCCAGGTCCAGCGCCAGGCCGAGCTCCTCCAGCCCCCGCACCGCTGCTGCCCGGATTTCCGACGCGTTCTCGCCCACGCCCGCGGTGAACACCACCGCGTCCACCCGGCCCAGCACCGCCGTGTAGGCGCCGATGTACTTCCTCAGCCGGTGCGCGTACGCGTCCAGGGCCAGCCGGGCGGCGGCGTCGCCCCCGTCGGCCCGCCGCTGCACCTCGCGCATGTCGTTGTCGCCGCACAGACCCAGCAGACCGCTCTTCTTGTTGAGCAGCGAGTCGATCTCGTCGATGGACAGGCCGCCCACCCGCGCCAGGTGGAAGATCACAGCCGGGTCCAGGTCGCCCGACCGGGTGCCCATGACCAGTCCCTC
The DNA here is from genome assembly GCF_055595445.1 of Streptomyces sp. NPDC040432. Classification (NCBI taxonomy): domain Bacteria; kingdom Bacillati; phylum Actinomycetota; class Actinomycetes; order Kitasatosporales; family Streptomycetaceae; genus Streptomyces; species Streptomyces sp. NPDC040432. The sequence continues at coordinate 37,246 of NZ_JBVIVP010000002.1, read as the reverse complement.
CAGCGGGGTCAGACCCATGGACGTCTCCACGCACACCCCGCCCCGCACGGCCGACGCGGACGCGCCGTTGCCCAGGTGCAGCACGATCACGTTCACGTCCTCCACCGGCCTGCCCAGCAGCCCGGCGGCGGCCCGGGAGACGTAGGCGTGGGAGGTGCCGTGGAAGCCGTACCGCCGGATGGCGTACTTGTCGGCCGTGGCCGCGTCGATCGCGTACCGCGCGACGTGCTCCGGCATCGTCGAGTGGAACGCGGTGTCGAAGACCGCGACCTGCGGGAGGTCGGGGCGCAGGGCGCGCGCCACCTCGATGCCGGTGACGTTCGCGGGGTTGTGCAGCGGGGCCAGCGGGATCAGGCTGCGGATCTCCGCCAGCACCTCGTCGTCGATGACCGTCGGCTCGGTGAAGCGGGTCCCGCCGTGCACCACCCGGTGGCCCACGGCGACCAACTCGGGGGAGTCCAGCCCCATCCCGTCGGCGGCCAGTTCCGCCGCGACCGCCTTCAGCGCGTCCCCGTGGTCGGCGATCGGGCCGAGCCGCTCGCGCCTGCCCCCCGCGGCGCCGGGTCCGGTCAGCGGTTCGTGGGTCAGCCGGGAGGTGTCCTCGCCGATGCGCTCCACCAGACCGGAGGCGAGCCGGGACCGGTCCGCCATGTCGAGGAGCTGGTACTTCACCGACGAGGAGCCGGAGTTGAGGACGAGTACGCGCGATGCGGTCACGATGAGGGTCTTTCCTTGTCGCGGTCGGTGGGGGGATGCGGGCGGGGTCCGACGGGCGCCGTCCGTCAGGCGCCGGGGGCGGCCGGCGAGGGAGCGTCCTGGGGCCGTGCGCCGCCCTGTCCCTGGGCCTGGATCGCGGTGATCGCCACGGTGGTGACGATGTCCTGCACCAGCGCTCCGCGGGAGAGGTCGTTGACCGGCTTGCGCAGACCCTGGAGGACCGGGCCGACGGCGACGGCGCCGGCCGAACGCTGCACCGCCTTGTAGGTGTTGTTGCCCGTGTTGAGGTCGGGGAAGATCAGCACGGTCGCCCGCCCGGCCACCTCGGACCCGGGCAGCTTGGTCGCGGCGACCGAGGGCTCGACGGCGGCGTCGTACTGGATCGGCCCCTCGATCAACAGGTCGGGCCGCTGAGAGCGGACGATCTCGGTGGCCTTGCGGACCTTGTCCACGTCCGCCCCGGAACCCGAGGTGCCGGTGGAGTAGGAGAGCATCGCGATCCGCGGCTCGACGCCGAACGCGGCGGCGGTGGCGGAGGCCTGCACGGCGATGTCCGCGAGCTGTTCGGCGTTGGGGTCCGGATTGACCGCGCAGTCACCGTAGACGAGGACCTTGTCGGCCAGGCACATGAAGAAGACCGAGGAGACGATCGCCGCATCGGGCTTCGTCTTGATGATCTCGAAGGCGGGCCGGATGGTGGCCGCGGTGGAGTGCACCGAGCCGGAGACCATGCCGTCGGCGAGCCCCTCCTGGACCATCAGGGTGCCGAAGTAGTTGACGTCGGTGACCACGTCGTTGGCCAGCTCGACGGTCATCCCCTTGTGGGCGCGGGCCTGCGCGTAGTACTCGGCGAACCGTTCCCGCAGCGGCGAGGTCGCCGGGTCGATCAACTGCGCGCCCGAGATGTCGATGCCCAGGTCGGCCGCCTTCTTCAGGATGGCCGGCTCCTCGCCCAGGAGGGTCAGGTCGCAGACCCCGCGGCGCAGCACCACGTCCGCGGCGCGCAGCACCCGCTCCTCGGTGCCCTCGGGCAGCACCACGCGACGCCGCTCGGAGCGGGCCCGCTCCAGCAGCTCGTGCTCGAACATCATCGGCGTGACGCGCTCCGAGCGGGCCACCGACAGCAGTCCGCGCAGCTCGGTGGTGTCGACGTGCCGCTCGAAGAGGCCGAGGGCGGTCTCCAGCTTGCGGGGGGTCGCCGAGTTCAGCCGGCTCTGCAGCGAGAACAGCTCGGCCGCGGTCGGGAAGCTGTTGCCCGCCACGGAGACGACGGGGGTGCCGGGCGCCAGCTTCGAGGCCAGCGTCAGGATGTCCTGGCCCGGGCGCTCGTTCAGGGTCAGCAGCACGCCGGCGATCGGCGGGGTCCCGGAGGTGTGCGCGGCGAGCGCGCCGATGACCAGGTCGGAGCGGTCCCCGGGGGTGACGACCAGGCAGCCGGGGGTCAGGGCGTTCAGGAAGTTCGGCAGCATGGCACCGCCGAAGACGAAGTCGACGGCGTCGCGCGCCAGCCCGGCGTCGTCGCCCAGGAGCACCTCGCCGCCGAGCGCGCGGGTGATCTGCGCGACGGTGGGGGCGGACAGGGACTTGTCGTCCGGCAGTACGTAGCAGGGGACGGGGAGCCGGGCCGCCAGCCGCTCCGCTATGAGGTCCCGGTCCTCGGCGGCCACCCGGTTCACGACCATCGCGACGACGTGGCAGCCCAGGCTCTCGTAGGCGCGGTACGCGTTGCGGGTCTCGGCGCGCACGGCCTCGGCCGGGTGCTTGGTGCCGCCCACGACGGGGACGACGACCGCGCCCAGCTCGTTGGCGAGGCGGGCGTTCAGCGCCAGCTCGTCGGGGAGGTTGGTGTCGGCGTAGTCGGTGCCGAGGACCAGCATGACCTCGTAGTCGCGGGCCACCCGGTGGAAGCGGTCGACCAGTCGGGAGACCAGCTCGTCGGTCCCCTTCTCGGCCAGGATGGCGGAGGCCTCGTGGTACTCCATGCCGTAGGCGGTGGCCGCGTCCTGCTCGATCCGGTAGCGGGCCTTGAGCAGGTCGAAGAGCCGGTCCGGGGCGTCGTGGAGCAGGGGGCGGTACACGCCCACCCGGCCCGTCTGCCGGGTCAGGAGCTCCATGATCCCCAGCTCGACGACCTGACGGCCGTCACCCCGTTCGATACCGGTCACGTACACGCTGCGCGTCACGCGTGCTCTCCGTCCGTGGTCTGTGATGGTCGTGGCGCCCCACCGTGCGGCGGGCCGGTCCGTGCGTCGCTCATCCCGAATGGGTTGGGCTCGACCTCTTGACAATACCTCCGCCAATGGATAGGGCGCCCGCCGGAACAAAGGCCCTGGAAGGGGGTCGAAAGGCCCGGTGGGCGGAGTGGCGCGAAGAGCGCTGCCCCCCGGGCACGTGGAACAATCGGACAGGCGTCATCAATACGCCCTTCATATGTACGGCCGTCCGCCCGCACGCGTACGGCCGGGTACGACCAGGAGCAGGAGACACAGGACGATGCGCATCGGAGTTCTCACCGCAGGCGGCGACTGCCCGGGCCTGAACGCTGTCATCCGGTCGGTCGTACACCGCGCCGTCGTCGGCCACGGGGACGAGGTCATCGGATTCGAGGACGGGTTCAAGGGCCTGCTCGACGGCCATGTCCGCCCCCTCGACATCAACGCCGTCAGCGGCATCCTCGCCCGTGGCGGCACGATCCTCGGTTCGGCCCGAATGGAGCGGGCCCGCCTCCACGAAGCCGCCGAGAACGCGGCCGAGTTGGCCAGGCGGTACCGGATCGACGCGCTGATCCCGATCGGCGGCGAGGGCACCCTGACCGCCGCGCGCATGCTGTCGGACGCCGGGATGCCCGTCGTCGGCGTTCCGAAGACCATCGACAACGACATCTCCTCCACGGACCGCACCTTCGGTTTCGACACCGCCGTCATGGTGGCCACCGAGGCCATCGACCGGCTGAAGACCACCGCCGAGTCGCACCAGCGCGTGATGGTCGTCGAGGTCATGGGCCGCCACGCCGGCTGGATCGCCCTGGAGTCCGGCATGGCCGGCGGCGCCCACGGAATCTGCCTGCCGGAGCGCCCCTTCGAGGTCGACGCCCTGGTCAAGATGGTCGAGGAACGCTTCGCGCGGGGCAAGAAGTTCGCCGTCGTCTGCGTCGCGGAGGGCGCGCACCCGGCCGAGGGCTCCATGCCGTACGAGAAGGGCGCCATCGACCAGTACGGTCACGAGCGCTTCGCCGGCATCGGCAACCGGCTCGCCGTCGAGCTGGAGCACCGGCTCGGCAAGGAGGCCCGCCCGGTCATCCTCGGCCACGTCCAGCGCGGCGGCACCCCCACCGCCTACGACCGCGTCCTCGCGACCCGCTTCGGCTGGCACGCGGTGGAGGCCGTCCACCGCGGCGAGTTCGGCAACATGACCGCGCTGCGGGGCACCGACATCGTGATGGCCCCGTTGGCCCACGCCGTCACCGAGCTGAAGACGGTCCCCGAGGACCGGATGTACGAGGCCGAGTCGGTCTTCTGACCGGCCCGGGCGGCCGGGACCTCCGGCCCCTCTTCACCCGCCGAACGACCCCGGTGCACCTCCCCCGCGGAGCGCCCGGGGTCGTTCGTCGTTCCGGCCGGCGGGGCGGCGGTGTGTCCTGTCACGCACCGCCGACCAGCGCCCAGAACCGGTCGGTGATCTCCGCGAGGAACTCCCGGCCCGAGGTGCCGGCCGAGACGCCGCTGTCGGCGCCGCCCCAGCTGAGGGTGGCCACCATCCGGGCCTGGTAGTCGCCGTGCAGGAGCTCCAGTGCCCGCTCCAGGTTCGCCTTGGGCACCGGGAGCAGCTTGGCGAGCGGTTTCACGTACGCCTGCCAGCGGGTGGTCACCGCGCTGCGGAGCAGGTCGGTGAGCTCGTCGTGCTTGCCGGTCGCCGTGATGAACTGGGCCAGTGTCAGGCCGAGCACCGAGGCCAGGGCGGCGGACTGCCGCTCGTTGCCCTTCCAGCGTCCGGTGTCCTCCATCTTCTGGTAGGCGTTCGCGTCGAGGCCGACCCGCCGGGCCAGGTCGTCGGGGTCGAAGCCGCGGGCGACGCGGTGTTCCCGCAGGGTGACCGGCTCGGCGAGCAGTTCCGCCGGCGAACACCAGAGCACGCCGGCGAGGGCCGTGACCTCGGTCGAGCTCGGCGACAGTTCGCCGCGCTCCCAGGCCATCACGGTCTCGGGCGTGACGAGCAGTCCGTACTGGGCCCGCAGGCCATAGGCGACATGACCGGGAGCCATGCCCAGGGCCGCGCGCAGACGACGCGCGGCGGGGGCATTGAAAGGTGGGCTGGAGTGCACAGGGCACACGGTAGGAGTGGCCGAGGCTTGGCGACTACCAACCGTTCAAACAAGCTCACAAATCGTAGGAAAGTCCTATTGGAATAAGGATTTTGGCCGGGTTTCCCTGCGACTGTCCGGTAATCGGATCAAGTGAAGATCCATTCACAGCGTACGGATTTGGCCACTCCATTTCAGCTCCGCGGCACTACCCGAAAAGTGATCCCCGTCACAGGGCCTGAACCCGCCCTTCGCCCCGTACGTGATCCATATCGGGGGCCCTCGCATACGGGGGTGGCGAGGGCCCCGCCGCACCACCGACCGCACCCTCGCCCCGACCTCGGCGTCGAGCCCCGAGGTCGGACCGGGCGAATCGGCGACCGGCCTACGGCCTGAGCCAGACCGTCGCCATCGGCGGGAGCGTCAGCCGCAGGCTGACCGCCCGCCCCTGTGCCGGAACCGGTTCCGGCCGCAGCGGCCGGGCGTGGTGGACGCCGCTCCCGCCGTACGCCTCCAGGTCGGTGTTGAGCACCTCGCGCCACGCGGGCACCTCCTCAGGCACCCCGATCCGGTACCCGTGCCGGACCACCGGGGAGAAGTTCGAGACGCACAGCAGTTGCGAACCGTCCTGCGCGAACCGCAGGAACGCCAGCACGTTGTCCTCGGCGGCGTCCCCCGCCACCCAGGCGAAGCCCTCCGGCACGGTGTCCCGCTCCCACAGCGCGGGCGTCGCGCCGTACGTGCCGTTCAGGTCACGGACGAGGTCGCGCACGCCCCGGTGGTCACCGGCCGCCGGGTAGGAGGAGTCCAGCAGCCACCAGTCCGGCCCGTGCGACTCCGACCACTCCGAACCCTGCGCGAACTCCTGCCCCATGAAGAGCAGTTGCTTGCCGGGGTGGGCCCACATGAACCCCAGGTACGCCCGATGCGTGGCCCGCTGCTGCCACCAGTCGCCCGGCATCTTCGACACCAGCGACCGCTTTCCGTGCACCACCTCGTCGTGCGAGATCGGCAGCACGTAGTTCTCACTGAACGCGTACACCATCCCGAACGTCATGTCGTTGTGGTGGTACTTGCGGTGCACCGGCTCCTTCGACACGTACCGCAAGGTGTCGTGCATCCAGCCCATGTTCCACTTCAGGCCGAAGCCGAGCCCGCCCGAGTCCGTCGGCCGGGTCACCCCGTCCCACGCCGTGGACTCCTCCGCGACCGTCACCACGCCCGGGCAGCGCCGGTAGACCGTCGCGTTCATCTCCTGCAGGAAGGCCACCGCGTCCAGGTTCTCCCGGCCGCCGTGCTCGTTCGGCGACCACTCGCCCTCGGAGCGAGAGTAGTCCAGGTACAGCATCGAGGCCACCGCGTCCACGCGCAGGCCGTCCACGTGGAACTCCTGGCACCAGTACACGGCGTTGGCGACGAGGAAGTTGCGGACCTCCTTGCGGCCGTAGTCGAACTCCAGCGTCCCCCAGTCCGGGTGCGCGGCCCGGCGCGGGTCACCGTGCTCGTACAGGGGCCGGCCGTCGAACTCGGCCAGCGCCCACTCGTCGCGCGGGAAGTGCGCGGGCACCCAGTCCACGATCACCCCGATGCCCGCCCGGTGCAGCGAGTCCACCAGGAACCGGAAGTCGTCCGGGGTGCCCATCCGCGAGGTCGGCGCGTAGAAGCCGGTGACCTGGTAACCCCAGGAACCGCCGAAGGGGTGCTCGGCGACCGGCATCAGCTCCACGTGCGTGAAGCCCAGCTCCTTGACGTACGCGGGCAACTGCTCGGCGAGCTGCCGGTAGCTGAGCCCCGGCCGCCAGGAGGCCAGGTGCAGTTCGTACACCGAGAACGGCGCCTGGTGCGGGGGGCGCTCGCCGCGCATCAGCATCCAGTCGGCGTCCTGCCACTCGTACCGGGAGGCGGTCACCACCGACGCGTTCGCCGGGGGGACCTCCGCGTACCGGGCCATGGGGTCGGCGCGCACGGTGTGGCTGCCGTCCGGGCGCGTGATGTCGTACTTGTACAGGGTCCCCTCGCCCACCCCCGGCAGGAACAGCTCCCACACGCCGGTCGAGCCGAGCGAGCGCATCGGGAAGGCGACCGAGTCCCAGTACGAGAAGTCACCCGTGACCCGGACGCCCTGGGCGTTCGGCGCCCACACGGTGAAGCGGGTGCCCGTCACGCCCTGGTGTTCCATGGGCTCCGAGCCGAGCGCCGTCCACAGCTCCTCGTGCCGACCCTCGCCGATCAGGTGCAGGTCCAGCTCCCCGAGGGCGGGCAGGAACCGGTACGGGTCGTGGAGCTCCACCTCATCGCTGTCGTACGTCACCAGCAGCCGGTAGTCCGGGACACCGGTCAGCGGCAGCAGCCCCGAGAACAGCCCGTCACCGTCGTCGAAGAGCTCGGCCCGCAGCCCCTTCGCCACGATGGTGACGGCCTTCGCGTACGGACGCAGCACCCGGAAGGCCACCCCGCCGCGCTGGGCTCGCGCCCCCAGTACCCCGTGCGGGTCGTGGTGGCGGCCCTCCAGCAGCCGGGCGCGTTCCTCGCCGGCGAGGGCGGGGGCGGGTCGCACGCCGTGCTGCGGGGTGGCCCGCCGGGCCCGCGGGGTCCGCGGATTCTTCCCGGCCTCGGGCGCGGTCTCGTCGCGGACGGTCGGTGACGGCTGTCGTGCGGCGCTCACGCGAGCGGCCTCCTCGGGGGCTTCGGATGGGGGTGGGGGGAGACGGAACCGGGGGCGGGCGGGTTCGGCGGCACGCGGTGGGCGGGCCGCTGCGGTTCCGACAGGCGGCGGATCGCCGCCATGGGGACGTGCAGCCAGTCGGGGCGGTGCCGGGACTCGTAGCGGGCCTCGTACACCGCCTTGTCGGTCTCGTACGCGCGCAGCAGGACCGGGTCCTCGCGCGGATCGCGGCCGGTGGTGCGGGCGTAGCCCTCGCAGAACGCGGCCCGGCAGGCGTCCGCCCAGGCGGGGGCGAACGGCCGGTGCGAACGGGCGGCGTAGTCGAAGGAACGCAGTATCCCGGCGATGTCGCGCACGGCCGGTTCGGGTCGGCGCCGGTCGGCCAACGAACGGGCCGGTTCGCCCTCGAAGTCGATCAGCGCCCAGGTGCCGTCGGCGGTGCGCAGGGTCTGACCCAGGTGCAGGTCGCCGTGGATGCGCTGGGCGGGCACCCCGGCGCCCCGGGAGGCGGCCAGCGCGTCGAAGGCGCCGCGCAGGCCCGCCTCGTAGGGCTGGAGCGCGGGGACCTCGCGCGCCGTCGCGGCGAGCCGGGCCGTCATCCCGGCGGCGAGCCGGGCGGTCTGCTCGGGCCCGAGCGCGATGGTGGGCAGGGCGGCGGCGAGGGCGCTGTGCACCTCGGCGGTGGCCCGGCCCAGTGCGTGCGCCTCGGCGGTGAAGTCGGCGCCCGCGCCCAGCCGGCGCAGGGCCAGCTGCCAGCCGTCGTGGGAGCCGCGCAGGTACGGCTGGAGCACGCCCAGGGTCAACGGTTCCGCCCCGGGCAGGTCGGCCTCGTACCAGGCGACGGGAGCGGGTACCCGGGAGCAGCCGGCGGCGGCCAGCGCTCTGGGCAGCTCCAGGTCCGGGTTGACGCCGGGACCGACCCGGCGGAACACCTTGAGGATGAACGAATCTCCATAGATGAGGGAGGAGTTGGTCTGCTCCCCCGAGAGCGGCCGGGGTTGCAGCCCGGCCGGGACCGGGGCCTGTGGGTCCCGGTCGAAACGGAGCGGGCCGAGGGTGCCGGGGGAGCGCAGTCGCTCCAACAGCATGGCGGCGAGCCGGGGATCGCCCAGCGCCTCGTAGACCGCCCTGCCCGCGTACGGGCCGTCCTCGGCGGTCCCGATCAGTGCGGGCGCGAGGGCGGGCGGGAGCGGGGACGGGCGGATGCCCAGCAGCAGCTGGTAGCAGTCCCCGTCCACGTCGAGGAGCAGGTGGAGCAGGCCGGGAACGGATCCCGGCGGCAGCAGTTCGGCCGCCGAAACGGCCCTCAACCTGCTGATGGTGCGGCCCTTGCCCGCGAACCAGCGCTGTGCGGGCAACCAGGCCCTCAGCATCGGTTCCAGCGGGCCGATCCCGGCGGCCCGGTCGGCCGTCAGCCGGCTCCGGGCGGATGCAGCCTCCGACATGGCGTCGCGTCCTTTCCCCGGGCCGTCACAGAATGCGCAGAGTGTCCCGGATGTGCGGCAGTTGCTTCTCCGGTATGTGCGAGTGTCGGGTCAGGATGATCCGTACAGGGGCGGGCGATTGACCCAAAGGAGTGCCCGCCCCCCTGCTCGGTCCGTCAGTCGGCGCGCTGGTCGCTCCGCAGGCGGAACCAGTAGAAGCCGTGGCCCGCCAGGGTCAGCAGGTACGGCCACTCGCCGATCGGCGGGAAGCGCACGTCACCCGTGAGCTCCACCGGGACCCGCCCGTTGAACGACCGGAGATCCAACTCCGTGGGCTGCGCGAAGCGCGAGAAGTTGTGCACGCACAGCACCAGGTCGTCGCCGAACTCGCGGAGGAACGCGAGTACCGCGGGGTTGGACGAGGGCAGTTCCGTGTACGAGCCGAGTCCGAAGGCGGGGTTCGCCTTGCGGATCTCGATCAGTCGCCGGGTCCAGTGCAACAGCGACGAGGGCGATGCCATGGCCGCCTCGACGTTGGTGACCTGGTACCCGTAGACCGGGTCCATGATGACCGGCAGGTTCAGCCTGCCCGGATCGCACGAGGAGAAACCGGCGTTGCGGTCCGGGGTCCACTGCATGGGTGTCCGGACGCCGTCGCGGTCACCGAGCCAGATGTTGTCGCCCATGCCGATCTCGTCGCCGTAGTAGAGGATCGGCGAGCCGGGCAGGGACAGCAGCAGGGCGGTGAACAGCTCGATCTGGTTGCGGTCGTTGTCCAGGAGCGGGGCGAGCCGGCGCCGGATGCCGATGTTGGCCCGCATCCGCGGGTCCTTGGCGTACTCGGCGTACATGTAGTCGCGTTCTTCGTCCGTGACCATTTCGAGGGTCAGCTCGTCGTGGTTGCGCAGGAAGATGCCCCACTGGCAGCGGTCCGGGATCGCCGGGGTCTTCGCCAGGATCTCCGAGACGGGGTAGCGGGACTCTCTTCGTACGGCCATGAAGATGCGCGGCATGACGGGGAAGTGGAACGCCATGTGGCACTCGTCCCCGCCCTTCGCGTAGTCCCCGAAGTAGTCGACGACGTCCTCGGGCCACTGGTTTGCCTCGGCGAGCAGCACGGTGTCCGGGTAGTGCGCGTCGATCTCCGCCCGGACCCGCTTGAGGAGCGTGTGGGTGCGCGGGAGGTTCTCGCAGTTGGTGCCCTCCTCGGCGTACAGGTAGGGCACGGCGTCGAGACGGAAACCGTCGATGCCGAGGTCCAGCCAGAAGCGCAGCGCGGACACGATCTCCTCGACGACGGCCGGGTTCTCGTAGTTGAGGTCCGGCTGGTGCGAGAAGAAGCGGTGCCAGTAGTACTGCTTGCGGACCGGGTCGTACGTCCAGTTCGAGGTCTCGGTGTCGACGAAGATGATGCGGGCGTCCTGGTACTGCTTGTCGTTGTCGGCCCACATGTAGTAGTCGCCGTAGGGCCCGTCCGGGTCCTTGCGCGACTGCTGGAACCACTCGTGCTGATCGCTCGTGTGGTTCATGACGAAGTCGATGATCACCCGCATGCCGCGGGTGTGCGCGGCGTCCACGAACTCCACGAAGTCGGCGAGGTCGCCGAACTCGGGCAGCACGGACGTGTAGTCGGAGACGTCGTAGCCCCCGTCGCGCAGGGGTGAGGCGAAGAACGGCGGCAGCCAGAGGCAGTCGACGCCGAGCCACTGGAGGTAGTCCAGTTTGGCGGTGAGCCCCTTGAGGTCGCCGACGCCGTCGCCGTTGCTGTCGTGGAAGGAGCGGACGAGGACCTCGTAGAAGACCGCCCGCTTGAACCAGTCGGGGTCGCGGTCCTTGGCGGGGGTGTCCTCGAAGGTGTCGTGGACGGGATCGTTGATCATCATGTGGTGGGTGACCCTCCGGTGGGCGGGGACGGTCGCAGAGCGGCCAGTACGTGCGCGGGCGTACGACCCGGCTCCAGGCGTACGTAGTTCGCCCTGCCCCAGTGATAGGTATCGCCGGTGAGCTCGTCGCGCACCGCGAGGGACCCGTGCCAGTCGAGGCCGAGTACCGGCATGTCCAACGAGACCGTCGCCTCCTGGGTGTGGTGCGGATCGAGGTTGACGACCACCAGTACGGAATTGGCGCCCGCGTGCTTCGAATAGGCGATCACCTGTTCGTTGTCGGTCGAGTGGAAGTGGATGTCCCGCAACTGCTGGAGGGCGGGATTGCGCCGGCGGACCTGGTTCAGGGTGGTGATGAGCGGGGCGATGGTGCGGCCCTCGCGGTCGGCGGCGGCCCAGTCGCGTGGCCGGAACTCGTACTTCTCGGAGTCCAGGTACTCCTCGCTGCCCGCCTTGGCCGGGGCGTTCTCGCACAGCTCGTAGCCCGCGTAGACCCCCCAGGTGGGGGAGAGGGTGGCCGCGAGGACCGCGCGGACCTCGAAGGCGGGGCGGCCGCCGTGCTGGAGGTACTCGTGCAGGATGTCGGGCGTGTTGACGAAGAAGTTCGGCCGCATGACGGAGGCCGAACGGTCGTCCGCCAGTTCGCTCACGTACTCGGTCAGCTCGGACTTCGTGTTGCGCCAGGTGAAGTACGTGTACGACTGCTGGAACCCGACGGCGGCCAGGGCCCGCATCATGGCCGGCCGGGTGAAGGCCTCGGCCAGGAAGATCACGTCCGGGTCGGACTTGTTGATGTCCGCGATCACCTTCTGCCAGAAGACCACCGGCTTGGTGTGCGGGTTGTCGACCCGGAAGATCCGGACGCCGTGGTCCATCCAGTACCGCAGGATCCGGCACGTCTCCTCGACGATGCCGGCCATGTCGGTGTCGAAGTGGACCGGGTAGATGTCCTGGTACTTCTTCGGCGGGTTCTCGGCGTACGCGATCGTCCCGTCGGCCCGGTGGCGGAACCAGTCGGGGTGCTTCTCCACCCACGGGTGGTCGGGGGAGCACTGGAGCGCGAAGTCGAGAGCGATCTCCAGACGCAGCTCACGGGCCGCGGCCACGAAGGCGTCGAAGTCCTCGATGGTGCCGAGCTCGGGGTGGACCGCGTCGTGACCGCCCTCGGTGGAACCGATGGCCCACGGCACGCCGGGGTCCCAACTCCCTGCCGAAAGAGTGTTGTTGGGGCCCTTGCGGTAGGTGGATCCGATGGGGTGGATGGGCGGCAGGTACACCACGTCGAAGCCCATGTCCGCGATCGCGGGCAGCCTCTCGGCGGCGGTCCGGAAGGTGCCGCTGACCGGGGCCGAGCCGGGCTCCAACACCGCTCCCTCGGAACGGGGGAACATCTCGTACCAGGAACCGAAGAGGGCCCGCTTGCGTTCGACCAGCAGCGGCAGCGGTTTGGCGGCGCTGACCAGCTCCCGGTACGGGCGCCTGGCGAGCGCGGCGTCCACCTCGGGCGCCAGCGCGGCCGTGTACCGCTCGGCGACGGGCCGGTCCTCGTCGCGCATGATCGCGGCGGCGCCGAGCACCGCCGCGCGGCCGTCCCGCTTGGGAATCTTGGCGCCGGCCCGCTCGTAGAGCTCCGCACCTTCGAGCAGGACGAGACCGGTGTCGATGTCCGCCGGGATCTTGATCGCGGCGTGGGACCGCCAGGTGGTGACGGGATCGCTCCACGCCTCGACGGTGTACGTCCACCTCCCCTCGGTATCGGCGGAGATCCGGGCCCCCCACCGGTCGGTGCCGGGGGCGAGCTCGCGCAGGGGGATCGGCGGGCGCAGTCGCCCGCTCGGATCCCTCAGTACGACATGGGCGGCCACGGCGTCGTGGCCCTCGCGGAACACGGTGGCGGAGATCTCGAAGACTTCGTCCGCGACCGCCTTGGCGGGTCTGGCGCCGCAATCGACGGCAGGGCGGACGTCCAGCACGGGAATGCGACCGATCATGATGGGATCACCTGGGGGCAGTTCGCAGGGCTCGGTGACAACAGGCCAGCCGGTATCACGGCTGGTAGTGCACGCTCTGTTCGCTCTGTTTCTAGCCGCTCGGAAGACGGCTGGGCTGCGGGCATGGCCGCTCCTGTCCGCGTTCACTCGGGTGGCGGGGAAAGGGGGTGGGCGGGTGCGCCGTGCGTGTACCGCGCGTACCCGCAGAGCCCTGCCCCACGCACACCCCGTCCAATCCGAGCCGTTGGTTAACTACTCGTACGTAGTGGCACGTGGCGCACAAAGGACCGGATCGCCGGCTCCCGACGCCCCGTCAAGTCGGTGAGGAAACAGCGATGTACAGCAAGAGGGCCACCGCCCCAACCGCCCCGCCGGCCCCGGGAGCACCTTCGGTGAAGGGGTGGGGAGCGGCACCGCAACCGGTGTTCGCGCTGCCGTGCGGCATGGTCCTGCGGCCCTGGCGCGCGACGGACGCGCAGGTGGTGGCCTCTGCGTACGAGGATCCGGACGTCCGGCACTGGAACCGGGTCGAGCCGATGACCCTCCCCGCCGCCCGCGAACGGATCGAGCGGTGGGCCCGACGGTGGGACGAGGGGGAGGGCGCCGCCTGGGCGGTCGCGCATCCCGACGGCGACGGCGGTCCGGGTGCGGCGGTCGGCCTCGTCGGTTTGGCCGACATCGATCGGTCCGGCGCGAGCGCGGAGTTCCTCTACTGGCTGCTGCGGGCCGGTCGCGGCCGGGGCGCGGTGGCACAGGCCGTCGCTGCCGTGTCCCGATGGGCGTTCGAGGAGTGCGGTCTGCACCGGCTGCGGATCTGTCACTCCGTGGACAACCCGGCGTCCTGCGCCGTCGCGCTCAAAGCCGGCTTCCCGTTGGAGGGCACCATGCGCGGGGCGCTGCTGCACGCCGACGGTTGGCACGACGAACACCTCCACGCCCGGCTCGCCGGCGACGCCTGACCGGGGCCGCGCGAGCACGGAGGCCCGACCAGCGGTGACCGACCACCCGTGACCGCCCGCGGACCGCTCCCGGCGCCGCCGGCCGGACGGAGCCCTGTCCACCCCGTGCCCGCGACCGGCCGCAAGCGGGACAATGCCTGGCATGGGTCCGATGGAGCAGCAGGAATATCCCCTCGTACGGCGCCTGCACGCGCCCGACCCGCGGATGCGCGCGGCTGCCGCGCGGGACGCCGCCGCCACCCTGTGGGGACCCGAAGCGGAACGGATCCTGGCCGCCGCGTTGGTGAGTGCCGCCCGCGAGGAGGAGGACCCCGGCGCGCTGGAGGCGCAACTGGCGGCCCTGCCCTCCGTCGAGACCGGCCTGGACGACACCGACCTGGGCCGACTCGCCGTCATGCCGTCGCCGCCCCCGGTGCTGACCCGGTTGCTCGCCCGCGCGGGCCGGCTCCAGGTCTCCGGACCCGTGGAGCCCGTCGGCGCCGGCACCCGGGCCGTCGTGCGCTGCCTGCGCGGCATACCGCGCACCGGCCTGAGCCTGCGCACCCCGCTCGGGGCCTGGGTGGTGCTGGAACGCATCGAGTCCTACGGCCGGGCCACCGACCGGCTGGACACCGGCGCCTCGGCCCGGGTGCTGCTCTCGGGCCCCGGCGCGCGCGCCCTGGGGGAGTGGGACCGCCTCGAAGCCGACCCCCGCGCAAGGGAGTACGTACGCCTGCTGCGGACACCCGACCCACGGGTCCGGGAACTGGCCGCCGCCGGGGCCGCCGACTGGCCCGACTCCTGGGACCCCGAGACGGGCGCCCTGCTGTGCGCCGCCCTGGCCGGCGCCGCCGCCCGCGAGCCGGACGCGTCCGCGCTGGAGACCGAACTGGGCGCCCTGCTGCAACTCGCCCGCTTCCTGTCACCGCCGGCCCGCGCCGCCCTCGGCGCACTGGACCGCACGACCCTGCCCCCGGCCCTCCACCCCTGCCTGGACGCCCTCCTGACGACCGACGGCCCCGCGCGCTGACCGCCGCGCCCGCGGCCCGAAGGGCGGGATGGTCCGGGGCGGGGTTCGCCGCTAGCCTTCCGGGGGCGATGCGCGGGTGCACAGCGTGGTGCGGCCGCTCCGATCCGTCATCCCCTGCGAAGGTGGAACACGTGAAGGCTATCCGTCGATTCACCGTGCGCCCCGTCCTCCCCGAACCCCTCGTTCCGCTCGCCGAACTCGCGCGCAACCTGCGCTGGTCCTGGCATACGGAAACCCGCGAACTCTTCCAATCCGTCGACCCCGAAGGCTGGCAGGCCGCCGGCGGCGATCCCGTCCGGCTGCTCGGCGCGGTCCCCGCGGCCCGCCTCGCGGAACTCGCCGCCGACCGGCGGTTCCTGCGCCGGCTCGCCGTCGCCGTCGCCGACCTCGATGACTACCTCCACGGCGGGAGGTGGTACCAGAGCCAGGAGAACGCGGCCGACCTGCCCGCCGGGATCGCCTACTTCTCCCCGGAGTTCGGGATCACCGCCGCCCTCCCCCAGTACTCCGGCGGGCTCGGGATCCTCGCCGGCGACCACCTCAAGGCCGCCAGCGACCTCGGCGTCCCCCTCATCGGCGTCGGACTCCTCTACCGCCACGGCTACTTCCGCCAGTCCCTGTCCCGGGACGGCTGGCAGCAGGAGCACTACCCGGTCCTGGATCCCAACGAGCTGCCCGTCTCGCTGCTCCGCGAGGAGGACGGGTCCCCCGCCCGGGTCTCGCTGACCCTGCCCGGCGGCCGCTCCCTGCACGCCCACGTCTGGCAGGCCCGCGTCGGCCGGGTCCCGCTGCTACTCCTCGACTCCGACGTCGAGGACAACGACGCCGTCGCCCGCGAGGTGACCGACCGCCTCTACGGCGGCGGCAGCGACCACCGGTTGCTCCAGGAGATGCTGCTGGGGATCGGCGGCGTGCGCGCGGTGCGCACCTACTGCCGGATCACCGGGCACCCGGACCCGGAGGTGTTCCACACCAACGAGGGACACGCCGGCTTCCTCGGGCTCGAACGCATAAGGGAACTGGAAGGGGAGCGCGGCCTCGGCTTCGACGCCGCCGTCGAGGCCGTCCGCGCCGGGACGGTGTTCACCACCCACACCCCCGTCCCGGCCGGCATCGACCGATTCGAGCGGGGCCTGGTCGCCCGGCACTTCGGCGAGGCCGCCGAACTGGCCGGCGTACCCGTCGACCGGATCCTGGAACTCGGCGCGGAGTCGTACCCGGGCGGCGATCCCGGGGTGTTCAACATGGCCGTCATGGGACTGCGCCTCGCCCAGCGGGCCAACGGCGTCTCCACCCTCCACGGGGCGGTCAGCCGGGGCATGTTCGCCGGGCTCTGGCCGGGCTTCGACCCCGTCGACGTACCCATCGCGTCCGTGACCAACGGGGTGCACGCCCCCACCTGGGTCGCCCCCGAGGTCATGCGGCTCGGCGCCCGCCAGATCGGCTCCGGGCGCACCGAGGACGCCCTCGCCGTCGGCGGTTCCGCCCGCTGGGACGCCGTCGCGCAGATCGCCGACCAGGACGTGTGGGACGTGCGCCGGGTGCTGCGCGAGCAACTGGTCCAGGAGGTACGGGACCGGCTGCGGGCCTCCTGGAAGCAGCGCGGGGCCGCGGACGCGGAACTGGGCTGGGTGGACTCCGTCCTCGACCCGGACGTGCTGACCATCGGCTTCGCCCGGCGCGTGCCGTCGTACAAGCGGCTCACGCTGATGCTGCGCGACCCCGAGCGGCTGCGCCGGTTGCTGTTGGATCCGGACCGGCCCGTGCAGATCGTCGTCGCGGGCAAGGCGCACCCGGCCGACGACGGCGGGAAGCGGCTCGTCCAGGAGCTGGTGCGGTTCTCGGACGACCCGCGGGTGCGCCACCGCATCGTCTTCCTGCCGGACTACGGCATGGCCATGGCGCAGAAGCTCTACCCGGGCTGCGACGTCTGGCTGAACAACCCGCTGCGTCC
Source organism: Streptomyces sp. NPDC040432 (assembly GCF_055595445.1). Taxonomy (NCBI): domain Bacteria; kingdom Bacillati; phylum Actinomycetota; class Actinomycetes; order Kitasatosporales; family Streptomycetaceae; genus Streptomyces; species Streptomyces sp. NPDC040432. The sequence goes on along the minus strand of NZ_JBVIVP010000002.1, from coordinate 20,344 downwards.
GCTGGAGGCCTGCGGGACCAGCGGGATGAAGGCCGCGCTCAACGGCTGTCTCAACCTCTCCGTCCTGGACGGTTGGTGGGACGAGTGGTTCGAGCCCGACTTCGGCTGGGCCATCCCCACCGCCGACGGGCTCGGCACGGACGAGGAGCGGCGCGACGACCTGGAGGCCGGGGCGCTCTACGAGCTGATCGAGAACCGGGTCGCCCCCCGGTTCTACGACCGGACCGGGCGCACGGGACTGCCCGTGCGGTGGATCGAGATGGTCCGGCGCACCCTGGTGTCCCTGGGGCCGAAGGTGCTCGCGGGACGCATGGTCCGTGAGTACGTGGAGCGGCTCTACACTCCGGCCGCCCGCTCGCACCGCGCCCTGACCGCCGACGCGGCACGGGACCTGGCCTGGTGGAAGGGGCGGATCCGGGCGGCCTGGCCGCGGGTCGCCGTCGAGCACGTGGAGGCCGTCGCGGCGGCGCCCGTCGGGGGCACCGCAGAGCTGGGGGCCACCCTCACGCTGCGGGTCCGGGTGGCGCTCGACTCGCTGACGCCCGAGGACGTGGAGGTGCAGGCCGTCGCGGGTCGGGTGGACGCGCAGGACGTGATCCGGGACGGGCGGAGCTTCCCGCTCAAGCCCGCCGCCGGCCCCGACCTGGAGGGACGGTGGGTGTACGAGGGCCCGCTCGCCCTCGACCGGACCGGCCCCTTCGGCTACACCGTTCGGGTGTTGCCGTCGCACCCGCTGCTGGCCGCCCCGGCCGAGCTCGGGCTGGTCGCGGCCCCGGTGAACACCGAGGTCCCTGGCGGTGTCGTACTGCGGTGAGCCGTGGGCCCGCCCGCCCGCCCGCCCGTTCCGCCCCGTCCCGCGACCGCGGGGCGGGGCGGTGGGCCGTACGGACGCGGGTCACTCCGGGGGGCGCCCCGAGAGGGTGAACCATCGAACACATTGCGTATGCGGAATCGATTCTGCAAAGGGATCCGCTCCTACGTTGTCTCGCGGATGTCGACAGCCAGGCATCCGCGGAACCCCGAGAAACGGATCCCCCATGCGTCTTCGCACCACAGCCACCGTGCTGCTCGCGAGCCTCGCGCTCGTGCTTCCCGCCGCGGGCCAGGCGACGGCCGGCGACCGGCACGACCGCGACTCCCTCGGCGAACTGCACTACTGGTACGCCGATGAGGAGGGCGACGTACACCGCAGGTCGATCGAACCCGCCGACAACGACACGTGCTACCAGCTGCCGGGCACGCGCAACCACCCGGCCTTCAAGGTGGCGAACGACACCGACTCCCTCGCGCTGGTCTTCTCGAACCGCAGCTGCGGGGGTGAGCCCCAGGAGGTGCTGGAGCCGGGCGACCAGGCACGGAACCTGAACGTCCGCTCCGTGTACTTCAAGCCGACCGACGACCACGGCCACCACGGCGGCCGCCACGACGGCCGCCACGACGACGACAACGACTCCGACCACTACGACGAGGACGACGTCTTCCGGTCGGTCTTCCGCAACATCGGCTGACCGCAGGACCGAGGCGCACGCCGTAGCGGTACGAGGGCCCGGCACCCCCGAGGGTGCCGGGCTCCCGCGCGTCCGTCGTCCCGCCGGTCCTACGGTCGCGCCCCCGGCTCCAGCCACCGCACCACGTCCGCCGCCGTATAAGGGGAGGCGTCGGGGGCGAGCCGGGGCAGGAACGACAGGTCCTTGCCGATCGTCACCAGCGGGGGTTCGGTCCGCCCGCCCGGCCGCCGCTGCGCGAGGCCGATCGTGGCCAGCAGCCCGTTGCACAGGCACTGCTTGCCCTCGGTGTCCGCCGCGTCCCCGCCCTTGCGCACGTACGCGGCCACCGGCTCGGCCGCGCACCGGTACACGAGTCCGCGCGGACCCCGGACGGGGGTGCGCAGGAAGCCCAGGTCACAGACCCGGCGCCGGGCGGCGGCCACCTCCGGCTCGGAAACCGTCCCGGGCAGTCGGGCCACCTTGAACGGGAACGCGGTGGGGGAGGCCCCCGGGTCGTTGCGGACCGTCAGGGTTCCCGCGCGGGCGCGGTCGAGCAGCTCCTCGCGCAGCGCCCGGGCCATGCCCGACTCCTCGCACAGCGCGAAGGCGCTGCCGACCTGGACGCCGGCGGCGCCGGCGGCCCGGGCGGCGGCCACCGCCTCGGGGGAGGCCTGGCCGCCCGCGAGCCAGAAGGGCAGCCCGAGCGCGGCCATCCTGGCGAGGTCGGGATCGTCCCGCGGCCCGTAGAGGGGCTCGCCCGCCGCGTCCAGGGTCATCGGCCCGCGCGGCGGGGCGCTGTGACCGCCGGCCCGACTGGTCTCGATCACGAAGCCGTCGGGACGGGTGGCCTCGTCCCGGGCCAGATAGGCCGCGAGCACCGGCAGCGACACGATGGCCAGGACCTCCGGGCGGCGCAGTGGGCCGGGCAGGTGCCCGGCGAGCAGCGCCCGCGGGTCGAAGAGCTGCTCCAGCGGCTCCTCCTGACCCACGACGGAGACCCGGGTCACGCAGGGTTCGCAGCGCGCCAATCGGGTGGCGAGGGCCGGGATCTGACCGGGGACTCCCGCGCCCACGAGCACGTGGTCGACGCCTGCCAGGATCGCGCCGAACATCGCGGGGGCGGTGGCCAGCTGGATCTTCTCCAGGTAGTTGATGCCGATGACACCATCGTGTCCCTCCTTGGCGAGCCAGACCTCGACGAAGTTGCCGAGGACGGTGAGGACCTCCGCCGGGGCCCCGCCGGCCGCGCGCAGGCGCGGGGTGGTCCGCATCGGGGTGCGGTCCGGCAGGCCCTCCTCACGGAACCAGCAGTCGAGGGCGGCCTGCGCGAGCTCGGGCAGCGGGAAGGCGGCCAGGGCGCGGCGGGCGTGGCCGCCCGGGTCGCCGGTCTGCAGGACGCGGGCCAGCACGACGTCCAGCGCGGTGCCGGACACCACGCCCAGTTGACCGGTCACCGACACCGCACGGGCGAGCCGCCACCCGGAGACGCCGACGCCCATGCCGCCCTGGATCAGCCAGGGGCGCTGCGCGGGGGGAGCGTTCGTAGGGCTCTGGGGCATGGCGCACGTCCTCGGAATCACTCGAACCTACGGTTCCGTAGGTTCGCCTGCCTCCACTATCTCCCCGCCGTCGTACCGGTCGGCAGCGCCGAAGGTCCCGGCGTCGGGGGCAGCAGGTCCCGTGGGGAGGGGGTCGGGTGGACAGGCCCTAGGGTCGGCTCCATGTGGGACGGGATCGACGACATCGACTGGGCCGAGCTGGAACACGCCTACGGGCGGGCGGACGACGTGCCCGACCTGCTGCGGGCGGCCGGCTCGGCGGACGCCGGCGTGCGGGAGGAGGCATCGCAGGAGCTGGTCTCGTCGCTCTGCCACCAGGGCAGCGTGTACTCGGCGACGGCCGCGGCCGTGCCGTTCCTCGCGCGGCTCGCCGCCGACGGGCCCGGTCACCGGCTGCCGTTGCTGTGGCTGCTGCGCGGCGCCGCCGACGGGGCGGGACCCGAGCACCGTCGGGTGCGCCGGGCGGTGGCCGCCGCCCTGCCTCCCCTGCTGGGCCTGACCGCGGACGAGGACCCGGAGGTCCGGCGCGCGATGGTGTGGATCGTCGCCGCCTGCGAGGAGGCCTCCCTGCCGCTGCTCCCGCTGTTGCGGGCCCGGCTGGAGGAGGAACGGGACGCCGAGGTGCGGGCCGACGTCGTCACCGCCCTCGGCCTGCTCGACGTCTCGCCCGCCGGCGCGGCCCAGCGCAACCGGGCACTGCTGTCCGCGCCGGAACCCGCGGTGCGCAGGGCGGCGGTGACGGACCTGCTGCGCACGGCCCCGCTGCCGCTGCCGCCGGACCTGGTGGAATCGGCGATCGACGCCCACGGCGCGGCGCCCGTAGAGGAGTGCGGCCACCCGTGGCCCGACGCCCACCGGCCGCTCGTGGACCGTCTGCTGGACGATCCCGACGCGGCGCTCCGGGCGGTGGAGCGGGGGTTGCCGCTGGCCGCGGCGCTCACCGAGCAGTGGCGCGACCGGGAACGGGACGTACTCCCGTGGCTGGCCGCGACCGCGAAGGACGCGGAGGACCTGTGCCGGGTGGCGCGCGTCGCCGCCGCGCTGGACGGCGGCGGGCCCGCCCCGTGGCTGGACCCCCACCTGCGGTCCGAGGACCCCGCCGTGCGGGTGGCGGCGACGCACGCCGCGGTGCGGCTGCGGGTGCCGGGGGCCGTCGCGCTCGTCCTGCGGCTGATGGACGAACTGCCGCACGAGGCCGCCGAACTCCGACTCACGCCCATCGGCGCGCCGGGCACCATCGTGTCCGTCGTGGTGGACGTCTTCGGCCCGGACGCCGAGCCGGTGGCGCGGCGGGTCGCGGACCGGCCCCGCGCCGAGTGGGTGGACGCCCTGAGGGGGTTCCCCGCGCTCGCGGCCGGCCGCGTGGACGAACTCGTACGCCTCCTGCCCGCCTCGGCCGGGGTCCTGGCGGCGCTCGGCGCTGCCGGAGGAACCGCCTCGGCGCAGGCCCTGCGGGCCGCGGCCGAGGCCGGGGACCTGGCGTCGGCCACGGCGCTGTTCCACGTCACGGGCGAGGTGGGGCCGGCGGTGGACGCGGTACGGGGACTGCCGGAGGCGGTGGCGCGGCGCCGGGCGGCCGTACGGGTGGCGGGCGAACTCGGGCCGGCCGCGAAGGCGCTGCTGCCGCTGGTGGAGGAGCGGCTGGGGGCACCGGACCGGGAGAGCCGGGCGGACGCGGCCGCCGCCGTCTGGCGCGTCACGGGCCGCAGGCACGACACGGCCCCGGTGATCGCGCGCCAACTCGTCCCCCGGGGCGCCCTGCACGCGCCGAGTCCGGACGCGCTGCGCGCACTGACGGAGATGCGGACGCTGCCGGCGGAGGCCCGGTCGGCGGTGGAGCGCATCGCCTCCTCACCGCGCCGGGTCGTCCGCGGCTTGCCGTGCGACGGGACGCCGCACCCGGACCTGGAGGTGAGGGCACTGGCCCGGGGGTTGTTGGCCCTGACCGGCCGCCAGGAGTGGCCGGCCGGCGCCGCCGGGTCATGGAACAGGGCCGCCCGGGGAGGTCTGCTCCCGGGCGGCCCCGTGATCTGACGGTTCAGCTCTGGTTCACGTCCGGCCCCGGAGGGGTCAGAAGGTGAGCTTCCAGCTGTCGATCTTGCCGGTGTCGAGGCTCGCGAGGTCCGCGACACGGAGCTTCCAGACACCCTGGGCGACCTCGGAGGAGGCGTTCACGGTGAAGCTCTGGATGATGTTGTCCGCGCTGCCGCCGGTGCGGTTGCGCAGGTTGTAGACGGAACCGTCGGGGGCGACCAGGTCGACCTTCAGGTCACCGACGTAGGTGTGGAGGATGTTGACGTCCACCTTGAGGGCGCTGGACGCGTTCCCCGTGCGGTTCACGGTGATCGGCGACTCGACCGTGGAGTTGTCCGCGATCGCGTAGTCGGTCGTGTTCTCGAACACGCTCGGCTGCGAGGTGCCGACGGTCCAGGTGAAGGCCGCCGTACCGGTCTTGGCCTGCGAGTCGGTCACCGTGACGGTCACGTTGGACGTGCCCGCCGTGGAGGCCGTGCCCGAGATCAGGCCGGTGGAGGAGTTGATCGACAGACCGGCCGGCAGGCCGGTCGCCGCGTAGCTCAGCGCACCCGGGTTCGTGCTGTTCGCCTGGATCTGCAGGCTCACCGCGCTGCCCGTGATGGTGTTCTGGTTGCCGGGGTTGGTGACCGTCACGCCGTTGGCGATGCGGGCACCGACGGCGACGCCGGCCCAGGCGTTGGCCACGTTGTTGTACGTGGTCGAGCCCTGGCCGTACAGGTCGGCGGCGGCCTGGAGGGTGGCGGTGCGGGCGGCGGCGTAGTTCGTGTTCGACTTGAAGTAGCCGACCGTCAGCGCGCGGAACCAGATCTTCGAGGCGGCGTCACGGCCGATCGCGGTGACGGGCTGGCCGTCCGCGGTCGGGGAGTCGTAGCTGACCCCGTTGACCACCTTGGCGCCCGAGCCCTCGGAGGCCAGGTAGTACCAGTGGTTGGCCGGACCCGAGGAGTAGTGGACGTCGATGCCGCCCAGACCCGAGTACCAGGAGTCCTTGGACGAGCCGTCCTTGCTCGGCTTGTCCATGTAGCGCAGCGGGGTGCCGTTGCCGCGGATGTCGATCTTCTCGCCGACCAGGTAGTCGCCGACGTCCTGCGGGTTGTTGGCGTAGAACTCGACGGCCGCCGCGAAGATGTCGGAGGTCGCCTCGTTCAGGCCGCCGGGCTCACCGCTGTAGGTCATGTTGCCGGTGACCGAGGTGAGGCCGTGGGTCATCTCGTGCGCCGCGACGTCGGTGGAGGTGAGCGGCTTGGCGTTGCCGTCACCGTCGCCGTACGTCATGCAGAAGCAGGAGTCGTCCCAGAAGGCGTTCACGTAGTTGTTGCCGTAGTGGACCCGGCTGTACGGCGAGACGCCGTCGTTGCGCAGGCCGTTGCGGCCGTGGACGTTCTTGTAGTAGTCCCACGTGACCGCGGCGCCGTAGTGCGCGTCGGCGGCGGCGGTCTCCAGGTTGGAGGCCGCGCCGTTGCCCCAGACGTCATCGGTGCCCGAGAAGAGGGTGCCGGTGCCGGAGGTTCCCCGGTTGAGGTTGTTGGTCTTGTGGTTGCCGCGGGTGGTGTCGGTCAGCGTGTAGTTGCTGCCCGACTGCGAGGTCCCGAGCGTCACCTGGCCGCTGTACATGGTGTTGCCGGTGCCGGTCTCGATGGCCTGCCACTCGGTGATCTTCGCGCCGGTCTTGGCGTTGGTCACCACGTGCAGCTCGTTCGGGGTGCCGTCGTGCTGGAGCCCGCCGACGACGGTCTCGAACGCGAGGACCGGGGCGCCCTCGGCCGCCCAGATCACCTTGCGGGCGTTCTTGGAGGCCTTGGCCTCCTTCGAGCCCTCGGCGTTGGCGGCGGAGACGGCCTGGCTCTCGGCGGCCGCCGGCGTGACCGAGGCGCTGGTGTCCGCGACCTTGATCTCGTGGTTGGTGGCCTTGGTGACGCTCTTGGTGACGCCGCCCTTGGCGTGGACGGTGAGGTCACCACCGAGCACGGGCAGGCCGTCGTAGGTCCGCTCGTACGAGGTGTGCGTGGTGCCGTCGGCGTCCTTGACGACGTCGCGGACGACCAGCTTCTCGCCGGAGCCGAGGCCCAGGGCCTTGGCCGCCTGCACGGTGGTGGAGTTGGCCTCGGCAAGGAGCGTCGCACGCTCCGAAGCGCTGAGTTTGAGGTTGGCCGCGCCCGGGTTGGGCTGGGCGGCCGCACTGGCCTGCGACGCGGTGGCGTCGGCGGTGGCACTGCCGGCCTGTATGCCTACGGCGAGCAGTGCTGCCGCGGCGACGAGCGCTCCGGCCGCGGTGGCACGCCTCTGGGGGGTGGGACTCAACGCAGACTCCTTCTGCAAGGGGGGTTCCGGACGGCTGGGTAGGGCCTCCGGGCAGATCAGGGCTGGTGCGATGAACGGTCGAAGAGTGCCACCTGTGGGCCGTGATGTCAGGGCCGCGTCAAAAGGTTGGCTGGAAATGGTTCGTTGTCCGAAGATACGTATCCGGTATCCGAACCATTCACCTTCGCGTGCGAAGGAGGTGTCCAAAATGCGGAGTGGTTGATACCGGTTTCTAACGCTTGAGCAACGAGAGCTCTCGTTAACGCAAACGGCATTTACCGTACGGGTGTTTGTCGTACTGTTTCCCGGTGCGACTGTCGCTCGTTGCCAGGGGAAGCCGCGGGCACGCGCCAACGTCATAGACCACGTGCCAGGGGGGCCCATGAGGCATGTCCGTTTTCCTGCGCAAAGGGCGGCCGGAGCGGTCTCCGAGTCGGCGGGGCCGGCAACCGCCCCGGCGCGGCGCCTCGGTGACAAGGCCCGCTGGTACCTGCCCGCCGCAGTCACCGCCGACTTCCTCGGCGCCGCCGTGCCCGTCGGCCTCGTCTTCGAGGCCGCGCAGCAGGCCCGGCCCGTGTACTGCGCCGTCGGCGCCGCTCTGGCATGGACCGGCGTGCAGGCGCTGAGGCGTCGTTACACCTCCCGCGTGCTCGGAGAATCCCGAGGAGTCCTGCCCGTCCTCCATGACTGGCTGATTCTCATCGGGGTGCTCGCCGTGGCCCGGGTGGTGACGGGCGAGAGCACCCCGCGGTTGGCCGCCCTCGGAGCACTGCTGCCGGCGCTGCTGATCACCGTCGCCTGCCACAAGCTCACCTACCGCCACCTCACGGCGGCCCGCCGCGAGGCGCAGGCGGTCAGCCGGGTCCTGGTGGTCGGGGAACCCGAGGCGGCCGAGCACGTCATCGCCCACCTCGCCGCCCGCACCGACCACCCGTACGTCGTCGTCGGCGTGGTACCCGTCGGCGCCGGCGCCCTGACCAGCGGAACACCCGTCGCCGCGCGGCTCGACGGCGTGATGCCGGCGACGCCGAACGGCGACTCCGCCGCCGTGCTCGGCGCCGTCCGCAGCCACCACGCCGACCTCGTGCTCGTCGCGCCCGGTGTGCGGATCGCGGGGGAGCGGCTGCGCCGCGTGGCCTGGGCCCTGCACGACGAGGGCCTCGAACTGGCGGTGTTCCCGGGACTCGTCGAGATATCGATCAAGCGGCTGGAGACCCTGTCCGCCGGCGGTCTCGCCGTGCTGCGGATCGCGCCGCCCGTGAGCCGCGGCGTGCAGCCCCTCCTCAAGTCCGCGCTGGACCGCATCGGGGCGGGAGTCGGCCTGATACTGCTGTCACCGATGTTCCTCGCCGTCGTCCTGGCGATCCGGTTCGGCTCGCGCGGCCCCGCCTTCTACAGCCAGCACCGGATCGGCCGCGACGGCGAGCCCTTCGTCATGTGGAAGTTCCGCACGATGGTGGTGGACGCCGACAAGCTGAAGGCGGAGCTCTCCGGGGCCAACGAGAACGACGGCCTGATGTTCAAGATGCGCCGCGACCCCCGGGTGACCCGGGTGGGCCGGCTGCTGCGCCGGACCTCCATGGACGAACTGCCCCAGCTGCTGAACGTGCTGACCGGCAGCATGTCGCTGGTGGGCCCGCGCCCGCCGCTGCCCGAGGAGGTGGCGGAGTACGACGAGGTCGAGCTGCGCAGGCTCTCGGTGAGGCCCGGCATGACCGGCCTCTGGCAGATCAGCGGACGGTCCGACCTGTCCTGGGACGAAACGATTCAGCTTGATCTCCAGTACGTCGACAACTGGTCCTTCACCAGCGACGTCGACGTGATGGGCCGTACCCTCCGCGCCGTCGTCGACGGTCGCGGAGCGTACTGAGGGCCGTGGTGGAGTCAGTTCTGGTCGAGCCACCAGCGGTACGTGGAGGCGATTCCGTCCCGCAGGGGGATGCCGGGCTTCCAGCCCAGCGAGGTGAGGCGGCCGACGTCCAGCAGCTTGCGGGGCGTCCCGTCGGGCTTCGAGGTGTCCCAGGCGAGCTCGCCCCGGAAGCCGGTGACCTCGGCGACCGTCTCGGCGAGGGCCTTGATGGTCAGGTCCTCGCCGCAGCCGATGTTCACGGGCTCGTCGCCGTCGTAGCGCTCCAACAGCACCGCGCAGGCGGCCGCGAGGTCGTCGACGTGGAGGAACTCGCGGCGCGGGGTGCCCGATCCCCACAGCGTGACCTGCTCGCGCCCCTCGGCCGCGGCCTCGTGGAAGCGGCGGATCAGCGCGGGCAGGACGTGCGAGGACTCCAGGTCGAAGTTGTCGCCCGGACCGTAGAGGTTCGTCGGCATGGCCGAGATGTACGAGGCCCCGTACTGCTTGCGGTACGACTGGACCTGCACGATGCCGGCGATCTTGGCGAGGGCGTACGCCTCGTTGGTGGGCTCCAGCGGACCGGTCAGCAGCGCGTCCTCGCTGATCGGCTGCGGGGCAAGCTTCGGGTAGATGCAGGACGACCCGAGGAACAGCAGGCGCCCGACGCCGGCCGCGTGCGACCCGGCGATGACGCTGAGCTGGATCTTGAGGTTGTCCTCCAGGAACTGCACCGGGTAGGTGCTGTTGGCCATGATGCCGCCGACCTTGGCGGCGGCCAGCACGACCGCGTCCGGGCGGACGTCCTTCAGCCAGGCCCCGGTCGCCGCGGCGTCGCGCAGGTCCAGGTCGGCCCGGCCCCGGGTGAGCACCTCGTGGCCGTCGGCGGTCAGCCGGCGGACGACCGCGGAACCGACGAGGCCGCGGTGACCGGCGACGAAGACGCGGGCGTGCGGGGGCAGGAGCGGCAGCGAACTTGTCATACCGCCGATGATGCCAGTCCGTCGCCGCGGGATTCCGCACGGTCCGGATCCGAGCCCGCGGGACCCGGCCCCCGGCACCCGCGGCCCCGCTCCGGCAGGGCGGATTCCGCCCGGGCCGTCGAGGGCGGAATCCGCCGCAAAGCCCGCCGCAACGGACGTGTACGGTACCCATCCAGCCCCGGGCCGCGGCCCGAACGCTCGGTGCGCCCCCCGCCGGGGCCCGACCCGCGCACACCCCGAGGCACAGCCTCACCACGTCGAACAGCAACCACCACCAGGGGGATCCCATGGGCAAGACCGCACTGATCACCGGCGTCACCGGGCAGGACGGCTCGTACCTCGCAGAGCTCCTGCTCTCCAAGGGCTACACGGTGCACGGGCTCGTGCGGCGGTCCTCCAGCTTCAACACGGAGCGGATCGACCACATCTACCAGGACCCGCAGACCGCCAACCGGTCCTTCGTCCTGCACCACGCGGACCTCTCCGACGGCGTCGCCCTGGTGAACCTGCTGCGCGACATACGCCCCGACGAGGTCTACAACCTCGGCGCGCAGTCCCACGTCCGCGTCTCCTTCGACGCCCCCCTCTACACGGGCGACGTGACCGGCCTCGGCGCGCTGCGCCTGCTGGAGGCCATCCGGGCCAGCGGCGTCGACACCCGGATCTACCAGGCCTCGTCCTCGGAGATGTACGGCGCGACCCCGCCGCCGCAGAACGAGGGGACCCCGTTCCACCCGCGCAGCCCGTACGGCGCCGCGAAGGTCTTCGCGTACTGGACCACGGTGAACTACCGCGAGGCCTACGACATGTTCGCGGTCAACGGGATCCTCTTCAACCACGAGTCCCCGCGTCGCGGCGAGACCTTCGTGACCCGCAAGATCACCCGCGCGGTCGCCCGCATCAAGGCCGGCCTCCAGGACCACCTCTACCTGGGCAACCTCGACGCCGTCCGTGACTGGGGCTACGCCCCCGAGTACGTCGACGCGATGTGGCGGATGCTCCAGCAGGACGAGCCGACCGACTACGTGGTGGCCACCGGCGTCGCCGCCACCGTCCGCGAGTTCGTCGAGTCCTCCTTCACGCACGCCGGTCTCGACTGGAACGACCACGTGCGCTACGACCCCAAGTACGAGCGCCCCAGCGAGGTCGACGCCCTCATCGGCGACGCCTCCAAGGCCCAGGAGATCCTCGGCTGGAAGCCGTCGGTCCTGGTGCCCGAATTGGCCCGGATCATGGTGGACGCCGACATCCGTCAGGTCGAGGACCAACTGGCGGGCGTAACGGTCCGCATCGACCGCTGAGGGCTTATATTGCCCCTACGCTTTGCCGTGTCCCGGTCATCGTTGCGATATTTCGCGGCCTGACCGGGGCAAACCTGCCGTATGTCCGAAGTGCACCCTCCTCGTGAACCTTGTTGATTCCAAGTTGGTATGCAATGGGTCAAGTGAGGTGACCGGGTACTCGCGTGAGCCCTAGTCTGCGCCAGTACATATGGCTGTTCGGATAATTTTCAGCCATCAAACCGGGCGATTGCCCTGGGGGGCTCATGCGTAGATCCAGAGGGCTGACTGCTGCCCTCGTCCTGTCACTGGCCGGTACCGGCGCCGGCATAGGCCTGGTGCTGATGCCCGAGGCGTCGGCCATCACGCCGCCGGTGGCGTTCACGGCCGACGAACTGCCCACCTGGCAGCCGAACGGCATCGTCTTTGCGATGGACCAGGCGAACGGAACCGTCTTCGCCGGCGGTACCTTCTCGGCGGTCACCCCGCCCGAGGGCGCCGGTAGCGGCACCGAGCAGGAAGCCGTGAACTTCGTGGCGCTCGACGCCGCCACGGGCAACCCGACCTCCTGCAAGCTGGCCTTCACGGTCGGCGAGGGCACCGCCACCGTGCGGGCCCTGGTGGTCTCGAAGGACAAGAAGACCCTGTACGCGGGCGGCTACTTCGGCGCCGTCAACGGGACCCCGGTCTCCAGCGTCGCGGCGATCGACATCGAGAGCTGCACCCCCAAGGCCTCGTTCCACCCGAGCTTCCCCGCCACCGTGCGCGCGCTCGCCGTCACGGACGACACCCTGTACGCGGGCGGCGACTTCAACACCGTCGAGGGCCAGACCCGCGGGCGGTTCGCCGCGGTCGACGCCTCCTCCGGTGCGCTGAAGGCCTTCGTCGCCAACGCCGACGAGCCGGGCCGCGCCATCGAGATCAGCAACGACGGCAAGAACGTCCTGCTCGGCGGTGACTTCTTCTCGGTCAACAACGCGAACACGCACGCGCTGGCCGTCGTCGACGCCACCACGGGCGCGGTCACCAAGACGTACAACAACATCCCCTCCAACTCGGTCGTCAAGGACATCTCGGCCGACGCGACGGGCTACTACACGGGCAACGAGGGCTCCGGCGGCGGCGTCTTCGACGGCCGCATCGGCCTGAACCTCGACTTCAGCGAGAAGTGGCGCGACCGCTGCCTCGGCGCGACCCAGTACGTCCAGCCGTACGACGGAGTCCTGTACAGCTCCTCGCACGCGCACGACTGCTCCACCGAGCTGGAGTTCCCCGACGGCAAGCGGAACTTCCTGCTGGCCCAGCGGACCGACCACGAAGGCGTAGCCCCCGCGCCCGTGGACGGCTTCGTGCGCGGCCCGCGCAAGCTCGGCTGGCACCCCAACGCCAACGACGGCATCGGCGAGGGCATCGGCCCGCGCGTCATGTCCGTCGCGGAGAAGAACGACGTCAAGTACATGTGGGTCGGCGGTGAGTTCACGCTCATCAACGGCGAGCCGCAGCAGGGTCTGACCCGCTTCGCCTCCACCGGCGACGTCGGCGCGCCGACCACGCCGGTCGCCAGCGTCTCCAGCGTCAAGCCCGGCGAGGCCCAGGTCCGCTGGCGCACCAGCTACGACCAGGACGACAGCAAGCTGACCTACCGGATCTACCGGAACGGCTCGGGCACCCCGATCGCCACGGTCAACGCCGACTCCCTGGAGTTCGAGCGCCCGCAGGCGTCCTGGAACGACACCACGGTCAAGGCCGGACAGGCCTACACCTACCGGGTGACCGCCACCGACGCCGCCGGCAACACCAGCGCCCTGTCGGCGAACGTCTCCGTGACGATCCCGACCTCGGTCCAGGCCTACCCGGACAAGGTCCGCAGCGACGGCGCCCAGCTGTACTGGCGCTACGACGACACGGTCAGCCCCTACGTCGCCGACTCCTCCAACGGCGGCAACACCAGCGGCATCCAGGTCAACGCCCCGACCCTGCGCCAGACCCCCGGCGCCGTCACCGGCTCCAGCACGGCCATGGGCTTCAACGGCACCAGCCAGCAGGTGTACAGCGACCACCGCCAGTCGGTCGGTGCCACCTACACCATCGAGACGTGGTTCAAGACGAACACCACGCGCGGCGGCAAGCTGATCGGCTTCGGCAACAACACGGTCAACAGCAGCGGCTCGTACGACAAGCAGATCTACATGACCAACACCGGTCGTCTGATCTTCGGCGTCTACAACGGCTCGACCCGCACCATCTCCACCGGTCTGTTCGAGACGTACAACGACAACAAGTGGCACCACGTCGTCGGTACGCAGGGCCCCGGCGGCATGACCCTGTACGTGGACGGCCAGAACAAGGGCACGAACAGCGCCACGAACTCCACCCCGTACGCCGGTTACTGGCACGTCGGCGGTGACAACCTCGGAAGCTGGCCGACCCGCCCGACGAGCAACTTCTTCGCCGGGCAGATCGACGAGACGGCCGTCTACCCGACGGTCCTCACCCAGGCGCAGGTCAAGAACCACTTCGACCTCGCCAAGGCGCCCACCGACACGGTCTCCAAGGTCGTCACGTCCGAGGACACCTACATCAACCAGGGCGCCCCGAACGCCGCCTACGGCACGTCCACCTCGCTCGCGGTGCGCGGCACCTCGGCGTACGAGACGTACCTGCGCTTCACCCTCCCGGCCGCGCCGTCCGGGCAGGTCCTGAAGGCCGCCTCGCTCCAGTTCAAGACCAGCTCGCAGGCGGGTGCCGGCACCGCCGACACCGTGTCCGTGGTCCCGGTCACCGGCACCTGGAGCGGCGCGGGCACGACGTTCAACACCAAGCCCACCCTCGGCACCACCCCGCTCGGCAGCGTCGCGGGCGTGCCGGACGGCTCGGCCATCCAGAGCGTCGAGCTGGACAACGCCGTGGTCTCGGCGCTGCTCGGCACCAGCGCCGGCCTGGGCCTGACGAGCACGGGCACCGACCCGATGTGGATCTGGTCCTCGGAGTCGACGGCCGCGGACGCCGCACCGCAGCTGATCCTCACCTTCGGCCCGAAGTAACCGCCGAGCGCGGACGGGGCCCGGCCACCGCTGGTGACGCCGGGCCCCGTCCGCCTCTCCACCCCGAGTACCCAGTAAGTACGGGAGCCACCTGATGTACCGACGCTCCGCAGCGGCTGCTGTTCTGCTGGCCGCCGCCCTGACGCTGACCGCCTGCTCCTCCGACGACGGCAAGGCCGACGCCGGGGCCGCGGTCAAGCCGAAGCCGCCGGCCTCCTCCTCGGTCCCCGACCCGGCGGACGCCTCACCGACGCCCTCCGGGCCGGCCGCGTCCGTGGCCCCCGACGCCAAGCCGACGGGCCCCGTAGTGCCGGACCCGAAGCTCACCCCGAAGACGGGCAGCTTCAAGGACAACGAGAAGAAGTACCTCAGCGGCCGGGTCCCCGAGAAGATGGACCCCGCGGCCGTCCTCCAGACCGGCGAGGAAGCCTGCCAGCGGGTGGAGCGCACCGCGAAGCGGGACAAGGACGCGGCGACCGCGGCCATCATCTCCGGCGAGATCAAGGGCGCGAAGGACGCGATCACGCACCTGTGCCCCGAACAGAAGCCGGTGTTGACCGTCGCGGAGAAGGGCTTCGGTGACGGATCCCGCAACGCGCCCGCCGCGGGCACCTACCGGGCGCTGACCCAGGGCACCACCTGCACCTGGGAGGCCAAGGGCAAGGACGGCTCCGTCCTGGCCTCCGGCCCCGAGGCCCCGCCCAAGGCGGGCGACCGGATCACGGCCACCGTCCCGGGCGGCGCCGCCACGTTCAACTCCACCGGCTGCTTCGCCTGGATCCCCGCGTAGCCCGTACCCGCCGAGCCCCCCGGCACCACCACGACAACGCCGCCGCACCCGCAACACCCGGGCCCCGGCGGCGTTTTCGTGCCCGCGTTCGGGGTACCCGCGCGGTCACACGACACAGCGGAGGCGAATCCTATGCGGGGCATCGGCGGTTGCATCGCCCTCATCGTGGTGGGGGCCATCCTCACCTTCGCGAGCGACTGGGAGCTGGAGAGCGTCAACCTCGACCTCGTCGGCCTGATCATGATGGCGGCCGGCTGCGTAGGCCTCGCCGTCTACGCGAGCGTCCTCAAACGCCGCCGCGCCACGGCCGCCTTCCCGGTCGTCGAGGAACGCCGGGACGTCATCTAGGACCTGTCGTCGAACTCCCGTCTGCCTCGCGGTCGACGACGGGACTTCGACGACAGGCCCTTGGGCGCCGGCCGCACGGGCGGGCCACCGCCCTCAGTGGCGCAGGGCTCCCTCGTACACCGGCAGGAGGGTGTCCAGCACCGCGTCCATCGAGAAGGACGCGGTCGCCAGCTCGCGGGCCGCGTGGGAGGCCTTGCCGTTGGTGTCGGCGTCGAGGAGGTCCAGGACCGCGCGGGCCACCCCCTCCGGGCCCGGGTCGACGGCGCGGCCGGCGCCCGCCGCCGCGATGTCGCGGGCCAGGCCGTTGGAGTGCGTCACCACCGGGGGCACGCCCACCGCGAGGGCCTCCAGGACCGACATCGGGAACGGCTCCTCGACGGACGGCAGGACGTACACGTGGGCCCGCCGCAGCTCCGTCAGGACCTCGCTGCTCGACAGGGCCCCCGGCACCGTGAACCGCGCGCCCAGGCCGAGCGAGTCGATCCGGGCCCGGACGGCCGCGAGCTCGCCCTCGTCGGGGCCCGCCACCACGAAGTGCGCGTCCGGGTGGGCCGCGAGGACCGCCGGGGCGGCGTCCACGAAGTCCACCGGCCGCTTGCGGGCCTGGAGCCGCGCCGAGTACAGGATCCGCGGCGGTCCGTCGAGCGGCGGCCGCTCCTCCTGCGCCGGAGTGCCGTTGACCAGCCGCACGGACCGCTCCAGCGGCGAGCCGACCACCGCGTCCAGCCCCTCGCGCTCGTGCGGGGTCAGGTACAGCACGGCGTCGGCACCGCGCAGCAGACGGCGCACCGCCACCGCGTCCAGCACCTTGGCCAGCGCCTTGTCGCTCGGGTCGACCATCCCGTGGGTCTGGAGCACCAGCGGCTTGCCGGCACGCAGCGCGGCCAAAGCCACCGGCAGGGTGACCAGGTCCCGGGCCAGGTGCACGTGCACCACGTCGGCCTCCCGGACCAGCCGCCCCGCCGAGACCAGCAGGGCCGGCGAGGTCATCCCGCTGAAGCCGAGGGGCAGGATCCGACGGGCCGGGAAGAGCTTGGCCGGAACACCCTCCACGTCGGTGGGCCACGGCTCGGGGAAACCCTCGCCGAGCGCGAGCAGCCGGGCCTCGTGGCCCCGCGCGCGCAGCCCCTTGGCGAGGTTCAGCGCGACCCGTACCGGCCCGCCGAAGGCGTGCGAGGGGGAGTGCAGCGTGACGGCGTGCAGTACTTTCACTTCGGCTCCTCCACCGGGCGGCGGCGGCCGTCCTGGGTCTGCAGGGTCAGTTCCGGCAGGTCCTTGTGCACCACGGCGCCCGCGCCCGCCACCGCGCAGCGGCCCACGGTCACCCCGGCCAGCACGGTCGCCCGTACGGCCACCCACGCGCCGTCCTCGACGGTGATCGGGGCGTTGCGGTAGCGGAAGTCGGCGGCCCGGTGGTCGTGCGAGCCGGTGCACAGCATCGACTCCTGCGACAGGCACACGTTCGCCCCGATGGTCACCGGCTCCAGGTTCAGCAGCCAGGCGCCCTCACCGATCCAGGTGTGGTCCCCGACGGTCAGCTTCCACGGCCACAGCACGCGGACCTTGTGCCGGATCAGGACGCCCTCGCCGATCCTCGCCCCGAAGGCCCGCAGCAGTGCCACGCGCAGCCGCGCCGGACAGAACCACGCCATGAACACCGTGTTCATCACGGCGAACCAGAGGGCCTGCGTCAGCAGCCCGCGGCCCTTGTCGTACCCGGCCAGCGTGAAGGCAGGAAGATCACGCACCAGTCGCCCCTCATCGTCCACCCCGACGCGCCTCCCCGGGCGCAGACCGCTCAGACTAGACTGCGCGCGGATCACGCACAGGGGTGGGGGCAACAGTGGCTACGGACATACGCAAGCCCACCGTCACGCCCAAGGCACCCCCCGTCGAGGACGAATCGAAGTGGGGCAGGGTCACCACCCCGCGCACCCTGCTCTCCCGGGCGCTGTCCGTCCCGCTCGCCCTCGGGTTCACCGTCTTCCTGCCGTTCTTCGTCGCCGCCCAATCCGGTGCCGGCGCCCGCGACGCGGCCTTCTGGCTCCAGCTCCTGCTCGCCATGTACGCCGGCGCCCGACTCTCGGCAATGGTCCTCACCAGCCGCCGCAAGCTGCTCCAGGGCTCCTTCTGGCTCTTCGTCTACATGGCCATGGGTGTGGCGCCCCTCGCCCAGGCCGTCCTCGGACAGGTACCGACGCCGGTCGTCGGCCCGCGCTCGGACCTCACCGTCGCCGTGGGCCTCGTACTGCTCGGCTGCACCGCCTTCGACGTCGGCGTCCTGCTGGCCCGCCACCGGCCCACCGGCCGCGCGGGCGGCTCGCAGAAGGAGGCGCGGCCGGTCATGGCCCACCGGCGCCGCCTCCAGCTCCTGACCGTCATCGCGTTCCTGTGCAGCGCCGCCTTCATCATGAAGCTGGGCGGCCCGGCCGTGTTCTTCTCCAGCCGGCAGGAGATCATCGCGGGCATCGAGGAGGCGGGCGTCTCCAACGGCGACGGCCAGGCCGGTCAGGCCCTGCTCCGCGGCTTCGGCACCGTGCCCGCGCTGCTCGCCCTGCTCCTGTACACGCGCTGGCTGATCACCTCGAAGTTCGCCCGTCGCAAGGTGTCGGTCATCGTGACCTGGGCCGCGCTCGCCGGGCTGAACCTGATCGTCAACAACCCGATCTCCAACCCGCGCTACTGGTTCCTCACCGTCATGTTCGCGCTGCTCTTCACGGTGTTCCCGGTGAGCGCCGCGATGTACCGGGTGGCCCTGTCCATGGCCGTGGTGATCGCCCTCCTCGTCTTCCCCTTCGCCGACCGCTTCCGCTACGACGAGAAGAACTACAAGCCGGTCGAGACGACCTCGTTCCTGGAGCCGATGGCGCTCAAGGACTACGACCAGGTCGGCATGTTCGCGAACACCATCACCTACTCCAACTCCGGTCCCGGCCACTTCTACGGCCGCCAGCTCGCCGGATCCATCTTCTTCGCGGTGCCGCGCTCGGTCTGGCCCGGCAAGCCGCGTGACACCGGCGTGATGGTCGGCACGTGGATGGGCACCGTCAACACCAACCTCTCCTCCCCGATCTGGGCGGAGCTGTGGATCGACTTCGGCCCGCTCGGCATGGGCGCCGGACTGCTCGGCATGGGGTACGCCGCCGCCCGCGTGGACCGCCGCTATGCCAAGCGGGCCACCCGCCGCTCGCCACCGGGCAGCCTGATCTCCGTCGTCGTCCCGCTCGTCGCCGGCTACTCCTTCATCCTGCTGCGCGGTCCGCTGCTCCAGGCCTCGGGCCGGGTCGCCATCGCCGCGATGTGCCTCGCGCTCGTGGCCACGTACCGCACGGACAAGGGCACCACCCTGCGCTGACGCGCACGGGGTTGCCGCCCGGCATCACCCGGTACGGCCCCGGTCCCCACACGCGCCCGCGCCGGCGGCGCAGCCCTCCCCGCTCGGCGCCCTCCGCTCCGCCTGCCCCGTCCCGTCCCGCTCCGCGCTGCCCGCGGCCACGCCGCCCGTCCCGCTCCGCTCGCCCGACGCCCGCGAGCGGAGCTTCCGCACGTCCGGGCGCGGACGGTGGTGACGCCTCCCGACCGCGCTCCCGACCGCCGGTTCAAGCCTCGGCGGACGCTTCCGGCCAGGGCCCCTTCAGGCCGGCCGGAACCCCTTGGAACAGCCCCTGACCAGCGGACATGATCGTGTCAACGGCCCGCAGGGGCCGGGGAACACCGGGAGGTGCGGCCGAAAAGCGCACCCCCGATCACCGCACCGCTGCGCGTCCGCAGTACATCCACGTCTTCATCCCGGGGGATCCGTCATGCCCGCTCGCCGTCGTACGACCGCGCTCGCCTCGCTCACCGCCACCATCGCCATCGGCGCGTCCGTCGCGCTCTCGCTGGGCACCACCTCGGCCTCGGCGGCCAGCGTGGCGACCTGGGACAAGGTCGCCCAGTGCGAGAGCTCGGGCAACTGGAGCATCAACAACGGCAACGGGTACTACGGCGGCCTCCAGTTCTCCGCGTCGACCTGGCGGGCCTTCGGCGGCACGGCGTACGCCGCGTACGCGCACCAGGCCACCAAGAAGCAGCAGATCCTGATAGCCGAGAAGGTCCTCGCCGTTCAGGGCCCGGGCGCCTGGCCGAGTTGCGGCCGCAGC
This sequence comes from Streptomyces sp. NPDC040432, assembly GCF_055595445.1. Lineage (NCBI taxonomy): Bacteria > Bacillati > Actinomycetota > Actinomycetes > Kitasatosporales > Streptomycetaceae > Streptomyces > Streptomyces sp. NPDC040432. The sequence goes on along the minus strand of NZ_JBVIVP010000002.1, from coordinate 527 downwards.
CGGGGACTCGGCACCGACCACGCCGACCCGTACCCCGACGCCCCCACCCCGCCCGCCCCCGCGCAGTCCTGGAAGGCGCAGGTTCTCGTCGACTCCGGCAACGGCCTGCACCACGCGACGCGCTTCGCCGACGGCACCTGGACCCGCTTCGGCAACGTCGAGGGTGAGGCGGCCGCGGTACCCGGCGGCGTCCGCGCCGTCGCGGAAGCCGGCATCAACGGCGACACGCACGTCCTGGCCGTCAGCAACGAGGGCAGGCTCTACCACACCGTCCGCAACGGGAACGGTTCATGGGGCACCTTCGGCGATGTCCACGGCGCAGCCGGTCAGTTGTCGAACGTGACGCAGGTGGCGGCGGCTTCGGTGGGTGCGGAGCTTCAGGTGGCTGTGGTGGCGGACGGGAAGGTGTATCACACGGTGCGTCGGGCGGATGGCAACTGGACGCCGCTGGCTCCGGTGGGCAACCCGGTGGGTGACAGGCCGGTGGCGAAGGTGGCGATGGCTCGCACCGGGTCCGATGTGCAGGT